>JBGSLS010000057.1:0-64764 GCA_041740575.1 Chitinophagaceae bacterium | reverse complement strand
ATAAAAGCTATGGATAAGATACTTCAATCAACAACAGAACTAATAAGACCAAACAGAACTAATCCAAGAAAGAAAACACAGAAAAAACCACCATCAATGAACTATAAACAGTTGTAAAACCTTAAGTAAACGACATTGAATGTGGAATGATGAATAAGTCGCTGCAAAGCCAATCCCCTCCTTTGGAGGGGTGCCTGTGCCGACCCGGGTTATCGCATTTTGTAAAGTCTTTCCGGCACAGGCGGGGTGGGTGTTGATTAGGCTTCTTAAACACCCACCCCGTCCTCCTTCGTCGGCCACCCCTCCCGTGGAGGGGATTTAGCGGCGTCTATGCAAACCAATGTGGAATGATGAATGCTGAGTCGGGTCGTTGCAAGGCCAATCCCCTCCTTTGGAGGGGTGCCTGTGACGACCCGGGTTTTCGCATTTTGTAAGTTCGTTTCGGCACAGGCGGGGTGGGTGTTGATTAGGCTTCTTAAGCACCCACCCCGTCCTCCTTCGTCGGCCACTCATCCCGTGGAGGGGATTTAGCAGCGTCTATGCTAAAGAAATCATACAACCGCCGCGACACTGTCGATAAACGGATATTGAAAATGAACGAAACAATTCTTCCTGACTGATTATATCATTAATGCAACCCTTCCATAAAAAAGCTAACACAGGGGCACCCCTCTCCTTTGGAGAGGGGAAGGGCTTGCCTGCTGAAACGGCAGGAGTGAGGGTCATCCTCTACTCCCCCCAAACCCTCCCGTCCATCGGTGGCCTCCAATACGTAGTCCACTATTGGGCAGAAGCGCTCAGCAAAAAGGGCTACCAGGTTACGGTTATCTCCGAAACCCCTGAGCAACCTAACGCTCCATCCAAGCCCCAACGGGGCGATTCACCTATACGTGGGGTGCAGCCCTACGATGATGAAAAGGAAAAAGAAGGCCAGCCCCAACGGGGCGATTCACCCATACGTGGGGTGCAGCCCCACGACCCAACCCACCAGCCCTACGACCCAACCCACCAGCCCTACGACCCAACCCACCAGCCCCACCACCCAACCTACCATCCCCACACCCATCCCCACCACCCCACAATTTCCGCTGACGACGCACTCCCTCCCCCCAGCGGGGGAGGGTCGGGGTGGGGGCCACTCATCCTCCGCAACACCCCCTTCCGCCAACAGGTAGCCGCCATGCGCGCCGCCGATAAAGTCATCATGTTCAATGTATCGCTCAAGGGTATACCCGCGTGGCTGCTGAGTGGGAAAGCACTGTACCTGTCGCACCACACCGCACTTTGGTACGATGGCGGATCGCGGCCCTGGCAACAGCGGCTGAAGCAATGGGTGGCCAACTATATGGCAAAGAAAAATTGTGCGTGCAGCGGCTACATTGCATCGCTGTATAAAAGCTGTGAAGTTATTTATAGTCCCTTCCGTTCCGATGTTTTTACACCCGGCACTACCCCCCGCATCCCCGGCTCCATTTTATTCGCCGGCCGCCTCGTAAGCGATAAGGGCGCAGATTTGTTGCTCGAAGCCTGTGCCATACTAAAGGCAAAGCGTATCGCCTTCAGCCTTACCATCGTTGGCGATGGCCCCGACCGTGAAAAACTCATAGCGCTCGCAGAACAACTTAAAATATATAGAATTAACGCATCAGCCGAAATTTCATCTGAACCCGTCTCCCCCCTTGCGGGGGGGCCGGGGGGGGCAGGATCCCTCCCCCAACCTCATCTCGTCCGCCTCATGCAAACCAGCCAAATAATGGTAGTGCCAAGCCGCATGGAACCCATGGGTATGGTGGTGGCCGAAGGATTGGCCTGCGGATGCCGCATGGTGGTAAGTAACCAGGGTGGCATGCCCGAAGTAGGTGGTCCTTTTTGCCATTATTTTGAAAGCGGTAACCCGGCGGCACTTGCCGCTGCCATAGAAACTGCACTTACGAATCCGCTTCGTATCGACGCAGATGATTTGCATGCGCATTTACAGCAATTTACCATTGATCATTCGGTGGCAAAACTGGAAGAGTGGCTGAAGTGAATTCGAACAACGTCTCCCAACAGGGACGTTGCGATAAAGGTGCGTGGGTCTTCCGGTGCGTGGAGACACGCACCAGGGCCACGCACCGGGGCTTTCATGTTTGTGTTACAGCCGTGTCCCCGGTGGGAGACACGGCTAAGACTCAGGAACAGCTTGTGGGTAAAAATGTAAACGGGCTTTGTTAAGTTGCCGTGCCTTCACTTCCTTATTTATTATTTCTTATTAATTATTCCTTATTTCCACCGTCAACAAATCAATCTTTAGTGTTTTAGCCGAGTCTCACGGTAGTGGACACGGCGTTTGGTAGCAAATAAAACGAATTGATATTTGGATTTTTTTTGATGGTTTGCGCCGTGTCCCCGTTGGGAGACACGGCTAAGACTTAAAATGTAAAGGGGCTTTGTTAAGTTGCCGTGCCTTCACTTCCTTATTTATTATTTCTTATTAATTATTCCTTATTTCCAGCGTCAACCCGTTAACTTTTCAACTCGTCAACTTTTCAACCTATCAACTTTTCAACCAATGAACACCCTCCTCACCCATCCCGGCACCCAATACGCACCCCGGCTAGCTGCTGCACTCCATAAGCAAGGTGTGTTACAATGCTTTGCCACCGGAATCGCTTTTCCTGATACCCCCGATGCATGGTGGTGGAACCTTGCAAAAAAACTGGGTAAGGAAAAATTATTAATGAAACGGGTGGTGCCCGGTTTGCCCAAAGGAAAATTGCACCTGCAACCGGTAAAGGAGGCCATTGCACTGTACCGTCATCAGCAATTGAAGCAGGGCAATGATGAAGTTTTTTACCCGCGTAACCGCGATTTTCAGCAGCAATTGCCGCAGCGGTTGATTGATAATGCAGATGTGGTAATAGGATTTGATACGAGTAGCTGGATCATTGCCGAACGCTGTCGCAAGGCAGGTAAGCCATTTATACTCGATGCCAGTATTGCGCATCCGCTGGCGAAGGAGAAAGTATTTGCCCAACTCAGGGAATCGTATCCTGAATGGGCCGCCGAACTAGCGCCCAAAACGCAGCGCAATATTGAAGTGGAATTGCAGGAAATCGAGTTGGCCGATCATATTGTAGTGGCTTCGGCTTTTACCAAAAAAACATATACGGAGAATGGGGTACCGGAGGGAAAGATTACGGTGAATGCATATGGAACGGATTTGGGGGATTTGAGATTTGAAATTTCAAATTTGAAATCTCAAATCTCCAATTTGAAATTTCTATTCTTCGGTTCCCTCACTGCCCGCAAAGGTTTCCCCTGGTTGTGTGAAGTATGGAAAGATTTTCACCAACGTTACCCGGGTTGTCGTTTGCTGGCTGCCGGCTACGATAATCGTCCGGCGGGGTTTAAAGTGCCCGAAGGTATTGAAGTGCTGGGCGCTATTCATCCCAACGACCGTGCAGCATTGTTTGCATCCGCCGATGTGTTTTTATTTCCCAGTTATTTTGAAGGCTTTGCGCAGGTCATTCTCGAAGCCATGATTTGTGGTTTGCCGGTAATAACCACCACCGCTACCGCGGGCCCCGATTTACTGGGCCATAGTAACGGTGGCATGGTAATAGAACCGGGCAACGATGCGGCATTGCTGCAGGCGATGTGCCGGTTTGCCGAACATCCCGAAACCATCCCATCCATGGCCGAAGCCGCCGTAAATGCCGCCATCCCCTTTACCTGGGAAGCGTATGGAAAACGGTGGGTGGAAGTTCTCGAAAGGTTTAGTGTGGTTTAGTGCTGCGCGTTTAGTATGGTTCAGTGCCTGCGGCGTTTAGGATGATTCAGTGCCTGCGGCGTTTATTGCTGCGCGTTTAGTGTGGTTTAGTGCCTTCGGCGTTTTTTGGCGCTTTGCACCTGCCCGTATTCCCAAACTATCCTAAACCATCCTAAACAAAACTAAACTACACCTAACAAATTCACTCATTGACTTTTTGCCAACTATCCATTATCCATTATCCACTATCCATTAACTTCCATGCTCTCCTTCCTCCTCGCCAAGCCTACGCAATTCGATGCTCCCTTTTTCCGGTGGATGCAGGGCAACCGTGCTGATATGCCATTCGTGGTGTATTACTGGCAGCAGGTGGGCACTTCCGCCGATACTGACACCGAAACCGGTGCTTCACTTTCCTGGGGTATCGACTTAACAGGCGGTTACACCTGGAAGCAGGTGGATGAAAACCAACCGGCAGCCTTTGCGGATTTGCTGCGGCAGAATGGGGTGCGTTACCTGGTTGCCAATGGATGGAAAAGTGGTTTTGCACCCCTGCTGCATGCTGCAAGGTCATTGGGTATTCCCTGCGGATTACGCATTGATTCGGTGGTTTGGGATAAGCCCTTTTATGAATTGGGGTTGCGACGTATTTACCTGTCGGTTGCCTACCGGCATTTCAGCCATTTTTTTAGCTCGGGCAAAGTAGGGGATGCCTACCTGGCAAAAATGGGTGTGGCCACATCTAAATGGAAGCGTTGGCCTTATTGTGTGGATATTGCCTTTTTTGCCCGAACCCTGGCTACAACCCAACAGGCGGATATACTCCGGCAACGATATAGCCTTGACGCAAGGCCTATAATACTGGGTATTTGTAAATGGGTGGATCGTGAAAACCCGATGGAATTACTGCAAGCATTTACAAGATTGGGTGATAGCGGCGTACAATTGGTAATGATTGGTGATGGGCCCTTACGACCTGATCTTGAAAAATTAGCCAATGCCCATCCGCACTTGAAAATTGTTTTTCCCGGTTATGTTCCTTATGTGCAATTACCTGCCTGGTATGCTTTGACAAAGGTATTTGTACATCCTGCGGCCTACGAGCCATGGGGCGTCAGCATTCATGAAGCCATTGCATCGGGTTGCGCGGTTATTGGCAGCAGCCGCGTTGGCAGCGGTTATGATATGATAAGGGAGGGTCAAAATGGGTTTATGTATCCGTTGGGCGATACGGCTTCTCTTTCCCATTTTTTGAAGCAGGCCCTGCACCTGCCCGAAGAAAAAATAAAACAGGCCAACGCTGAAATTCTTTCCAAATGGAATTATGGCGAAATGGCAAAGGGTTTTGAAGGGCATTTGAAATAAAAAATAAATAATAAAAAATAAGGAATAAAAAAGTGGGTTGGCGAGAGGGTAAGTTTTAGCCCTTTCTCCGCGCATGCGGGACACGGCTAACATGCCGGGGCTGTGTATTTATCCTTCTACCTTCGTACTTCTTTGTTTTAGCCGTGTCTTCGCGCATGCGAGACACGGCGCCATACAATAGACGTGTCCACTAGCGTGAGACACGGCTGAAACTTCGAAAATCAAATCCCGGAAGATTTTGTTTTAGCCGTGTCTTCGCTCATGCGAGACACGGCGCCATACAATAGACGTGTCCACTAGCGTGAGACACGTCTGAAACTTCGAATATCAAATCCCGGAAGATATCGGAACAAACTTTGTTTTAGCCGTGTCTTCGCGCATGGGAGACACGGCGCCATACTATAGACGCCGTGTCCACTAGCGTGAGACACTGCTGAAACTTCGAATTTCAAATCCCGGAAGTTATCTTTGTTTTAGCCGTGTCTTCGCGCATGCGAGCCACGGCGCCATACAATAGACGCCGTGTCCACTAGCGTGAGACACGGCTGAAACTTCGAATATCAAATCCCGTAAGATATCGGAACAAACTTCTTCTACCTTCGTACTTCTACCTTCGTACTTCTCATGAAACTCCTCCTCCTCACCCTCGACACCTTCTCCCGCACCGGTGGCATACAGCAGTTTAACCGCAGTATGCAACTTGCATTGAGCGCACAGGTGGTGAGTGCAGGTAGCAGCCTTACACATTTTAGCCTCGTGGATAGTACCGGTGATGCCGATAGCCGTTATGTTGCTGAAGGTGCTAAAAAAAACTTTTTATTCCGGGGGTTTAAGGGAAGCAAGGCGGCATTTATAAAGGCCGTATTAAAGCAGGCAGGTAAATGCGACTATGTTGTTTTAGGACATGTAAATCTTTTGCCCTTGCTGCTGTTGCCGCGCTTAAATATAATAAATAGTTGGTTGGTGGTGCATGGGGTGGAAGTGTGGCAGCCACTTTCTTTCTTTAAGCATCGCGGTCTGCAAAAAGTACAAAAAATATTGTCCGTAAGCCGGTTTACCATGGAAAAAATGCAATCCATCCATGGCGTTGCGCCCGGTAAGCTGGTATATTTTCCCAATTGTATTGACCCCTTTTATACACAAATGCCTTTATTGCCGGTGGCCAAATGGAACCGTCATTGGCGGTTGGATACTACCCGTACCTACCTGCTTACGGTGGCAAGACTCGCGCATACCGAAGCTGCAAAAGGTTATGATGAAGTAATCAGGCTGCTGCCGCAACTAGCAGCAGAAATTCCAAACATCTCCTACCTGCTCGCAGGTAAATCCGATGAAGCAGAGTATCAGCGTATCCGTGCCCTTGCCGAAAGCCTTGGGGTAGGCGACCGGTTATTGTTACCCGGGTTTGTGCCGGCCGAAAGTTTACCTGCTGTATACCATTTTGCAGATTGTTTCGTTTTACCGAGTACAAAAGAAGGTTTTGGTATCGTATTCCTCGAAGCCGCATGGTGGGGTTGCCCCATTATTGGATATGCAGCGGGTGGTGTACCCGAAGCATTATTACAGGGTAAATTGGGGCATTTGGTACCCTATGGTGAAAATAGCAAGTTACAAAGTGCCATTTTGCAGACACTAATGAATAGTGACCGAAGGGATGATAGGATTATAAACAACCGATTAAACGTAAATGCACATTTTAGCTTTACCATGTTTCAAACCAGGATATCCCAACTGTTTGATTCTTAATCAATAAATAGTTTTTCTAAAAAAAGAGTGTAAAAATTTGCCTGGTTAGAAAAAATGATAGTCTTTTGGTGTGTAATTAATACACACTAATTAATATCCTGATACAACTTAATACATCCTATTATTGCATCTAAACAGGTGGAATATGGGGCCATTTACAGATTTATATAATACAACCGATATTTCACTCCGCATCTTACATATCACTCCCTATTACCCGCCCGATGTAGGTTTTGGTGGCCCTGTCTCATCCGTTTCGGCACTTTGTGAAGCCCTGGCAAAAGAGGGTGCACAAGTAACCGTTTTTACCATTGCTTATGGTAACCGGCCGCCTAGCGAAGAATGCATTAATGGGGTTAAAGTACATTATTTTAAAAGTGATTTTGGGGAACCGAGCCAGGCAAGCAGGGACTTGTGGGCTGCGGTAAAAAAGCATGGCCGCAGTTATGATGTGGCCCATTTGCATACCTGGTGGAACATGCTGATATTCCGTTCACTTTCCCTGCTTAAAAAACAGGGAACGCCCTGTATCATTTCGGTAAGGGGTATGTTGAGCGATTATAGTTTTTCTCATCGTAAGATTAAGATTAAAGGCTATTTCCAGCGCACTTTTGGTGTGCCCCTACTTAATGGCGTGGGCTTACAGGCTACCAGCGAACAGGAAGCGCGTGAAATGAGCAAAAGGGCCAACCGCACGCTGGAAGAAGTAGATATTATTCCTAACCTGTTAAGTCTTAACCAGGCACACCGTTACGAAGCGCCGGAAGGCGGGTTTGTGTTAGGTTTACTTAGCCGCCTGCACCACAAAAAGGGCATTGACCTGTTATTGGAAGCGGTAGCTAAAGTGCCTGAAGTAACTGAATTGGTTTTTGGCGGTACCGGCGATCTGGAATATGAAGAGTGGATGCGCAGCGAAATACGCAGGCTGGGCATTGAGCAAAAGGTAAGATTTGCAGGCTGGATAGCGGATGCCGATAAGGCAGCTTTTTTCAAGCAGATTCATGTATTTATATTACCATCTTACAATGAAAATTTTGCCAACGTGGTGGCGGAGGCCTGGAGCCTTGCCAAACCGGCTATTTTAAGCAGTGGTGTAGGGTTAAAGCGTTTTCTTGATACCTATGATGCGGGTTGGCTTTGTGAGCCCACGGTTGATTCCGTAGCAGAAGCGATAAAACAGGCATGGGCAGATAAAGGGAAATGGCCTGAAAAAGGAATGGCCGGCTTAAAACTGGTAAGTGAAGAGCTCAACAGCCCGCAATTGCTACAGGCTTATCTTGCCATGTATGAGCAAAAGGCTTTTGGCGAAACAAGCGGTTTACCTGCCAAAGAGCCACTGGTTTCGGGCTACGTGTTAGGCTTAAATGCCTATCATTCCGATGCATCGGCAGCCATTTATTATAAAGGAGAATTATTAGCGGCAGCGGAAGAAGAGCGTTTTTGCAGGGTAAAACACTGGGCAGGATTTCCGCATGAAGCAGTTGCATTTTGCCTGAAAAAAGCCGGTATTTCACTCACCGATGTTAATCATATTGCCATTGCACGAGATCCGCGCGCCAAATGGGATAAAAAAGTAAAATACCTGGCCAATAACCCACGGGCACTTTCTTTCGCGCTGCGTGGAAGGCTAAGCAATGCTTCCACCGCGCAAACGATCAGTGAAGAACTCGCAGTTCGCTATATGGTAAACCGTAGCGATATTCAGCAGAAAGTGGCTTATATAGAACATCACCGAAGCCATCTTGCGAGCGCTTACTTTGCCAGTCCTTTTGATGAAGCGGTAATACTTAGTGTAGATGGATCGGGCGATTTTACCACTACCATGATGGGTATTGGCCGTGGCAATCATATTGAAGTAATCAAATCCATTGATTTTCCTCATTCGCTGGGTGTTTTTTATACCATGTTTACCCAAATGCTGGGTTTCTTTAACTATGGGGATGAATACAAGGTTATGGGTTTAGCTGCCTATGGCACACCGTCATTGGTAAAAGACCTGAATGATATTCTCATTTTGCAAAATGATGGAACATTCCGGCTGGATTTAAGTTGGTTCAGGAATGGATCGGAAGGCTATGTGTATTACAGTACGCAACAGCAACCCATGGTGCCTGAATTATTTACACAAAAAATGGTGGAGCGTTTTGGCGCACCGCGGGCTAAAAGCGACCCCATAACCCAATATCATAAAGACCTAGCCGCATCGGTACAGCATGTAACGGAGCAGTGTATCTACCATATGCTTCGCCATTTGCACCAGTTAACGGGTATAAAAAATGTATGTCTTGCAGGTGGGGTAGCGCAAAATTCGGTGGCAAATGGGAAAATTACCCTGCAAACGCCTTTTGAAAATGTGTATGTACCACCCGCCGGTCATGATGCGGGGCTTGCACTTGGAGCCGCGCTTTGGCTTCAGCATCAAACCGGGAAAATGAAACGGGCGGCACCCATGCTTACGGCATTTACCGGAACATCTTTTACCAATAAGCAGGTAATAAAGGCTATAAACGGGCACCCGGTGCATTGGCAACAGATAGACGATTTTGATAAATTGTGTGAAAAGGTTGCCGAAATTATAGATAATGGTGGCGTTGTGGGCTGGTTCAGGGGCCAGTCCGAATTTGGGCCGCGTGCTTTGGGCAATCGCTCCATACTTGCAGATCCGCGCCGTGCAGATGCAAGGGAGCTGCTGAATCATAAAATAAAACGCCGCGAACCCTTCCGTCCATTTGCCCCTGCAGTGCTGGAAGAATATACCGGAAAGTATTTTGCCATGAGCGAGGCTACGCCTTTTATGGAAAAAGTATATCCCGTTCGCCGCGAAGTGCAGGCCGATATCCCCGCCGTCACCCACGTAGATGGTACAGGGAGATTGCAGACAGTATCGCGCACATTGCATCCTGATTTCTATTGTTTAATCGATGCTTTCCGCCGCAGAACCGGAATCCCTATTCTGCTTAATACATCTTTCAACGAAAACGAGCCTATTGTAAACACACCTGCCGAAGCATTGGATTGCTTTTTGCGTACCCGCATGGATTTGGTGGTGATAGAGGACGTAATTGTTACGAGGGATTAAACCTAAGTACGAAGTTAGAAGTACGAAATACGAAGGTTAAGGTTAAGGTTAAGGTTAAGGTTAAGGTTAAGGTTAAGGTTAAGGTTAAGGTTAAGGTTAAGGAAAAAGGTTAAGGTTAAGGGATGCGAAGCGGGACAGCCTAACACTAAACAATAAACACCAAATAATAAACCCTAAAAAAGCTGCTTCAAAATCTCCGGGCTTCGCATACTCCCGAAACCGGCGGCATGCAGGCTGAAATAAATAATATAGGCATCGAGCAAAAATCTGCGTTCCGATTGGTGCATTTTTACCCTGTACAACGTAACCGGGTGCGTAATCATCAGCAATTCATGTGTTAACAGCGCGGTGCTACCCGTAAGTGCCCACTCCGGATTTACCGGTAAATCGGCAGTAAAACATCCTTCTTTCAGGTCGAACACCGGGTGGTGTTCATCATAATTATCTTCGGGCCTGAAACCCATTTCGCCCGCCAAAAAAAGCGCAAAGTGCAGCGCAATATTGGCCACTACCGGCGGGTCGGCTTCATCCAGCAGGGTGAGGTATTGGGTAATACTTTCAAATAAAGCTTTATTGGTTTCGGTTTCGCGTATGCATTTGCTTACCAGTTCCACGATAAAAGTGGCTATGGCATTATGTACCACGCTGGTAAGTACCCGTTGCCATATGTTGGCCCATTGCATATCTCTTATGTATTGCAATTGACTGGTTTGGTGATGGTACACCACCAGGTCGAGCCATGCGCCGGGCTGCAGGTATGGCCGCAGCGATTGCCCCTTTTTGCCGGTACTGCGTGCCCCTTTTACCAGGTAGCTCTGTAGTCCGTAAGCTTCGGTAAAAGCAGTAACCACCAGGCTTGTATCCCCGTAGGGTACGGTTCGGAGAACTATGGCCTGTGTGTTGGTTAGCACGTTTAAAAATTATAAACTCTTATCCTTATTTGAAAAAATGATGAATGTAGAATGATGAATGCGTCAATGAGTGAATGCGTCAATGAGTGAATTATGCGCCGCCTTGAGCCGTCGGGCTGAGCTTGTCGAAGCGTTGTCGAAGGGAGTGGAGCCTGACTTTCGGCAGACAGGTTTTGGTGTGTGTGCAGGATTAAGTGCATCAGCCCAACAATAAACAATAAATACCAAACCATAAACAATATCAAACTTCAAACCCTAATAATCAATCACCTGCTCCTCAATCATTTCCGGCAGCTCACGCCACTCATATCGTTGGTTACGCAATTGCGGTGTAAATCCTGCTTCGGTTATAGCATCCTGAATGCTTTTATAGGTAAACCTATGCGGCGCACCGGCTGCGCTTACCACATTTTCTTCCAGCATAATACTTCCAAAATCGTTGGCACCGGCGTACAGGCACATTTGTGCAACGCTTTTGCCTACCGTAAGCCAGCTTGCCTGTATATTGGTAACATTGGGTAAAAAAATCCGGCTGATGGCAATCATCCGCACATATTCTTCGCTTGTGGTAAGGTTATGTACCCCGCGGATACGTGCGAGTAATGTGTCTGCATCCTGGAAAGTCCAGGGAATAAATGCGGTAAAACCGTAAGTGCCTTCGGGCTTGCGGCTTTGCACTTCGCGTATTTTTTCGAGGTGCTCAAAACGCTCACGTATGGTTTCCACATGGCCAAACATCATCGTGGCGCTTGTGGGCAGGTTAAGTTTATGCGCTTCGTGCATTACATCGAGCCATTCCTGCGCACCACATTTCCCCTTGCTGATCAACCGGCGTACGCGGTCAACCAAAATTTCGGCACCGGCACCGGGCAAACTGTCCATGCCTGCTTCCTGCAGCGCTTTCAACACTTCGGCATGGGTGCCCGCCTGGCCGTCGGGCCGGCTTTTTTCCAGTTTGGTAATATGGGCAACTTCGGGTGGTCCAAGTGTATGCAGCTTAATATCCGGGTACTCGGCTTTTATGGCACGAAAAGTATCGGTATAAAACTGCAAACCTAATTCAGGATGGTGCCCGCCTTGCAATAATAACTGATCACCACCCCAGCGGATGGTTTCTTCAATTTTTTTGCGGTAAGTGGGCATATCGGTAATGTAGGCTTCGCCATGGCCGGGTATCCGGTAAAAGTTGCAGAACTTACAATTGGCAATACACACATTGGTGGTATTTACATTCCTGTCTATTTGCCAGGTTACTTTTCCATGCGGTACCGCTTGTTTACGCAGCGTATCGGCAATTGCCATAAGGTCGGCAAGCGGGGCATGCTCAAATAGGAACATGCCTTCTTCGATACTCAACCATGCATGGTCAAGTGCTTTTTGGTATAAATCTGTTAAAACCATAATCTGTTTGAAGTGAAAATAAACCTTCTATGTAATAACTTATTTGGATGTGATATTGTTTGTAAAACAATGCAAATGTACATGCAGATAAACAGATAGATTTGCCTTAATAGATAATGAAGCTGATACGAAACCTACGATTGCAGTTATTTTTTCTCCTGTTTACGGGCATTCTGCCTGTGGAAAGCGGCGTATGGGCCCAGGCGAAAAAAATGGAGAAGGCTCCAAAACCCATTGCCAGTTTCCATTTTGTTCAATTATATGGGGGCGTAATCATCCTGAAAGCTACGGTTGATAATTATCCCGATTCTTTAAACTTTATACTCGATACCGGCAGTGGCGGCATTTCACTCGATAGTGCTTCGGCATTGGAACTTGGTATTCCTACCCAGCAAAGTGAGCGCACCATTCGTGGTATTGCAGGTATAAAGCGGGTTCAGTTTGCATACAACCACAGGTTAAACCTGCAGGGTTTAACGGTTGATAGCCTTGATTTCCACATCAACGACTATGAAATGTTAAGTGGTGTATATGGTCTTAAAGTGGATGGTATTATCGGTTACAGTTTTCTGCGCCGGTATGTAATTCATGTAGATTTCGATGAGCATAAAATTTCGGTGTTTCCTCCGGGGCCTTTCACCTATCCCAAAGGAGGCAGTTTATTAAGACCTGCCATTTCAGCTTTGCCTATGCAGTTTGCCTATGTAAAAGATGACAGGGAAATGTATGACCGTTTTTTTCTCGATACCGGCGCAGGGCTGTGTTTGTTGCTAAGCCAGCAGGTGGTAACGGATAGTGCAATTTTTAACCCTGATAAAAAAATGTATTCAGCGGTTGCAGAAGGATTGGGCGGTAAAACCAACATGAGAATGACCGTTGCCAAACAATTCAAATTGGGTAAGTACAGGTTTAAGAACATGCCGGTTTTTATTTTTGATGATATTTATAATGTAACATCTTATCCATTTTTAGCAGGGCTTATCGGCAATGATTTGTTACGTCGTTTTAACCTTACCATCAACTATAGCCGCAGCGAGTTTCATATGTTACCCAATAAAAGTTTTCGTGAAGCTTTTGATTATGCCTACACCGGCTTTAATATGTTCCAGGATGGAGACCTTGTTTTAGTGATTGATGTAATGCCCGGTTCGCCAGCCGAAAAGGCAGGTTTAAAAGATGGTGATATCATTGTAAGCATTGGTAATAAATTTGGTGGCAATTTGCAGGATTATAAAAATGTGTTACAGCAACCCGGCAACATTGTGCGCATCGTTATTTCGCGCGATGGTTTATTGGACGAATTAAAATTGCATATAGGCAGTATTCGTAAAAAAAAGAAAGATTAAAAACACAAGGCACCACTATGATTCTATTTGAAAAATTTACACTTGCAAACGGACTTACCGTAATAGTACACCCTGATAACAGCACGCCCATGGCGGTGGTAAACATTATGTATAATGTGGGTGCCCGCGATGAAAATCCGGATAAAACAGGGTTTGCCCACTTGTTTGAACACCTGATGTTTGGCGGTAGCATTAATATTCCCGAGTATGATGAACCACTGCAAATGGCCGGTGGGGAAAACAATGCTTACACCACCAACGACCTTACCAATTACTACCTGCAGTTGCCGGTGCAAAACCTGGAAACAGCTTTTTGGCTGGAAAGCGACCGTATGCTAAGCCTTGCATTCAGCGAAAAAAGCCTCGATGTACAGCGCAAAGTTGTTTGCGAAGAGTTTAAAGAGCATTATATTAATAAACCTTATGGCGATGTATGGCATAAAATGCGATCGCTTGCCTATACCACGCATCCTTATCGCTGGATGACGATTGGTAAGGAATTGAAACATGTGGAAGATGCAAGTTTGCAGGATGTAAAAGATTTTTTCTTTAAACATTATACCCCGGCGAATGCCATACTTGCTGTAGCGGGCCCGGTAAAAACGGATGAAGTAAAGGCGCTGGCCGAAAAATGGTTTGGCCCCATACCGCCGGGCGAAAAATATGTGAGAAACCTTGCGCATGAGCCACGTCAAACCGAAGACCGTGTGCTGGAAGTAACCGCACAGGTGCCGCTCGATGCATTTTATAAAGTATGGCATATGCCTGCCCGTATGGAAGAAGGGTATTACAAAGCCGACCTTATATCCGAAATTTTGGGCTCGGGTGGTTCTTCGCGCTTATTCCAAAGCCTGGTAAAAGAACAGCAGCTTTTCAGCAATATAGAATGCTACCATTTTGGCGCGGTGGAACGTGGACTGCTTTCCATTGATGGTAAACTCGTAAAAGGTGTAAGTATGGATAAGGCGGAAGCTGCGGTAAATGCAGAAATAGAAAAGCTATTGACCGAAGGCGTAACCGAAGCTGAATTGCAGAAGGCGAAAAATAAAACAGAAAGTGTAGTATCGTTTGAAGATATGAGCCTAATGAACCGGGCCAATAACCTTGCATTCTATGAACTATTGGGCGATCCCAATATGATGAACACCGAACTGCAAAAATATCATGATGTTACTACGGAAGGATTACTGAGCGAAGCAAAGGAAATTTTCAGAAAAGGAAACAGTAATACGCTGAGGTATTTTGCGAATTAGTTGGGAAGTTGGGAAGTCGGGAAGTCGGGAAGACGGGAAGTCGGGAAGTTGGGAAGACGGGAAGTCGGGAAGTCGGGAAGTCGGGAAGACGGGAGGCCGAAGGCGGGAGCAATTCTCGTCTCAAGTTTGACTTTTCACTTATTGACTTAATCACCCATTCACGCTTCATACCACTCCCCCAAACCCAACCTTCTAACTTCGTACTTCTATCTTCGTACTTTGTATTCAACATTTACTCCTTGCCTTATTCCCTCACTGCCAGCCTTGTTTCACCTGTGTTTTGCCATGGCGTGCAGGTTTGCCATTCTCTCCCAGGTTGGCAAAAACCATCCTGTCTATGGTGATAATAGGTTGGTGGGTTATGCTGTTACGCACTTCGCACCGCACGGTTAGAATGGATGCGCCAAACTCCACGGCAGTGATGCCAATCTCAATAATATCGCCAATGCGGGGCGCTGAAATAAAGTTGATTTCAGAAATATATTTGGTAACCACACGCGAGTTTTCAAGCTGCACAATTACATAAATAACCGCTTCTTCGTCAATCCATTGCAACAACCTGCCGCCAAATAAGGTTTGGTTGGGATTTAAATCTTCGGGTTTAACCCATTTACGGGTATGAAACTGCATTTCCATCCTGTTATTAATTTTCAATAGAAAGCAGAAAGGTAAGAAGATTGATTATTTTCGCTATACAAGTTTTGTCTTATGAGTAATGTTTATGTACCCGCTGCACCCTCACTTAGCCTTTCGCAACAGGAAATAGATGATTTGTTTGCCGCGCAAAAGCATTTTTTCAATACAGGGGTTACCCGTTCCTTTGCGTTTCGTAAAGGGCAGTTGGGTGTGCTGAAAGCAGCTATACAGCGAAATGAAAAAGCTATTATTCAGGCACTCCACGATGATTTACATAAAGGTGAATTTGAAGCCTACGGTACCGAAATAGGTTTTGTGTATAGCGATATTTCGCATACCATAAAACACCTGCGGCAGTGGATGCAAACCAAACGCATAGCTACGCCACTGATGTTTGCCCCTGCAAGTAGTAAAATCGTACAGGATCCTTTAGGTACGGTGCTTATCATTAGCCCCTGGAATTATCCTTTTCAGCTTTTGATAGCGCCATTGGTAGCTTCCATAGCCGGTGGCAATACCGCCATATTAAAGCCAAGTGAACTTGCACCCGCCACTGAGGCTGTGCTAACCAAAATAATTGAAGAAACTTTTGAGCCGGACTATATTGCGATTCTCAAAGGTGCCGGCCAATTGCTGGGCCCGCAGTTAATAGAACGCCACCATTTAGATCATATATTTTTCACCGGCAGTACGCAGGTGGGCAGGATAATTATGCAACACGCGGCCACACAACTAACACCGGTTACGCTGGAGTTGGGTGGCAAAAGCCCGTGCATAGTAGATGAAACAGCCAACATTACCTGGGCGGCCAAAAAAATTGCCTGGGGTAAATTTATTAATGCCGGGCAAACCTGTGTGGCACCCGATTATGTTTTAGTACATGAAAGTGTAAAGGAGAAATTGGTAGCTGCTTTAAAACTGCAGTTGCAAAAAATGTATGGAGAAAACCCTGCTGAAAGTGCCGATTATCCGCGCATTATAAATCAGCGTCGTTTTCGAACACTTACGGGCTTTCTGAACGAAGTGGACGTTTTGCATGGCGGGCAACATAATGAAAACGAATTATTTTTTGCCCCAACGCTTGTATCAGGGGATGCGGAAGACCATCCATTATGGCATGAAGAAATCTTCGGCCCCATTTTACCCATACGCACGTACCGCACCCGCGAAGAAGTGTTACAGATCATTGATCAAAATCCTTATCCGCTTGCTTTATATCTTTTTAGTTCGGACAAAAATGCGGAGCGCTTTTTTACTGAACGTGTTCGCTTTGGTGGCGGATGTATCAATAATAGCCTTATCCATTTGGGTAATTCCGATCTGCCTTTTGGTGGTGTGGGTTACAGCGGAATGGGTCAGTATCATGGGCATGAAGGGTTCCGTACTTTTTCAAGACCTAAAAGCATCATGAAATCCGCTACCTGGTTTGATACACCGGTATGGTATCCGCCGGTAAAGGAATGGTATATAACTGCCTTAAGAAAGTTATTGCGATAAAATCAAATGATCGCAACGGCCCCGTTGGGAGACGTTGCTTGAAAACAGGATAATTATTTTTTACCCAAAGAAATAGATAACATATGCTGATGTATAGTAATATTTTTACCGATTTGCCTTTTGCGCAAACGGTGAAGCGGATAAATAGCCTTACAGCAAATGCGCCAAGAAAGTGGGGTACCATGTCGGCTGCACAAATGCTGCGGCATTGCCGGTCGCAGATTGATTTTATTCTTTCGCCCTCCGATGATGTAAAAATTTACCCAACCATGATGCGGTTTGCCCCGGTGCGCTGGCTTGCGCTATACGGTATTCCATGGCCAAAGAATAGTAAAACCGCACCCGAAATGGATGTAAATAAAAAGCTTACGGATACCACCGATTTTGAAAATGAAAAGCACCTGATGCTGGAAGCGCTTGGTAAACTTTATCATGCAGAACATGTAGAAGCCATCCATCCTTTATTTGGCAAAATGGGAAAGGAAAATTGGGGGCGTGTGGTATGGAAGCACCTTGACCACCACCTTCGCCAATTTGGGGTTTAGCAAATACGCGGCAATTGTTCACCGGGTAACATATTAACTACCCGTCGTCCGCCTATGGCACTTTGCAGCAATACCTGCCCGCTATGTTCGGTAGTCAATTCACCAATCGTGCAGGCTTCGGGCCATCCATTCTCCCTTAGTAATGCAACAGCATCTGCTGCTGCTTCCTGTGCAACCATGGCTACGAAAATACCTTCGTTCGCCACATACAAAGGATCGAGCCCAAGCATTTCACAAGCACCGGATACCTGTTCGTCTAAGGGAATATCCCTTTGCCTGATGCTAACGCCTGTTTTGCCATCGCCTGCAATTTCATTTAATACTGATGCAAGACCGCCGCGTGTTGCATCGCGTAAAAAGTGCACTTTATCACCTAAATGATCGAGCAGCAAGCCGACACTGTCATGCAAAGGGAAAGTATCGCTTACAATATCCGATTCAAATTCCAAACCATTGCGACGGCTCATAATAGCAATACCATGTGCGGCAATAGGCGCATTGATGATAATGCAATCGCCGGGTTGTATATACTTCCAACCCAGCAATGCGTTTGGATGTACTACACCAATGCCTGAAGTATTGATAAAAATCTGATCGCCTTTCCCGCGTTCTACTACCTTGGTATCGCCGGTTATAATTTGCACATCTGCTGCATCACATGCTTTTTTTATGGTATGTAATATTTCCCAGAAATGATCCATACGCAATCCTTCTTCGAGTATAAAAGACAGCGACAGGTATTTTGCCTTTGCACCGCACATGGCTAAATCGTTTACGGTACCGTTTACCGCTAGTTCACCAATATTGCCACCGGGAAAAAAGATGGGTGATACTACATAACTATCGGTGCTGAACGCCAGTTTACCTTCGAGTTGAAAAACGGCGCCATCATGCCGTTCATTCAGCAAATCATTTTTGAGTACATCAAAAACGCCGCTATTCAGCAGTCGCTGGGATAAAATGCCACCGCTGCCGTGGCCTAAGTTGATGGTAGTAAAATCAAATGTTGGCATGGGGCAGGTAAGCTGAAAATGGGAAATATTTTCTATGGATCCTGACATAATGGATAATTAATTTTTCGGTGAATTGTTTTATTTTTCTGTTGTGTTACTGAAATGATAGTACGCCGCACATGCACCTTCGCTGCTTACCATGGGTGCCCCCAACGGATGCAGTGGTGTACATTTTTTTCCAAAATGCGGGCATTGCAGCGGTTTCAGTTTTCCGCGCAAAATTTCCCCAGCCATACACTCATTTTCATTGGATGGGACCGTATCAGGAACATCGAATTTTTTATTGGCATCGTAAATGCTATAATCTTCTTTTAATTCATATCCGCTATCGGGAATTACGGCTATGCCCCGCCACTCACGGTCGGCAATTTCAAACACTTCATCAATAGTAGCACGGGCAGCAAGATTGCCTTCATCTTCTACCACACGGCTGTATTGATTTTCCAGTTTGTATTCACCTGCTTCGAGTTGTTTTACGAGCATATAAATACCATGTAATAAATCCACTGGCTCAAAGCCTGTAATCACAATGGGTATTTTATATTTTTCTACAATGGGATAATATTCATGAATGCCCATAATCGAACAAACATGCCCTGCGCCTAAAAATCCTTGTACCACATTGCCGGGATCACTAACAATGGCTTCAATAGCCGGGGGAACCAATACATGTGAGGTAAGAATGGAATAATTGGTTAATCCAATTTGTTGTGCATGTATAACGGATAATGCATTGGCGGGTGCGGTGGTTTCAAAGCCTACGGCAAAAAATACGACTTCTTTATCGGGGTTTTCTTTGGCAATATTTACGGCTTCGAGCGGGGAATAAAGAATACGTACATCCGCACCTGCAGCTTTTGATTCGAGCAAGCTTTTACGGTTGCCGGGCACACGAATCATATCGCCGTAAGAGCAAAGGATAACACCTTTTTCTTCGGCGAGCCAAATGGCTTTATCAATGAGGCTTTGCGGGGTAACGCAAACCGGGCAGCCCGGTCCGTGTACCATACTGATGAATGCAGGCAGTAATTCAATAATGCCGTTTTTTACCAAGCTATGTGTTTGCCCGCCACATACTTCCATAATCGTCCATGGTCGTGTGGTAATTCTTTTTATTTCATCCAGCAAATGGGTTACCACTTCGGGATCACGATATTCTGACAGATACTTCATTTTATATCAATGAATAGTGTTATTTATTTTTTTTCATCCTGGTTCATTTTGTCGATTTCCTGATCATAATACACCAATTGTCCAAAGGAAATATTTTCATCATTGGGCGAAAGATGTTTGTGAAAATACAAACGATACTTTTTGGCACAAAGCATATACACCATATCAACCAATAAGCTATTTTGAAAAACACCACCGCTGCAGGCAATATTTTTTACACCCTGTTTCGCTGCTATATTTTCAATTAATTCCCCTAATGAAAAATGAAATTTAGCCGCAATAAAATCTTTGTCTTTTCCTTTCATAACATCGGCCATTATTTCTTGGCATAAAGCAGCCGTTGGAATTTGTGCATCGTTATTTTTTATGGTAAAATAGCTTTCACCTATAGCATAACCATGTGCATGGCACCAACGGCGACCAAGCACTTCCAGCAGCATAGCCGCTTCGCCTTCATAGGATTGTTTATCTATACCAAGGATCAAACAGGCAACTGCATCAAATAAGCGCCCAACGGATGATGTCATGATGCCATTATAATTTTCCAGCATTTTTTGGTAAAGATTCCATTCGGTTGCTGTAAATTTTTCCTGGAGTTTATCATACGTTATTCCGGCATGATGAATCAATGATAAGGCAGCTATCCTTGGTTCTTTCGCCATTTTATCTGCCAGCAGGTAGGGGAAATATCCGATATGTTGCAGCCGGTTTATTTTTTTATGTTCGTATAGAAAAAACTCTCCGCCCCAGCTATTTCCATCATCGCCTAAGCCGGTGCCATCCCATACTACGCCTAATACAGGTGTGGTGTTTTTTTGTAATCCATATTCACCAAGTATCGCAGCAAAATGCGCTTTATGGTGCTGAATATATACGCAGGGTATTTGCAAGGTTGCAGCTATTTCATTGGCAAGTTCGTGTGAAAAATATTGGGGATGTTTATCGGTAAGTATTACGGAAGACGTTGCATGTAATAGCTGTTGCAGGTGATGCAGTGTATGGCGATATGCCTGCTGTGCTTCATAGCTTTCGGTACTGCCAAGGTATTGGCTGATATACACTTGCCGCTGATGCGCAATGGTAAAACTGCTTTTAAGTAAAGCGCCTGTAGCAAGAATGGTTTCACCTTTTGTACAGGTGTACTGCGGAAAGGCAGGCGCCCAACCGCGTGAACGACGCAGGAGAATGGGAACTTCGTTTTGCGATGAAAATGAAAGAACCGAATCATCCTGCGGCGCAACAATGAATCGGTTATGCACCAGTATAAAATCAGCGATTCCTTTTAATCCTTGTAAGGCAGTTACATTGTCAAAAAGGATGGGAGAACCACTAATGTTGGCACTAGTGGCCACTAACGGTTTTTCAAAACCATTTGCCAATAATTCGAGTAGGGGCGCATAAGGAAGCATTATGCCTAATGTATCCAAACCGGGGGCAAGTGCCCGGGTGGCAAGCTTGGCGTGTTGTGTTTTGCTAATAGGAATCAGTACAATCGGTGCTTCTTTGCTTTGCAAAGCAAGGCGCATGCCATCAGTAAGTTCAGTATCTTTTTTTAATGCTGAAATTCCTGGATACAGTATTGCAAAAGGTTTTGCAGGCCGGTGCTTACGATTGCGTAAGGTCTGAATAGCTGTTGAATTGGATGCATCTACCATCAGCAAAAAGCCGCCAATACCTTTTGCCGCGATTATTTTCCCTGCCCGTAATTGCTGAATAATAAAAGAAATCATTTTTTCTTCTGCTACATCAAGCCGATCCCCGTTGGCATCATATATTTCCATTTTCACCCCGCAATCTGTGCAGGATATTGTTTGTGCATAGAAGCGTCTGTCTATCGGTGCATCATATTCCTGTTGGCAGTCATGGCACATAGGAAAATCATCCATTGCAGTCAAATGCCTTTCAAATGGCAGCGATTGCATAATAGAGTAACGTGGCCCGCATTGAGTGCAAGTGATAAACGGGTATTGATAACGCCGGTTTTTCGGATCATACAACTCACCCATACATACAGGGCACATGGCAAGATCAGGCGTAATCCAAAGATTAGGAATGGAAGGTGCCATATCTTCTGCAATCGTAAAACCTTCCCTTTCGGTGCGAGCTTCCTGATGGAAATGGTAACGGGTAATTTGTGCTAATTGCGGAGGGTGTTGCAATAATGCATCGCGAAATTGCAATGCTTTTTCTTTTTCAGTATTCAAACGGATATGCAGCCCATCAAGCCCGTTACTTACATTGCCCACCAGCCCTTTTTGTGTAGCCAACTGATAAACAAAGGGCCTGAATCCAACGCCCTGCACCAGCCCTTGCAAATGAATATGCCATGTAAATTCATCCACCATCGCTTCTGTTTCCAAAAGTGCGGTTTTTTGTATGTCGGCAGGATCAACCATGTGTTGGTTTGCTTGCTGTGTTTTCCATTTTTACAGCAACAGGCAAATTACATTCAATCCCATCCGCATCCAATGACAATTATTAGGTTAGTCATTTTTTATTCACCAACAAGTAATGCGCTGAATGCAGTACTGTCCCCGTTGAATACATTGAAGTCCACAAAGTGATTAATGCCATTTACCCGGCCGCTTTCGCTGTGTTGCCAAAAGAGCCAATCCCGTTGTACACGCGGGCTTTTACGTTCTTTATAATGCGCTACCCACAATGGGTAATCGGCAAAGCGCGGATGCAGATAGTTGTTGTAAAAAGTGGCATTGGTGTAAATAAGTGGCTTCACGTTATAGTGCTGTTCTACCAGGTGAAGCCAAAGTGCAACGCCATCCTGCATTTCATTTACCGGGGTATTATACAGGCTTTCCACATCGAGCACAGGTGGGAGGTCGCCTGGCAAAAGCGATACTTGTTTTATAAAATTGCGTGCCTGCGCCGCCGCATCGGTATTGGCCCTGAAAAAATGATACGCACCCCGTACAACCCCGGCTTCGCGGCTTTTGCGCCAGTTGCGTTCAAACTGTTTATCCTTGAAATCGCCGCCTTCGGTAGCTTTTATAAAGGCAAACTTTATGTGGACATCGCGGCTTTTCATTTTTTTTAGCAATGGCCAGTTGATGGTTTTTTGATAGCGGCTTACATCAATGCCATGAATGGCAAAATCTTCGGGCAGTTCGATTCCAAAGCCCGGGTACATACTGAACTCGGTTTCCTGATCAATGATCCCCTTCTTAAATGGCCAATGTCCTGTTGCAAACCACAATGCAGCCATTACCAGGGCTACAAAAATTAAACCGATATAATTATTACTGCTGCTGCGGCGGCTCATGCTGGTGCGGGCGTGTTATGGTGTTCTTATTTTCCGAATCGGGAATATTCTAAGGCAAATATCTGTGAAAATGGATGCAACCTTTGTGCAAGCTGTATTTTTACCGGGTAAAAAAGGAACGCGATTTGTATTTTAACGTAAACGATACCATGAACCTGCTGGGAAAGCTAACCCCACGACGTGCTGTAAATGCATTGAAAGTGTGGAGCAGCTACCAGCTTAGCAAACTTACCAGCAAGCCAAAGCAATGGGGTTTCCCCATCAGCATTAGTTTTGAGCCTACCACGAGTTGCAACTTGCGCTGCCCCGAGTGCCCAAGTGGTTTACGTGAGTTTACCCGCCCCACCGGCATGCTGAAAAAGGATTTTTTCCGCCAAACCATCGATGATATTTATAAAGACCTGATGTACCTCGTCTTTTATTTCCAGGGTGAGCCTTACCTGAATCCCGATTTCCTGGATATGGTGAAATATGCGCATGATAAAGGCATTTACACGGCAACGAGTACCAACGCGCATTATCTTACCGATGAGAAGGCTAAGCAAACCGTGGAGAGTGGTCTCGACAGGCTGATTATAAGTATTGACGGTACCACGCAGGATGTGTACCAAAGCTACAGGGTAGGCGGAAAACTGGAAAAAGTACTGGAAGGCGCACGCAACATTGTGAAATGGAAAAAGGAACTCAACAGTACCAAGCCCTTTGTGTTTTTTCAGTTTCTCGTGGTAAAGCCCAACGAGCATCAGCTTGACGACATTAAGCGCATTGCAAAAGAAATTGGAGTGGACCAGGTGCGTTTTAAAACGGCACAGGTATATGACTACGAAAATGATCCCAATAAGCTCATTCCAACCATAGATAAATACAGCCGGTACAAAAAAGATAAGCAGGGTAATATGCAGGTAAAAAGCGGGCTGCAAAATCACTGTTGGCGATTGTGGAGTGGCAACGTTATTACCTGGGATGGACTTGTGGTTCCTTGTTGTTTTGATAAGGATGCCATGCACCAACTGGGTAATATGAAAAATCAATCTTTTAAAGAAATCTGGCAAAATGATAATTACCGGCAGTTTCGCACAGAGCTAATGACGAGCCGCCGTAACATTGATATTTGCAGCAATTGCAGCGAGGGGTTGAAAGTGTGGGAGGAGTAAAAGAAACAATTTTTATTTTGCCTTCATAAACGGGGTAAGCGTTTCCGCATAGCGATGAATATATTCCTGTAAATTTTTTCGTTTATACTGCATAATAAAACGTGGATGGGGTAGCCCGATGATTTGTTTGAACCATCCATGTGTTTTATTAAGTTGTGTAGCATATTGAAGGTTGGCACCTTCTCCAATACAAAATGCTGTATCTCTATTCAGCCCCCATCCAAGTTGCGTTTCCATGCATTGCACAGCAAAAGATTCAACTGCCTGCTGTAAGGGTTTTTCATCGTAATAGTTCAGATTTTTACCATTCTTAATAAACCCCAGCGGACTTACGGATGAGATGTAAAAATTGTTGTAGAATTGAAATGCGCCACAGGAAGCAGCGATCATTTCATACATAAATATGCTGGATAATTCGGCCTTCTTTTCGAATGAATTTTCAATGCCACAAACATCTTGCAGCCTGATTGGATCTGTAAACGGAATACCGGTTACCCCACCGCCAAACCTGCCGGGATTAATGCCAAGCAGCAGCGTTCTTTTGTCGTTATCATTATAAAATGTATGATAAAAATGATCCATGGCAGCCACTACATCCGGCTCCGTATATGGCATCAGTACGCCAACTTCTTTTGGCAAATTACCGGGTGGTTGAATGTTGCGGTAAAACCCTGTAATTTTTTTAGCCCATGAATGCATACCCGGTATTTAGCAAACGAATGTAGGTTATTACACAGGTATTTTGCTAACTATCCTGTTTCGTTTCCTTCTTTCATAAGCCGGAAATCATCGATATTTCCGGTGCAGTTGCATCTGTGAGTGTATAGCGTTTTATCATGCATATTTTCATTTCATCCAGCAAATCAACTACATGCTGAAAGGCTGTTTCATCGGTTGGTTTTATCATTACAAATAATTTATCATCATTTCCTTCTTTACGGATAAGTTGTTTTTGCAACGATAGTAAGGCTGTTCGGAGTTCATGCGTATTTGCATATGAAATCCCCACGAGCTGCCGCACACCCAGCCCAAATGATCATTGGGGATTCCATGTGACAAATAAAACCAGCAGCCGATAGGCTGCGCACTAAAAATGAACACATGAAATTTTCTGTATTTGTTCCATATGGCTGCCATTATAGACTAACATATTTTCCTTACCGGCAATAATACTTACAGCGCCCGATTCAGCAATGGTGCTGCTATCTTTTGTATCTGCAGGCAAAATGGTTGTCATGGCGGTAGGATTCGTTAGCGTGGTATTGAAAAGAAAAAAGGTAATCAGTAGAAAAGCAAGGTCTACCATAGGTGTTAGGTCAACACGAGGTGCGGTAAGCCTGCTCTTTCCATTTTGTGGTTGTACAGTTAGTTCAGACATAGTAATTGATTTATAATGAGATGCATTGCATTACAAATTCCACACACTATGCCAATTCTCCCATGATTTTTCTATGAATGCCTTGCTTATTAAGTTCGGCATTATACTTCACTAATATGGCGAGTATAATTTTGGATAATCTAAGATAGGAAAGTGCTGTTTTGTGGATTCTGTTGTCAATACCCTCCGCAGATTTTGTTTCAGCGATTCATTTATTTTCCGTGATGATATCTGCCCTTAAACCAATTTCCTTTAACTTGGTATCATCATAAATAACCGGTATTTCCTATTGCCTTGAATAGGGAGTGTTTCTCTTAGCAATTAGGGATGTAGAAGCGGCTTCATAAACTCTTTTCAACATGGTTTAATTACTGTAGATTATAGCTTTAAGTATGCTGTACAATTAAAAAATAAACCGGCATACCTATAGTTATGTTGATAGGAAAAGTAACTGCGAGTGCCATGGGTAAGAAAAGACCCGGATTGGCTTTGGGGACAGATATTTTTATAGCAGCGGGAACCGCTATGTACGATGCGCTTGCAGCCAAAATGGCAAACATAAAGCGATTCGAAACGTCATCCGTTACAAATGAACTTATTATTGCAATAATGCAACCATTCATCAGTGGAATGATGGTTGCGAAAATAAAAGGGAACCATCCGAAAGAGAAGAACGCTTTTAGCTTTTTGCCACTAGAAATGCCCATGTCGAGTAAAAAGATGGATAAAAACCCTTTGAACAAGTCATTGGTAAATGGTTTAATGCCTTCTGCTTGTTTGGCACTTGCCAAATAACCTATCACCAAGCTTCCCAAAATGAGTACTACACTTCCATTGGTGAACGAATGTTTAATTGCAGTACTCTTTTTTATGATTTCATTTTCATCTTTATTAAAAATGGAAATCATGAGTAGCCCCATTATAATGGCAGGCGATTCCATTAATGCCATGATGGCAACCATATGCCCTTGCAGACTTAACTGTTGAGCTTCGAGATAAGAAACTGCCGTAACAAAAGTAACCGCACTTACTGATCCGTAGGCAGCAGCAATGGCCCCGGCATCAAATACACTTAATTTTCTTTTCAGGATAAAGAACGTGTATAGCGGAATAGCCAAAGAAATGAATAGTCCAAATACAATTGACCATCCGATTTCGCTACTAAATGTTTCGTGGGATAATTCCTGACCACCTTTAAACCCAATAGCGAACAACAGGTAAAGCGAAATAAATTTTGATGAATTGGGGGGAATTTTTAAATCGCTTTTTACATACACTGCTACTATACCAAGGACAAAAAAAAGCAATGCAGGGTTGGTAAGATTTTCAGTGAGCAGGCTAAAATTCATAGTATAATTCAGGGATTAAAAACAGCAAAGCAAAACTGGTTTCAGGTAAACTTGCATTGCCTGATTCTTTCCTGTAGAATTTTAAAGTATTAATTATCAACAAGGGAAATATTGATTACGGATGTAATAATAAGCCGCTTGTTTTTCGCTTTTGCTTCTGCTATTATTTGTTTTGCTTTCTCTTTGCCCTTTTTTAATTCAGGAATTCTTCTCTGGGCTGTTTCATCTTCTTTTCCAAACCGTTCCTGTGAGCTGAAATTCTTCAATTCATGAAAATGAATTTTTGTAGAAAACAGGTTCATTAAAATTTCCTTCGTTTCTTCATCATTAAAATTACCGTCAATTAAGCTTAGTATTTCCTCTTGATTCATATTTTATCAGATTTTGATTTTAAAATGCGCTGCAAAAGTGGGTCGCCATGTTCATAAAAAAACATTTATCTTTTTTATATAAAGTATAAATAAATTTTATGAATAACACGCTGAATCAATTACAGGTATTGCTAAAAATTGTACATATACACAAAGTGAATCCAAATTTGCTGAAGCGATGCATGTAACCTACACGGTACTTTCTATGAAACTCAAAAAATTTCAGGACAAGTTTGAATTACCATTTAACAGAAGTGGTCGGAATAAAATTGTACCTAATGATATTGCGAAGGGAATGGCGAAGGATGCGGAAAACATCACCCGGCAAGTGAGTGCTATAAACTTAAAAACGCTTGCTTACAAAGGAAAAGAAGAGGATTGTTCAGCAAGAAATCAATTGGTATAAGAAGTGCTAGCCTATTCGATTTTTGCTCCTTCAGATAATAACATCATTTCGGTATCGACCGCTATATATTCTTGTTATTTACCAACGCAACAATGGTACGCGGGGGTAATTTGTATAAAAAGCCATTTACAGGCACTGAAGCAGTCATATCACAAATGTCATTGGGCGAATCGAGTGAAGTATCCATCCAACGATGCCATTTTACTTTTGTTCCATCAATCTCCCCGGGCAGTGCAAACTCTTTTTCTTCCCAATAAGCATTCACCATATAATACATCATCATAGTACGGCTGATGTTTTGTACAGTAAAAGCAATACAGTGGGACATATCACCCCAATCAGGTTGATTGAGTTCGGTACCATGCCAGGTTAAAACAGGATGACGAAGCAGTTCCATCAGGCTCATGGCAAAACGCTCTTGTGCCGAATCGCGTTGAAGCCTGTAAGCAATCATTTTTCTTACAAACCTTAAGAGTCCTGCATTTTTCTCCACCAGCGTCCAGTCGAACCAACTGATTTCATTATCCTGGCAATAAGCATTGTTGTTACCCTGCTGTGTTCGTCCAACCTCATCACCCATTAACAGCATTGGAGCACCAATGGCCAGGAGGGTAAGTGCAAAGGCGTTTTTGCATTGCCGCAACCGCAGGGCATTGATAGCGGGGTCGTCGGTTGGGCCTTCTACACCGTGGTTCCAGCAATGGTTATCATTTTCACCATCGCGGTTATCTTCCCCGTTTGCTTCGTTGTGTTTATCGTTGTACGAAAATAGGTCGAGCAATGGAAAACCATCGTGGCAGGTTATGAAATTGATGCTTTGCTCAGGTTCGCGTCCCTGGTGACCATACACATCGGGGCTGCCCAGCATGCGGCTGGCAAAACTGGAAACCATTTGGTTGTCCCCAATCAGAAAACGTCGCATATCATCCCGAAACTTACCGTTCCACTCCTTCCAGCTATCGCCGACAAAGCTGCCCACCTGGTAAAGACCGGCAGCATCCCAGGCTTCGGCCATTAATTTGGTTCCGGCCAGCACAGGGTCACTTTCAATATCCCACAGCACCGGAGGGTTTTCAACCGGATTACCCTTTTCATCCCGGGAAAGTATGCTCGCAAGGTCGAAACGGAACCCATCCACATGCATTTCCCTAACCCAGTAGCGCAGGCTGTCAATAATCATCCTGCGAACAATAGGTTGATTGGCATTAAGGGTGTTGCCGGTTCCGGAAAAGTTGGCGTATTTCGATTTGTCGGCTTCCAGCGTGTAGTAAGTAGCATTGTCAATGCCGCGGAAGGAGTAGGTAGGGCCATCATCACTACCTTCGGAAGTATGGTTGAATACGACATCGAGAATAACTTCAATTCCTGCTTTATGGAGTGCTTTTACCATATCCCTGAATTCATCAATGGCATGCAACGGGTTGCTTGTGTTGCTGCTATAGGCCTGGTGCGGGGCAAAAAAAGCAAGCGGGCTGTAACCCCAGTAATTCAATCTTCCTTCTGGCGCATCCTGCGGATCAAATTGAAATACGGGCAGTAACTCAACTGCGGTAATGCCCAGTTCTTTTAAATAAGGAATTTTTTCAATCAGGCCGGCGTAGGTTCCACTTTTTTGGGCAGGCAAACCGCTTGATGGACTTTTGGTAAATCCGGCCACATGCATTTCATAAATAACGGTTTGCGAAAAAGGCCTTCGGGGATGAAAGTCATCTTCCCAGTCATATTGGCGGTTATCGGCTACCACATTTTTCAGGCACGCAGTTTGGGGTATTTCGCCCTTTTTCTTATAAACATTGCGGCTGTAATTTTTGGGGAAGGTTACTGCTTTTCCATAAGGATCCAGCAGCGGTTTGGTTACATCAAACCTATGCCCGGCTGCAGGGTCATAAGGCCCGTCGATATAATATGCATAGAGTTGCCCCTTTTTTATACCGGGCACAAAAACATGCCAATAATGGTAAGTTTTGTTTACTCTTGGGTCAAGGGGAAGTGTATGAGATGGTAATAAATCATCCACATGATCGAAAAAAGCAATGGTAACGCTTGTTCCGTATTTTGAGAACAGACTGAAATTTACCCCTCCGTCAATGATGGTTGCACCTATAGGATAAGACTGTCCATCAGGTTCATGATATTTTTTTACAGCATCCTTCTCCATTCTGGCAATTATTTTTCGCAAGCTATGGATTATCTGTAGTATAGAACGAGATGATAGTTGGGACTACTTGTAAGAAAAGAGCCCCGCAGCGCTGGCGGGGCTCTTTACATTAGCTATTGTTTAATATTTTTTACCCGATTCAAGTTTGGAAACCCGTTTTTCCATTTGCTCCTTCTCTTTATTTATTTGGATGATGTACAGTGTTAACTCCTCTATTTTTTCCAGCAATTTTCGATTCATTTCGCCCAGTTCTATACCATTTGCTGCACCTACCTGTGCGGAAGATGGAATATTGGGCAGGTGCTTTTGTTGTTTTATGGTTGCTTCCAAATCGGTTAGCGGCATAAGTTTGTAGGCATCATCAAAAACATAGTCGGGCCATGCAGTGCTTAATTGTACTTTAAGCTCTTCACACATTATTTTTCCATCTACGCTCATCGAATACCCGGCAGCTACCCGGGACGAGTTATTTCCAATCAGCATAGAGCCATTTACATGAAATTTAGCGTTGGGGGTATAGGTACCTATTCCTGTATTACCCCAGGATGGTTGCAAAACCAGATAGTTATTGGCACCCGAGTTCGACCAAAGTACTAGGGAAGTATCTGTAGGGAAAATGGCACCTCCAAATGCCGCTTCGTTGGCTACATAAAAATTGACGCCCGATCCACCAAGATTCAAAGTACGGCCATATGAATTACTATTATATCCAACTCCCAAACGGCCATCATCGCGCATACGCAATAAGGTATCTCCCAATGAATTGCGCAATAAAAATGTATTGGTAGCAGAACTGGTTCCATTCCCTTTTACATCAAGGGTACCCAATGGGGAGAACACGCCTGTAAAACCTCCTAATCCCACATTGCCATTTTGGCTAAAATAGTGGCGGGGAGAAGTAGTTACGCCACCGTCGGTGGTGGTGTACCAACGTAAGTCTGCGCCTCCATTCGTAGTAGCCATTTGCCATTCATTGCCCCCATTGTAACCTAACCTTATGTTCCCCGAACTCGATTGAACAAACAGGTCGCCACCATTTATGTGCAGCAGGTGGCTGGGGTTGATGGTACCTATGCCAACTTTACCTTCATTTGAAATGGTTAGCTTTGGAACTGCCTTAATAGTAAGATGCAATTTTCCTGTTGTTCCAGCTCCTGTTCCAAAATCAACATCTTCCGCAGCACCTGAATAGGAACCCCAATAACCCCTATATAAATTGTTTTCATATATACCGATATACATAGGAGCACCCCCATTAAACTGGGCTACGTAACTGTCGTTAGTTTTTACATCTAGTTTTGCAGCCGGAGTGGCCGTACCGATACCTACATTTTGCCCAATAGCTAAACATGGAAAAAGGCCAATTACCAGTTGGATAATTTTTTTGTTCATGGCGATATTTTAAATGGTTCTACCCCATGAAGGGGTCCCAAAGAAGAGACAATCTATCAATCTACTATAAAGATGGTGCAATTCTTTAGGAAAAAGAAGCCTTTGAGCCGCATTTATTGAAAAAAAAGATTGCGGTGTTAAAGTATTAGTTGAAAAACACCTTAATGGTTAAAACCATTCCCCGAAAAAACAGACCCGTGAAGTTCCATCTTCACGGGTCTTATAAATAGGTACCCTAAACATTATGCTCCACCTAAAAAAAAGGAGAAATAATAGTACTTTTAACCTTACTCTCTGATTTATCAGGCAAATGGCATTTTAACCACTTTTGCCTTCACCAGCTTACCCCTAATATCAATAAAAACTTCGCTTTCAATGGCATTATGCCCTTTAGCTATATAACCCATGCCAATTGCCTTTCCGAGCGATGGCGCATGTGTTCCACTGGTAACTACGCCCACATACGCGCCGTTGGCATCCTTAATTTCATAACCATGGCGGGGTATACCCCTCTCCACCATTTCAAATCCTACCAGTTTGCGGCTAACCCCTGCATCTTTTTCCGCTTTCAGCGCTTCGCTGTTGGTAAAGTCTTTGGTGAATTTTGTAATCCATCCCAGCCCACCTTCCAAAGGGCTTGTGGTATCATCGATATCGTTACCGTAAAGGCAATAGCCCATTTCTAACCTAAGGGTATCGCGCGCACCAAGACCGATGGGTTTTAAACCCTGTGGGCCGCAATGATCGAAAATAGTTTCCCATATTTTATCGGGATTGCCATCCTTATCCTCAAAGTAAATTTCAACACCTCCGCTTCCGGTATAACCCGTTGCACTAACCAATACATTTTCTACGCCGGCAAATACACCTTTTGTAAAAGTATAATACTTCATATTCAAAATATCCATTTCAGTAAGTGGCTGAAGCATTTTACAGGCATTGGGCCCTTGAATAGCTAATAAGCAGGTTTTTTCACTCGTGTTGTGCATTTCTACCCCATGCGTATTTCGCTCACTTATCCAGGTCCAGTCTTTTTCAATATTCGAAGCATTTACCACCAGCATGTACACTTTATTCTCCTCTATGCAATACACAATCAGGTCGTCCACAATACCACCGGTTTCATTGGGGAGGCAACTGTACTGTGCCTTTCCTGCAGTAAGTTTCGAAGCATCGTTGGATGTAACCCTTTGAATCAGCTCCAATGCGTTGGGGCCCTTTAAAATAAACTCCCCCATATGGCTTACATCAAATATGCCGGCGTTATTGCGAACGGCTGCATGTTCGTCGTTTATACCCGTATAGCTGATGGGCATATTGTAGCCTGCAAAACCGGCCATTTTGGCGCCGAGTGCAATATGATGGTGGGTGAATGGCGTGTTTTTCATTATAGCATTTTCATTTTTAGAACTGCAAAAGTAAGGTTAAGGCTGTTTATGGCTTTAGGTTTATAGTTGATGCTCAACAGGAGAATTTTCATTTCCCTTCACCTTGGCGGAAAAGCTCCATATGCCTGGTAAAATCAGCCTTAACGGCTGACCAAAATCATATTCCACCGCCTTGCTGGTTCGTACCTTGTGTAGGTTGAAAAAACGATTGTGTAACCTCAAATTTTCAATTATGAAAAAGGTCTCTCTATTTCTGGTAGCGATCGCTTTTATACTGCCGTTGGCAGCACAGAAGTGGGCTAAAAACTTCGACTTTGTCAATGAGTGTATTTGTGGTCTTTCGCTGGTTGGTAAAGATAAAAAATATGGATATGTAGATAAAGCGGGAAATGTAAAAGTACCAGTAGAGTATAATGAAGGATTAACCTTTAATTTAGGATATTCCGCTGTACGTAAAGATAGCAAATGGGCCTACCTTGATAGTACCGGCAAATTCATTACTGACTTTGTTTATATTGATGCACAGGGTTTTACTGAAGCATTAGCACCTGCCAAAAAAGAAGGTGGATGGGGCTTTGTAGATACCCTTGGTAAAGAAGTTATTCCATTCCATTATTCCAATGCAAGGCAATTTTCAGAACGGCTTGCTGCGGTTTGTGCCAACGATAAAAAACAACTTTGGGGATTTATTAACCATAGGGGCGAAATAATTATTCCGTTCGCTTACAGCTTTGCCGACAGCTTTAATGAAGATGGCAAAGCACGTGTTACCGATAAAGCCGGTAATTTTATGTGGATTAATAAAGTGGGTGATAAGGTAGGAGAATAATTCGAAGTGCGAAGAGTGAAGGTAGAAGGGTTTAGGATGGTTTAGTGTTGTTTAGGTTGGTTTAGGATAGTTTAGGACCTGAACGCCGAAGGCAACTAAACGCGCAGCGCTAAACCATCCTAAACGCGAAGCTTTATACCGGCACCGCCAACAAAGGAACTTTAGTATGATAAGCCATTTTCTTCGTCATACTCGGGTTAAAAAATTTATCCCAAAAATTGCGGCGGGTAGTAAGCATACATAATACACCTACAGCATCAGGTTGATTACAATACTGCTGCATAGACGCTTCAAAATCGTCACCTTCCAGCAGAAATGAATGTATGCTGATGAGCGGGAATAATGCTTTAAGCGTATGCGTATGTGTTTCAAGTAAACGCGCTTCCTGCTCAAGGAAAATATCCGATTCATCTTCATCGGCAAACTCTAGCACTTTTACAGGAATATCAAGCAGCGCAGCAAAATCAAAAATAATTTTCAGTTTTTCAACCGGATAATCAAAAGTACTTTCAGCCAATACCATGAACGATGGCATATCACCCTGGTATCCTTCGGGTATAGCAAGCACAGGCACCGTGCTAATGCCAATGACGGATGCCGTAACACTGCCAACTAATATTTCTCCAAGCCCGCTTGCTCCGCGTGTACCCATTATGATTAGGTCAATATCATTACTCTTGCAATATTGCATTAACACATTATCTGTAGAGCCTTTGAATAAATGGGTATGCACTTTGAGCCCGGGAAAATTTTCATGCAACCACTGCTTTTGCTGAAGCAATTGCGCCGTTTTTTCCGTGCGCTGTTCTTCATTCCATGCATCACGTAAACCATTTATATCCCCTAATTTATTTTCAAAAAGGTATAGCGCGTGAACTACATGAATAACAGCACCACAACGGGTTGCAAATCGCGCAGCAAATTCAGTTGCTTTTTGTGCATTGTTGCTAAAGTCGGTAGGAACCAGTATATTTTTCATACCCGCAATTGATGATTGAACGGGTAAGTTACTTAAGTGAAGCTATGTGAAAAATGACTTCTATCATTGGGTATTACCCTTCAAAACACTTGTTTAAAGAACCAGCAAATACTTAGTAAATTCTAATATTAAGAATGTTAATTGGGAAATACCTGCCATGTAAGTATACCATTCTCTCTCGATGCATAGGTAGTAGCAGTTCCAAAAATAGAACCAGTGATGCGTACTTTAAATGAGTATTCACCGGCTGGTAATTCTAGCACAAAAGGGCCCGATACGCCATCCGCAAATTCGCTATTTGGCGTGTAAACGGGAATGGCGCCAATTACCGTTACATTACCGGGTACTAATTGTACCAATTCTACAAAAGTGCGTCGGTCATTGCATGCAAAACACCCTCTGTTAGCTATCCTTACGCGAAAATTAAATTCTACTTTAGCAGGTGCACTGAGGTTAAAATTGGCCACCAACCCAGGTACATCAATATTCCCTGATACCAGATCGGGCGAATTAACGGTGGCACGGGCCACAAATAGATTATTTCCCGCAGCAGCCTGCCAGGTGGGTGCTGCGTTACTTCCATTACTTACCAGTACCTGCCCGGGTTGTCCAAAATTACCCAAAAAACCCACTGCCCCGCTACCTGAAAGTAAAAGCACATCACCAATGCCAAAATTGTAAAAATTCAACCGGTCATTGTTTCGGGTAGTGGGATCAATATAACCTGCAATATCCCAAAACCGGGTGGTAGCAGCAGAATTTCCATTACGCATTTGAAGTCGTGCATAGTCACTGCCTGAATTATTTTGCAGCAAAAGCTGTGCACCACCAAGAGATTGTGACATAAGTTTAGCTGCGGAACTGTTTTCTCCACCAATACCCACATTACCATTTTGGGTATTCATTTGTAAACCCCAGTCACCGCCTTGCCCACCATAAAATCCTACCGAATTGGTATTAATGCCTATAAATGCCTGCAGGATACCGTTGTTGGTGGAATTGAGCCAAATCCCTGCCGTGCTGCTAATGTCGCCACCACTGCGGATGCGGATGCGATTGTCCACATCGAGTCGAAAGGCAGGTGTGCCCGGACCAATTCCCACAAGTCCATTGCCTTTAATGCGCATTAGTTCACGGCTTGTACCGTTGCTGTTGCCTGAGAAAAATACATGGTCATCATTGGGTGTAGCCGTTTGATAGCGCAATACCCCGGAGTTGATGCCAAACCCGTAGAATTGATGATCGTCGTTTACATGTTCGAACATTACAAGCTTACGGTTTCCCGTGCTATTGCCTAGCTGAAGTTGCGCATGCGGGGTGGTTGTACCAATGCCTACGTTTTGCGTATATGCATGTTGCAAAAGGATAATGACTATAAAACTGAGTAATGACTTTTTATTCATAATTTTTGAAGCTTAAAATATTGTATTCAAATTTAAAACTTTTCCTATTCTTATTTTCATGCTGTTTCATTACATCTTTCCCATAATGATACCATCCATTCATGTGTTTATTTTTATTGTTTTTTAATTGTCACATGGAATCCCCAAATAATCATCGGTGCTGGGTGAGCCCCTGCTCATGGGGATTTCATATGTACATTTTTAGTGCGCAGGCTTTCGGCTTCTATTTTTATTGGCCATCCCGATAGCTATCGGGACGGGAGAATCCCCAAATAATCATGTGTGCCAGGTGTGCCTCAGCTCGTGAGGAATTCATTTGTTGAATGGTTCCCAACAAATCCAGCTTAATACCCTACTTTTTTCTTAATGCTCGACTATCGTACTTAAAGCCTGAAAGAACTCTATTTTGGGCTGGTTGAAACTATTGTATGCGCGAAAAGTGAACGTATGGGTACCTGGTCCTACATCAAAATAGTCAGGACCAAAAGTACCACTTGAAACTCCCACGGTGCTGCCGGGAAGTACATGATAGCTTGTTCCATCAACATAAAATGTTTGTGTAATATTTCCATTTAAAAAAATGGAAAAAACCCATTTTGTATTACAACTGCCTAATGAGCATGGCTTAAACGTTCTTGTTTTATATTGCAGTATAATTCTAGCAGCACGGGTAAGGGTAATTGAATATTGCGAAGAAGTTAAATCAACTGAGCCGGTGGCAGGTAGTTGAATGTCAGTTGATGCTCCGGAATACCCCGTCTTGATGATCATACCGGGGTTAGCCCATGATGCTGAACCATTGGCCCCCTGGCTAATTAACACCTGTCCGGGTTGCCCTGCATTACCCCCGAAAGAAACGGCACCTGTTTGGGTGTTCATTAAAAGACCCCATCCTGCAGATCCAAAACCGAAAAATCCAACTTGGTTATCTGCCTGCATGCCTACAAATGAAGAAAGCGCAGTATTGGCTTCATTGTTGAGCCAAATACCTGCGGAAAAACCCGGTTTGCCCCTTATGCGCATCCGGTTTGAAATATCCAATGTATAAACAGGATCGGAAACGCCGATGCCAACATTACCATTTCCCTTTATGCGCATATTTTCAGTAAAGGCAGCGCTGCGACCATAGCCGAATACAAAGTCTGAAGTACTATTTGATGTCATCAATTGCATGGTACTATTGCCAATACCCAAGCCGTAATGATTTCCATTTACATCAGGGAACAATGAAATTTTATCGCCTGCTACATCCTGAAAAGATATTGGAAAATTTGGGGTAGCATTTTTTAAACCAATATTTCCATTGCGGCCATCAAACAGAAATCCCCAACCAACATCACTTTTACTACTATAAAACCCTGCTACTGAGTCAGCCTGCATGCCAATGAATACCTTATTAACAGCAGAATCAGCACCTGATCCTCCCAGCCAAATGCCAGCTGACAAAAAGATATTAGCGCCACCACGTATGCGCATGCGGCCGCTCAGGTCAAGGTTGTAGGCGGGGTCGGTGTTGCCGATACCTACGTTTTGGGCATGCACAAGTAATGTGATAAAACTCATCAATAAAGAAAAGGCAGCGCTTTTTTTCATAACACTCAATTATTGTTTTATAAAAGAAATTGAACTTGCTCCATTTCCATTTGATAACAGTAGCCTGTAAACACCCGGTTTCAGGTTGCTGATATTTATCTGGATTGGGTTGGCATTATTGGCTATTGCCTGCAAATGCACCACCTGCCCGAGCGTATTGTAAACACGAATCGTATTTACCTTTTCACTACTTACATTTTCAGGTACTATCACCGTTATTTTGTCTCTTGCCGGATTAGGAAACACCACCATATCCGCTCCATTTTTTTGATAAGGCAACGCAACTGTTTTTGAATAACTAAACTTTTCATCCCTGTCCGTTTGCCTGATTCGATAGTAATTGATGCCTTGCTTTGGTGTAGCATGTATCCATTCATAATGCTTTACACTTGTGCTGTTGCCCGCTGCGGGGGTATTATGCAGTGAAACAAATTTTAACCCATCATCGCTGTACTCCAAGGTAAAACTGCCCGTATTGATTTCCGAAGCTGTCGACCATTTAATGATGGCATTATCCTTACGCATTTCCGCAGTAACGGATAACCATGTTACCGGCAAACTGATACTGTTGGTAAAAACTAAAGCCAGTTCAGAAAAGCTATTGACTTCAAACTCAAAATAGTAATCTCCGCCAGGTCCAAACGGCATAACGGTTGGGGTAATAACGGTGTAAAGTGTCGGGTTGCTGCCTGCGTTAAATGCAATATCAAGATCTACAGGTGAACCTGCTCCGGCACTTTTCTTCAGGATGCGCAAATCATTTACTGTGGCTGACGGAAAACCGTTATTTTTTAAATAATTCAATAAACGGTTAATCTCAAATTGATCATAATAAAGCCTGATACGTACCGGACTGGTACCAATGTTTATACTGCCTGGTTCAATGTAAAAATTACGATCGGAAAAGTACACTACACTTCCACCAATGGTTGTAGCGCGCGGTGGGTTTTCTGTATATACATTCCTTGCACCCCAGCAGGCTCCGGCAATTTCATTACCATCTCCGGGATTGATACTGTACCATAAGTGCCCATCATTATCCAAAATATCATACCATCTGTCGCCCGCATAATTTTTACAACCAAGGGCACTTGTTGCAGACTCTACATCGCCGGAAGTATATGCCAGATAACAAGAGAGGGCATTGATATTTATAAAGTAAGTTTGTTCGATGCCCGAATTACATAATGATTTTACCTCGTATGTAAATTGATATGCTCTTTCGGCTTGCAGTGCAGGAATAAAGGTTCCGCTGTCCTGGTTTACCCAAATAATTTCAGGTGCTGCACTCCATGTACCGCCCGCTGTTTGCCCCGTAAAAATATCCCTGAGACGGAAGGTGGAAGTTAGCCCTCTGCAGATATTGCGAAGCTCCGGAATCAACACCCCAAGTGAAGTGCTGTCTGTGGTTGGCACATTTCGATGATAGATTTCCTGCCAGTTACAACCCCCATGATTGTTACTGCTTATCCGTATGGTGTAATCGCCACCAAGTAGAGCCACGCTTGTGGTAGGAGTTGCCAAGTTAACAAGGCTGTTACCTTTAAATATTTGAATGGCACCACCGGTAGGAAGGTTACTAAATTCAAAAAAGGGTGCATTACAATTCGTTGCGTTGATGGCAATTACTGGTTCGGGCAAAACACCCTGCGGAATAAAATAATCATTTACTACCCGATCTCTAGCTGTTAATGGTTGGCCGCAACTGTAGGTTATAAAAATACCATAGTTTTTGTTTCCGGGTAATCCGGAAATAGTGAAAGAGGTATCTGATGATTCACCACTACGCACCACATTTCCATATTGCAATACACCGCCAATGTTGCCTGTTATTTCTTTAACTTCATAGATGTATGGCAGGGCAGGTTCATTATTGATAGTTGGTTGAATACCCACCCGGATAAACCCACCTGCTGTATCGGTATTAGCTGAGCAATTTTCTTTAAATCCCGTTTCATTTACATAGAATAAACTACCCACTATACTTTCCCCGGAGGCCGCCAATGATTGGTTTCCACAGGCATCTATTGTTTTTATAAGGTAAGTGCCGGGTGAAAGTGGTTTAAATAAAGGATTGGATGTGGGTGCTGAATAGTTTACACCATCGTAGCTAATAGAATATTTATAAGGGGGAGTTCCGTAGAAGGTATTTATAGAAAGTACAAATTGCTTGTCACAATTATTAATAAGCGGATTTGAACTGACATGCACTTCCATCGAATCAATACACCACCCGGTTAGAGAAGCTTCTGCACTGTTGCCATTTCGTACAAATACGGTAAAGCAGCCCGTTCTCCGTATGTTTTCAAATACGTTACTCGTTTGCCAGGTGCCCGGTGTATCATTGGCAAACTGTAACCTGTACTCGGCATTGGGTGTACAGGTGGTGGCTCTAACAGTAATCATGTTATTACACCCTTCTTTCTCAATTATTATTGGAATGTAGGGATCAAAACGCGGTGCCCATGCCACGGGTGCGTGTAAAAGGACAGGGCTGATATTTCCACAAGAATCTTTCGTTACAATTTCATACGTATAACCGGCAGGTATATTGTTGATTGTTGCTCCGCTGGTAAAAACATAAGGATTGTTTGTGCTATCAGCCCTCCTGATACCAGACTCAACCGGATTGCCATTTAGCATAACAAATTGTGTACAATAGGACCCCGAAGGTCCAATGGAAACAATAAAGGGCATGCCCCCACCTAATCCGGTACTTACCACCGTGTAGTTTGAAAGAACTCCAAATGCATCCTTAGCCCGAACTACATAACGTTTTGCAGTTAAGCCGGTAATTATGCCAGCAGGATAGGTATAATTCAATGAAGCCAAAATACTTTCGGGTACATTGAATGGGTCGATGCTGTCAGCAATAGGGGCTACGGCAAATGTTACCGGCTGACGATAGGACAAATTCTGCCCGGTGAATACACTGCTCAGTTCGATACTTGCACCACTGCAATTTCTTGAAGTTACACGCCCAAAAGCGGCAAAACCAAAAGCGCCTGTTATTGAATCTATCTGTCCGCAATAATCTGTGACCGTAATTACGTACTCCTGGTTGGGCTCAATGAGATTTGTAAAAAATATACCGGTAGTTGAAATTTTTATATCAAATACAAAACTATTCTTCCTTTTTATGGTGTAGGTAAATGGCGGGCGATATCCATTCAGGCCAAATGTTCCGGGAATTACTTCCACGTAGTTTTGACCTGCTGTAACGGAAGTTCCCCAATAAAATGTAACAATGGGTTTGGGTTTGGTTACAGGATCATTAAATCTTGCCGGGTCAACGGTTACCCCGTTTGAAATGCGCTCTTCGCTGGTGGCGTTATTACGCAAAATAGTCCGGTAATTGGACGCTATGGAAATATCTCCATTTAGTACAATATGATAATTTGAAGTACTTTGATGAATAGTTACCCAATTGCCGCCTTGAAACCGCTGAAAATCATAGGTTATAGCCGACCATCTTAGATCGCCCTGATAGGCAACAACCGTTGCACCACCGCAACCATGGTAGACAAGGCACTGCGGCGTTTGCGCATGAAGCGCAAAAGAGGAAACAAGCAAAAGCAGGGTAAATGTGTATTTCATACAAAGTTTTTGGTGCATTAAAAATTCTAAAAGGGGTTAAATTCACTTCTACAAATTTCCAAATCACACAGGCTAATTACAATCCCCTGAACACCTGCTTTAGCTATCCCCTGAACAAGGGATTTTGGCGAAAACTTTGGTAATGCAAAACATATTGCCATACATTTAATCATAATTTTTAAAAACGCATATCTGTCGATGAAAAGCTTCCGTCTTTTGCTTCTTTTGTTGCCGGTGCAATTATTGTACGCACAAAACGATGCAACAAAAGACAGTCTGCTAGCGCAATTATCCCTTGCTAAGGAAGACACCAACAAAGTACTCGACCTTATCACCATTGGGCAATACGTTGAGTATAACAACCTTGAAGAAGCTAAGCATTATTATCGGCAGGCTTATTTGCTTAGTAAAAAGTTGAATTACCCAATGGGAGTTTTAAAATACTATTCCAATTATACAGCGGTGCTAAATATTCAGGCAAGGTTTGATTCGGCACTCATGCTAACGATGGATGCAGTTCAATTGGCAACCAAATTTGGAAATGAGGAGCGCATCATTATCGCACAGCAAAATCTTTCTGCTACCTACTCTTACCAGCAGGATTATGAGCAGGCATTGCAATACCTGCTACCCTCCATTGCCTATTTTGAAAAAACGAAAAATGATGCCCGGTTAAGCCTTGTGTACGATAACCTAGGTATTATTTACCGTGAAACAAAACAATATGACAAAGCATTGAAATTTCACAAAAAGGCATTAGACGTTGCTACAAGGCTTGGCAACTTCTATGATATTGCTAACGTATTATCAAATCTTGGTAATGCCTATACGAGTTTAAAAAAATATGACTCTGCGCTATCAGTCATGCGGCAGTCATTACACATAGCCAGAAAAGAAAATTTTGAAAATATCGTTTCGAATAATATTGGTAATATAGGATCTGTACTTACAAAACAAGGTAAATACGACAGCCTGCTTTTATATTGTACAGAAGGTTTACAACTGTCGGAAAAATTAGGTGACAGCCTTACCATGGTAAATAATATATATGGCTTGGCCTTGTATGCATTTTATCAAGAAGATTTTAATAAATGCACAGCATTGGCCAATAAGGGATTTTCCATGGCACAGCAAAGAAATTATGCAGAACCTCAGCAACTTTTTGCCGAATTATTATCCGATCTCGCGCTGGTGAAAGGAGATCTGAATAAATATGACTATTACAACCGGATGAGCATCAGTCTTTCTGAAATATTTTTTAATGAGAATATGCAGCGCAATGTGCAAACCCTTGATAAAAAATTTGAGACGGAAAAAAAAGAAAAGCAGTTGCTCATACAGCAATCATCCATCCGGCAAAAAAATACACTGATTTATATTTTTTTAGGAGGTATTGCAGCACTATTACTCATATCCATACTTGCATCACGTAATTACAAACAAAAAAGAAAATTACAGGAGCAAAAAATTGAAGATCTTGAAAAGGAAAAATTATTGCTTGCCACAAAATCACTTTTAAAGGGACAGGAAGATGAAAGAAGCCGATTGGCTAAAGACCTGCACGATGGATTAGGTGGCATGCTTAGTGGTATAAAATTAACACTCGGAGGTATGAAAGGAAACATGGTTCTTACAGCAGAAAACGCAAGGCTTTTTTCGGGGGCACTCCAAAAGCTCGATCAAACCATCAGTGAAATGCGGCGTGTAGCGCATAGTATGATGCCTGAAGCACTGTTGCGTTTAGGGCTCGGACAAGCACTCAGCGATTATTGCGATGGTCTTTCAGAAAATAGTGCAGCGCTTACCATAAACTATCAGCAATTTGGTATGGAAGATCGACTTCCTAATGATACAGAAATTGTCGTGTATCGGATTGTACAGGAATTACTCACCAACGTTCTGAAACATAGTGAAGCATCGGAAGTATTAATACAGTTAATGCGGCAGGATAATATGTTGCTGCTTACAGTAGAAGATAACGGTCGTGGGTTTGACGCAGTTAATATTTGGAAAAACAAGGGGTCGGGACTTGACAATATTCAATCACGGGTAAGCTATCTGCATGGTACGCTTGATGTAAAATCCGCACCTGGAAAAGGTTGCTCCTTTCATATTGAAATACCTTTACTATCATGAACGATCAACATGAAATAAAACTGCTTGTGGTGGACGATCACCCCATGGTGCAGGAAGGCATGCGTGTTATGCTTCAGCAAATATCTTTTGCCAGGCTTATCGCTACGGCATCCAATGCATTTGAAGCCATAGAAGCGCTAAAGCAAAGTCCCGATATTGAAGTAGCGATTGTAGATATTAACCTTCCTGACATAAGTGGTATTGCACTTACCGAAAAAATCCGCCGTGAATTTCCACATATAAAAGTATTGGCCATGAGTACTTTTAATGAACGCAGCTATATAAGCCAGATGATTCAAAATGGGGCAAGCGGTTACCTTGTAAAAAGTGCATCCAAAGAAGAAATAGAAGAAGCCATTCTTTGCGCGCATGAAGGGAAAATGTACCTGAGTGCCGAATTACAAGCTTCAGCAAATAACAGCCTTGGCAAGCCAGAAAAAATACCCCTGCTTACGAGCCGCGAAAAGGAAGTTCTTCAATTAATTGCCGAAGGCCATACCAACCCGCAAATAGCTCAACAGTTATTTATTAGTTTGCATACGGTGGATAGCCATCGGAAAAACCTGCTTACCAAGTTTGATGTAAATAATACGGCCGGCTTGATAAAATTGGCAGCTAAATACAATATGATCTGATTATTTTTACCGCAGGAGCAAAAGGTAAAATGCGACAACAAATCATTTCTAAAGCCGGAGAAACCTTATTTGATATCTGCATTATTGGAGGCGGTGCCACCGGAGCGGGTTGCGCTTTGGATGCAGCGTCCCGTGGCTACAAAGTATTGCTGATTGAAAAAAAAGATTTTGGTGCAGCTACTTCGGGTAAGAGTACAAAGCTTATACATGGCGGTGTACGATACCTGGAACAAGCCGTAAAAAAATTGAGTATTGCCCAATACAAAATGGTACGCAAGGCATTGAAAGAGCGAAGTACCTTATTAAAAATCGCACCCCATATTACAAGACCTTTACAACTGATAACACCTTGCCGTACCTGGATTGAAGGCGCGTATTATTTTATAGGTTTAAAACTCTACGATTGGATAAGCGGGCGTACGAATATTGGCGGCAGCGAATTACTTACCCGCAAAAAAGCGCTGGAACGCATTCCAACTTTGCAACAAAAAAACCTGTACAGTGCAGTGTTGTACTACGATGGTCAGCTGGACGACCTGCGCTATAACCTTGCCCTGATACAAACTGCACAGCAATACGGCGCCGTTTGCCTTAACCACTGCGAAGCTTTACATTTTGAAAAAAATGAAGCAGGAAAATTACAGGAATTGCTGTTAAAGGACTTGTTGACCGGCGAAAATTGTACCGTAAATGCAACTGTTTTTATCAATGCCACCGGGCCTTTTGCCGATGCCATACGCAATAAAGCTAACGAAACCTTGCAGCCGCGTATGCGTGTAAGCCGTGGGGTACATATTTTATTGCCAAGGCACATGATGAGTGGGCATAGTGCCTTACTGATTCCACAAACCAAAGATGGCCGGGTCATTTTTGCCATACCCTACCAAAAGCACCTGCTTGTGGGTACTACGGACGATGAAGCTACCCTTACCGAAAACGAATTTGGCCCAAGCCATCACGATGTGCAGTATTTATTGGAATACATGAATAGCTACCTCGATATACATGCTTCACCCGCGGATGTAATGGCGGGCTTTGGCGGGTTGAGGCCACTCGTAATGGCTGAAGCCGGCAACACCAAAGACCTGATTCGTGATCATGAAGTAGAAACGGATGCTATAAGTGGACTGATTAGCATACTCGGCGGCAAGTGGACTACCTATCGCCTTATGGCAAAAGATACCATTGATGTTTCCGAAAATTACCTGGGTAAAAAAATACCATGCACTACGCAAAACATTGTACTCGTTGGTAGTCAGCATTTTTCGCCTTCCACTGCCATTACCCTGCAACAACAAACCGGCTGGGACCACGAAGTGGTAAAACACCTGGTAAGCAAGTACGGCGACAGAAGCCTTGAAATTGGGAAACTAGCATTGGGAAATCCTGCATTCATCGAACGCCTGCTACCCGGCATGCCTTATACTTTTGCCGAACTGGATTATGTGGTTGATAACGAAATGGCTTACACCCTGAAAGATGTGTTGGCACGCCGATGGGGTGTTCAATTAGCCGATTGGAAACAAACACGCCAACTTATTCCTGTGGTAGCCGCTTTTATGGCAAAAAAAATGGCGTGGGCCGATGAAGCCTGCACGAATTATGTAAACGATTATTTGATGGAACTGGATGCGTTAGAAGCCGAAATGCAGAGAGTACGTTGGTAAAAAGTACGAAGTTAGAAGAACAAAGTACAATTTTCCATGTCATCATTCATCATTCCAACGGGGCATTAACCCGGAATTGCAAATAGCGGTATTTTGGTTTGGTAAGCCATCCTTTTAGTCATACTGGGGTTAATCAATTTTTCCCAAAATCCTCGTTTATGGATAATCATACAAATAAGACCAATATTATTTTCCTCACAATAATCTTCCAATGCAACATCAAAATCCTCGTCTTCTTTTAAGCTTCCTTTTATGGAGGCAAAAGGATAAGCATGGTTGATGAATTTTTTATAATTCTCAAGTTGAAGAATCCTTTCTGAAATTTGAATTTCCGGGTCCGTTTTGTTTTCATAGGTGAAAATATGAATCGGCACATCAAACATAGCAGCAAGTTCAAACAGTGGGTCAAGTTGCTCTTTATTTTCTTCGAAATCCTTTATTGCAAATAAAATATTTTCCGGATTACCTCTATCATAATCCGATGGCACTGCAAGTACCGGAACCGGACTTTTTTCCATTATATAGGTTGTAACACTGCCAACAATCACTTTTGCAAGCCCGGTAGCACCCTTTGTTCCCATAACAATCAAATCAATTCCTTTGTCTTGTACAAATTGAATCAGTACATCACCGGTTGGGCCTGTAAAAAGGTGAATTTCTATTCCAAGACCATCATAATTTTCATGAACATACTGTTTCAAGCGAAGCAATTCGGCGGCTTTTTCTTCCTTTTGGGTATTATTGTATGCATCCCGCAAGGAAGGCCCTTCAATAAAAATGTTTTCCAATAAAGAATAACTGTGAACGATGTGAATAGTTGCACCGCAACGAAGGGCAAGTTTTGCTCCATAATCCAGCGCCTTTAAAGCATTGGCGCTGAAATCGGTAGGTATCATTATTTGTTTCATTGTATCGTTTTTCCTCGTTTATTCTTTTGGAAAGATACAATTTGAAACCGATGTAAACAGGTTGAATGGTAGAATGATTAATGAGTTAACACATCAACTAGTCAACCCGTCAACTTTGCAACATCACAACTTATCAACCCGGAACCCTAGAAATATACTTCTCCACCTGCTTTATCTGGCTTACCACTTCGGGGTTGGTAGCTTTTTGGGCTTTTGCCTTACGGAAAAAATCCTTCGCGGCACGAAACTCACGTTTGTTCAAATAAATACTGCACATCTGCAGGTAGGCCATGGCGGCTCCGTCTTTATCGGGAATACCAAGACGTATAGCGGCACGAATATAGCTTTCGCCCTGCTTGGTATCGCCACGTTGCATAGCAAGCATACCGAGTTGCAGTTTGTTGGCTCCTTCGGCATCAGCCATCGGGCTACCCAACTGCTCGCTTTTTTTCATCATAATCTCCGCTTCGTCAAAGTCCTGACTCATCATAGCCATTTGCCCCCTAAGGGTATAGTAAGCCGAACGGATGGGTTTGTACAGCAGGTTGGGAAACCAAATCATAGCCAGTATTTCCTTGGCACCTTCTATATTGCCTTCCTCCACACTTTGCTGAATAAGCCGCATGGGGCCTATAAAGAAATGGCTTGCAATTAAAATAACGGCAGTAAAATACAATATAAACGAAGGCCAGAAGCCTGCAAAAATGTTAACCACAATTGCCGCTGCAATGGTGGCTAAACCCAGCCAAAACCGGTAACGCAACAGCCATAAGTATGCTTTCATGTGTGAATTTTTATTGTTTTTTATTTGTCACATGGAATGCCCAATAATCATTTCTGCTTGGGTGTGCGGCAGTTCGTGGGCATTTCATGTGTTTATTTTTATTGTTTTTTAATTGTCACATGGAATCCCCAAATAATCATCGGTGCTGGGTGTGCCCGTGCTCGTGGGGATTTCATATGATAATCTTTCCTCTTTTTGGGAGCGCAAATATAGGGAGGATTGCGCAGGACAGCAGGACACCCTTCTATTGATGCTATAAAGAATTACATGGATTTGCACTAAGGAATATACCTTTTTGCCCAAATCCCGCTATTTTTGCAGCCGCTTTTGGAAAAACAATGAAACGATCCGTTTTTTTGCTTTCGAATTAAGGCCCTGTAGTTCAACGCCCGCCCGGCTGAACGCCGTTCGGACGGGGATAGAATGCCTGCCTGCCAATAAGCAGGGAAGTTTCCTAAACTTTAGATCTGCCTGCCCGGATTAAGCAAGTTCAGACGGGAGTTCCCTGCCTGCTTGACGCAGTCAGGCAGGGATTATCGGCGGGCATCACAATGCATATTTCTTTTTTTCTTGATCATAAGTTGGTTTGCAGGATGATAGAATTTACTTTTTACCCAAATCCCGCTATTTTTGCAGCCGCTTATTGCAAATGGCCCTGTAGTTCAACGGATAGAATAGAAGTTTCCTAAACTTTAGATCTGAGTTCGATTCTCGGCGGGGCTACCAAACCGGAAACAGATGACGTTTCCGGTTTTTTGTTGCCTGAAACCCATTTTTGCATAGAGACCCAAATAAATCTCAAAAATCATTCTTATACATTTTTGTTGGGAATTTCCATCTTTAATGGTATTTAGCTGTATTTATGGTGGAATAATCCAACAAATTTACCTGTGAGCATATCAGGCTAATTTTATCACGCATTTCGCGAAGCCATTCCCCTACCTTCACTCCAATCCGGTCTTTTTTTCCTATCAACCGGCCGCACATCCATTGCACAAGATTTTTGATACCCTTATCGACAGTTTCATTGAAAACAGGATTGGAATCGCAGACAATTTTTTACATATATCCCTGGCCAATAGCCTAAAGGAAAACCTGCTGTTACTGTATAAGGATAAAAACTTCCAGAATGCCGGTACCGGAAATGATACCCAGGTTGCGCATGATAAGTTATTCCGGAGTGATATGATTTTCTGGCTCGACCGAAAGCATAACAATATCCATGAAAACCAATTTTTCGACATCATGGATGCCTTTATCATCTATCTGAACGAAACCTGCTATACCAATATAAAAAATTATGAATTTCATTATACGGTGTATGAAAAAAGTAGCTTTTACAAAAAGCATATTGACCAATTTAAGAATAGTGACAGCCGTCAGTTTTCAATGATAATGTACCTGAACGATGAATGGATAGAGGGTGATGGAGGCGAATTATCAATACACCATGCTGATCATATTCAACATATATCTCCGGTAAATGGGAAGAGTATTTTTTTTAAAAGCAATGAACTGGCACATGAAGTACTCATAACCAACAAAAGAAGAATGAGTATTACCGGCTGGCTAAAAACCTGACACATGTTATTATTATTTAATTAACACCATCTTTTGTGTCTTATAACTCACTTTTGCCATAACCCGTTCCCTATTTTTAACAAAAACCATTATGAAATGAAAAATTTATTCCGGACTACAACCATCGCATTGGTTTCGGTTACCCTCTTTGCATCCTGTGTAAGTACCAAAAAATTCGATGGATTGCAAAAAGATTATACTGTACTCAATAACAAGTATACCCAAAGCCTTGCTGACATTAAACGTTGCGAAGATGACCTGCTGAGTGCAAAAGCATACGGGCAAAGCATGGATCAGCAGTATGCTAACCTGCAGGAAAAACTAAAAGACAAACAAAAAGAGGCAGAATTTTTGCAGAATAACACGCAGCAAATGATGGGTCGCCTGCAGGACCTGAGCGTAATGAGCGATAAACAGGCGGAGAGTGTACGTGCAAGCCTTGATAAGTTAGGCGAAAGGGATATTTACATTAAAGACCTGCAATCGGCAATGGCGCGTAAAGACTCGCTAAACCTTGCGCTCGTTATGAACCTGAAAGGCTCACTCGGCAATGAGTCAGATGATGACATTAATATACAGGTTGATAAAGGGGTAATTTATATTTCCATTTCAGATAAACTACTATTCCAGAGTGGCAGTTTTAACCTTACACCACGGGCCTTTGATGTGCTGGGTAAAGTAGCTACCGTGCTCAACAATCAGCCTAACCTGGAATTTTTGGTAGAAGGGCATACCGATAATGTGCCCATACGTACCAGCACCGTAAAGGATAACTGGGATTTAAGTGTACTGCGGGCAACATCCGTTGTTCGTGCCTTACAGGAAAAATTCAAACTCGATCCAAAACGTATGACCGCCGGTGGCCGCAGCCAATATGTGCCACTTGCAAGTAATGATACACCCGCTGGCCGTGCCGCCAATCGTCGTACCCGCATTGTAGTATTGCCGCAGTTGGATCAGTTCTTCCAGTTGCTTACACCGGATACACAAGCCGAAGCACCTGCCAAATAATTTTAATTTCCTTACATAATGCTAAAAGCGGGCCTTCGGGTTCGCTTTTTTTATGGGTATGGCGTACATTTCCATTTTACAACTATAAGTCTAAAAATATGCAGGGTGATCCCAATTTTCAGCACGAAATAAATCTCAATCTCAATATCCGCAGTCTTAGTCCGTCAGCTACATTGGTCATAAATGAACGCAGCAATGAATTGATGCGACAGGGCCGAAAAATTTACAAATTAGGTTTGGGGCAATCGCCTTTTCCCGTGCCCGACCATGTAGTGAAAGCACTGCAGGAAAATGCTTTTCAAAAAGACTACCTGCCGGTAAAAGGATTGCAGCAATTGCGGGAAGCGATTTGTGGTTTTTATGAAAGATATGCAGGGGTAAAGCACGATCCTGAATACACCATTATTGGCCCGGGCTCCAAGGAACTGCTCTTTTTATTGCAGTTGGTTTACTATGGCGAATTGGTAATTCCTACGCCAAGTTGGGTAAGCTATGCCCCGCAGGCACGCATTATTGGCCGCAACATTCATTGGGTACCTACCGTAAAAGAAAATAAATGGTTGCTAATGCCCGATGAACTGGAGAAATTATGTGCCGCCGACCCTACCTGCCCTCGATTGCTCATACTCAATTACCCCAATAACCCCACCGGATACACTTATAACGATAAGGAACTGAAAGCAATTGCAGACGTGGCAAGGCGATATAAAGTAATTGTAGTAGCCGATGAAATTTATGGGCTGCTTCATCATCAACAGAAACACCATTCTATTGCGTTTTACTATCCCGAAGGCACTATTTTAAGTGGCGGATTAAGTAAATGGTGCGGGGCAGGTGGCTGGCGTTTAGGCACTTTTTCTTTTCCACGCGCACTCGCCTGGCTTGCCGAAAGTATTGCCGTTGCAGCAAGCGAATCCTTTACATCCACTTCGGCCCCTATTCAATTTGCAGCGGTGCAGGCTTTTTTGCCCGATGAAAGAATGGATAATTATTTAAAAAGAGCTACTTCTATTCTTTACACATTGGGAAAAAAATGCAATTACATCCTTAATACAAGTGGCATCAACAACCCCTACCCCGAAGGTGGTTTTTACCTGTTTCCCGATTTTTCCATGTTTGCCGAAAAACTAAAGGAGAAAGGCATTATTACAAGCACACAACTGGCCGAAACCCTGCTGGAAGAAACCGGTGTGGCATTATTACCCGGAACGAGTTTTGGCCGGCCGCAAGACGAAATGACCTTACGGCTTTCCTATGTAAATTTTGACGGGAAGGCCGCTATGGATGCCGCACTGCATGAAAAAACAGATGATGTTTTTATTGAAAAATATTGCGGCATTACACTCGAGAGCGTAACCATCCTTACAAATTGGTTTAAAAAGTTATAAGTCATTTTTCTAAATCTTCAGCGTAAAAATTAAATTGAGACCTTATTCGAAAGATTAAGCATTCAACATTTATGCTAATTGTTTGTCTTACTTGCCTTTGATACAATTAAGTTTCCGGTAAATGGTTTTACACCTATTTTGCAGCGCATATTCCAACAATTATTTATGAGCAAATTTTTTTCCGCCATTACACTTTTAATGAGCGTAGTTAGTTTCGGTCAATCTGAAGCAAGCTGGCTTCGCTATCCATCCATTAGCCCCGATGGAAGCACGATAGTTTTTACCTACAAAGGCGACCTGTACCGTGTAGGTGCTTCCGGCGGCACCGCCACACCGCTTACCATGCACGAAGCTCATGATTTTATGCCCGTGTGGAGCCCCGATGGCAAGCAAGTAGCTTTTGCAAGCGACCGTTACGGCAATTTTGATGTTTATATTATGCCCGTAACCGGTGGAGAAGCCAAACGCATTACTTTCCATAGTGCCAGCGAAATGCCCTACTCTTTTTCACCCGATGGCAAAAGCATTTTATTTGGTGCTGCGCGTATGGATGTGGCAGACAACCGGCAGTTTGCTACCGGCAGCATGCCAGAACTGTACTGTGTAAGTATAAATGGTGGCCGCGTAACACAGGTACTTACCACACCGGCTGAAGATGTAAAATATAGCGCTGATGGAAAACGTCTTTTTTACCAGGATAAAAAGGGTGGGGAAAACCCATGGCGTAAGCATCATACGAGCAGCATTACCCGCGATATATGGATGTACGATGCTGCCAACGGTATGCATAAAAAACTTACCAGCTTTGCAGGCGAAGACCGCAGCCCGGTGCTGGCGGATGGAGATAAAACGATTTATTATCTTAGCGAAGCCGGCGGAAGTTTTAATATTTATAAAATGAATTCGGATGGCAGCAATCCTACGGCCGTTACCAATTTTAAAACGCATCCGGTCCGCTTTTTGAGTGCTGCTAATAATGGTACACTTTGCTTTACCTACGATGGTCAGATTTATACGCAGGCCAATGGCAAAAGTCAAAAACTTAACGTAAATATTTATGCTGATGCACGCACCACCAACGAGCGCAACATGCCGGTAGGCACAGGCGTAGGTGGCATGAAGGTTTCGCCCAATGGAAAGGAAGTTGCATTTACATATCGTGGCGATGTATTTGTAAGCAATGCCGATGGAACCGGCACCAAGCAGGTTACCAAAACGCCTGCTGCCGAAACCGATGTAAGCTGGCATACCGATGGTCGCATGCTGGTGTATACAAGCGAACGCAATGGCAAATGGAGCATTTATAAAAGCGAGATTACCCGGAAAGAAGAGCCCTATTTTTATGCAAGTACGCTAATAAAAGAAACCGCATTGGTAAATGGTGCTGCGAGTGTGCTTAACCCCGAACTAAGCCCCGATGGGAAAGAACTGGTTTACGTAGAAAATTTTAATACACTTAAAGTTTTCAACCTGGCAAGCAACCAAAGCCGCACACTTATAACCCCTGCAGAATGGTTGAGCTGGGGCGATGGCGGACATGAAGCTACCTGGAGCCCGGATAGTAAATGGCTATTGGTTTCTTTTTCCGAACAAGGAATCGCCAATGGTGAAATTGGCATGCTGAGTGCCGATGGCAAAACGAAAATGACCAATATTACCCAAAATGGTTTTGGCGACAATAACCCGCGCTGGATGATGGGTGGTAAAATGATGCTTTGGTTCAGCGACCGGGATGGCCTTGCATCAAAAGCCAATAGTGGCAACAGCCAAAGAGATGCGTATGGTCTCTTTTTTACGCAGGAAGCATGGGACAATTACCGACTGAGTAAAGATGAAGCAGCACTTAATAAAGACATAAAAGAAAAAGCTGAAAAGGCCGATTCTACTAAAAAGAAAGTAACCAAAAAAGACAGCGTACAAATTGATTGGGCCGGACTCGAAACCCGCAAAGCACGGCTTACGATTCATAGCAGTAGTATGAGCGATGCCATTGTAGATAAAGATGGCGAAAATATTTACTACCTCGCCCGCTTTGAGAAAAACATTAACCTATGGACGACCAACCTGCGTACCAAAGAAACCAAAATACTGGCACCGCTTGGCGCCAATAGCGCAGGCAATATGCAGTGGGATAAAGAAGGCAAAAAAATCTTTTTACAAACAGATGGTGGCATTGCAAAAATTGATGCAGCAAGCGGAAAAGTGGACCGGGTAAGTATTAGCGGCGATATGGTATTGGATGTAGCTGCAGAGCGCGAAATCATGTACGACCATGTGGTGCGTCGCACCAACGATATTTTTTACAAGCAAGGTTTTCACGGCATTGACTGGAATAAAATGAGTGCAGACTACAGGAAATTTTTACCCCATATTGGCAATGGTATGGAGTTTGCCGAATTGCTCAATGAGTTATTGGGCGAACTAAACGTAAGCCATTGCTCTGCATCGTTTGGCGGTGGTGGCGGAAATGGAGATGCTACGGCTTCGCTGGGTATTTTCTACGATTATACCCACAAAACCAATGGCATAAAAATAGATGAAGTAATTGCCGGCGGCCCTTTGGATAAAGCAGGTTATAACATTACGGCCGGCACAATTATTGAAAGCATTGATGGCGAAACCATTACCCCGGACAAAGACGTTGCGCAATACCTGAACCGCAAAGCCGGTAAAAATGTGTTACTCGTATTGAATGAAGGTGGAAAAACCCGCGAATTGGTGGTAAAACCCATAAGCACTGGTGAAGAAAACGGATTACTCTACAAGCGTTGGGTAAAACGCAATGCCGACGAAGTAAGCAAATTGAGTAATGGTCAGCTTGGGTACATCCATATTCCCGGTATGAACGATGGCGCTTACCGTACAGCATTAGAAGAAGCTATGGGCAAATATGCAGGCCGCAAAGCGCTGGTGGTGGATACCCGCAACAATGGCGGCGGCGACCTAGTGGCTGATCTTACGATGTGGCTAAGTGGCAAGCGGTTTATGGAATACAGCAATGATAAGGAAGTGGCCAATTACGAACCTACATTCCGCTGGAACAAGCCGAGCATAAGCCTTGCCAACGAAGCAAATTATAGCGACGGACATTGCTACGCCTTTGCTTACCAATATTTAAAACTCGGAAAAGTAGTAGGTATGCCCGTTCCCGGAACCTGTTCCTTCGCCGCCTGGGAATCGCTGCAGGATGGTCAAACCCGCTGGGGCACCGTACCCATGGGCGTTCGCATGATGGATGGCAGCGGCAGGTATCTTGAAAATTACCAAAGCGAGCCGGATATTAAGCTGATGAATGAGTACACACAGGTCAATAAAGGCAAGGATCAGCAATTGGAAGTTGCTGTGGCGGAGTTGATGAAGGAGATTAAATAGGATTAATGGTTATTGGCAGGTGGGGACACCTGCCAATAACCTTTTTAGTGGTTGGTGTCCTCACCAACCACTAAAAAAAGGTTCTTTCTAAAGGTTGGTGAGGACACCAACCTTTAGAAAGAACACAACCTGTAGAAAAAACCGTTAATAAAACGTCACCTTTTCTTCCTGTCCCGGCCATTTACCCAATACTTCATTGGCCTTTGTAAACCGGAAACCAAAGATTTTGCGGAGCTCACCTTTTACAAGGATAGCATTGGCAATATCTCCGAAAAACCAAAATGGGACCTTGTAATGAACAATATCCGTCATTTCAACCCCGCCTTCTATTTCTTTGAAATGATGCTGATGGTGCCACATGCTGTAAGGGCCATATCGCTGCTCATCAATAAAATACTTATGATCTTCCACATGGGTAATTTCCGTCATCCAATAGAGCGGAATGCCGAGCAGCGGGCTAACCTTGTATTCAATGATTTGCCCGGTGTACATGCGCTCCCCGTGGTGCTTGCTAAGAATATGAAACCCAAGGTTGGATGGGGTAATTTCCTTTAAATTTTTTGGCTGGCTGAAAAAATCCCAGGCCTTATCAATGGAAACCGGCAGTTTTTGTACGGTTTTTAATGAATATACTTTTGACATAATACATATACACAAAAAGCGTCAATTGGTTGTTGGCTCATAAATAGTTTGGCAATTCTTTTGCGAGGCCAATATACCGGGGTTAATAGCCAAGCCACTACATTTGCGGCTGATGTTTCGGAAAAAGATTACTCTATTACTATTTTGGCTGCTTGGCGGCCTTGCCTGTGCAGCGCTTTGGAGCAGCTATGGCTGTGCAAGTATTGGTGCCCCTACCGGCGGCGCCCGCGATTCCATTGGGCCGGTGATGATAAAGGCTTTGCCTGAAAACTTTACGCCCAATTTTAAAAGCAAAATCATAACACTCAATTTTGATGAATACGTGGATCTTGACGGGGTATTTGAAAAACTCATCATCAATCCGCCACTGGAAAAATTCCCATTGGTAGAGCGTAAGTTGCGCATGGTAACCATTAAAATTAAGGATACCCTTGAGCCAAATACCACCTATTCATGGCGCTTCGATGATATTATAAAGGATGCAAACGAAGGCAATCCGCTGGGTGATTTTACCTATGTATTTTCCACCGGCCCCACCTTCGACTCAGCCTTTTTGGCAGGTAGAATATTAGATGCGCAAACGGGTAAAGTAGACAGTACACTGATTGTGGTATTGCATAACAACCTGGTTGATACCGCTGTTTCCAAATTTAAACCACGGTATATTACCAAGCTCGATGGTAAAGGCTTTTTTAAATTCAACTATCTCGCGCCTGGAAGCTATAATGTTTTTGCCTTAAAAGATGATGGCATGAAACGGTATTCTGACTCCACGCAGCCCTTTGCCTTTTACGACTCGGTAATAGAGATATCGGATAATACCACACCGGTTGAAATGCTTTTCTTTAAGGCCAAAGAACCTGAGCCGGAAAAACGGCAGGAGGATGCGGATCAAAAACCCAAACCCAAAAGAAATCCAGAAGATGGAGAAGTAATTGAAGAAAAGAAAAAACTAAAAGCAGGATTGGATCAAAACAGCAGCGCATCGCATGATATTTTCGCAGAAATTGTGATTAGATTCAATGAACCTATTAAAGACATCGATTCAACGAAGTTTTTACTTACCGATACGCTATTCAAACCCGTTGGTCCGTTTACCCTTGAAAAAGATACCACCGGTAAAAGCCTTATACTAAAACACCGTTGGAAACTGGAAAGTTTTTATAACCTGCAGGTATTGGCGGGTGCAGCTACCGATTCAGTTGGTAACACCATTGCAGCAAATGATACCCTGCGGATTAAAACAAAGAATGAAGCTGACTATGGAGCAGTAAGGCTCGACTTTGCAGGTATTGATTTTACCCAAAATCCGGTATTACAATGGTTTGAAGGCACAAGGTTGTATAAAACCATGCCACTAACAAGTGCTACATTTATTGACAAGCTTTTTAAACCCGGTGAATACGAAATCAACATACTACTCGATCAAAATAAGAATGGCAAATGGGATACCGGTAATTACTGGACAAAAAAGCAACCGGAGCGAACGTTAGCCGTTGGAAAAAAACTAACGATCCGCCCCAATTGGGATAATGAATTTACCATTGATATGAATGCGCAGGAAGAAGAAGATGATGAGAAATAGATTACTTACAGTAATTTCAATTCATACAAATCTTTTCGCCTGTCTTTCAGGTTAGTTACACTACCATAAGCATGCAATTCGGTTAGTAACGTCAAGTCGACATCCGATACCACAATGGTTTCCGTATTGGGACTAGCTTCTGCTTTAATGCCATTAACCGGAAATGCAAAATCACTTGGCGTAAATACAGCGCTTTGGGCAAATTGCAAATCCATATTATGTACCTTGGGAAGATTACCAACATTACCCGCAATGGCTACATAACATTCATTTTCAATAGCTCTTGCTTGTGCACAAAAACGCACACGGTTATAAGCATTTTGGGTATCCGTTAAAAAAGGTACAAATAAAATTTGCATCCCCTGGTCTGCTAGTAATCTTCCTAGTTCGGGAAACTCAACATCATAACAAATCAGTACACCTACTTTCCCGGCATCAGTTTCAATTATCTTCAGTTCATTGCCACCACGCATTCCCCATTCGTATTCTTCCGATGGTGTTGGATGAATTTTTGTATACTGATCTATTTTGCCGTTACGATGTAATAGATATCCGGCATTATACAATTGACCATCCCGAATTTCGGGCATGCTTCCACCAATAATATTTACATTGTAACTTATTGCAATTTTACTTAATGCATCCTTTATGGATTTAGAATAACTCGCCAATTCACGAATGGCTTCATGCCCGGGCAAATGATTAAAGCTGCCCATTAATGGCGCATTAAATAGTTCGGGCAGCACGGCAAAATCACACTTGTAATCACTTACCGCATCTATAAAATACTCCACCTGCTCCATTAATTCATCCAGTTGGTTATAGGGCCGCATTTGCCATTGAATTAATCCAATACGGCAATAATCCTTTTTTTGATCAATGATGTTGGTTTTAGATTCATAATAAACATTGTACCAAACGAGCAAGGTAGCGTAGCCCTGGCTTTCACGATCTTCGGGTAAATAATTTTGTATAACCCGCTTAATTTGAAAATCATTTGCCAATTGAAACGAAAGTGTGGGATCGTACAGTTGGCGGCTCTTTACATTTTGAATATATTCCTTGGGGCTCATCTTCATGGCATGTTCATTATACTTCGGTATTCTGCCTCCAATAATAATTGCCTTCAGATTTTTTCCTTCGCAAAGCACCTTACGTGCTTCATATAATCTCCTTGCTAAGCGCAACCCCCTGCTTTCAGGATGAATGAAAATTTCAATACCATACAGCGTATCACCTAAAGGATCATGTGTATCAAAAGAATAATTTCCCGTTACCTGCTTATAGGTATGGTTATCACCAAAGCGATCATACTTAACAATCAAACTCAATGCACAGCCTACAACTTTATTGTTTACGGTTACTACAAACTGTCCCTCAGGAAATTTTTGCACAAGCCGTGCAAGTGAATCTTCTTTCCAATGCTGCCCACCCATTGATGCATAGGCTTGTATCATGCTCTCCTTTAAGTGCTGATAATCATCCATCGTAAGATTACGTACTTCTATTGTTGCGTTATCCATATTGGGCTAAGATACGAAAAGTCAATGAGTCAATTGGTGAATAAGTGGATGGAGGTACGAAGTTAGAAGTACGAAGTTAGAAGGATGGGATTGGGGATGGGTGAAGGATGTCAATGAGTGAATAAGTGAATGGGTGAATAAGTCAATAAGTGGATGGGTCAATAAGTAAACTTCCAGCCCTGTCATCTGTCATCTTTAGTCTGTCATCTGTCATCTGCCATCTGTCATCTTTAGTCTGTCATCTAATTAACTCTTCAACCCAACAACTATCACCCCCTCAACATTCCCAATAAATAACTACCTATGCCGTAAAATATGTCACATGGTTACAAGGCTGATGATACTGCTGCTCCTGCCCTTTCAATTTGTGTTTGCACAAAAGAAGCTGGATAAACTGGAAAAAGAAATGGAAACGGCCGTGCAGGGCTTTAAGGGCGATATTGGTTTTTATGTAGAAGACCTGCGTACCGGCAAAAGTTTTGGTTACCATGCAGATACTATTTTCCCTACGGCAAGTATTGTGAAGGTGCCCATACTTGTTGGCGTAATGGACAAAATACAAAAGGGTGAATTGGATTATCATCAAAAGCTCATGTATCGTGATTCATTACTATATGAAGGTGAAGATGTGTTGGGTTCATTTAAAGATAGTGCTACCATAGAATTAAGCCGGGTTATGATGCTTATGCTAACCCTGAGCGATAATACTGCAAGTCTTTGGCTGCAAAGTATTGCGGGTACAGGTACGCGCATTAACGATCTCATGGAAGGCTTTGGTTTAACCAACACAAGGGTAAATAGTCGTACACCCGGCAGGGAAGCCAATCGCACACAATACGGATGGGGGCAAACGACACCGCAGGAAATGGCGAAGCTGTTCAAAATGATTAGCGAACATAAAGTTATAGGATACGAAGCCGGCGAGCGGATGTTGCGGCTGTTGGGCCGGAATCATTGGGATGAAAATGCGCAGGCAGCTATACCCGCAGGTGTTTTTATTGCTGATAAAAACGGGGCAGTAAATGCAAGCCGGAGCGAAGTGATGCTGGTAAAGGCAAAGCGTTCCTACATCATAAGCATTTTTACCAAAAACAATAAAGACCAAAGCTGGAATAGTAATAATGAAGCATGGGTATTAACACGACGGCTTTCCGCTATGGCCTGGGAATACTTTTCGAAGTAAAAAAACTTCGTACCCTTTATGCCTTTTTGGGAAACCTTATTCATAAGCGGAACGGGTACTGATTTTCCCCACAGCACACAAAGGAAATCTTAGCGTTCAATTCGGCATTCTGGAGGTCCACCAATATATTTGCCATATGACGACACAAAAGCCAACGCTGTTTACCTGCCTGTCCCCATCGCTGTTGCACTTGTACGATGTAAAAGATGCCATTGTGCTGGTAATTGATGTGTTTCGTGCCACAAGCACGATTGCCGCTGCACTATACAATGGTGCAGAAAGAATTATTCCCGTTGAGAGTGTAAAGGGTGCCATAGAAATAGGCGAAGAATTGGGCGCTATTACCGCCGGCGAGCGGGATGGAAAAATAGCCGAAGGACTTAGTTATGGAAATAGTCCTTTGGAGTATCCACCACATTTTATAAAAGGAAAAACCTTGGTACTCACCACCACCAACGGTACCCGCTTGCTGCACATGGCATTAAAGATGGGTGCTACCGAAGTAATAACCGGTGCCTTTGCCAATCTCGATGCGGTTTGCGGGCATTTATTGGCTTCAGGTAAAAATGTAATACTGGGTTGCGCTGCATGGAAAGACCGGGTGAATATGGAAGACACACAATTTGCCGGAGCAGTTGTAGCAAGGCTCCGTAGCCATTATACCATACACTGCGATGCAAGCCTTGGTGCAGAATTTCTATATACACATACCCGTGAAAATGCATGGGAATTTACCAAAGAGACAACACACTACCATCGCCTTGCGGCCTATGGATTGGAGAAAGATATGGAGTGGTGCATGACAGAAAATCTGGCAAATGTTTTGGTGGTGTATAAAGAGGGAAGTTTGATTGTTGGTTAAAAATGAAGGATGATAAAAATGCAATTGACGAATGCTAAATAAGAAATATCAAATAAAAATTCTAATGAAGACCAGACCCTATTTCTTATTGGCCTTACTAATACTTGCCTATGGTACACATACAGTATTGGCTCAATCACCGGAAGATCGTATCAAGCGCATTGAAGCCGCAATACCTGCTATTGATCAGCTATTTAGCAATTATGCAAAGCAAAACCATAATCCCGGGCTTGTTTATGGCCTTGTAGTAGATGGTAAATTGTTTTATACCGGAAGTAGCGGCTATATAAATACAGCCGAAAAAATATTGGCAGATAAAACGTCCGCTTTTCGCATTGCATCCATGACCAAGAGTTTTACAGCCATGGCCATTGTAAAACTAAGGGATGAAGGCAAATTGAAACTCGACGATCCGGTTTCCATCTACATTCCCGAATTGAAAGATCAAAAATATGTAACCAAAGATGCGGCACCTATAACCGTACGCCATTTACTTACACATGGTGCAGGTTTTCCCGAAGACAATCCATGGGGCGACAGACAACTGGCGACGACTGACAAGGAAATGCTGGAAATGATAAAAAAAGGGCTTTCCTATTCGAATGTTTCGGGCGTTGCCTATGAATACAGTAACCTGGGTTTTGCTATGCTTGGCTATATTATTAAGGAAGTTTCCGGGCTATCTTATGATGTATATATCACCAAAAACATACTGGAACCATTAGGCATGCTGCATACTTATTTTGAGTATAGTAAAGTACCTGCTGATAAACTGGCACATGGATATCGTTGGTTAAACGGGCAATGGGTAGAACAGCCATTATTGCATGATGGTACTTATGGCGCCATGGGTGGCATGATTTCAACCATGGAAGATTATGCTAAATATATAACCCTCCATGCATCAGCATGGCCTGCCAGGGATGATGCAGATAATGGCCCGGTAAAAAGAAGTTCCATCCGCGAAATGCAGTTTCCCTGGAACTTCAGTGGTCTTAATCCAAACGGCCCCATGATCAATGGCCGCAACTGTCCTAATGTAAGCGCTTATGGCTACGGATTACGTTGGATGAAGGATTGCGAAGGCAGGGTAAATGTGGGGCATAGTGGCGGCTTGCCGGGCTTTGGAAGCAACTGGCGGATAATGCCCGACTTACAGATTGGCATTATATCTTTTTGCAACCAAACCTATGCATCTATGGGTGCACTAAATCAAAAAGTTCTGGACACATTCCTTACCATTACCAAGCTGAAACCTGCGCCAATACCTGTATCTGCTATTTTAAACCAACGTAAAAATGAGTTGGTCAAATTATTGCCCGAATGGAAAAATGCTGAAGCCGCTAATATTTTTGCCGATAATTTCTTTATGGATTATTTCTCCGATTCGTTGCGTAAAGAAGCTAAAGATATTTTTAATAGAGCAGGTGAAATCATCCGCATACGCGAGATGGTAGCTGAAAATAATTTGAGAGGCTACTTTATAATGGAAGGTGAAAAAAGTGATATTGAAATAAGCTTTACGCTAACGCCTGAAAACCCACCGATGATACAGGAGTATAACATAAGGGAAAGAAAAAAGGGAAATTAACAGAACCCCGATTTAAATGCAAAAAAAAGCCGGAACCCACCGGCCCGGCTATTATTATTACGTTACCTGAAAATTATTCTGCTGCAGGAGCTTCTTCTTCTTCAGCGTGAGCTTCCTTTTCTTTTAGTACAATACCTGCTTTTTGCCCGCGTTGGTGTTGCCATTAGTCGTAAGCCCCTCCCAACCCGCCGCCGTTGCGTGTTTTTCACCAACGGCTCCAAGACCACTGCGAAGTCAAAATCTTTCTGCGAATAAATAAACCACATCCCCCTAATTTAGCCCTACAAATAGTTCTTTGAGAAGCCGTTACATTATTATCCGTTCGGGTTAACAATGGCCGGAATCAGCAGTAAGGCAGCAGGGAAACTGGAGAATAAGTTTAAATACAACGGTAAGGAAGAACAACGGCAGGAGTTTAGCGATGGCAGCGGACTTGAGTGGATGGATTATGTGGCAAGGATTGTATGATGCGCAGATTGGGAGGTAGAACCATATTGACCCACTTGCAGATAAAATGCGTAGGTGGTCACCGTATAATTATGCATTTGATAATCCGATAAGGTTTATAGATCCGGATGGGATCGCTCCTGGAGATTATTATAATGAAAATGGAGAATTAATCGGTAATGATAAAAAGGACGATAAAAAGAACTACGTAATTAAGACAACAAAGTCGACAACAGATGTTTATGGGGCGGCCGATTATACACAGAAAGGTAAGTCGGCCCCAATTTCAACAGAAGCAGCAGATAAAACAGAGTCAGAAATAAGGTCAGGAAATTTTAGTGCTGATGTAATGAAGAATGTTGTAGAAATTTCATCTACAAAGACAATGGAAAAAATGATTGAGGTTGTATCAAAGGATGATGGTACAGGTGGTACAGAGGCGTCAAATAATAGAGAATATGGCGGGTAGGTTGATGGCACTAAAGTTACTGAAATAAAAGCGGGGCCAATCATGGACCCATCGAAAGGAAAGAATGCCAGTATGGTTTCAACAGATCGTATAGATTTTCATAGTCATCCAAGCAGATCCAAGAAGGTTCAAGGAGGAACCGCAATATGGGCGCAGCCACCATCAGCTCAAGATATAAAAACTGCAACAGGGAAAGATTATGTTTTCGGCATGAGGGACGGGACGATTTATATTTATACAACGAAAGGTATTGTAGCTACGCTACCTATATCAACCTTTAAAAAGTAACCAATGAAAATCTTAATTATCGTTGTAGTTTTATCAATCATAATGTCATTTAAATTGGACTCTGATAATTCATTGCTTTACCAGCAATCATTACTAAATCATCTTTCAAAAGTAAAGACTGATACTATTTATATATTTAAATGCTTTGACATTGATTTACCTTATGCAGTAGAGGGTCATTATATTGTTGATATTAGTGAGAATACAAGCAGTTTTCTTGATGGCAAATCATCTTTGTATGCAATAAAGTTAATGCCCATTCAAGTAAATAAAGGTATAGTTGAAATTACTCTCGTTGATTATATGTTAATAAATAATTTGGGTGAAATTCAGATGAGTAATACAGGTAGTGTAAGCTTTAGCTATAAATATAAAAATAATAAATATAAGTTTTTAAATAAAACAAAGAGTACAATATAAATCTACAAAGCCCCTCACGGGGCTTTGTAGATTTATGACGCAAGTTGTTTTTGCAAATCCGCTTTGAAAATAAAAGCGTCCAATAATTCCTTTACGATTTTCTTTTTTTTTCCGGGGAATTTTTCAATTTTTCGGAACTAGGTGAGTAGACCATCATCTTCAATGTTTTCATTTTACCAGTGCTTGCAATGATAAATATCAATGAATGCGAACTGAGCTTACACATAGTGCTTTTTACACGCCACAATCACAATATAGTCATTCTCCACTGCGTAAACAAGTCGATGTTCGTCGGTAATCCTTCGACTCCAATACCCCTTAAGTTCATGCTTAAGTGGTTCGGGTTTGCCGGTACCTTCAAATGGGGTACGGGCGGCTTCATTAATCAATTTATGAAGCTTGTTGAAAATACCCTTGTTTTCTTGTGACCATTCATGGTATTCGGAAAACCCATCGGGTGTAAATCTTATATCCCTCATAGTTCAACAGCTTTTCCGGTTATGTCCACCAGTTCACCAGCTTTATGTTGTTCAATGGAATGCAAAAGCTTTTCCCTGCTTTTGGGATTTGATAGTAAAAAAGCAGTTTCGTCTTGATCCTCTTCAACCGTAATAGTAACAGGTTTTGATTTAAAAGCTGCTTTTATTGCATTTAACATATCTGTGTTTATTTCTTCTGCAGAGCGAAAATGAAATATTGTATACATCTTGCTTAATTTTTTTCAAATTTATAGTTTTTCTGGCGATGTTGGTGTTTTGGGCTTTTTATTCTGCCGCAGCGCCGCCGATATTGTTCTTCCTGAACCATTTTTGGGCGACTGCATCTCCTTCCCTCCTGAAAAGTCGAAATTAGTCACAGGTAAAATAATACCCCTAATTTAGCCATGCAAAAAGTTCTTTGATAAGCACCGCATTATTATCCGTTCGGGTTAACAATGGCGGGGATAAGTAGTAAGGCGGCAGGGAAACTGGAGAATAAATTTAAGTACAACGGCAAGGAAGAGCAAAGGCAGGAGTTTAGCGATGGCAGTGGGCTTGAGTGGATGGATTATGGGGCGAGGATGTATGATGCGCAGATTGGGAGGTGGAATCATATTGACCCGCTAGCTGAATTGGGGCGCAGATGGAGTACTTACAATTATGCATTTGATAATCCTATTAGATATATTGATCCGGATGGGATGCAAAATGTAGATGCTAATTTGAAATTTGATAAGGCAGAAAAAGAAAAGGGATTTAAAGATGAAAAATTCTTAACTGAAAAAATAAATTTCTTTTTTGAT
>JBGSLS010000056.1:0-26012 GCA_041740575.1 Chitinophagaceae bacterium | reverse complement strand
AACAATTAAAAAGAATCCAATCCATCCTATTGATTAAACCAAAACCATTTTCCAAAAGAAAATCTGTAGTACACAAACTGGAACTCAAAAACAATGAAACCCAGAATCTAAGGCCTTCTCCGCCTAATTAACTGCAATGTGAGGTAGGTACCAAAACAGGAGAAGATGGTAAGTATAGCATTACCTTCCCTTCAACCGCCCGCACACTTACATTTAGTTTTGTGGGTTATACATCCATAAGCCGCTCGGTAGGCAAAATGCTTACCCTTGATGTGGAAATGGAAGAGTCAGGAACAGACCTGGCTGAAGTAGTAGTTACAGGTTATGGAACCCAGCAAAAGAAAGCTTTTACCGGGGCAGCTTCTAAAATTGATGTAAAAGAGTTTTCAAGTCTTGTTACGCCTTCTGTAGATAAGCAATTAGCAGGCCGCGCAGCCGGTGTGCAGGTTTCAAACGCCGGTGGTTTGGTAAATACGCCCGCCCGAATTCGTATCCGTGGTTTAAATTCCATAAGCCAGAACCTGGCGCCGCTCATTGTGGTTGACGGGATTCCTTTTATTAATGGTAACCTCGCAAGTACTACCAACTCCAATGCCCTGGGTGATATTAACCCCAATGATATTGAAAGTATGGAGATATTGAAAGATGGATCAGCCACCGCCATTTATGGCAGCCGTGCTGCGGGTGGTGTTATTATGATTACTACCAAAAAAGGTACAAAAAATGATAAACTGCGTGTTAATTATGATGTAACCATGGGGGTTACCAATGCAAAAAATACCTGGGACCTTTTGAATGCATCGGAATTTGTAACGATTGCTAATGAAAAGAGGGTTAACGCAGGCGCCGTTCCAAACGCCAATCCAAACCCTGATGGAACAGATACCGACTGGTTGGAAAATGTGCTGGTTAAAAATGCATTTAACCAAACGCACAACCTGAATTTTTCAGGTGGTTCACGTAAATCTCAGTATTATTTTTCAATGGGTTATTCCGATCAGCAGGGGGTAATTATCAGCAATAAAAATACATCTTACCGCCTTCGGTTTAACTTTGAAAGCGAGATGAACCGCTTCCTTAAATTTGGCAATAGTACAACGCTATCCAAGCAGGTAGACTTTGACCAGAATAACGGATCCAACTCATTGAGTGGTGCCATTGCATCATCTTTGCGCCAGTTGCCAAATGTGAGCCCTTACAGCACAACACATCCATCTGGGTTCAACATCCTTTTTCCTACCGTAAACTCTATGGCACCGGCCCCCAATCTGCAGTCAGTGGATGATAATTTTTCCAATGTGGCATTTACGCTTAGGAATAATATAAATTCATCAGATAAACACAGGCTAGTAAATAATGCATTTATAGAACTATCGCCTTTAAAAGGTTTGAAAATCCGTTCTACGTTGGGTTACGATATCCTGATGGATTATAGTTTCGCGAAGTTGGACCCCCGCCATGGAGATGGCTTTGGAAGTCAGGGTTCAGCTTATAATTCTCAGCAAAATTTCCAGCGTCTTACCTGGCAGAACTATGCTAATTATAATTATTCTTATAAAAATCACAACCTTTATCTGACTGGTGGTTATGAAATTCAGAAGGACCAAACAAAATGGTTTTCAGGCGAGGTTAGGCAGGTATCTGATCTCTTCTTCATCCAGGAAAACGTAATCGGCGGTTCAGGACAATTACAGTTTGCAGGCGGTAATTTTTCCAAGTCTGCTATTGAGTCCACTTTTGGCCGTTTAAACTATGATTTTGGAGGGAAATACTTTATTCAGGGTTCCATTCGTCGTGATGGAATCAGTTCTCTTGCACCTGAAACCCGCTATGGTAATTTCCCCGGTGCTTCCGTTGGATGGAGAATTTCCGAAGAAGATTTCTGGAAAAACAGCAGCTCACTTTCCCGTGTTGTAAATGATCTTAAGTTTAAAGCTTCTTATGCAGTTGTAGGCAACGCCCTCGGTGGATTTCCTTATCTAAGCCAATTTGCTAACAGGGCTTATGGAAACATAAGTGGTCTTGGCCCTTCTGTAGTGGGCAACCGTGAGCTTAGGTGGGAAAAAAGCACTAAATATGATATTGGTCTTGAAGCATCCTTGTTGAATAACCGGTTCACTTTTGGTGTTGATTGGTTCTTGAATGATGTTGATGATGTGGTGCTAAATGTACCTACCCCTCCAACTGCGGGGGTTCCCAATAATCAGATTGCTCAGAACATAGGCAGGCTTGAAAACAGGGGTATTGAATTTAGCCTTTCAGGCGATATTATCCAAAAACGTGATTTTCAATGGAGTTTCAATGCAAACTTTACCACTGTAAATAATGAAATTAAATACCTGTACCCTCAACCCGATGGAAGCCCCACGCCATTTATTGTTAATGGATCTTACAACCTGATTATGGTAGGTGAGGCAATTAATGTGATTCATGGATATAGGTTTGCAGGGGTAAATCCAAATACGGGTAATCCCATGTACTACAAAGCCGATGGCCAATTGGTGCAGCATAATACTTCCGGTACTACTGGCGCTGCATTGAATGGTTACTTTTTAGCTAAAAGTATAGACGATGCAACTTTTGGTGCTTCATCTCCGCTCGGTTTCGCAGACCGTGCTATCCTTGGTAATGCAGTACCTACCTGGTATGGGGGGGTGGGCAACAATTTCCGCTACAAAGGGTTTGACCTTGAACTCTTTTTCCGCTTTAGTGGTGGCAATGAAATCATGAACTTTACCCGTCAGGAAATATTATTGAACCAACAATTCCAAAACAATGGAACTGAAATTCTTACCCGTTGGACCGCGCCAGGCCAAATAACCAATGTTCCTAAATTGAGAAACGGCAACGGAAATCAAATTAATCAAAATGGATTAGCCATCAGCCGTTTTGTAGAAAGTGGAGACTTTATTCGCCTTCAGAATGTGGTAATTGGATATAATTTCAATAGTCAGAAATTAAGTACCGCAACCAATGGGTTTGTATCAGGAATCCGGATTTTTGCACAAGGTCAAAACCTATGGACTTCTACCAAATATACAGGGGCGGATCCTGAAAATGCAAATGAAGCCGGATTTGATGCTGCTGTATCTCCACAGGTTATCTTATTATCTGGTGGTCTTAAAGTTTCATTCTAATCATTGTTAACGGATTAAAAAGTAAAATTTATGAAACAAAAATATTTTCATTCCATTGCAATTGCCGGGCTATTCACGATAGCTGTCTCGGGTTGCGAAAAAGAATTGGATCTTGCTCCATACAATTCGTTTACCGACGAAAGTGTTTTTACAACACCAGAGCGGGTAAACCTGGCAATAAATGGCGTATATGATGCTGCACAAAGTGGATTTTATAATGGTAATATTGATCGTGGGTACCCATTTGGTGCGGCCAACGTACAACAGGGCGATAACCGTGGGGAGGATGTGATAAACCTGCAGGCTTTTTACCAGATTACGTATCAGTCCACTTATAACCCAAGCACATTGAACAATGTAAACCATTGGTCGGGAACGTACCGATTGATAAACATTGCCAATGTAGCCATTGATGGTCTGACCAAGGCTGGCGATGCAGGCATTATTTCTGCCGACCTTGCTAATACTTCCATTGCAGAGATGAGGTATTTAAGGGCGCTTTCGCATCATGAAATGGTTTTTCACTTTGCACGTCCGTTCCTTGACGGTAATGGCGATAAGCTTGGTGTTCCATATCGTGATTTCCCGGTTAACAGCTCTCTGGCAGTTACGCAAGTACGCACAGACCCAAGGGCTACTGTAGCGCAGAACTATACCAAAATACTGGAAGATCTTGATTTTGCCATAGGTAATCTACCTATACAGCAAACTACCGCTTCCAATCGCATTATAAGGGCTGAAAGAGGTGCTGCCGTTGCATTGAAAATGAAAGTTTTAATGCACATGGGCCGCTTTGCTGATGCCATAACAGAAGGGAACAAATTAATTCCGGCTTCGGTAAATCCGTTAGTTCCTGAATCAGTGGTAAGTCCTATTAAGGGTTATGCACTCACTGCAAATCCTGGTACTGCTTTTAGTTCCAACAGTCTTACTACTGAGAATATTTTCACTATCAAGAACGATGCGTTGGATAATCCGGGTGTAAATGCGGCACTTCCCAATATGTATGGTGCTACTAACTTAGGTGCGCGCGGATTGGTGGCTATTTCTCCAATCGTTTGGAACAGAGCAGAGTGGCTTGCAGGTGATTTACGCCGTACATCTTTGTACGTATTGGGTACAAATGCAAATGGCACACAAAGTGTATTCACTACCAAATATGCTGATTATGTGCAGCGTGGCTCCAATAATCCAATTTCACGCTATGCTGAAGTGTTATTGATGCAGGCAGAATCCGAAGCCCGTGTGGCAACGGGAATATCGCAGCGAGCTATTGACCTCCTAAATGTGGTTCGTAACCGTGCTATGGTTGCTGCTGATAGGGCAGCTAATCAATATACGGCTGCATCTTTTGCCGATAAAACTGCCCTTGTTGGTGCAATTTTATGGGAGCGTCGTTTTGAGTTTGGTGCAGAAGGTAAGCGTTGGGCCGATATTCATCGTACTGCAATGGATCCTATTGCTGCGCTACGTCCGGTTGGTATTCCTGCAAAAATGCCAAATGGTTCTGGTGGTGCGGCAATTTATGGCATTGGTGTTCCTTTACCTGCTGTACTGTGGCCTTCTATTCCATATAGTGATTACAGGTTTATTTGGCCAATACCTGCTGATGAAATTGCTGCTAACCCGATAATTGTTCAGAATCCAGGTTATTAATTACGGTAAAACCTAAAATTTATTTTTTATAGAATGTCCTCCATTTGGGGGACATTTTTTTTGGCTAATTGTATAGGCTCGGTATAGGGTATCTAGTGTTTTAGTAAAACCTGACTTCCCGATTGCTCACTATAATCGTCTTTTAATACCCCAAATTTTCAATATGTTAAATCCCTTAACAAAGGGATGATAAAATAGAAATAATTCAAATCAGGAATAACATAATAGTGTCAAATTCTCCATAACTGTGTAAAAAATGGAGATAAGTGTGCATAGAACAGCCAAAATACCTAATATTGCGCAAATTTTCAATTAAGGACTTACTGACTTTAAGAAAACATGCTTAACACTTATTTATACATTTTGGCAACAATTATGCTAATTTTTTGTAAATAATCTCCACACACCTAATATGACATTTTGAATTATGCTAAAGCAAAGCAGCTATACATGATTTCGAATTGTCTTAACCATAGATTTTAATAAAAGTGCAGTTCGATGGTCAACCATCGTTCTTTATATTTGTCGTTTATTTTTTAATTAACCAATAAAAAGCGTATGAGAAAACTAACAGTGATGTTGCTGGTTTGCCTGATTACCATTGGGCAGGCTTGGGCGCAAACGCGTACCGTTACCGGTAAGGTAACCGATGAAAATGGTGCCCCTATTGCGGGTGCTTCGGTTACTGTAAAAGGTACCAATGTGGGTACTACTACCGATGATGCAGGAGTATTTAAACTCGATGTTCCGGCAACAGCCAAAACATTGACCATTTCTTCCGTTAACTATAGAGGACAGGACCTGGCAATTGGCTCCCGTACTACTTTAGATGCGGTTCTTGCTGCCCAGTCAAGTAATCTTGATGAGGTTGTTGTAACGGCTTATGGTACTACCAAAAAGCCGGATGTAGTTGGTTCTATTGCCAAGGTGAATTCTGAAGTATTAGAAAATCGTCCATTTACATCTGTTGATAAAACCCTCCAAGGTCAGGTAGCGGGTTTGCAAGTATCTTCCGGTTCGGGTCAGCCCGGTGCCGCTACTGATATTCGTATCCGTGGTTTTTCATCTATTTCCGCAGGCAATGCGCCTTTATGGGTAGTAGATGGTATCCCAATTCTAACCGGTGATGCAAGTCGTTTAACAACAACTGCTAACCTGTTAAGCACGCTTAACCCGAATGATATCGAAAGCATTTCAGTATTAAAGGATGCTCAAGCGACTTCATTATACGGTTCACGTGGTGCAAACGGTGTAATTGTGGTTACCACCAAAAGCGGTAAAGCAGGTAAAACTAAATTTACTTTTGATACAGAAGTAGGTTATAGTGATATCGCTTATCAAAATCCCGATTATACACCAGCCAATGCGGCTCAATATTTTGAACTTACCCGCGAAGGTTTGATTAATGCCGGTATTGCTAATGCCGGCAACGTGGATGCTATTATGGCTTCTAACTTTGGTTTTGGTAACGGTCAGGATTTTAACTGGCTTGAAAATACTACGCGTCGTGGTCAACAGCAGCAATATAACATTGGAATGAACGGAGGTAACGATAAAACTACCTTCAACCTTTCCGGTGGTTATTTCAGGCAGGAAGGTATTACCATCCAATCCAACTTTGAACGTTTTTCTGCTGCCTTAAATTTGAGGCATAAAATCAACAAGAAATTCTCTGTATTCCTGACTTCAAATTTGGGTGTGGCTGAGCAACAAGCGCCGCTTGCAGGTGGTGCCTTTGGTAATCCAGTACTTAGTTCTTACTTCTTGTTGCCTTCACGTAATGCTTATAAGCCTGATGGTTCTTTCAATATAACGGCACCCGATTTCGGACCCGGATCATTGCATAACACCATTTATACAGCTGCTACAGACAAGCGTTCTTTAAGGCAAAACAGCATACGCGGTACCATTGGTGGCGAATATGAAATTATAGATGGTCTTAAGTTTACGACTCGTTATGGTATTGATTATAATGTGTTGGAAGAAGATCAGTATAACAACCCTTTTCATGGTGATGGTTTTAACGTAAGTGGTCGTGCTTTCTTTTATTACACCCGCTACACTACCTGGACCTGGACCAACATGTTGGATTATACCAAGGCTTTAGGTAAGGCTGAAGATTTCACCCTTAACGTTAAGCTAGGTTACGAAGCAAATAAATCTACTGGAATCTTTAGCAATGTGCAGTCACAAGGCTTTCCTCCCAATACGGCACTCATTGTACCAAGTGTAGGCGCATCGCCTATTCAGTCCACCCGTACTGGTTCCGATTATGCTTTTGTAGCAGCTCCTTTCTCTCTACTAAGTGTTAATTATAAAGATAGATATGTAATTAGTGGAAGCTATCGTCGTGATGGTTCATCAAGGTTTGGTGAAAATAATATTTGGGGCGATTTCTGGAGCGTAGGTGGTACCTGGAATATTGATCGTGAAGGATTTATGGAAAATCAAAGAATCTTCGATCAGTTGAAACTCCGTGCTACTTATGGTGTAACCGGTAATGCAAATATTGGTAACTATGATGCCAGGGCACTTTATGGCTATGGCGCAAACTATAACCAAACTACCGGTAGCACGATTACCAATGCGGGTAACCCTAATCTTACCTGGGAAAATAACGAGCAGTATAATTTTGGTATTGACTTTGCCATCCTGAAGAACAGGATCTCGGGTTCATTTGATTATTACAACCGTTTGAGTACCGATATCCTTTTGAATGAACCATTACCACCAACAACTGGTTTAGGTTCTGTATCAAATAACGTAGGTGAAATGGTAAACAAGGGTGTAGAATTATTGGTAAATGTTGTACCGGTTCAAACACGTGATTTCAAATGGGATATCAGTTTTAATTATGCCCGTAACAAAAATGAGATAAAGAAAATTGCTACAGGTCAGGAACAAACACTTAATGGTATCTATATCTGGAGACCAGGTTACGATTATCAAACCATTTTTGTACGTCAGTGGGCGGGTGTAGATCCTGCAAACGGTGATCCGCTTTGGTATGTGGATGATACTAAAACTGCCACTACTAATAATTATAACGCCGCACAGCGCAGCAGAGAGTTTGGTTCGGCTACCCCTAAATACTTTGGTGGATTTACCAATAACCTTACTTTCAAGGGCATTACCTTAGGTGCACAGTTTGTGTATAGCGGTGGTAACTATGTGCGCGATAGCTGGGGCGGTTTCTATGCAGGTAGCGGTAATGGTGGTGCTTTTGGTAAAGTTGTTCGTCAGGTTAATGAGCGCTGGCGCAATCCGGGCGATAATGCTACTTTCCCCAAATACGTTTACAACGGTAACAAATTGGCCCAAAATTTCTCTACTTTCTACCTGAACAAGGGCGATTACCTGCGTTTGCGTGATATTACTTTAGGTTATAACCTGCCAAAGAGCCTTATCTCTAAGATTGGTTTGACCAATGTAAATATTTATGCACGCGGTGCCAACGTTTGGACTTTGGTAAAAGACAAGAATCTGCCATGGGATCCTGAGCAAGGTGTAGATGCACAGTCAAACCTGGATGTATTTATTCCGAAGACATATACAATTGGTCTTAACCTTGGCTTCTAACCTAAAAAATATCTGAAATATGAAATATATACAATCAAAAATAGTACTGGGGGTAATGACCGCAAGTGTAATGCTTGCCACTTTTACCGGGTGCAAAAAGGAATTCCTTGATTTGCGTCCCTATACATCTCTTACCCCCCAAGATGCGCTTGCTACTGAACCTGACCTTAGGGTTGCTATGACGGGCGTATATGCAGGCATCAGAGCTACGAATCTTTTTGGCCGAACCGTACCTGTATTGGGCGACCTGATGGGTGATAATATTTATCAGCATCCGCAGAATTCAAACCGTTATACCCAGTATAACCTTATGACAATGCCTGTAAATGATGGCGATGCGGCAGGAATGTGGTCTTCGGCTTATAACGCCATCCTGCGTTGCAATAACATCATCAATAGTCCGCTTACAGGTACGCCTGGTTTAAACCAAATCAAGGGAGAAGCTAAGGCCGTGCGTGCTTTGCTTTATTTTACCTTAGTTCGTTTTTATGCCAAGCCTTACAATGAAAGCCCATCTTCACTGGGTGTGCCCATTGTATTGACATTTGATATTACCTTCAAACCAGCACGTTCTACCGTTGGCGAGGTTTATGACCAAATATTAAAAGACCTTGGAGAAGCTTACACTGATATGACCACTTTCACTAACTCATCTCTGATGCATAAGTGGGCTGCCCGCGCTTTGGAAGCTAAAGTTAGACTTACCCGTAATGATATGGCGGGTGCGCTTACAGCTGCAAACGATGTAATTGCAAATAGTGGTTTTACGGTGGCTTCGGCTGCTAGCTATGGTGCTTATTGGGGAAGTGCAACTTTCCGTACCGATAAAGTTGAAACCTTATTTGAAGTATCAAGCGATGCAGTAGGTAATAATGGATTTGATGCACTTGGCTACATTACCAACCAATTGGGTTATGGCGACATGGTTGTTTCCGATCCTTTGTTTGCTATGTTTACGGATACAGATGTTCGTAAAGCTATCTACAGGCAATCAACTGCAGGACAAACACGTCACCCGGCCGTATTTATTGAAAAATTCAAGAATATCGCAACTGACCGTGATGAAACCAAATTGTTGCGCATGAGCGATGTGTACTTGATTGCAGCAGAAGCTTCTGTAGCAAGCAACGCTACCAATGCGCAAAATTTCTTAAATTATGTAATATCACGCCGTGATCCTTCGCAGGCACCTGTTGTAGAAACCGGTCAGGCACTTGTTGATGCTATTATAATGGAAAGACGCAAAGAGTTCTTGGTAGAGGGTGATCGTTACCATGATCTTAACCGATTGAAACTGAGTGTTGAGCGTAGCACCAATTACCCTGCTTCTGCAAGGTCTATTGCCTATACCAACCCAAAGAGGTTACTTCCTATTCCGGAAGCTGAATTTAATACCAACCCTGGTATTGCAGGTCAGCAGAATCCTGGATACTAATTATATAATTACTAGTTAGTTACTTAAAAAAGGCGCTCTTTCGGGGGCGTCTTTTTTTATGTAACTAACTCATTTCTATTAAGTTTATCCTTTGTAATAAGTTTGCAAAAAACAATATACCATGTCCGACCTGATCCATGAATTTAATGACTACCGTACCCGGATGAATGAAGTTATTTTAAGTAAGAACAATCTCGTAATTAAGCGGCTTTGGAATCTTGATACCAATACCTATGCGGAAGGAGCCATAAGCACCCAAACCAAGGAAATGCTGGGATTGGTGGCAAGTATGGTGCTTCGCTGCGATGATTGTATTAAGTACCATTTAGGTAAATGCCACGATGAAGGTATTACCACTGAACAGATGTATGAAATATTCGCTGTAGCCAATATTGTAGGCGGTACCATTGTAATTCCACATACACGAAGGGCAGCTGAATATTGGGAAGCTTTACAAGGCTAAATGCATTGCCTGGAACAATAAAGTAAGGTTAAGACCCAAATGCTTATTAAACTTGTAGTTACAAACGATGGTCATTGTTTGATAAACCATGCAATTATGGTAAAGAATCTGCTTTTTTTAGGACTGCTTCTATTGGTAATGGGATGTGGCAATAAAATGGTGCCATCATCCGTAACCAAATTTCTTTCTGCAGAAGATGAAGCCGTGCTTGAACTGCTAGCCACGATTAAGAAAAATCCAAATGATAAAGCTATGCTCGATTTGCTGCCGCAAACCTACCAGCGGGCAATGGATAGCAGGGCTGCTATGCAAGGCTATGTATTACGCGATAACCAACCGGGCGATCGTTGGGTATTATGGCGCCGGCAACTAGAAGCGAGCCAAAGCATTACCGATGCAGTGTTGGCTATTCCGCAGGCATCGGCAGTAATTAAGAACCCGGTCCAGTTTCGAGACCAGATAAGCGAAGCGCGCATTAATGCTTCCGAAGAATACTATCAGGCGGGTATAGAATTGCTTGGGCATCAAAACCGGCAGGATGCAAGGCAAGCTATTGATTACTTTAATAAAGCCAACAGGGAATCGCCGGGTTACCGGGATGTTGCAAACCAATTGCGAATAGCTGAACCATTGGCTACACTCTACGTAGTGGTAAACCAAGTGGATTATTATAGCTTTGGTTGGAACTACTGGGGGCTGCAAAACGATTACCTCCAATACCAGATGCTGAGAGATCTGAATAGTCGTTCCTATAAAATGACACGATTTGTTACCGACCAGGAAGCCCGCAGTATGCGGTTGCAACCTGAACGGGTAGTGGATATGCGTTTTCAGCAGTTGCAGGTGTATAATCCTTATACCGAGCGCGATACTTACCAGCGTGAAAAGCAAATTGTAACGCAGGAACCCCGATTACCTTCAGACACAAGTGGAAGGCAACCTGTACAAAAAATCACAACCGTAAGGGCTACTGTTACCATTACAAAGCGCTATGTAAATGGTGATGCCAACCTTGAATGCCGTATTTATGATATACCTACCGGGCGAAATATTCTATATGACCATTTCCCCGGAAGATATAACTGGGTATACGAAACGGCTACCTACAGCGGGGATCAGCGAGCACTTACCGATGAAGATCGCCGCATAATTAATAACCGTTTCGACCGTTATCCTACCCGCGAAGAAGTGGGTCGTAAGCTGATAGAAGATACATATGGTTTGCTGATAAGAAGGATAGAACAGGGTGTAAACTTTGATAATTATTAGCGGATTTTAGTCTTTTTATATAGCCGTGCAAATGCAAGGGATTTGGCTAAGAACAAAAACAAATCGGCGCGGGGAGCTTAAATGCCCTATCTTGCACCCATTATTTTATTTTTTTAATTATTAGAATGCAAGAAGGTACAGTTAAGTTTTTCAATGAAACTAAAGGATTTGGTTTCATCACTCCTGCTAACGGTGGTCAGGATGTTTTCGTTCACGTTTCAGGTTTGATTCATGAAGTTCGTGAAAGCGACAAAGTTTCTTACGAAGTACAGAACGGAAAAAAAGGTTTGAATGCAGTGAATGTTAGCGTAATCTAATTTTACTTTATATCATTACCCGTGGCGCGCCTCAAAAGGGCGCGCCACTTTTTTGTGCCTATATATCAACTGTAGGGGAAGTGCTGAAATCTTTCCTGCTTTGCGCTCTTGAAGCACTTGAATTTTTATGCAAGGTTTTTAGACGTTTGGAACTTCAAACTAAGAAATTAGTATTAAAGACCCCAGCGGGGTCACATATTTGTAGTAAATTATTTTGCCATGTCATCCCCGACCCCAGCGGGGTCGGACAATATATTGCCCATGATAATGTTTGACCCCGCTGGGGTCATTCGTCTAAGAAGTAATTCAGTTTTTACAAATATGTGACCCCTCTGGGGTCGGCTATTCTGGGTAAGTGCGCTGAAATCTTTAAACAAGATCAATTTTCCAATCTTCACAGTCAATCCTATTTATAAAAAATAAATATTCCCATGCTTACAACCATTTGCTGCAACTTTCACTCTTAGTTATAAAGCAACCGCATAGTGACCGACGAACAACTTATACAAGCATGCCAGCAAATGCAGCGACCGGCCCAACGCATCCTCTACGAACGCATGGCTTCCAAATTGTACCACACCTGCAGGCGGTACCTGAGGAACCAACATGAAATAGAAGAAGTATTGGCTGAATCCTGCTACATCATTCTTACGAAAATTACACAGCTTAAAGAAGTGCAGGCTTTTGAAGGCTGGGCGCGACGCATTGCTGTTAACCAATGCCTCGCGTTTTTAAAGAAGCAAACAAGCTTTAGTATTTACCTCGACGATGCAATGGCTGAAACAAAGGCAGATGTTTCCATCGATGCACCCATGGATGCAGATGATTTAATGAAACTCCTCGGCGAACTACCTGATGGATGCCGTACGGTTTTTAATCTCTATGCCATTGAAGGGTATTCGCATAAGGAAATTGCAAACATGCTTAGCATAGCAGAGGGCACTTCAAAATCGCAGTTGAATTTTTCCCGCAAAAAATTGCAGGAACTGGTAATCCAATTTTATGACCAATCTTACAAACGCCATGAACAAGCAAGATAAATTTTTACAACAATTTAAAGAAGCCGCTGAGCAAACAGAGCAGCTTCGTTTTCCCGGCTTCGATGAAGTATGGCAACAAGTGGAAACACGCCTCGATCAAAAGGAACAACCAAAAGTGGTAGGCTTTCCTTATAGAAAACTATTAGCCATTGCAGCTACATTGCTGGTGATGTTATTTGCCGGTGTTTTTATTTACCAATCTAATAAAAATGTAACGCCGGGCGATTCGGTAATTACGAATCCTTCAACAAAGCCTGTTATACAGGCTGAAGCCAATAACCCCACACAATCAGTAGAAATAGATGAATCGTTAACGCGTAGAACAACAGAACAACCATCTGTAAAGTCTGCGATCGTTTCAGCAGATCGCAAAAAAGTAGAAATCCTTGTTCCTGATGCAATTGTTTCTTCAGAACCAAAAGTCACAGAAATTTTTATTGAAGGCATTGTTACCGATACAACCGGAAAACCTATTGCCTATGCAACCATAGTAAATGAAGGAAACAAAAGCGGTGTATCTGCAGATGCGAATGGCGCTTTTAATTTGAAAGCAGAGAAAGGTGATTTGTTTGCCGTAAATGCAATTGGGTATGATGCAAAACAAATACAGGTAAATGAAAAGAACAATGTGAAGATTGCCTTGGAGCCATCTGGTTCCTCGCTGAGTGATGTAATGGTTGTTGGATATGGTGCAACCAAAAAAGTAGATATGTCGGGTTCCGTTGCCGGCATTAATCAGCAGTCCTTAATGGCTTCCAATAATTCGATAAAAATAGAACAGCAATTGCAGGGGAGGTTAGCAGGTGTGCATATTGAAAATGGGAGTAAGCGAAAAATGGAAAAATTACCAAAAGGAAATGCTGCTCCTGGTGCAAGTCCACAAATCCAGATACGTGGAATGGCTACGGTAAAACCCGGTAATGAACCCATGTATGTTATCAATGGCATGGTTAGCAATGGTAAGGCTTTGAAGCAAATAGATCCACAGCAAATTGAAAATATAAATATTCTGAAAGATGCATCCGCAACAGCCATTTATGGAAGCAGGGCACAAAATGGAGTCATCATAATTACCACGAAAGGATTAACCAAAAAGCAGCAGAAAGACCTTCAGCAATTCAATGATCAACTATTAAAATCAGGCATAAAAATTGACCCTGCACAAGTGGATGAAAACGACAATGAAGAATACAATCCATTGGTTGAAAATCCATTTACAAGCCCGCAGGTATCACCCTTATCTACCTTTAGTATTGATGTGGATAATGCGTCTTACACCAATATCAGGCGGTTTATTAACAATGGCGAAAAAGTGCCGCAGGATGCAGTACGCATTGAAGAAATGATTAACTTTTTTAAGTACCAGTATGCTGCGCCAAGGGATGATAAACCTTTTGCAACGCAAACAGAATACAGCGATGCACCCTGGAATAAAGCACACAAGTTGTTGCGTATTGCACTTAAGGCAAAAGACATTCCTACAGAACAATTACCGCCAAGTAATATTGTTTTTTTATTGGATGTATCCGGCTCCATGAATGAACCCAACAAATTGCCCTTGCTGAAATCATCAATGAAAGTATTGGTAGATCAGTTGCGTAAAGAAGATAAAGTATCTATAGTGGTATATGCCGGTGCAGCAGGTTTGGTATTGCCAGCTACCAATGGCAATGAAAAAGCAACCATCATGGAAGCGCTGAATAATTTGAATGCAGGGGGAAGTACGGCAGGTGGTGCCGGTATTGAGTTGGCTTATAAGACGGCTGCAGAAAATTTTATTAAAGGCGGTAACAATCGTGTGGTACTTGCTACTGATGGAGATTTTAATGTTGGTATTAACTCACAAGGCGATTTGCAGCATTTAATTGAAGAAAAAAGAAAGACCGGCATCTTTCTTACCTGCTTGGGATTTGGCATGGGAAATTACAAAGACAACCGGCTTGAAACGCTTGCAGATAAAGGCAATGGCAACTATGCTTATATAGATAATATGCAGGAGTCCAACCGCTTTTTGGGTAAAGAATTTAAGGGAACGGTGTTTACTGTGGCAAAGGATGTGAAGCTGCAAATTGAGTTCAATCCTGCACAGGTAAAAAGCTACCGGCTGATTGGCTATGAAAACCGGAAACTGAATGATGAAGATTTTGTAAACGATAAAATAGATGCCGGTGAAATGGGTATTGGCCATACGGTTACGGCATTATACGAGATAATCCCGGTGGGTGTAAACAGCACATTTACTGCTGATGTTCCCAAATTAAAGTATAGTGAAACACAGGCAGCAAAAGGAAACGGGAAGGAGTTGGCAACCATAAAATTCCGCTACAAAAAACCCGATGAAGATAAAAGCACGGAATCAGCGCAAACTGTTCTTGCAACAGCAACACCTTTGCAAAGCGCTTCTGAAGATTTCAGGTTTGCTGCGGCAGTAGCCTGGTTTGGGTTAAAGCTTCGTGAATCAGATCTGATAGCCGATAAGGATATGCAAAACATTATCCGGCTGGCAAAAGGTGCAAGCAATTTTGATCCCGATGGATACCGGGCCGAATGTATCCGCCTGATGGAATCGGCTAAGTAATTAAAATAGATGTATAGGTGGCGTGCTTACAGGCGCGCCACTTTTTTATTCCGTACCTGGAATTTATTGGTGGGTGGTGACACCCACCAATAAATTCCAGGTAACTTTTTAGTGGTAGGTGTCCCCACCTACCACTAAAAAGTTACTCAAATAATTTTCGAATTAATTTGATATAATCTACCGAGTTGATAGAATTTGTTTTATGTTTGCTCACTCATAAAACAGTTTCTATGGATAATGCGCAATCTTTAGTCATCAATGCTCCGCTTTCAGAAGCTATACTGGTGCAGGGGGAAAGAGTAAAGCGCCCCAAAAAGTGGCAGGATAAAATAAGACTTCGGTATATTGGCGTGGCTATTTTAGTACTCAAAGCCTTGCTTGTGGGCTACTTAATTTTCTACGTATTTCCGCAGGTTAATTTAACAAGGGCCGATTTTGATACCACCTTTCTTTGGTTTATTCTCGCAGGCTTTGTTGCCCAAATGATTGATGGCGCACTCGGAATGGCCTATGGCGTAAGTTGTTCTACCCTTTTATTGTATTTAGGCGTACCTCCCAAAGTGGCTTCTGCAGCAGTGCATACCGCCGAAGTTTTTACCACCGGTGTTTCCGGGCTTTCACATATCCGCTTTCGTAACATCGATATCCTGTTATTTTTCCGGATTGTATTTTTTGGCGTATTGGGTGCCGTTACCGGTGCTTACCTTGTTTCCGAAATATTGGATGGCGGCGTATTAAAACCCTATGTAGCGGCGTACCTGTTGATCCTGGGTTTCGTAATTATTTATAAAGGAATTCGTAATCAGCAAAAAACTAACAAAGAAGTAAAAAGGGCAGGATTGCTCGCATTATGTGGAGGTTTGTTTGATTCGATTGGTGGTGGAGGTTGGGGACCCATTGTTACTTCCAACCTGATTAACCAGGGTAAAGATCCGCGCCGGACCATTGGAACCGTGAATACGGCTGAGTTTTTTGTAACCTTCAGCAGTACCGCTGTTTTTATGTATTTAATTGGGGTTGATAGCTGGAAAGTGGTTCTTGGGTTGGTAATTGGTGGCGTGGTTGCTGCACCAATTGGTGCTTATTTTGCTGCTAAAATCAACAAACGCGTCATGATGATTATTATCGGAGCCGTTATCATAATTACTTCCAGCATAACCATTTTTAAGGCATTTGGCTAAGATGTGGGTCTTTCACTTTTTTATTCGATAAACCTTTAGTAAGGGGTAAGTGGATTGGAAAAAGTTCCAATCCTTTATCTTTACGCCCTATGATGTCGAAAAAATGCAAATATGCCATTAAGGCGTTGGTGCAATTGGGCGGTAAATTCAAGCAGGGGAATATGTTTACGGCGGATATAGCTGCCAATGAAAGCATTCCCAAAAAGTTTCTGGAGCAGATTTTGCTGGAATTAAAACATGCAGGATATGTTGGTAGCCATAAGGGTTACGGTGGCGGTTATTTTTTAAAAAAGGACCCTGCTGAAATATCTGTAGCGGATATATACCGGCTTTTTGATGGGGCTATAGCATTGGTGCCCTGTGTTGCCGTGCAGTTTTACGAGAAATGTGAAGATTGCAAAGATGAAAAAACCTGCGTATATCGCCGTGAATTTGAAGTTATCAGGGAAAGAACAAGAGATGTGATGAAGGAAGTTACCATCTCATCCTTTTTGAAAGAGTAATTTTTTTTAAAACATATTCTACTAATTTGATAGGTTTTATTTTAATCTGAAGCACCTAATCCTATATTTAAGAAAATATCCACCTATATTAATTATGACACAAAAACCATCTCTAAAGGAAGCTTTGAAGTTTTGGCTGAAGTTGGGGTTTATCAGTTTTGGCGGACCTGCGGGGCAGGTTGCCATTATGCATGAGTTTTTGGTGGAAAAGAAAAAGTGGATCAGTGAAAGCCGCTTTATGCATGCGCTCAATTATTGCATGTTGTTGCCCGGGCCCGAAGCACAACAATTAGCCACTTATACAGGTTGGCTGCTGCATGGGGTAAGGGGAGGTTTGGCTGCGGGCATTCTTTTCATCCTTCCGTCCATGTTTATCCTGATGGGCTTAAGTGCATTGTATGCGCTTTATGGGCAAATAGCTTGGGTAAACGCCATGTTTGACGGTTTAAAGCCAGCAGTTGTAGCCATTATAGCCATGGCACTTATGAAAATCGGCAAAAAATCATTGTTGAGTCCCTTTCACAGCTGCCGTGGTTGGGGTTGTGCTTAATCTCGCTATTTTTTTACTGTTGCAGGTGGTCTTTTATGGAAAAATAAATTCATCGCATTTTCATATCAGTCATTTTATATGGATCATTATTTCATTTTTCGCGTTAAACAAGTTTAAAATAAATATGATTGCCTGGCTGGGAATAAGTGCTGTATATGGGCTGGCGAATTATTTGGTTTCAACGTTGCTTTAAAAAAATGGCGTTAAGCAAGAATGCCTAACGCCTTACTATGAAAAACCTAAAGGCTTAAAGGGAATATCTTAATGTTACCCCGAATGTCCGTGGATCGCCCAATACACCTGCATAATGCCCGGCATTGCCACCGGCAGGCAACAATTGTTCGTAATAGTTTTTATCGAACAAGTTGCGGCCCCATATAAAGAATGTCAAACCTTTGGTTGCCCTAAAGCCCAATCTTCCGTTTATCAGTGCATAACCATCAATATTAAGCACGGTAGAAGGTGAAGGGCTCGATGAGAAACCGGAACGGTAGTAGCCATCCAAAGCAACAAAAAAATTGCCATTGTTGTTCCAAACCTGCACGGGAGTAACAAACTCGCCACCTAGTGAAGCGGCCCATTTTGAAATACCGGGTAATGCACCACCAGAAATATCCTTAAAGGCTTTTTGCACACCGTTTTCGGTTAAGCCCGTTTCTTCTAATGGAAGCGGAGCATTTGTAAACTTTACATATTTACCATCAGTATATGCTAAGGCTCCTGTAAACGAGAAGTGCTTGTTTGCCCTTATGCTTGCATCCACTTCCACCCCTTTTACATTTACCTTTTCAGCGTTGGCAATATAACCGCGGTTTACACCCAGTTGAGGTGATTGCACATTGGCCTGATAGTTCTCAATATTTGTATTATGTACTATAAGGTTAAACGTAATATCGTCTGTTGGGTTTGTTTTAATACCTATCTCAAAGTGTTTTACATCCTCCGGCTTAATAACGGCAAGGGTGCTGTCTGCACGCGTTACGCCATTGTTTACAATAGTAGGAAGGCCGGCTACATTTACCCCCACCGGTTTAAAACTGGTAGAGTAGGTAGCAAAAGCATTAATTTGTTTATTTGGCCGGTAAGCAAGCGTAAGTTGGTAGGTTACATTGTTTTCTTCGGCATCGGCTTCATAGGCCTGGCTGCTATATGCCGATCTTTTTATCGCCAGTAGAGCAGGGTCCGTTGTTTGCAAACCACCACTTGCTACGCGGTCGTACACCACATCTTTTTTATCGTAGTTGTAGCGAATGCCGGGTAAAATATGCAACCCATCTAATACTTCCCAATCCAGGTTGGCAAAGGCGGCAGCACTAACGGATTGAATGGAAGAATTTGTTTTTATACCATATCCCTCAAGCAGTCCCGGGGTTTGCCATAATGGGCTGGTGGTACTTTGCGCATAGCGCCATTGGTGTTTGCCCGATTCTTCGTTGCCATTAACTTTTACTTCCTGGTCAATAGCATATAACCCCACTACGCCGCTTAAGTGGGAGGCAAATTGGCCTGCATAACGAATCTCTTGTGACCATTGTTCGTGTTTAGATGGGTTTTGCGATAATGCCAATGCCTGCAAACCTGTAAAGTCCCTGTCGTTAGATGGTCCCCAATCCCAGTAGCGCCATGCAGTAGTGGAAGTAAGCGTGCCACGGCCAATTTTAAAGTCGGCATTTAATGACCCGCCACCAAGGTCGTTGTCCGAATTCCATGGGGTATCATGGTCAATAATACGGTCGAATGCATTAAGGGTTGGTAAGGTATAATTAAGATCCTTAATTATGTTATTAAACTGGCGGTATGCAGGCCGCTTTGTTTCGGTTACTCCAGCCAGCACTTGTGCATAGCCATCGGGACGTTGCCTTGTATTGTCAATAGCAAATAGAATGGATACTTTTTCAATGGGTTTGTACAGCAACTGACCGCGAAGGCCAAAGTTGTTTATGCTGTTTGTGGCTTTTTTGGTAACAATATTTTCAACAAGGCCATTGCGGCTGGTACCCGAAAACGAAAACCGCCCTGCCAGCTTTTTGGTAATGGCACCTGTTATTGAGGCTTTTGATTGTATAAAACTATAGTTGCCATAGCTCAACTCAAAATCAGCGCCGGGTGTAAAACTGGGTTTACGGGTGGTAATATTAAATGCGCCTGAAGTGGTATTCTTTCCAAACAAAGTTCCCTGTGGCCCACGAAGCACTTCAATACGTTCAATATCAATAAAATCGAGTGTGGCAGCGGCGGGGCGGGCAAAATACACGCCATCTACATAAAAGCCTACGCCAGGGTCAAGGCCATCGTTTGTAAGCCCGAATGGAGAACCAAGGCCACGAATATTGATACCTGTATTTCGTGGGTTTGAGGTATAAAGCTGCACAGAAGGAACCAGTTCTTTTAACCTGTTTACATTAGAGGCTCCGGCATCTGCGGCTTTGGCGCCACCAACTACAGAAACCGCGATTGGAATATTCTGGGCCGTTTCTGTCCGACGCCGGGAAGTAACCACGACTGCATCCAGGTCGTTGGAGATTTGTTCTAATCTGATAACAACTTTACTTTCATTAATCACAACTTCCTTCTTATAATAACCGACGTAAGAAACCACCACTGTAAATGGTAGCACCTGGGCAGTCAAAAGGCCAAACTCACCATTTTCGTCTGTGATATCGCCATTGGTAATACCTTTTATGAATACATTGGCGCCAACCAAAGGTTCGTTTGTCTTGTCATTCACCACTTTGCCACTCACATTGGCATTGATGACAGGTTGGTTTTGGGCCACCAATAGTATTGGCAGCAGGAAGGTTAATAATACAATAATTGTTCGTAGTTTTTTTTGGATCATTCTGAGTAGTTTTTGGTTAATAAAATAGCACTGGTTCTTCTTTATAATATGGATAGGGAAATGGTTTCTGTCAATTAAATAACTAAGTCTATCAAAGTAGTAGAATAATAGATCTGAGTTTTTAATATTTTTATTAATAAGAAAATCTTCATGGAGTCCTGAGCGAAAGTTTTGTTTTTACTGATTTAATTATTCTTCCAATTCAATGAGTTGCCATTCAACAATGGTTGCAGGCATGTATCTACTCCATTCATTTTCTTTAAGAATGTCAAAAATTATTAATTCTATCAATTTGATAGAATTAATAGCAAATGTAGGGCTCAAATTCATATTTCCAAATATTTCTGACAGAAAGATTGAAAAAGCAAAGGGTCATGTTCAGGTTTAATATTTATCTGATTATGACCGAAATACTAACTTTCACAAGCGTTCCTAGCCAAAGACATGCATTGTAAACAGTGCATCCATCGTAATATGGTGATCCACCTGTGACAAGGCAAATTCATTTTTTTCTACACCATAAGTAGTTACTAGGGTATTGAATAGTTGCTTTTTGGTTCCGGTTGCTTCCCTGAAAAGTTCCCTTCGCTTGCGTAATTGCGTGGCAAATGCTGCGTCGGGGCGAAGGTTATCATTCGCAAATTTCATTTCGCAGATATTGATAGAATTATCTGCACGGTCAATCAGCAGGTCTATTTGAAGCCCCTCCTGTAAACCGTTTTTCTTACGAACGTAAATGGCTGAATACCTGTTTTACCATATAGGTTTTGCCTACCCTTCTTCTGCCAATAATGGCAAGCAGTTCTGCCCCCGGACGATCCAATAACTGCCGCATTAATGCTGCTTCCTGTATCCTGCCAACCATGATGTATAATTTATTGTTCGCTGAATGTGGTAAAAATGCGGGGATTCAGCGAATATAAATGATAATGGATAATTGATAGTGAATATGGAGTGGTAAATGTAGTTTGGGTTTGTGGGCAGGAATCTAAACCATCCTAAACCATCCTAAACGCCGCAGGTGCTAAACAATCCCAAATCAAACTAAACAATTTTGTCTTTCCTCCCTTTTTACCATACCGTACCTTCGCGCACTATGCAGGATATTTTAGCAGGATTGAATGAACATCAGCGCGAAGCCGTAGTACATAAGGATGGCCCGCTGATGATTGTGGCCGGGGCCGGCAGTGGCAAAACCAAGGTACTCACCACACGAATTGCCTACCTGATGGGGCATTTTAAGGTAGATGCCTTTAACATACTTGCCCTCACTTTTACCAACAAGGCTGCCGCCGAAATGAAAGAGCGCATTACCCACGCACTCGGTGGTTCCGAAGCGCGCAATTTGTACATTGGTACTTTTCACAGTGTGTTTGCCCGCGTGCTGCGGGGTGAAGCACACCATATTGGTTACCCAAACAGCTTTACCATTTACGATACCGATGATAGCCGCAGTGTAATAAAAGGCATTGTAAAAGAACTGAACCTTGATGAAAAGTTATACAAATCCAATGTAGTTGGCAATAGGATTAGTTCGGCAAAAAATGCGCTCATTAATCCACGCGAGTACATTGAAGATACCTATATTCAACAGGAAGACCTGCGCCAAAACCGTCCGCAGATAGGCCGCATTTATGATGCTTATGCCAAGCGCTGTTTTAAAAACGGCGCTATGGATTTTGATGACCTGTTGTTTAAAATGTATGAACTGCTCCGCGATTTTCCGGCGGTGCTGCACAAGTATCAGCATAAATTTAAATACATACTTGTGGATGAGTACCAGGATACGAATGCTACACAGTATGCTATTGTAAAATTGCTCGCAGCCGTGTTTGAAAACATTTGCGTAGTGGGCGATGATGCACAAAGTATTTATAGTTTCCGTGGGGCAACCATTGAGAATATTTTACAGTTTCAGAAAGACTACGACGATGTAAAAGTGATAAAACTCGAACGCAATTATCGCAGTACAGGCACTATTCTTGATGTAGCCAATGAAGTAATCAAGCAGAATAAAAACCAGATACCCAAGAACCTGTGGACCGAAGCTGAAACAGGTGATAAGATAAAACTCGTGCGGGTAATGACCGATAACGATGAAGGTCGTTTTGTAGCCGATGCCATACTCGAACAAAAACTGCGTAACCATTACAGCAATAAAGATTTTGCGATTTTGTATCGCACCAATGCACAAAGCCGTTCGTATGAAGAATGCCTCCGCCGCATGAATATTGCTTATAGAATTTATGGCGGTATAAGTTTTTACCAGCGTAAAGAAGTAAAGGATGTGCTTGCCTACTTACGCGTAATTGTAAACACGAATGATGAGGAAGCATTAAAAAGAATTATCAATTATCCTGCACGCGGTATTGGTAAAACAAGCCTTGAAAAAGCGATTACGATTGCCAATGAAAATAACGTTTCGTTGTTTGATGTTTTCGAAAAAATTGGTGCGCATGGCATTAAGGGCGCATCAGGTGAAGCCATTGCTGCATTTGTGCAAATGATTCGTTACTTCCAAAGTATGCTGATAAAAGGTAATGCGTATGATGTAGCTTTTCATGTAGGTAAACATACGGGACTAGTAAAGGAATTATTTAACGATAAAAGTGCCGAAGGACTTGCACGATACGAAAACGTGCAGGAATTACTCAACTCGATAAAAGAGTGGGTGGATTTGCAAAAAGATCTCGCGGTGATAAGTGAAGATGGTGAAGTATTGATTGATATTTCGGCATCGATGGAAGAAATAGAAGCAGGTACCGCAGCTACAGGTGCGGCGGGTGATGGGAAAATTACATTGGGTGCTTACCTTCAAAACATCAGCCTGCTAACCGATGCGGATGATAAGGATGAACATGCCGATGTTGTTAAGCTGATGACCGTTCACGCATCCAAGGGGCTTGAGTTTCCCTGTGTGTTTGTAGGTGGAATGGAAGAAACGCTTTTCCCCAGTGGCATGGCGGTTAATACCCGTGAAGAACTTGAAGAGGAACGACGTTTATTTTATGTAGCGGTTACACGTGCCAAAAAGAAATTGTGGCTTACGCATGCGCAAAGCCGTTACCGTTTTGGCCAACTTACGAGCAACGAACCTTCGCGCTTTTTAGAAGAAATACCCGGCATGTACCTCGACCGCACCATGAGTGGTGGCGGGTTACGCAACCAGGCGAGTATGTTTGGCGGTGGCAGCGCATTTGAGCGGCTGCATGGCGGTGGACGAAGTGGTGGTGGCTTCGGAAACGGAAACCGTACGGCCGAAGCTGAAAACCGTTATGGTCCGCCGCCCAACAAAAAACCCGCAGCCCCCGTCAAGCCGTCGTACGTTGGTGCGGCACCGGCACCCAAAGTGGTGGAACATCAGCCCGCCGCCGATTTCCTGCCAAGTGATACAAGCAACCTGCAGGAAGGTGCAAGGGTAGAGCATCAGAAGTTTGGATTTGGAGTAGTTACTAAAATGGAAGGTGCAGCGCATAATCCGATTGCTACTGTAATGTTTGAGCAGAATGGGGAGAAGAAAATTATGCTGAACTATGCGAAGCTGAGGATAGTTGAAAGTTGATAGTTGACAATTGAAAGTTAATAATTGATAGTTGAAAAATGATAGTCGTATGTTAGCCGTGTCTTCGCACATGCGAGAAACGGCGTTAGAAATCCCAGCAAAAAGGGATTGACACAGATGGCACAGATATGTACAGATTAGTTATTCATTTCAGCTTCGTGTGTAAGCCGTGTCTTCGCGCATGCGAGACATGGCGTTAGAAATACAGAAATGTCTTAATCATTTCTGTATTCTGCATACATTTATCATTCATTATGAAACGCGAAGCCATAGCCAATTTGCTGATAGAAAATCATAAGCGGTTTACCGGTTACCTGCAAACTATGCCGGATGATGCTTTTGTTTTTGCCCCGCCGGGTAAATGGAGTGCAGGTCAGCAATTGGACCATTTGGTGCGGAGTGTTAGCCCTGTTTTATTGGTCTGTAAACTCCCATGTTTTTTGCTTAAGCTCCTGTTTGGCAAACCCAACCGCCCCGGCAGATCTTATGATGAACTTGTAGCCAAATACAAAACGAAATTGTTGAAAGGTGGCCGTGCATCCGGCAGGTTTATTCCCGCAGCAATTACTCCTTTGCAAAAGCAGGAACGCATAAACACCCTTACTAAGTTGGTAGCCCAATTAGCTGAAAAGGTTAGCCGCATGAGCGAAGAAAAATTAGATGGGCTGTTACTGCCACATCCATTGTTGGGCAAATTAACGCTTAGGGAAATGATGTATTTTACGGCGTATCATGTGGTGCATCATTTGGAGGGAGTGGAGAAAGGGTTGGAAGGGAAAAGGTGAATTTGGTTAGGGAGTAGTTTTTGTTTATCCAAAATAGCTGGGCCAATCATTTTATTCCCTATTTTTAAGTTTGTATTTCAGGCCCATAAATAAAAAGCTTGACCCAATTTGGATTGAAAATTATTTTTATTAATCTTGGAAATGAATCGTATTGTTCAGAAATAAATAAGTTGTTGCCGGACTTAACGATGGATCCTATTGCCAAAAAAATACAGTAAAAAAATGGGAGCAAAAAATTTACACCTTGAACCGTTTGACAGGGGTACAATCACGAAGCTTGAAATTTTCGAAGATTATGCCCAAGCATGGATTCCAACATTTGTAATGCAACCTTATTTTGAAGAGATCCACATTTTCGATTTCTTTTCGGGTCCCGGTTATGACTCAACAGGGGTGGCAGGAAGTCCAATTAGGATACTTAATAAAATAAATGAACAGCTTGGCAATATTCTATCTACAAAAACAAGGATTGTTTTACACTTTAACGAATATGAACCTGATAGGGTAGGACAAAAAAAATTCGATCTTTTGGTGCAGAATTGTTCTGAGTACATTGCAAATATTCCGCAGTTCAAATCCTTTCTAACTACTAATTATTACAATGAAGATGCAGGTGGTTTGTTTTTTAAACTGCTACCAAGTATTAGAAAATATCCTTCTCTTGTTTATCTTGATCAGAATGGTGTTAAGTTTATTTCCAAAGAATATTTAAATGAGCTAGAAAAACTAAGAACTACCGACTTTTTATACTTTGTATCTTCTTCTTTTTTTAAAAGATATGGGACAACAGATGAATTTAGAAAGGCATTAGAAATTGATGTAGATGAATTGGAAAAGGTAAAATATAGCCATATACATCGATTAGTTCTGAACAAAATAAAATCCAGACTTCCACAAGAGACAGAGTTGAAGCTTTTTCCTTTCTCAATTAAGAAAAACACAAATATTTATGGAATTATTTTTGGTGCCAAGAATTATGGTAAACACCCGAGATAGCGCGTATTGTTAGTACCCTGGTAGTGATTGTATTTTTGGCTTATTTAAATTTTATACATGGAACTAAATAATAAGCCATCCATCCATAGAAGGTCAGCAGCAGAAATAAAGTCAATACTCAC
>JBGSLS010000055.1:0-11303 GCA_041740575.1 Chitinophagaceae bacterium | reverse complement strand
AACAATTAAAAAGAATCCAATCCATCCTATTGATTAAACCAAAACCATTTTCCAAAAGAAAATCTGTAGTACACAAACTGGAACTCAAAAACAATGAAACCCAGAATCTAAGGCCTTCTCCGCCTAATTAACTGCAATGTGGGTTAAGTGTCAAGTTTTGAAAATGGTTTGAAAGTTTCGGTTAGAAATAGGAACAATTGTTCAATTAACGACCGGTATTTCAAACGCTATAATAGACAATCTTTCTGAAATTTCAAAATTTCCTAAGTGATCGCTTGCAGGATATAAGCTAAAAATGACAAGTTGAGAAAAAAATACAACATGCTAAAAAAGTCGCTGAATTAGACGGCATCAATCCAATCAGCTTTGAGTTATCAATGGGCGCCCTCTCATTTCTTAACGATTAAAAAAAAATCTGATGAAATTTTTACTTGGTTTATTACTGACTATTAGCATGGTGAACACCAATGCAAAACCTTCAGAAGCGATAACCCGCCCACGCTTACAAAACCAGCAGTTATGGGTATTGCAACAAGCTATATTACAAATGGGGCTTCCGGTTCCTACACAAATCAACCTGATAGAAACCGGGTATTATACCAATGGCAGGGTAGCTACTGTGTATTATGAAAGCAGCCGTGGTGAGGAAATGGTTTCCATTTTTCAACCAACTGCCAATTTCACCCTTGATGGAGGAAAAATCTACAAATGTTTAGGAGATGTTTGCGATTGCAAAAACCTTAATACCGTAAATGCTGATGGTACTGTATCCGTATCATGTACTTGCACATCCTGTACCATGGTTGTTAATGAATTTCTGCAGGCAGAAATATTTTTTTGAAACCCTACCCTTCCCGATCCTGATGTATTACCCTTAAACATTGCGCTTAACCCCGCAACAAGGTGGAAGCCGAAAAACCTGAACAGAGTAGGCATTATTTTTCAACAGAGCTTTTTGCTCGTTTTTCAAGATTGTAAAAACGGGAATTAGTTATGAAGAAGTTGATGATTTTGGTAGCAAGCCTTTTTACGATTGTGTTGGTATGGGCATTTGCACCACAAACAGAAAAAGCAAACCCGAAAAAAGCAGCCCTGGAAACGAAATGGTTCCGTTATGTTTCCGGTACTGCTACGCAACCTGGTAGTTACGAAGTAATGACCCAGGAACCGGATTGCGAGGGAGAAACCAGTTTGTGCGCAATTCTGGTTGAATCAGATGGTGGCTCGCCAGAAAGACCAACACAGGCCGGTTTAGACGCGCTTATTATTCCAAGTGCAAATTTTACCCAGCCGGTAGCCAATGTGGTTCTTTTTGAAGACTAAATGTAAAGGGGTGGTTCACAAAATTGAACCACCCTTTTTTATTATTCCGGATTTTGTACCATACCTGATGCTGCTATTACTTCATTGGGAATTTGAAACATCACCCTTGGCCCTGGCACTTCCAACAGATAATCCATACCCGCATACCTTCTTTTCAAAGTTATCTTTACACCTTGTTCTTTTGTTATCCTACGGAGATCGTACCATCGAATGCCCCTTCCCACCAATTCTTTTCGTCTTTCCATGATAATTTGTTGTAATGCATCGTTTGCATCCAACGCAGTCAACGGCTGATAAGTACCGGTCTTCCACCGATTTACTAATAATTGATTCAAAGTATTCATTGCTTGATCCTTCATATTCAATTTGGCTAATGCCTCGGCCCTTACCAGGTAAGTTTCTGATAAACTAATGCCACAAAATGGCGCACTTCCTACTGTTCCATCAAGACTACCTGAAAACTGAAAACCACCACCGGGGTTTGACCTGAAAAAAATTACTTTCCGCAAATCATTTGGCTGATAACTACCATATAATAATGTATCAGCCTTCCAATTATTGGCAGCCAGGTTGGTAGCTCCGGTGGATGTGGCATGGAATAATACTTCCTGGTTGAAAAGTGTAAAAGGAGCGTTGGCATTCGGGTTCAGCGTATTAAAATCTATTAATGCAGGGGAAAAAGAAAGCGCATCGGCTGTCAATTCCGCTGCCGTTTTATTATTGCCCATATGTAACATAATATAGGCAAGCAGTGTTTGAGCTGCTGCCTTAGTGGGCCGGTGAGGCGCCGTGCGGTTTTCCGGTAAATAATCTATCGCGGTTTGCAGGTCTTTGACTATTTGGTCATAACTCTGTTGCAAGGTTCCCCTGCTGATTCTTTCATTTATATCGGTGCCTAAACGCACGGGAATGCCAGGCGTTTGCGATGCATTAGCAGGATCATAAACATCGGCATATAATTGTGCAATGATAAAGAATGTAAAACCTCTGCAAAAATGTGCCATACCCCAGCATTCGTTGTACAAACTTTCTTCGCCACCGGCAGGTGTTATACCGCGTAGGGTTTCAATAGCGATATTGTAATTTAAAATTTTTCCATATACGTTACGCCATGTATTGTTTGTTAAATTACCCTGTATGGGTTGCCATAAATACCAGGCCCTAGATTCTTCTGACATGGAACCCAGTACAGCTTCCGGATTATAATAATCATCAGCAGCTATTAAAGCAAGGTAGGGGTATGACCTGTTAGTTACAGCAAAATTATTGAGTAGCGCATTGGCACTTGCTATGGTAGTTGGTATGTCCAACGTTTCATCGGGTTTTTTGTCGAGGTATTTCTGACAACTACCCAAGAGCAATATTATTGATATAACGTAAATACTGTTCCGTATCCTTGTATTCATTTTATAAGTAGGCATATAATTATATTAAATATTAAAAAATTGTATTGCATTAAACTAAAACGAAAGCCTTACCCCACCCGACCAATTGGGCGGGAACCTTACTGCATTATGGTTAAGCGGGTCAAGTCCTTTACCGTTGGCCGCCCATATAATACCCAGGTTGGAGGCATAAGCATAAAAAGTGCATTGAAAATGTTTTTTGGATTGCTTAAATAATGCAGGTGAATAATCGAGCCGGATATCCTGTAAGCGAATATGATCGGCCTTATAGGCTGTAACTTCACTATAAGCATAAAATCTGTCGCGGCTGCTATTGGCCGGATAGGTCATGGAAGGCACATTGGTTTTTAATTCGTCACCCGGAACCTGCCATCTATCGGAAAAATCGGAATGCATACGCCAGCTATTGAATAAGGCACTATACTCAATGGTTGGTGCCCTGAACCAATGCCCGAACTGACCCCCAATATTAAAAGAGAAAGCAAGATTTTTAAATACAAATTGATTGCGGAAATTTCCAAAATACCTGGGCTTGGTAGAACCATGATAAACAATGTCGTCTACTGTACCCGGACTTAACAGTAGATTGTAATTTGCAGATAATTCTTTATTTATATATCCTAAAGGATCCCCTGTTTGCGGATCTAATCCACCCCACCGGTAACTGAACAACGCATAAGGCTCATAGCCCACAATAGGTGTAATGGATGTACCAAAACTGGTAAGGGTAGCAGGATTACTGAAAAGCGGAGAATAGGCGCTTACCTTATTTGAAACAAAGGATGCCATAAAATCTGCATTCCATATTATTTTTCCCAATGTTGCCAGCGTACCTATTTTAATATCTACCCCACTGCCATTTAATGCACCACTATTCATGGTAACAATATTGAGGCCCAGGGTGGGATCGATGGTAACAGCTGCAAGCAGGTCTTCGCTGTTCTTATGATACCATTCAAGGGTGCCGGATAACCAACCATTCTTATTCACCCAATCTACCCCGATGTTAAACATCTTTACCTTTTCCCAGCGAAGCGTGGGGTTTTCGGGATTTACCAATCTTGCATAGGGTACATTAATAGTTTGTAGCGAAGCAGATAAAAATTCCAATGTGGTAAGCGCTGATAAATTGGGATTTACATTTCCGCTGCTTCCATAGGTGCTTCTTAATTTCAATAATTTGAAAGTTTTTTCCAGACCTTTCAAGTCATGTAAAATATCCCAACCAAGCCCGGCCGACCAAAGGGGAACACCTTTTTGATTGGCATCCACTCCAAATATATTTGAAGCGTCTTTTCTGGCACTTACGCTAAGTGTATAAGCTTGTTGAAAGCTTAGGGCTGCATTAGAAAATATGGAAACAAAACGGTTATCCGTTTCGCCTAAAGATTGCGAAGCCGGTATAGCTGCATTACTGCGCAGGTTACCCCATTGCGGAAAAAGTGTGGTATGGTTTATGGCAGCGGTGGATAAATTAGATGGATTGAAACCATAGAACCTGTTGCTTTGTGAAGATGCACGCGACTGCCGGATTTCTGAGCCTGCCATTGCGTTAAGGTTCCAATTGCTCCAATGCTGATTGTGGTTAAATTGTAATCTGCCTGAATGGGTATTCCTGTTCATTACACTATTTGTGCGTATGGCACCTACAGGTAAATTACGTACTATACTATTGCCCGTACGCTGGCTAAAAAGGTTTACCATATTGCGTGCGAAATACGAAGTCTCATCATATAGTACTAATCCCTCCTGATTTTCCCATTGATATTGATAGGTTGCTTCGAGGTTTGTAAACTTTCCCAAATTTTGCGTTACTGCCAGGCGATACCAAGTATTTTTATTTACGGTTTGGTTGGTTTGTTTGGTTCGATCCTGCAAAGGCTGATAGTTCCAGTTGAGCAACATGCCTCCACCAGTTGTATCCAGATAAACCTGCCTGTAATCCTTTTCAAGAATGGCAGGTTTACCATTGTCATCGGCTAGCCTTGCATAAGGATAATAATTACTTTTTGAAGTCGGTTGCATAGCAACGCCCCCTAATCCATTACGATCCGATTGGCTTGCAGAATAATTTACAGACATGTTCAACCGGGTAGATCGGCTAAGCCTAACATGATATTGGCTCATAAAGGTTGTCCGTGAAAAACCCGATCCGTTTTCGCCATCTAAATTATTATCATGGCCAAGACTTATCATGTAACCCTGTTGCTGCCCACCCCCACTTATTTGTAAATTATATTGCTGTCGTACTGCGGGCTGATATAAATAATTTCGTGCATCATCCAAAAAAGATTGACTTGCATAACTGCTACGTTTGCCAGCAAGCGATTCAGCAGAAAGTGTGCCGGATCTATGTGCAGCAAGATCTTCCACATAGGGTGATATAACGGGGCGAGAAGTAATATTACTTAGTTGCGTATTATAAAAGTTGCGGGTAAATAAAAAATCCTCCACATCCAAAAATGATGATGCATCCATCCAATTAAGGGTTTCCATCTGCGGCCTGCCCTGGTAGGTGAGGTTTGCATTGAAGGATAATTTCAAAGGGCTGTTAAGTTTTGCTTTCTTGGTGGTAATTACAATTACCCCATTGCCGGCCCTTGCGCCCCATACACTTGCCGCTGCAGCATCACGTAATACCGTAATACTTTCTACATCATTTGGGTTAATAGATGCTACACCTCCTTCAAAAGGAAAATTATCCAATACGATCAAGGGTTGGTCTAACCCTGAAGTAAGTGTGCTTAAACCTCTGATATTCAGGTTAATCTGCCCCCTGAAGCCCCGCTCAAAAAGTACTCCATTAGCTACCCCTTCCAACCGCTCAAGAATATTCGTTGTTACCGCACGGTTTACCAGTTTATTATCGAGTTGTTCAAAACTACCGGTGGATCTTTCTTTGGGTATTTGCTGGTATCCGGTGGAAACGGTTACATTATCAAGCAAATTTTCAGCAGGAAGTAAATAGATAATGGATGGCAAACTTTGGTAAGCCATACGGAAAGTACTGAAACCCACATGCGAAATACTTACCAGTGCGGTTTCCGATAAAGGGATAGGCAATTGGATTTTCCCGGCACTATCCGATGTCCATACTTTGTTCTGGCCGGAAATTTGAATGCTTGCACCGGCTACGGGCTGTTTTTCACCAAATGATAGCAGGAGAAAAGATTTTGCTTCGCCTGTTTGTGCAATCACTTGTTGATGTGCACACAGTAGGGCCACCCAGGCCATCCATTTCAGTTTTTTCATTACAGTGGTTTTATTTTTGAGTGAATAATGCAAACCGGATAAGTTTTAGGGTTTTGTTCGTAGGTTAACCCCTGTTTGCCCAACCATTTTTCAAAGAGGGTAATATCTTTTAATGCGGCACCATCGGGTAATTCATCAACCCATATTTTTATGTCTGCAGCAATATCAAATGGGAAACCGCTATGGTGGTTGAGCTGAGCAATATGGTGGTTAAGTAGGATGCCTTCCGTTTTTGGGTATTTGCCATTATCCTTTATGAACAGGGTATTCATTGGCAAAGAATCCATTTGCAGGCTATAGGGAAATTTGCATTGCAATTGCGCATTGATTTGTTCCATTACCCTAGCTATATCAGTGGGCTCCGGGTCGGCCATTTCAAAACTCCACCCCGTTTTCGCCAACCATTCGTTTTGATATTCAGTATCGGGCTTGAAAAATTTATCGCGTATTGCATCAGGTACGATATATTGATAATCACAATGGGGGAGATTATGATTGGCAAACCGGTAAAAAGTAAGTAAGCGTGTATTGATAAAGGTTCTTCGAATACCCTTTCCATAGGGCTTTTCACTATATCCCGGTACCAATCCATCCATATAGGCTGTCCATACAAAATATTGCTGGTAGCCGGGGCCAGGTTTATAATCGGTAGCATTATTCCATGCTAATAAGGGTTCATTCCTGTTTAGCCTTGCCTTATCTCTTTTTATACGCCAACCAGGTATTTTACCAGACAATGCCGTTTCAATATTAGATGCAATCAAATAGTCAGGTGCAGTAATGGCCCCTACCCTGCCATCGGCCAAAATCCACACTACATGCGAAACATAAGTATAGGGAAACATTGCAGATAATAGCGTATCGGCCGTTATATGTGGTAATAAAAGCGTTTTCAGTTCAGGTTTTCGATCAATAAAATTTTTTATTTTCTGCCCAGGTTCGTTGCTTACCGGGATTATTTCAACTGCCCCGTCGAAACTATCCACCAATGCCTGAAGCTTTGGCAACTTAGCCCAGCAACCATGGCAGGTAGTATGCCAGAAATAAAAGATCGTAAGCTTTCCTGCCGCACCCTCCGGCAGGAGCAGCTTACGGGGTGTGGGCCATGTGGTGTGCAATTCTATAGGTAGCATTGTATCGCCTACGCTAAGCGGTTTTACATAGGCATAATCCGCCGGGTTGGGCGTCCCCTCCCCTTTGGATTGCCCCGACACCCTGAGAAAACATAAAAGAAGGGCCTGCAGGAAAGCCACCAGAAAGAGTATCTTTAACAAGCGGCTTTCCCTGAATATTGGGCATGGCATAGCCATTATGCTATAATTTCGTGTTTGCATAGCAGTTTGATTTTTTGGTGTAGCTGCCGCGTATACGGCAGGTTTGGGCAATAGCATTACAACGCTGCATGGTTTGATGCAACGGAAGGCATTATGAGAACAGAAAAGATTCTAAACGGGCTGCTTTGGCTTTTTGGCAAAGAGGGTCATCAGCAGATGAATGGCTCGGTTGAAAAATTGGCTTCGCATGGATATTGGTTTAAGTTGTTTCCATTTTTTTCCAGGATAAGCCCCATAAAAAAGACGTGGGACTCCACTTATCGCTCTGAGGCCCTAGGAAGGCACTGCCACAATAAGGGAGCCCACGCCGTAACGTGAGCTCATCACTTATTGTCTTGTGGCAGAGAAATTCCTAGGTTTCAGAACAAGACTCTAAGCGAATCGCTTCAATAACTTATTGAAAGAATCGCAATACTAAATAATAACTCTTAATTCATATAGGGCTCAAACATAAGAAATTAATTCTTATTACGCTACACCGTAACAAAAATATTTTTTAGATAACGTTCCTTGCCGCTTCTTGAAAAACGAACACGATATATTTATTCAGTTTAAAATTGGGCTTGCACTTCGTATAATTATTAGTGCCAATAAAGAATTGGCGAAGAATGAGAACATGAAACCAACAAAAAGACCATTACCAGATAAAAGTTATGGAGGTATTTCTTCCACATCAGGAATACGAACTGCAACAATTTCCGATATTGTTAATGGGAAATCCGATCCAAAAGGATCTACGTTAATTTACATCCTTGATTCCTTGGGCGTAACCATGACAGACTTTGGAAAAATTTTCGATAGCCTAAATGAAAAGCAAGTCAAAGAATATATGCTTGAAATTAAGCAGAAACAATAGTTAACTGTAACTGCCAAATTTCTAATAACCTTTTTATGGCCACTTGTTGAAAATTTTTGGAATTTCAATAAGTGCGTATTTACCGGAGTAATATTAAAAAAGTTAGTATTCTTAGATTAGTGATGTTCTATTATTTTCCTTTTAAATCAGCATGCTATCCTGGATTTTAAAATATTTGGAGTTTAAAATACCGCATACCTACATAATTTACACCTGTTTTAATATATTTGTTTTATGACAGATTCCATTATGCACAGCAAACCCCACCATGGCAGAAACATTAAAAGGATTCGTGAGATACTCGGGGTAAAACAGGAAGGCCTTGCTACTATCCTTGGAAACGAATGGACACAGCGGCGTATTTCGTTGTTGGAGCAAAAGGAAGAAGTGGAAGATGATATACTGGAAGAAATTGCGGGGGCGCTGAAAGTGAGCGCTGATTCAATCAAAAACTTTAATGAGGAAGCTGCCATAAATATAATTGGCAATACTGTTACAAACCATGATTATGGTTCAGTATTTAATTATCAGCCAAATTTTAATCCTATAGAGAAAATTATTCAGTTGTATGATGAGAAGATTGCGTTGTATGAGAGGTTGTTGAGGGATAAGGAGGAGATGATTGAGAGGTTGGGGAAGCATTGATTTAAGATTCTAAAAAAAATTCTCTTAAAATGTTTAACCCTATTATCATATGAAGATTAAAATCAGGCGAATTGAAGTCAGCAGTCAAGAATTTATTCAAGAAATAGAACGCATCATTGTGGTTGATGAAAAAATACCTGCTCCGATTGGATATTTAGGTACTACACTTAAAACTGTTATCCAAAGCCTGGGAATTAAAGAAATTGATTTTTGGGGAATTGCACAAAGGGATAAAAATACATTTAAACCCAAATTTTGTTTTTATAGGGAGACCTTTAAAGGAGGCAATACCTTAATTTACAGGCGTAAAGTATGGGAAAGTAATTTTGCGGAAAAGTTTGATGAACTTAAATGGTGAATAATTGGAAATCATACCAAAAATTAATCTTGCATTCCAAATGATAAGTATAAATTTTTATCTATCCTTAATATAGCAATAAATCATAAACTTTATGATTAAGGAACCAAAGGCATTATTGCATTCTAAAGGTAATCTTATAATAGGCAAATGAATATCCAACATATAATAATTCAAAATTTTAGAAACATTGGTAAGGAAAAAACCTTCTACCTCAATGCTCACTTTACTGCCTTTATTGGAGTGAATGGTAAAGGTAAATCAACCGTTTTACATGCATTAAGAGTAGCATGCGGTTCTTTCTTTTTGGCTATACCCGATGTCAAATCACGTCACATTCAAAAAGACGAAATAAGAATATTAGAATCAGGAAAGTTTTTATTACAGCAATTTCCTGTCAAAATAGAGGCAGCGGCATTATTTCCCGGCACAAAAGATCCAATTGTTTGGCGGAGGCAATGGGTGGAAGGTAGCTCATCATCAACCACAAAAAGCGCAGATGTAGGTAGCATAAAAAACATTGCAACTGAAAAGTATAATAAAGTCAATAAAAATGGCGATGATCATGTTGAACTTCCTATTATCGCATTTTTTGGAATTTCTCGTGCGTTTGGTGCAGGTAGGGTAACCAAGAAAAGCCGCATTCATCGCATGGGAAGAATGATATTCAAAGAACGCTATCAGGATTGGGAAGAAATGAAGGCTGTCAAATTTCATTATGAAGAATGGTTAGCTACATATGATGCGCTAATTACCCAAAATAGGGAGTATGCAAATACTAAAGATGCATTTTATAGGGCAGTTAAAACAGCAAACCCTTTTATTATTCAAATAGAATTCTATAATAGTGAGTTATGGATAAATGTTAAGGTTGAAAATGAAGAATCAGGCTTGCTGCCTTTAAGTTTTCATAGTGATGGAATTCACTATTATACGGCGATGGTAGCAGAAATAGCTTACAGATGTATTGTATTAAACGGTTACAAAAATAATGAGGCTGTTGCTGAAGCGAAAGGATTAATCTTAATCGATGAAATTGATCTTCATCTCCACCCAAAATGGCAACGCCATGTAGTTAATGATTTAAAGAATGCCTTCCCCAACATCCAATTTGTAGTTACCACACACTCACCTTTTATTGTACAATCTCTTAAAAGTGATGAAATATGGAATCTTGACAAACCAATGGATGTAACTCCTAATGAATTAAAGATTGATACAGTAGCAACTGAAATAATGGGAGTTTCTAGTCCATACTCAGAATCAAATGAAGAACTATTTAAACAAAGTAAAAATTTTATGGAAAAACTTGAAGATGCTACACCTATAAATGAATTAGAATATGATTTAGAGCAAGTGACAGATCCTGCTGTAAGGGCATTTTTAGAATTAAGAAAAATTTCTGCAGGAAAATGAGACCATTAGATAAAGGAAACATTCCAACCGATGTAGAGGGAAATATTTTAACTCCTACGGATTATAAAATGTGGCGTAAACACCTAATTGATCGTATCGGATATTACTGTGTATACTGTAACCAACCTTTAAGCCATAGTCTCCAGGTTGAACATGTGGTTCCCCAGAACCCGCCAGTAGGTTTTACACCAGGTGATCCAATAGCCTGGAGCAATATGCTTCTGGCTTGTGGACCTTGCAATAATGCCAAAGGCAACCAGCCAGTTGATTCAACTATATATTACCTTCCCGATGTACATAATACACATCTACCCTTTTCAATAATAGGCCATACTAATCCGGAACATGCAATTGTTACAGCAAGACAAGGGCTATCAGGGCAACAACAACAAAAAACACAACGTACTATTTCTTTGCTTGGACTTGATAATATTGATGATCGTCCTAAAATTGTTGATATCAGGAGCATTAAAAGAAAAGCAGCAATATTGTCGGTAAAATCAGCAAGATTAATTTATAACATGGCATTACAATCTCCTACCTACATACCAAATATAGTAGCGGAAGATATAGTGTAGATTCCGGACCATGTTGACCCACCATTCCGGATCATGTTGACCCACCATTCTGGGATGTTGACCCACCTGTTTTTCGGTATTCATTTTAGATTCGATTATAGGATTATGTTAAGCATTCCGGGATGTTGACCCACC
>JBGSLS010000054.1:0-14942 GCA_041740575.1 Chitinophagaceae bacterium | reverse complement strand
TGACCCGTGTGCACGAACTATTGCCAAACAACTGGAAAGAATACCAGCCCGAATCCGTTACCGCTGACGAAATACTGGCATAAGATGTTATAGGCGAAAAAAGTGACATCACAAATACGTAGCTATGTCGTGTGTTTACGGCTGAGCAACAAATTCATTTTGTTACCCATTTTCAGGACCTTGTTTCCACACCTTTTCATGGCGTAATGAATGCCATTTGCTGGACGCGTTCACTAACCGGTGATTTTGCTGAGATTGTTGAAAAGGTAGCGTTACACGAAAATATAGCTGTATTGGAAGAAGATGACCTGCGTGCACTTCCCCTGCGTGAACAGGGGCAGCTTGCCCGTGAAATACTGTTACATGATCTGAGCCTGTTGAAAGCCCATGGTGCATCTCCAACACTGAATGTAATCCGATGTTATGACAGGGATGATGCCAACCCGTTTTTTCCAACGGATGTTTATTCTTTTCATATAGACCGTTCCCCGGTACCAACCGACACCTTTTTATGCACTTACGATGGCGCACCAAGTGAAATACTGCCTAATGCACAAGCCTTGCAAAAAGTGCTTGTTCCCGAAATACGGGCTGAACTCAAAAAGCTATATCATGGAGCAGATGAAGATTTTGAAGCCTTTTTAAGTGAGCATTTCTTTGATCTTCATTACCTGGCCAAACCTGCCGCAATGCCCGTCAGCCTGGGCATCGGTCACTTGTGGCGGTTGGCAATTGATCATCCCTTAAGCAAGGTGCCTCCCTGTGTGCACCGTGCGCCGGATGAAAAAAACGGACAGAAACGGTTGCTGATGATCTGTTGAATATAACGCTGCCTAAAAGATATGTGTCCGTTGCGTGGCGTTGCGAAATGTATTTTTAGCCTATGCGGTATTAGGTAGCCGAAATGCAACCTGCAAGCATAACCCAACACTTCAAACAAAAGAATTGGCAAGATTGAAAATACCAGCAAATGAAATACGCCTTAGCTGAAAAAGCCAATCAGGACAGCAAACAATATGCTGCATTAAAAGAATTGCATGTAAATGATTTTATTGACTCAATTATTGAAAAAGAAAAAAAGAACACATAATAAGGTAAGTCAGGGAGATTTTTACAGATTGCTTAACCTCTTATCATTTTGTTCTTACCAAACTGTTCTTATACACGATGCCATCTTTTACAATCAACACAAAATTCCGCTCATAATCTTCCATCACCTTCAGGTCTTTCAACGGGTTACCATCCACGAAAATCATATCGGCATAGGCGCCTTCTTCAAGTACACCGAGTTTGCCTTCGCGGTAGGGGCTGCGCAGCCCGCTGAGGGCAAGTAGTCCGGCATTGTCGGATAGTTATCATCTTCAGCACTTCAAAAGGCGTAAAGCATTGTTTAAAGATTGATAATAGTTTAACGAATATTGCCTAAACTAGTATTATCATCTAATGTGGTTCTGCACCTTCACTGAACGCTTGGAAATGAAAACAAAAAGTACTAAAAAAAATAAATGCCCATTAAGTTTTGTAACCGAAAAGTACTATAGGCTGGGAAAGGGTTAGGGATGCAGATTGTTTTTAAATGCCTGGTCGGAATAGGCTACCAAAGTATAAACGATAAACATTATATAAATTGAGAAACATAAATATGGATAATTATAAAATCGTTGAATCACATCACCATTAAAGAGCGCTTATTTTAATAGGGCGGTACCATTCGGATTTAAAATAATGATAATAACTTAAAAAGAAAAGCAGGAAACTAACCTTCCACATTTAAGCCTGAAATTAGTTGTATAGACATGTACATAAATTCGATTGCCTGTTAAATTTCTACTATCGAAATTATTTTAAAACCAAATGTTCTACAATCCCTTTTTCTGATTCAGCTACCCACTTATGCTATAACTGCTACCAGGATTTTAATTTATAAATTCCTGATGCTATTTTATATAAAACCCAATATAAATTCCATTACCTAACGCTATATTTTATTTATTTTTCAAAATGCAAAGATTACCTAATAATCATTGAAAGCACTATCAATATTGACTTTCATTGAATAAATAATCTTCAATTGAATAATTATTAAAATTTATTTTATTTTGTTTTTGCAATCATTTTATACCAGCGTTATGGCAATGTTAAGGTTATTGGATTGTACAACAAACAAATATTAAGCTGTAATTTTACACATACCTAATGTTGATTACAATATTCGAAAATTAAAATTCAAAAAGGTTTCTGCCTACTTTATGGGTCGTTGTATTTACAACCCATATAATGGAATCATTTTACTTATTGGAATACATCCTGAAGTTTGAATGAACGTAAATGACGCATGAAAAATGTTTGTAACCAGATTTACCCTGTTTACGAATATATTATTATGTGATTAAATGATTATGTACCGAAATAAACCAAAAAAGTAATTGTATGCAACACACTAAACACGTTTTAATTCTCTTCGTTATTATCTCAATTGCAAAGCTCAATTTTGCACAGCAATTTATTGGGCTTGGCACAGGTAACTATGGAGGTGTTACCAGTCTTTCCCTTAATCCATCTTCTATTGCCGATAGCCGGCATAAGTTTGATATCAATTTATTTTCCATCAATTCCTATTTCGACAACAACCTTGTAGATATTAAGCGGGATGCAATGTACAGGGGCCTGTTTTTTAAAGAGCCTTACAAAAGCGATTATGCCGCCGTAAGAAGAGATTTGTTATCCCTGCAGTCCCTGCCGGCTAATCAACGCGTGAATGGATTGGTGGAAACACGCATACAAGCGCCCTTATCAGCCATGATTACTACAGGTAAAAGATCTGCCATAGGAATTACCTTTCAATCGAGGGCTGGTTTTCAAACCTATAATATGGCGCGAAATACAGCACAATTACTTTACGAAGAATTAAACAATCCGCAATTGCACGGCATAATGGAAGATAACAGTGGCATTGAAACCAATTACCTGCGCTGGCAGGAGGTAGGATTTACGTATGCACGTGTGCTGATAAATAGTGGTGTGCATTTTTTAAAAGCAGGTGTTACGGGTAAATGGCTGATGGGTCAGGCAGGTGCCTATATACAAAGCGATAATGCAAACGTTACTTTTAATAGTCAAACAGAACTTTCGCTGCAATCGCCCCTTATAAAGTATTACCGCTCAGAACAGGCGGATATTAATCAGTTTAATAATAATACCTTTTTTAAAGATATTGAAGATCATGGCTTTGGGTGGGATGCAGGTATTACCTATGAATTCAGGGGCAATTTTGATAAATTTGAATATGTGGGTGCAGATAATGAAATGCTGGGACGAAGGGATATGAACAAATATTCTTTTCGCCTGGCAGCCGCCATTATGGATGCAGGAAGTGTACAATTTGCTAAGATGCCACTTACCAATGATCACTCGGCCAATTTTTCGAACTGGAACTTTGCCGGGGTAAAAGCCCATAACTTCAGTGATTTTGATACCGCTTATGCTAAACAGGTAATATATGCTTCAGGCACCGATGTAAACTTCAGGATAGCCATGCCTACTGCCCTGAGTGCAAATGTGGACATAAGGGTTCACAAAGGCTTCTATATAAATGCGGCCATGTACAGGCCGTTGAGCAGTTTTAATAAAAATACCCAATCATCTTTGCGACCCATAGAATGGTTTGCCATTACCCCCCGGTTTGAATCGAGAGCATTTGGTATTTATGTGCCGGTTACCATGACCAATTTGCATAAGCGAACTGATGTTGGTTTAACCCTTAGGGCAGGTCCCCTTTTTATTGGTTCCAATAACCTGGGTAGTTATTTGTTTAATGATAAATTACCGAATGTAGATGTACATGCGGGCATTAAAATTGGTATCACGTATGGCGAACCCACCAAATTGCTTAAAAGCCTTGAAAAACTACGGTGGTCTGCTTTACAAAAAGACTCAGCCATTCAGAGGGATTCAATTACGAAAATGCTGGCGATAAATCAACTGGAAGCAAAATATAAGCGAACCATTGATAGTTTAAAAGCCATTACAGATAGTGTAACCTTACGCAATAATATTATGGCTGAGTTTGCAAAAGCGGATAGCCTTAAAAAAGCTACACCTGCAGATAAACAAACGCCTGTGGTAAATATTATCATAAATAATTATTTACCTACTAACCAGGATAGTATCAGAAAATACATATCGAATATGGATACGATAGTTATCAATAATCGCTTACCACAATCGGTTACGACATCGGGTGTAAATGCATATAGCGCCGGGCAGGCAGATAGCATTTTACAACAAAAGGAAAGGGAAGTTGAATTTTTACTACGTCAAAATGCGGAACTATCCTTAATGCTGAATGAGTTGGGATCGATAAGAAAAGAAGATTCCATTTTGTTGTATCAATTACAGCAGGATCGTACAAGACTTGAAACTATCCTATCGGATAGCATTCAAAAATGGAGAACGGAATTTACGCCTGCGCAACCTGTTTCACCCGTTCCTGAAAAGAAACCACGGAAAAGTATTTTTAGAAAAAACAAAGATAATGCACAGGCAACCGGATCACAGCAGCAATCATATGTTGCCCTTCTATTACCAACCCATACTTTATTGAACAGAGATGCCAATGTTCAAAACAATAAAGCGCAGTTGCGGGCTTATCAGCGGAGTAACCAAAATATAGAGCGCGAGATGCAACGGTTATCGCGATCTATAGCCGTACAAACCTCCATGGTAACCGTGGCGCTTGCTGCCAATAGTGCTACGCTGGTAAAAAATGCCCAATCTTAAAAAGATACCAGGATTATGGTAGTGCGAATGGCACCGGAAACCCTTGTGCTCACAGGTTTGGTAAACAATAAATTAGATACATTGCCTGTATTGCTTATGCAGGATAGTATGGTGAATACATTTGCAATCAGGACAGATACTATTTTTTTAAGAGACACTATTTTTTTAGAGGCAAGCCCGATGGCCATTTTGCAACCCGAAGCGTCAAACCTTATTGTAATCAGGGATACCACCATTATTGAAAAAACGGTTTTGGTGGAACCCATACCAGATGAAGCATCGGTTTTTTTACCACGGGCAGTGCAATCTTAAGTTTGAATGCAGAAAATATGCTGGATAAATAGAATAAGCAAGCCCTAATTAAAAACATTCCATTTCCTATGGGTGATGGGTAGAATGCTATGCTCCTTTTAGCTTTACCACTATTAAAATTAAATGCGGCCTTTACAATATAGCAGGGAGTGCCCGAACGGGCAGGAGTTAACGGGGTGAAACTATTGGTAAACGCGGCGGATATTATGCAAAGTCGCTTTTCCAGGTACCCGGCTTAGAATCCCAAAATGAATTAATTCGTCATAATTTTATAAATATTTATTGTTTTTCAATAAATATTTATAGTTTTGTGGTTCAATAAATTAAAACGATGGAAATTAAAATTGGAACCAAACACATCCTGAACTTGCTCAATATCCTGTCATGGATTATTTTTGTTGGTTTATGCATTGAAGCAGGTGGCATTATTTTTAATGCGGTTTACGCGCTTTACAAGCCGGTTGTTGCAGGCCATTTTTGGAACAGTACTGACTTTGCAGCGCTGTATGCCTATGACAAGGGTTATTTTATGGTCCAAACGGGTTTGATGGCGATTGTAGCCGTTTTGAAGGCCTTGATTTTTTACCTGATCATCAAAATGTTTTACGACAAAAAACTGAGCATTTCGAAACCCTTTGATCCGGCGGTAACGGCCGTAGTGTTTAACATTGCCTGGCTTTGCCTTGGGGCCGGCATCTTTTCGCATTGGGGTAATAAGTATGCAGTATGGCTAACAGCAAAGGGTATAGCAATGCCCGACATGCATTACCTGCGCATGGATGGCGCCGATGTATGGCTGTTTATGGCCGTGGTGCTGATCGTAATAGGTCAGGTATTTAAAAAAGGAACCGAATTACAAACAGAAAGCGATTTAACCGTATAAACTATGCCAATAATTGTAAACTTAGATGTAATGATGGCAAGGCGTAAAATGTCGCTGAACGAGCTTTCCGATAAAGTAGGGCTTACCTTATCCAACCTTTCTATTTTAAAAACAGGTAAAGCGAAAGCCATTCGTTTCAGCACATTGGAAATCATATGTAAAGTGCTGAAATGTCAGCCGGCGGATATTCTGGAATATGTGGAGGAATAGGAAAGCTTATTAAAGTAATATGACTTAGGATTTAATAACAGCAGTAACCGGAATTCTGTAGCCAATTAAATCTTTTCTATATTCGTATATAATCCCGTTATTATGCCCATATTTATGGACCTCCACATAGTTCCCGGTGTAAATGCCAAAGACGTGGCAGATGCACACAGTATGGATGTATTGATGGAAAAGGAACATAGCTGCAAATGCCTTACCTACTGGATTGATGAGCTACGCGGACATGTATTTTGCCTGATTGATGCACCCAATAAAGAAAGTGTAATGGAGCTGCATAACAGGGCACACGTTCTTGCACCCCATAAAATTATTGAAGTACAACCCAATCTTGTTCACTCTTTCCTTGGGCGCATTACCGATCCTGAAAATGCACAACTTACCGATAACGGGCTGATTATTCTTGACGATACTTCTTACAGGGTACTTATGCATGTGCAAATAGAAGATGCCGTTGTGCTGAAAAATATTTGGGGGAAAGCCGGGGCCATGGAACAGATAAATCCTTTTTATACGCATGCAAAAGAACAGGTACTTAAGCACAATGGAAGAGAAGTGCGCAGGGAAGGCAATGAACTTATTGCATCCTTTGTATCGGGAGAAAAGGCATTTTTAGCAGCCTGTGCTATAAAAGAAATTTCTGGTGCAAGCAATGAAATGCAATTACACATCGGCTTACATGCAGGCGAGCCGGTGATGCAAACAGATAAACTTTTTGGTGATACCGTAGAAATGCTCAGGCGCATGCATTATGTAAAAAATAATCATGTGATTCATATGAGCACAACGGTTCAGGAATTGCTAACAAGTACGGTTATTACCAATCATACGAATGATGTTTTTATTTATTCACCACAAGATGAAACCTTTTTAAACATATTGTTTTCTGCGCTTGACAAGCATTACGGTGATGAAAATTTTAATGTGGAAGAATGTGGCGATGCCATGGCTATGAGTACATCGCAGCTATATAGAAAAACGACCTCGCTATTTTGTTTATCGCCCAATAACCTGCTAAAAGAATACCGGCTTGAAAAAGCAAAAGAAATAATGCGTAGTAAAGATGCAACTGTTTCAGAAATAACCTTTTCTACCGGGTTTGCAAGTCCTTCTTATTTTACCAAGTGCTTTAAAAGCAGGTATGGTTTGCTACCCATGCAGTATATAGAGTTGGCCCGAAAATAAGCCTGCACTTTTTTTACCATTAATTGAATGAATTGTGATAGCACGGCAGTTTGCTGTGCTTTTATTTTGTGGCATACAATAACCAATAAAAAAAAAGCCATGAAATCAATCACCCGCTTTGTAAGCATTGTTACACTTATCTTATGCTGCTATCAATCAAATGCACAATCAACCATTAGTGTTGAAAAGAAAGAAACTGTATTAAAAACGTATTTAATAGAACGGGATATACCGGGAGCAGGAAACCTAACACCATCCGACCTGAAGGGTATTTCGCAGAAATCATGTTCGGTGGTAAAAGAAATTGGCCCGAAAATTCAGTGGATGCAAAGCTATGTAACTGGCAACAAAATATTTTGCGTGTACAAAGCCGAAAATGAAGCCCTGCTGAAAGAACATGCCAAAAAAGGTGGCTTTCCCATTACATCCATTACTGAAATAAGTACTACGATTAGCCCGGCAACGGCCGAGCAATAATCATTATTAAAAGGATAAAATAAATCCAGTCATGATGGAGTATTCGTCCTTTCTTCATAAGCAAGACCTTATTTAAATAAAAACTGTTCGGGTAACTTAAGGCTTTAATGTCTTTGTGGCAAAATTCCAACCTTTGCCACAAAGGCTTTATTGCCAAATAATAAAACTCTTATGTAAAATGTCCAAAACTTCAATCTGTTAATCATTCAATAAACCCTTTCCCTTCACATAGTTTTTTCATTCGCTTCGCTACCATTGCTTCTTAAACAAAAAAACTATCATGAAAAAACTTGTACTCTTTTTCGCCCTGCCCTGCATGGCACTTGTTTCGTTTGCCCAAATAGATAAAGGCAATACCCTGCTTGGTGGCAACCTTGGATTCAACTTTCAACAAAACGGCAGCAACCCGGGCAATAATGGGTCCAATAGCAATATTCAACCCTATATTCAGTTTGCCTACAAAGCCAATCGTACCATTGGTTTTGGGTTAGATTTTAGTTATCAATCAAACAGCAGCGGTGACGGACAATTTAAAACACAGCAACTGGGTCTTTCACCATCGGTAAGTCTTTCACAGTATCATCCGTTAAAAGGAAATTTTGGATGGTGGCTACAAGAAAAAGTGGGTGCAGGTTTTTACAATTCAAAACAAGTAAATGGCAGTAACGAAATTAAGAACGAATCCACTTCGTTTTTTGCAAATATTACACCCGGTATTTTTTATGCCGCCGGCGATAAAAAGCAATGGCTGCTGCATGCATCAGTAGGTGGTGTAGGCGGATCATTTTCCAATTCAAACGATAGCGAAAGTTGGGGCGTTTATACCAACCTGTTTCAATATTATCAGCTTGGGTTTGCGTATGTTTTTAGAAAGGGATAAGGGGGCCAAAGATGTAGCCGGATTTTTCCTTATTTTTATTTTCCAAACATGTTGTTATGCAAACCTGGATCGTCCTGTGCATGCTTTCTTTGCTGAATGCAGCGCACGCCCAAAACATAGTACCGGTTAGCAGTACCGGTATTGGTGATATTAAAGTAAACATGACGCTTGCCCAGGTGGAAAAAACCATCGGGCAAGCAATTGCCTTACCGGTAAGCCATGAAGAAAGTTATGCTTTTGACTCGGTGCAGGTAAATTACAAGGGAATTGTGTTGGATTTAGAATTTTATACCGCCGGTGATGACGAAAATGGTAAACCCAAAAAAATGGTGTATGGTCTTAGCGCAAGCCATCAAAGCCTGCAAACCCGAAGCGGCTTTACCCTTGGCAGCGATAAATTTGACATTGTAAGAAAACTTGATGGCATGTACCTGAACCTTCAACCCGATTGGCGCATGGAAGAAAAAGCCGACAAGGCAAAATATAGTGTACTGATACTTACAGATGGAGAAAATGGCACCCAACTTATGATGTATTTTGAGAACAATAAACTCACGGGATTTCATATCACCATCCACGAAGGCTGTTAACTTACCGTTACCATTCCCCACAAAATCAAAGCTTTCCACTGCTCTTTGGCAGTTAATGCCTACTTTTGCAAACTTTTTAGGCTAACTGAAAAGGTTTTATGCATATAGGTTTGCATGGTTAATCATTCTGTTTAGGTGTCGATATAACCTAAAACAGCAAACCCAAAACATCGAACATCAAGTACGTATTTATGGAATTAAGAAATATAGCTATTATAGCACACGTTGACCACGGTAAAACTACCCTGGTAGATAACATTATCCGCAGCACCAAGGTTTTCCGTGATAATCAGGACGCAGGCGAATTGATTATGGACAGCAACGACCTGGAGAAGGAAAGGGGTATTACCATCTTTTCGAAAAACATGAGCGTTGTGTATAACGGAGTAAAAATCAATGTGATAGACACCCCCGGTCACTCCGACTTTGGCGGTGAAGTGGAAAGGGTTCTTAAAATGGCCGATGGCGTTATTTTGCTGGTGGATGCATTTGAGGGACCGATGCCGCAAACCCGTTTTGTTCTGCAGAAAGCGCTGCAGCTTAACCTACACCCCATGGTTATCATTAACAAGGTGGATAAACCTAACTGCCGTCCCGATGAAGTGCATGATGCCGTATTCGAACTATTTTTCAACCTCGATGCTACCGAAGATCAGCTAAATTTCCCTACCTATTACGGTAGCGGTAAAAACGGCTGGTTCAACGATTCGCTTACCCAAACGGAAGATATTATTCCGCTGATGGATGGCATTATAAAACATGTACCCCCTGCAAAAACCACGCAAGGACCGGTGCAAATGCAAATTACTTCGCTCGATTATTCATCTTTCCTTGGCCGTATTGCGGTAGGAAAAGTGGCTCGTGGGGTTATAAAAGAAAACATGCCTATTGCCTTAATGCAGGCTGATGGAACGGTTAAAAAGCAGCGCGTAAAAGAATTATACGTTTTTGAAGGCATGGGTAAGCGTAAGGTTACCGAAGTAATTGCCGGTGATATTTGTGCGGTAGTGGGTATTGAAGGATTCAATATTGGCGATACCATTTCCGACCCTGAAAACCTGGAAGCACTCCCCGTAATCAGCGTGGATGAGCCTACCATGAGCATGCTTTTCAGCATTAACAACTCCCCTTTCTTTGGCCGCGATGGTAAGTTTGTAACAAGCCGTCACCTCCGCGATCGCCTGATGAAAGAAACAGAAAAGAACCTGGCATTAAAGGTAGCCGATACCGATAGCGCTGATTCCTTCCTGGTATATGGCCGTGGTATTTTGCACCTTGGTATTTTGATTGAAACCATGCGTCGCGAAGGATATGAACTCACCGTAGGGCAACCACAGGTGCTGATAAAAGAAATAAACGGGCAAAAAAGCGAGCCTTACGAAAACCTCGTGGTAGATGTACCCGAAGAATTTGCAAGCAAGGTAATCGACCTGGTAAGCCGTAAGAAAGGCGAAATGCTGGTAATGGAAACCAAGGGCGATATGCAGCACCTTGAATTTGAAATTCCGAGCCGTGGCCTGATAGGTTTACGTACCAATATGCTTACGCAAACAGCTGGTGAAGCTGTAATGGCGCACCGCTTTACCGAATACAAGCCCTGGAAAGGTTCTATTCCCGGGCGTATAAACGGTGTATTGATGGCTAAGGACAATGGCACCACCACCGGTTATTCACTGGATAAATTGCAGGAACGCGGTTTCTTCTTTGTAGATCCAGGTGAAGAAGTGTACTCAGGTATGATCATCGGCGAAAACAACAAACCCGGTGACCTTGTGGTTAACCCCAACGAAGGCAAGAAACTGACCAACCACCGTGCAAGCGGCAGTGATGCAGCCACCAATATTACCCCCAAAACTTTACTTACGCTGGAAGAATGTATGGAATACATTCAGCAGGATGAGTGTATTGAGGTAACACCGAATTTTATCCGTATGCGTAAAGTAGTGCTGGATGAAATTGAAAGAAACAGGCTTTCTAAGCAGATGAAGGCGCAGGATGCTTAGGCTACTGGGAATAACGAATAAGAAATAAAGCCTGCCCAGAGCGATAGCCGAAGGGAATAAATAATAACAAAGGGGCTGACGCGTGTTGCAGGAATGTGACACGCGTTTTTTTGTTATCGGTTTCAAGGGAATAACAAATAAGAAATAAAGCCTGCCCTGAGCGATAGCCGAAGGGAATAAATAATAACAAAGTGGCTGACGCGTGTTGCAGAGATGTAATGCGCGTTTTTTTTGTTATCGCCTTCAGGCCTGTCAATACATATATGTGGATTTGCAGTTATCAACTGGAAGGGGGGTGAAGCGAAAGTGGAAAAGGGAATGGTGACACTAGTCAGGTAAAGCTGGGAGAAGAAAAGGTGCTATAGCCAAAAGAGATGTTGTAATAATTTTTCGTTCAAGATTTATTCAAAATAAAAGGAACGCCCTATTTTCACCGTTCAATGCAAAACAAAACTTTAGCAATTTTCTGGAGCATATTATGGATATTATTTGCCATTACTGCATTTACACAAATACCGGAACCTAAAATTATTTATAATGATGGCAGGATATCGAATACCGGTAATCCAGAAAAAATATCAATAGCTCATCGTAAAAACGACCTGGTAAATCCTGGGGGAATTGGTTTACATGAAAATGATCCGGGTTGTAATACTTATGTTTATTATGCTACTATAAAGGCAGGTTCAGGAGAAAAGATTTTTCTTGCAGGTACTGTGCCCTTAACAGACAATTCAGTTTTAATGGCAACTGCAATTGAAAAGCCAGATAAAAAGTACCATTCCCAGCTTATTCACCTCGCACCGGATGGCAGCATAAAAAGACAGCAAAGCATTACCATCAACGGACTTTCTACCAGGGTAATGAATATGACCAAACGGATAAATAATCAGGTAGTTGTATCTGGTATTTTGGGAGATGCAGAAAGCTCAGGATTTGTTGCCATATTTGATTTGAATTTCGTATTACAATCTTTATATACATGGGATGCCGGCACTTCCATCAATAACCTTTTGATGTATGGCCTTCATGAAAATGGTATTTCCATTGCATACGAAACATCTGGTCAATTAACCGTTTTATTATTCAACCCTACTCTTGCTGTTCAGTGGTCATCTGTATTTGCGAATAATATAAACCAAAAAGTAAAAGGCATATTTTACTCGGCAACAAATGATATCATTTTAGGGAGAACCCAAACCAATACAAGTGGAAGTGGTGGATATGAAATTTTAGAGATTAAAGGGGCAAATGGGAGCGTTAAATCCGGATGGCAACATCCAGGGCAGGGACCTGAAAACGATATAGGATATCTCTCTGGTTTTAGCAATGTAACTGGCTTTACAGGTCTTTCACGTAAGAATGACGGAAGTTTTCAGGTTTATAGTAAAAGGGTAAATATTCCTTCTCAAAGTTTTTCGGATCGTTATTATGCTTTCAACGATCAGCTTGATGAAAAAACACAGGCCTTATTAAGTCGAAGCCTTGATGAAATTGCTATTTATAATGCTACAAGAGGTAAACTATATTTCATTTATCATCACACCCTTAATAATAACAGTCCTGGAAATGCACGCAGTTTTGATGTTCCTGTAAATGCAAGCTTGCGCAATTTTATGAAAACAAGCGATGCAGGTTATTTATTTGCCCTTGAAGATAACGCTGGTAAGGAGCTGACATTGATAAAAAGCGATAGTTCCGGCTTAATTCTTCCATGCAACACAACGGTGGTACCTGTTCTGTATGAAAAAGTAAATGGTACAAAACATATAAATTCCAACATCAACGCTTCTCCAAAAAACACTATTTTACTACCGGGGAATGCATCCATTGAAGCTATAAACTTAACCTTAGATGTAAAATGCAAAAGCAATTATTGCCCCCCGCAAACGGAAGAAGATACTTGTTCTGCTGGCTTTATGAAAATCATGCAAAGTAGTTTTATTGCGGGTGGTGTTTATAGCGGCTTTATAATGAATGATACATTATTTACCCGTGGTGCTTTGGCCGAAAACTATTCTTCAGGAGGACAAATTTCAATGGGCGCAATTGGGAAATACGACCTGAAAGGAAATTTCATAAAAGGCAGGTTGGTTTATACGGATGAACTTGCTACTCAACCCGCTTTGTGGCCGGGTGGTAGCGACACGCTGATCATGCATACAGTAGTTCGAAGAAGCGACAGTGTTTTGCACGCGCTTACGGCTATTGATAAGGACTTCAATATTCTTTGGTCTACTACACTGCTTAGTTTTTTCAGACTTGATTATATAAATTTTGAACCTGTAATTACCGACATGGCGAGAGATAATGAAGGAAACCTCTATTTCACGACATCCCAATCTAACATTTCCAGTCAATTTATAAATATTGGCGTAATCAAGTTTAATCATAAGGGAACCATAATCTGGAACCGGCAGTACCGGCTTTCCAACCGGTGGTTGGGTGTAGTAAAAGCAACCGTTACGCCTGCAGGTTTGGTTATAATAGCCCAATGTGCCAACCCGGGTTCGATTACGGTTTTATTGGATAAGGAGACCGGTGCTATTTTAGATTCCCATCATTTCCCCAACAATACCAGTAATGGAATAGGGTCAGAACCATCCTTCCTTTTTAAATATATGAATGGAAAAATTTATTATGTAGGTAGTCTTTCCGTGGAAAATGCGTATGGTTTTTTGGCAGCCCAATTAGATGAAAGAGGTAAACCTTTAAAAATGATGGATATTGGCCCGGTGGGCGGCAGAATTTCTGCATCCTTACACGATGGTTTCATTGATATTTTGACTGGTTATTTTAATATACAGACTTACAAGGAGCAATCTGTTAAAATAAGACTCGACAGTGAATTAAACATTGTACACGCAGGGATCAATACACCTGAACGCACTTTCAGCAGCACGAATTTAATGCACAATTTAGCTGGTAGCCCATTTGCAATAGGAAATACTTATGGTAAAAACCCCGTTGAACCCATTAATATTTGGGCAAAATTCACACCCGATGGGCAATTAGGAAGTTGCAAATACATTCCTTTTAACATGCTTACAAAGGAAGTTCCCATTTCTGAAGTTGCTGTAATCCTTCAGCCTTCCACCTTTGCGTATAAAAATCATCCACCCCTAAAGGTTGAATTGGTAAATAACATGCATGGTTTGAGAGTGGCTCAATTGCTCTGTAAAAGCGATATCAATTGTAAATCCATTCAAATATCAGGGCCTGAAAAGATTTGCAATATTGATGCTATTTATTCTATTCAGGCAACACTCAATAACGGATGTACCCTGAAACCTTTTTGGCAATATGATACTACTGCACTCAGGATTGTATCACAGGATGATCACTCAATAAATTTGCAATTTAAAAAATCAGGACAGTTTTCGATAAAAGGTAGTCTTTTCACCGGCTGTTCCCTGCTTGAAGACAGCATTCAAATAATAGTAGCACCCCAAAATCCAACACTTAATCTCGGCTCCGACACCACCCTCTGCCCCGGCGACAGCATTCAATTAAATGCAGGTACCGGATTCTCTGCCTACCAATGGAATACCGGAGCCACCGATAGTACCATTTGGGTATCAGCAGCAGGAAAATATTTTGTTACCGTT
>JBGSLS010000053.1:0-91003 GCA_041740575.1 Chitinophagaceae bacterium | reverse complement strand
TGTTGTTGATTGAAGTATCTTATCCATAGCTTTTATAGCTGGTTCAACGATTTTTTTGATAAAAAAACTGCTTACTATCTCTTTGGTCAATGACAACGCATTCGTCCTATTTACCTTGTTCGCGTATTTGCGTTGGCTATTCTGCCGTTCTTCTTTTATTTTTTCATCTACCGGGAAGGCAAGGGTTGCCGTTAAACTCATCATGAATATCGAAGCATAAAAATCTTGTTCAACAGCGATTGCCGTTTTTCCGGAAAACGCCTCTAATTCAATCCTGCTTTTAAAGAGTTTGTACCCTTCCTCAATATTCCATCGGAAGTGATATAGTTCAGCAAAGCATTCATAGGGCAAGATTGATTTATCGCATATCGATGTACAAAGTATTTCTCGAGATCCATTAGGCAACAAAACCGCCACCAGCCTGCATTTCATCTTATAGGTCCCATCAGCTAAAGGAGCAACACCTTCTCGTTCTTTTAATGGAAGCTCAAAGATTACTTCTTTGTCTGTTTCTCCATCAGCGAGCATTTTCCTGACCTCAAGCCACCAGCCTTCACTCATCCGGATACAGTAATGCAAGCCTTTAGCATGAAGCTTATACATGAGCGGCAAGCTTGGATATCCACGATCGAATAACAACAAGTCAGAAGGCGAAGGATTGAATTCATCTAAATGTCGACCCGCCAATTCCCGCTCGCTGGTTTCGTAACTGGCCATTTGCCCATCAATGGTTGTTAGGTTTAATACATCATACAACATCGAAAGGCGGGCAACTGACCGGGGACTATCCGCATAAGGACCAAAGTTTACCTTACCAAACTGCTCTTTTATACTTTGATGGTTGGGTAGTACCGCAGTACTGCCATCAATAGCAAGAAGCCGCAATCCACGCCAGGTCTTAAATGGGGCATTTTTATAAAAACTTTCGTTGCAAACCCTGTTGAGTTCTTTAAATGCCCATGGGTTCAATTTGGCTCGTGCACGACTGAAAGCTGATTTGGTCACATATTGCAGACTAAAATCGGTTTGCTGCAACTTTTGGTAAAAGCTGTTAAGCTCACGCTGCAAAGACCGGGTAAGACCTTGTGTCAACAAAACTATCAGATGAGTGAAGGTGATTTTTCGATTCCGGGAAAACCCGTTACCGCCGTCTTCTGAACGGCTGCTTTGCCTGAATTTTTCATCTTCAATAGTTTTTGTTACGTCATAAATTACAGTTTCCCGAAAGTCTTCACTCTTTAAAGGGCTTTCTAAATTAAATATGCCCCCATAACCCTGTAAAAGTAAAAACCACCAATGATTTATATTAGTTGTCAAAGAACTTTATTATCCACACACCTTATTTTCGCTTAAGTAAACGACATTGATTGATTATTAAAAAATCCAGTAAAGCTGACCCATTATTGCAGTAAGTTGTCTTAACCGTTTTCACTTTAACAATCCTCACCACGCCCTCTCATAAATCATCTTAAAATCTTCCAGCCGCACCGGCTTCGGATTACTTGGATGGCAAAAATCGGCAAGTGCCAAATGCGTCAACGGTTCAATATGTTCCTGTAGCACGCCAATATCCCTAAGCTTTGTGGGTAAACCTAATTTTTCATTCAGTGAAAGCAAAAAAGATGGTACTGCTTTGTGCCTGCCGGTAATACCTAATGCCTGCGCCATTTCATCAAAAGCAGGTTCAAACCCCGGCAAGTTGAATGCCATACCATAGGGCAGGTTTACCGCATTGGCAAGCCCGTGATGTGTATCGAGCAGGCTGCTGAGCGGGTGGGCGAGGGAGTGTACTACACCCAACCCTTTTTGAAAAGCAACTGCACCCATGAATGATGCGATCATCATTTTGGAGCGGCTTTCGAGATCTGGGTTATGGGTGGCGGTAACTATGCTTTCGGCAACGAGTTTCATGCCGCGGAGGGCAATGCCCTCGGCCATGGGATGAAACCCTTTGGCAATAAAGGCTTCCATGTTATGGGTGAGTGCATCCATGCCGGTGGCTGCGGTAATAAAGGGCGGTAGTTCCATGGTGAGACCTGGGTCAGCAAACACGATTTTGGCCAGTAGTTTAGGGGAAAACAAAATGCGCTTGCGTTTGGTATCGTCTTCGCTGATGATGGCGCTGCGGCCTACTTCGCTCCCCGTTCCGCTTGTGGTGGGAATGGTGATGAAATAGGGTACTTCTTCGGTTACATATTGGTCACCGCCAATTAGGTCGTCGTAGTCGAATAAATCGCGGGTATGGTTTACACGCAGGACAATGGCGCGTGCCACATCTAGCGCTGCGCCGCCGCCGATGCCGATAATGCAATCGCGGTTGGTGGCATGATAAACGTCGCCGCCTTTGAGCACATCACTTTTTACCGGGTTTTTGTGTATGTCATGAAACACTTCCACGCTAAGTCCACCGGTTATAAGGCGGTGGGTTATAAGGTCGAAAAACATAAGGTCGGCAACAATGGGATCGGTTACAATCAGCGGCTTGCTGAAACCCATTTGTTTGAGGTGGGGTAAAAGTTCTTCAGTTGCCCCGGCTCCAAAGCGTATGGTGGTGGGGAAGTTATATTGACGGATGGTGGTGAAGTCCATTTAGTTTAGTTGATAGTTGACAGTGGATAGTTGATAATTGAAAAAGTTGACGGGTTGAAAGTTGACGAGTTAACTGGTCAACCCGTCAACTCGTCAACCAGAATTTCAAAAATAATTATTTAGAAAAAACCAGGTTATTAAAAATACCAATACGCTCATAACTGCTAATACCAGTCCGAATTCCCTTGTATTTTTATCGAAGCAGAAATAATATTCGCCACGAGAATTGTGAAGTTTAAACCTGTTAAGAAATAAACCGATGATAACGCCGCCAATACCCATGATGATAAATCCAAAACCGGAAATGGATGCGATTACCAAAAGTACTTTCGAAAAGGTGGGTAATGACCTTGAAGCATTTGCCGGAGCCGATTCATCAAAATCATCTGATGCTTTAAATAACGGATCAGGTTCAATTTTAATGCCCCTTTTGCCCAGTATAATTTTGGCAGTTATTACATTGAGACGGCCTTGTTTATCCGGATACTTAACCATCTCTGATAATTCTTCATCAGATAATTGATTCAGCAGGTGGTTCTCTGTATAATTCTCTTTTTGCAACGCTGATAATAAAATCGAATCCGCTTTTTTAAAATCGCTTGGGCTTAATAAAATTTCATACTTCGTCATACTATCTATATCGCCCAATATACTGTCGTAGTATGGCTTTGATTCATGTACCAAAACATCCATGCCATTCTCTTTCAGGATATCGCCCATGAAATCTGCTAATTCCTTGTCTTGTACAATATCGTAGGTGAGTTTTTTCATTTTATGGTTGTTGGGTTGACGGGTTGAGTTGACGAGTTAACAAGTTGACCAGTTGAAAAGTTGAAGGGTATTTAACCACTATTGCTTTTATTTTAGATTTCATTTTTTCCAATATTTCCCGCAATGCCATTCTTCCCTCCTTCGGGGGGATTGAGGGGGGCTAAATAATCTCAAAATACCTCCTCACCTCCCAATCCGTAACCGCCTTTGCATACTGCCGCCATTCCCATTCGCGGGTACCGCAAAAATGTTTTACAAATGTGGCGCCGAACAATTCATCAGCTACTTCACTTTTTTTCATGGCCTTGGTAGCTTTTAAAAGATTGCCCGGCAGTTTGCCGTATTTATGATCGGTATAACCATTTCCTTTGGTGGCAGGTTGCTCGAGTTTTAACCCATGCTCAATGCCGTATAGCCCCGATGCAAGACAGGCTGAAATGGCGAGATAGGGATTGCAATCGCTGCCCACAACACGGGTTTCGAGCCGGCAAGATGTTGCACCCTGCGGTAACGCACGTAATGCTGTCGTACGGTTATCCATACCCCATGTGCAGGTGGTAGGCGCCCAGGCGCCTTCTACCAACCGCTTGTAACTATTAATGGTAGGTGCATACATCGGCAATATATGCGGCAGGCAATGCAGTTGACCGGCTATATAGCTTTGCATAGTTTCGCTCATGCTATGGGGTTGTTTGGCATCGTAGAAGAGATTCGTCTTTTTTGCCGCATCCCATAGGCTTTGATGCACATGCCCGCTGCACCCGGGTAGTTGCTCATTCCATTTGGCCATAAAACTTGCGAGAAAACCATGACGATGCGCAATTTCCTTCACGCTGCTTTTAAACAACACCGCGCGGTCTGCGGCTTCGAGCGCATCGCTGTACATAATCGCGGCTTCGTACACACCGGGACCGGTTTCGGTATGCAGCCCCTCCACGGGAATACCAAAAGCCGTTAACTGATCGAACAACGCATGAAAATAATCGCTGTTATGACTTGCGCGCAACACCGAATAACCAAACATGCCTTCGGTAAGCGATGGCGGCGGCAAGGCGGAACCGTTGGCGGGTTTTATAAAATTAAACCATTCAAATTCCTGTGAAAATACGGGGTGAAAACCCATACCGGTTGCTTTTTGGATAACCCTTTTTAGCAACGTGCGCGGGCAGACTTCTGCAGCGGCAGTACCGGCCACATCAAAGTCTGCAAGGAAAAAAGGAATGCTATTTTCCCAGGGAATATGCCTTTCTGTAAGCAAATCAACTTTTGCCTGCGCATCGGGGTAGCCGGTGTGCCAGCCGGTGATTTGTGCGTTATCGTAAGCCATATCGCCGGCATCCCACCCAAAGATGACATCGCAAAAGCCAAAGCCTTTCTCCTTAATGGTTTTAAATTTCTCCAGGCTGATAATTTTGCCACGCAGGATACCATCTATATCGGTGACGGCGATTTTTACTTTTTGGATACCGTTGCTATCCAGCGTTTCTACTATGTTTTGCATGTGTACCGGCTTTTACAAAAAAATGAAACCATCCAAACCCTACTAACAGAATGCCTGCAAATAACAAAAAGATAATGGTATATAAAGTTATCATTGCTACCATGGCAATACAAGCAAAGGAAAGGGCAATCAAGGGAAACCACGGATAAAACGGCGTACGAAAGGGCCTTAACAAACCTGGTTCGGTTTTGCGCAGTTTCAGCACGCTCCACATGCCAAAAATCATGAGGGTTAGCGCGCCAAAGCAGGCCATGATGATGATGTCTGCTGTTTTACCTGTAAAAAGCGCAATGATTCCAATACCCATATTTACGAGCAATGCATTAGCAGGGGTGTAAAATTTGGGATGTACTTTACCCGCAGCAGGCATAATGTATTTCAACCTGCCCATTTCGAAAGTAGCCCGGCCTGCAGCAAGAATAATGCCATGAAAAGAAGCCACCAACCCAAGTAATCCCACCGAAACCAGCAGATGATACAGCCATTGATTTTCGCCGGTAATGTAAGCAAGTGCAAGCGGCAAGGGGTTATCACTTGGTATGGTACTTCCTGCAGGATACACAATCGCTTCCCAGCCTGCTACTCCCACACTGCTTGTAAAAGTGAGCAGGCAAAGTATTACCAGCGTGAGTAATGCACTGCCAAAACCTAATAAAATATTACGCTGCGGGCGATGGGTTTCTTCTGCCACATTGGCTACACCTTCCAGTGCAAGGAAAAACCATATGGCAAATGGAATAGATGCCCATGCCCCTTTCCAGCCATGAGGAAAGGCGTTGGTCGTTAGGTTTTCGAACTTGAAATGTGGAAGCGTAACCCCGGCAAACAACAACAATTCGCCTACTGCCAAAATGGTTATTACCAACTCAAACAACGCCGCCGCCTTGACGCCATAAATATTGAGTGCGGTAAAAATAAAATAGGCAATAATAGCAATGGCCATTACGGGCACACCCGGAATAAACAAATGAAAATAGGCTCCAATAGCGGCGGCAATGGCCGGTGGTGCAAATACAAATTCAATCACCTGTGCCAATCCGGCTACAAAGCCCAAATCCTTACCCAGCGCACGGGTAGCATAATCCAACACACCGCCCGCCTTTGGTATCGCACACGCAAGTTCAGTGTAAGAAAAAGTAAAGGTTACATACAGGATGATAATAAAAACGGTTGCAATCGCAAGCCCGAGTGTACCGCCTTCTGCAAGCCCAAGGTTCCAGCCAAAATACATGCCGCTGATTACATAGCCTACGCCAAGTCCCCAAAGGGTTACAGGCCCAAGTGAACGGGAAAGTTTGCTGCCGGTGGTATGTTTCAACGAATTCATTACCGTGAAGATATTGATTCGCGTAAAACAGGCGATAATTTTTGATTTTCAATTCGCCATGAATAATTCTGCTGAATCCTCATTAAAATAATTGTATAATAAAATTTCTCCTGTTATATTTATAGAATTATAATACAAATAATTAATAATCTGTTACCAAATCGGGCACACACGATAAACGATATATCACCAAAATCAATTTGAAATTATCTAAAGCAACATCATGGATAAGCAACTTGTTGACAATTATTATCTCGACATTAAAACCATTATAGGCAGTGCATTGATTGGTGTGGTTTCCTTTCAATTATTGGGGCCGGTGGTTTGGGAATACCTTCAGGCAAACCTGGGAATTTCTTTCATACTCGCATTTAAAATTTTCATCTTTTGTTATTTCCTGCTCATACCGGCAGGTTTTATTTTTTGGCTGGTTTACCACTACGATATTGTAAAAACCATCATTCCCCCGTTTGACGAAAGCAAGGCACTAAGTAAGGATGGCCGCATATTCCTTTATATACTCCTGTTTGTTTTTGTTTCCAATATAATAGCACATTTCTTTATTACTTTACGCAATACAAGCATAGCAGAAAAGCTAATTTGGCTATTTATACCTTATATACTACTCACAAGTGTATTACTGCTTATGTCCTATCGCTTTGGAAAAAACCTCGTCGTTCATAATGGTTTACATAAGGATAAAGAGTGGACAAGGAGTTATTTTAAGTCGGTCCTTTTTTCATTAATAGCCTATATCATAATTGTTGCAGGCGGATTTGTTTTTGTAATAAAGGGTGGCCAAACGGCTGAAACGACAAGACCCATTTCGGGAGATTATGATACCGACCTGAAAACGGCAACAAGCTTGCTGGATAACAAATCCATGATTGATCGTTCGAATAGAAATATTTCCTATTTAAACCAATACCTTTCGGTTCTTTCTACAGGCAATAACAAAAAGGGAACAAATGATTCTATCCAATTAGCTGGTGAAAATAAAACTACGACTGTATTTGATACGATTTATAATTCGCTGGTTGGGCAGTCCACTGATTTAAGTGCCTATATGGGCAACTTAAATTTTCAGATTAATATTAAAAGCAGTAATGCCTACCCAAAAACAGCAAAAAATGCAGATAGTAACTATTTAGATGCAAAAAGTTTGGGTACGTTGGATACCCTAATGAAAAGCGAAGCAGTTTCCATTACCCATATTAGCAGTCAATTAATTGATTATTATTTAAACCTTTCCAAAGGCAATACCTTAAGTGGGACAATGGTATCGGGCGAATATGCTGATACCAATAATATTAAAATGGTCAATAATGTTTCGGGGGTACTTTCCATTAACAGTGGACAAATGAATAAAATAACCCAGAAACTGCTGGGGCCAAATCTTAGAAACTTACAGGAGTGGGGTGTGGTAATGTTTCTATTCCTGTTGCTTACCATGTTATCGCTTCATCAGTTTATTAAGCTCAATTATGAAATTGCAAGCTGGCAGTTAAAGGCATTGGCAGAAGAACATGAAATAAATAAAGATGTAAGCAAAGCGCCCCTTATTGAAAAGGCGAAGCAGGTGGCCCGTTTAGAAGGCCCATCTAAAAAATTATGGCTGGTAATTACTGCAGGCCTATGGCTGTTTATTCCACTTATTAAGCCCATTGAAGATGAACAAATTAACGTTGATAGTCCCTTTAAGCAAATAACGCCGCTGAATAATAAAGTGAAAGATTTACCGGGACTAAAACAAAGTGTTGCTGCTAAGGATACGGTTTACCAATCTTTTTTAATGGTTAAAAAGGATTCGGTTTTTATAAGTAGTCTGCCAGGCAGCGATGTTTCGGACTCATCCTTATCGGGGCAATTAAACAGGATGGAAGCGCAAATGAAAAAAATGGAAACTGCCATTGAAGAAGCGAAGGGAAAAATTGAAAAAATAAATGGATAACGTATGAAATGCCCACGAACTGCCGCACACCCGAGCACAAATGATTATTGGGTATTCCATCCCGCTAAGGCGGGACAGGTTATGGCAATTAAAAAAAATAAAAATAAACACATGATATCCCCACGAACGGTCGTACACCCAGCCCACATGAGTATTGGGGATTCCATATGGCAAAATTAAACAGCCGCCAAGGGCGGCGAACAAAAAATACACATATGAAACAATTATATATCGGATTTTTAATACTCATCTTTTCGAATCCAACTTTCTCACAGGCAAACAGTGATCCTTTTTGTGATAGCCTTAGATCCATAAGGAACTGTATCGATTCGCTGGTATTTGCAAACGACAGGCTGTATTTGGATAGACTAACGGAAGACTTAAATGAAATTATAGGTAAGGACAGAGATGGCAGTCATCCTGAATTATTTATTAGCCTTTACAATAAGCTGGATAAATATTTCAAAGATTTGAATGCCATTAAAACCGGTAATTCTGGTGAATGCTATGTTTCACAAATAAATAATAATTTCCGCTACGAATTCTCTAATTATTTGCTTGGAATGAATGTATTAAAGGATGAAATAGAAAAAGTTCGCCTTGCCAAATACAGTATGCTACCCATTATTAATTATAAAAATGCATTCTTTAATTTATTGAGAAGCAAGTCGCAATTAGAAGCAGCCCTTGGACAATATGTAGGCCTTATAGATGGGAAAATTACCGCACGGGAATTGGCCATCAGTATGCAACAGGCAAAGGATACATTAGCAATGGTAAATAATGATGTACTGATTGTTAAAGGTGTTTCCAATGAGTTAGATACGGAAGTAACCACTATGAAAATAGGGCTTGATTCTTCTTTTAAACCCTACAAGGATTTATCGGCCAAATCAATGAAAAATATACTGGGTAGCAAAACCGGCAAGGTAGAAACGGCTTCGAATGTAATATTGAATGATGCCCGGAGAAATAACTGGTGGCGGGCTGCACTTGGTGGGCTCGCAGGCGGACTTATTGCCGGTTTAATTATCGGTTTAATTAATTAGGCCTGTATTTCCTTTGTTATATGTAATTTTATGGCAGCTAACTTACATTTGGAATGTGGGTTACTTTCACCCTTTGTTAGCAATGGCAGGTAAAGTATTTAGATGTTTTGTCATTGTATAAATATTAAGCCTGACTGAATATTTACCTTAAAATGAAATAACAATGGAAAAGCATCAATTAAAAATCTTATCCATCGATGGAGGCGGCATAAAAGGCATTATCCCCTGCATCATCCTGCGTGAAATTGAGAAAAGAACAGGCAGAAATATATATGAGCTTTTCGATGTAGTGGCAGGTACATCAACAGGTGGCATACTTGGGCTTGGCATTACCAAACCTAACGCTTTTGCGGCATCCGATATGCTTACTATGTATAAGGATGAAGGCGCTAAAATTTTTGCTGGGAGAAAGCGCAATTTCCTCAGCAGGCTTGGTTCTTTGTTTGGCAGCACAGGGTCAACCGCCACACAAAACACCTACAAAATTGAAGGGCTGGAAGAAATTTTGATGGAAAAATTCGGACATTCAACCCTGGCGGAAGCGCAAACAAACGTACTGATTACAAGTTACGATGCGGACAAGGGTCTGCCATTTTATTTTTCAAGCCGTCTTGCCAAAACCAACAAAGACGAAAATTTTGAGCTACGCCATGTGGCCCGTTCCACATCTGCAGCCCCTACCTATTTTGAACCCAATGTTTTGCAACACGAAACGCACAAGGATATGGTGTTGGTGGACGGCGGTGTTTTTGCCAACAACCCGGCTGTTTTGGCTTATGCCGAAGCCAAGGAAATCTGGAAGCAACAAAAAGAAATTATTTTACCCGCACCACCCGATCAAACGGCAAAGGGCTATGTAGCAGTAGTTACCCCCGATGATATGGATCTACCCTTTTATGTGCTTTCGCTTGGCTGCGGATTTGCACCTACATCGGTGAAAGCAAAAGATTCGGCTGATTGGAATGCCTTTAAATGGTTTGAACCCTTGATGGCAGATATTTTTATGCGTAGTGTGGCAGAAAGTATTCACTACAGCATGCAACACCTGATGCCGCCTTATACCGATGGAACTGCGCGCTACCAAAGGATTGACATGCAAATACCCGAATCGTGCAGGGAAATGGATAATGCATCAAAAGAAAACATTCAAAATCTGATTGCTACAGCCGAAAATTACATATCAAAAAATTCGGAAATGATAGATCATATTTGTAATATCGTTGGTTAAATTTTTTCTGCCGAATGGATCACACGCAATCATATGCATTTTTAATAGGTGTAGGCAAACGCAATGAAGATGCGGCGGGTATGGCTATTTCGGCAGATGATGCTGAAAATACAAGCCTTGCCATTAAGGAATATTGCCGCATACCCGATGATCGAATAACCCTGCTTACCAATCAACAGGCAGGCAAAAGTGCGATTGTAAATGGGCTGGAAAAATTAGTACAAAAAACACAACAACAAACTGCTGATACCATCATCATTTATTTTTCGGGACATGGTTGCAATGTAAGCGGAGAACTTTACCTGTTAGGCAACGATGCTGTAAATGCGCAAATTCCGCAAACAGCCATCAGCGGCAACGAATGGACAAATTTGCTTGACCAATTACATGCAAAAAAGGTTTTAGTGATTCTCGACTGCTGCCATGCAGGCGCAATTACACAAGCTAACAAACACGCATGGAAACCCGCCGATATCCCGTTCGATAAGGATAGCTTTTTAAACAAAAAAAACAGGGTTGTATTAACAGCTTGTCATGCTTCACAGGTTTCCTATCTCAGCAAGCCGGCTAGTATTTTTACGTATGCACTTATTGAGGGATTAAGCGGATCTTTTTTGCAAACAGGTGATAAAAATGTAACGATTTTCGATCTTGCCATGTACACCCGCGAGAGGGTGGTTTTTCTAAGCAGGCAAATCAATAAAAATGAACCGCAGAAGCCGGAAATAAATGTATGGCAACAAAGCAGTACCGAAAATTTTTATATCGCGCGGTTCCCAAAAGGTGATGGAAAACCCTATCCTTTTAAAACCCCTTTTAATGCACTTGTATCTGAAACCGATGGTAAAGCCATTCAATTAGCCGACGGCATTGAGCCCGATAATGCCTACAGGATACAGGTACAGCAATTATTACAGGTAAATGTAGCTAATGTACAGGGCAATGATAATGTGGTAATGCAGGGCTCGGGAATGCAGAATAATACGAACCAATTCAACCCAACCTTTGTGGTAAATTTACCGGGCTACGGTAATAATGAAGGGCAGGTGGGCAATACAATTCCTGTAAATTCAAAAAAAGAAGAAATACTTTTTGAAGATTATGAATTAAAGAAGCTATCCAATGTAAGCGACTTTAATGAAGGGTTGATTCATATTAAAAAAAATGATACCGTTTATCTCCGGTTGCCCAACACCACGCAAGCTTTTACTTATAAACTAAAAAGTGAAAAGTTCTCAGGCAGGATCATTCATTTGCTACAGCGTATTTCATTGGAGGATATTCTACGCGAAAATGAATATGAATTACTGGGCATGAGTTTGTTTAACCGGCTATTCTCGAGTGATGAAGCACGCAAAGCGGCTGTGGATTTTTTCAATCAAATGGCAAATATTCAAAACGATAAAATAAGGTTCGTCTTTCAATTTGATCTTGATTCACTTGATACCGCATCTATTCCCTGGGAATACCTGTTTTTTCAGCCTGTTGATGAAAATCCGGGATTCTTTTTCGGAAAAAAATTCAAAATTACCCGAAGGCTTGAAAATATTTTAGGTTCGCCTTTAGGTGAGCAGGCTTTATCTGAGCTACAGGTTCTTTTTGCTGCCTCCGCTCATTTAAAAGGAAAGGGTACCGAAATAATTTTTGATACCGTAGCCAGGAAAGTAAAAAATGCTTACCAGGATAAAGTAAAAATGGAGCTGGTCTTTGCTGAAAATTTTACCCAGATCAAGGAAATAATTTCGAAAAAGAAATTTCACCTGATACACCTGATAGGCATGGCGAAGGCGGAACCCATACCCAATGGCAATGCTTTATATTCTTTTGGTTTTGCCGTACAAAAAGATGATGAAATAATTTGCAATGAATGGAAAAGTAGCGATGAACTTATGGGCGCTTTCATGATGAACTGCCCGGTGTTTGTTTTTTTGCATGCATGTCGTTTGCCGGTAGCCGATCCCTTCTCTGAACAGCAGGAGCAAAGCTTTATTGCCATGAGTGGTATTGCCTTCCAGCTTGCAAGGCTTGTGCCCGGCGTTCTTGCTTTGCAAACCGCCTTTGATAGTCCTTATACCATTTCTTTTTTAAAACAATTTTACGAAGATGTGCTAACGGGAATGGTATTATACGAAGCGGTAGATAAAGCCTTAAAACTGCTAACAAAAAACGGTCTTGAAAATACAAAACTCCCGCTTAACCGGGTTTTGGGTATGAGTGCGGTTTTTTCAGATCTTACCAGCAAAATAAGGCTTTTGGAATACGCACCACAGGAAGAGAAACCTACATCTGTGCAATGCCCTAATTGGTATGTAGACAGGGAAGACATAAAAAGAACCCGGATTGATTGCGACAGAAGCATTCCATTAAAAGCGGATGGAACCCCGGCTATTTACAGTTGCTCCAAATGCAGGAAAAGGGTGGGTTCTTGCGCGAACTGCCACAGCATTATCGGGCAGGATGACATTGATGAAGGACGCTGCAGTGTATGTGGTAAAAACCCTGCTTCCACTTCAACTCAAAATTCGCTTGCCGCACCAGGGCTTGATGCGCTACCCAATGTTGGAGACAAACGGGAAGGCATTCAGACAGAAAGCTTAAAACGGGAAAGCAGGAGTTCACTTTCCCCATTTGATACAAGATTCAGACGTTAAAAAAAAATCAGGGTTGTGAATGAAGCCATAAAACATAAGATCCTTGCTCATCTTGCTGATGCTTATAGAAATGCATCCTTGCACAATGAAAATATGATTGAATTCAGTAAACTAACTGAATCTTTCAGGGTGAATTTTATATCTGCACATAAAATGAGCAAGGCATGGGACTGCCTTGATAATTACCTCGGTGCTGCGTATGATAATAAAATGCAAAGCCCTGCGATAAGTACTTTCAGAAATAAATTTATCTCAGAGATTATTGAAACATTGGCTCTTAAAGTTGAGCATAAATTTGATGTTTCAAAAGAAAATGGCATTACTGAATTTTGGAATACCTATTTCGAATTTATTTTCGGCTGGCATTTAACGTTTGCCGGGAGCTTTTTAACCCGGTGTTATGTATCCTTAAAAAAAGCTGGCATCCATATCAGGGAACTGCTCCAATTTAGTTTACTCATTGAGCAGGCGCGTTGGGTAGAAACCTTTCCCATTATTGATAAACTGAAAAATAATAAACAAATCAGCAAGAAGGATAAGGCAAATCTGCTTGCTTTGGAAGCCGCCATTGAGTTGCATTATGTGGGTAATATTTCTGCTGCAAAGGAATGTGTTATGCAAGCTTTTGATTTATCTACCAACGAAGAATATCCGTTTGAATTAGAGGGAAGAATATTGTCAGAAGAAAAAAAGTATGAGGAAGCGCGGGTTAAATTCAATGCAATGGGAAGTCGCTTTCCCGATAGCATACAGTATAAAATAAATATAGGAAGTACATGGGAACGGGAAAACTTACCACAGCTTGCTTTACAGGTTTATAATGAAATATTGATTACTAACCCGGGAAATATAAATTCCCTGCAGAATAGGATATTATTGATCAATACCGCAAATGATGAAAAGGAGAAAAGGCTTTCAGAAATAAACAGCTTTACAGAAAAAATTCTTTTTATTGAACCTGAATCGGCTTACGATGCCTATACACGCGCTGCACTCGCGCATGAAAATACAGGCGATTATGCAGATGCTGAAAAATGGTATCAAAAAGCAATTGATCTGAACAAAGTAAGGCCCGAAGCCTACAATTCGCTAGGCCAAATGCTTGTGCGACAAATAAACAATGATGATCCTACCGGGAATGAAGCGAATACCCTTGGACAAAAAGCTACCACCTACTTTTTAAAAAGTATCGAGCTCGCACCGGGTTTGTTGGATGGTTATTGGAACCTTGCACTTTTACAATTAAAACAAAAAGCATACAGTGCTTCTATAGAAACACTGGACAATTGCTTTCCTCATTGTCCAAAGTTCCAAAGACTCATACACATGCAAAAGTGCTATTTGTACCAGGAACTAAAAGATTGGGAAAAGGCAGGCGATGCGCTCCTTGCAGCAGCTTCCATGTATAATGGCGGCGATCCTATTTCAAATTTTATAGACGACTCAGTAAAATTCTATCGCGACCAATTGCTGAATAATAATGAACAACCTGAGCCCATTTTTACATTCCTTGAAAAACTTAAAAAAATACTTCCTGCCAATGCATTGGAATATTATTATAAGTTAGAACTGGAAATGGCTATCAGCTTCCATAAAAAGGACGCGTCATTTAGTAAAACACTCAATGATGCAGTTGCTCAATTCCCTTCAAATGATTTTTTTGTACAGCAAAAAATAGAATGGCTCGACAGCCTGCCCGAAGCGAAAGATGAAAAATCAGCCACTATTATGGAAGCGCATCATCGTTTCCCTGATAAACCGGTATTTACGGATTGGCTGCGAAAAGATTTTTATGGTAGCGTTTATGAAAGCCTTGCCGATCCAAAACCCATTTATGTTGATTGCCATGAATCGATTGTGCATTTATTCCTTGATACAGTTAGCAATGATTTACTGAACCATTTTCTGGATAAAATTGATGCGTTCAGGGTAAAATTCATGGAACATTTTGGTTTACATATTCCGGGTATTCAATTCAGGCTTTTCAATAGTGACAATGAATACTATGATTTTTATACAAGCATTGATGAAGTAATTGTTGTAGCCGGAAACAAAATAAAAACAGATTCCATTTTGGTAAATACCCCGGTGGAAACCCTGGAAAAAGCAGGCATAGCTTACCAAACCCCGGTTTATCCATATCCGGTATTACCTTTATTTTGGATTGGAAAAGAAGATATTGCAAAAGCAAAATCTGCAGGCATTCAAATGTATGAACCGATTGAATTTATTCTGTTTCATTTACAGGTTCAGGTGTGGCATCATATGCATCGGTTTATACGGTTTTATGATAATGAAATTATGACCCTGCTCGAAAAGGAGCCATTAGCTATTTGCCGCTCATTCATGACGCTTTTACAGTTATTACTTGAGCATAAAGCGCCTGTTATTCGCAAAGATGTGTTGCTCATCAGGCTTAAAATGGGTATGGAAAAAAGGATGAATCTTCAACAAATAGCTGCTGAAATAATGCAGGAAGATGAATTTCAACCTAAGTTCTTTTTGGAATCGAAGTTTAATTTATGTTACCGCATAGGTGCCGGCATTAATAATTATATTAGCGAATCATTGGGATATACTGTGCAAAATAATTGGTTTGTAAAAATTAAACCGGAAGCCTGCCAGGAAATCCTTGCTGCTTTTCGTGACATTAAAAATCCACATGATGCCATTATTGAAGTTCCTGATCAGGAATCGTCATGGTCACTATCCACCATTACAAAAATGGAATTTCCATATTTACGATTTGCTGTTCCATCACAAATACAAAAATTGGCACCTGATGCCATAGTCAAAGAAATAGATATTTATTAAACATTATATGAAAGTGTATTTATGCACCACATCGCTATCACATTTCTATTAAATAAAACATTTTCCACAGCGCTGAATGCGGGCAATCGCTTACAGGTTATTGCCGGTATACAGTTATATGCACAAAAGTTTGCTGCAGCGTTTTTTATCAATCATACAGTGCAGGTACAAATAGAAATGGAGATAAACGAAAAGAATGATGGCAACTATATGGTTGTGAATGGGACTAAAAGACCCATCGCTGCTGTTATACCGGATTGCCCGGCTTATATCCAGCAAGATGACTTCATGATTTTGCAACTGAGCGAAGCTATTTTTTATAACAGGAAGCTTTTCGCCGATAAAAATTTGATTAATAACAATGATGAGACTAATGAAAAAACTGAATATAATAGTCCTTCGGATACACATAAAAACATATATGCATATTTGATTGAACATGGCTATTCTATTAATCGTGCACCAACCATTGAAAGCATAGCGCAACAAAAACCCGCATGGATGTTATTCGAAACCCGTGTAGCCGATTTCGAAAACTTACAATTATCCGTTTATGTTCCTGAAACACTATTATCCTTAAGACATATTGCTGACGAATCTCAATTGCCGGAAAACTTAGGTCTGCTGCAAAAAGGCCTTTATGATGAATTAGGCATTCTTATTCCAAAGCCGGTTATAAAAGTGAATGAATCATTAGCCCCCTTTACTTTCCAAATTTTCCTTAACGATCTGCCATACCCTATTCTGCATACCATTAATGAAACCTGCTTTATTTGCAATGAAGCCTATAGTGATCCATCATTTAATTTCGATCATCCGTCCAAACCCAATCATCCCAAAAAAGCAGGATCATTCAGTTTGAGAAATATGGATGAAAAATCTGCTGTTAATGGTTATACGTGGGGTACATGGGGATTCCTTATTCTGCAGTTAAGCAGGGTATTAAGAAAACATGCATTCCTTTTTATGAACGGGTTTGCGATCCGTACTCTGATGGATAAAATTTACCTGGGGCCACTTACGCAAAGATTATTAAATGATAACTATGCACCTGAATATATTACGCATGTTTTCAGAAAACTTACCGAACAAGGATTAACCATTCGCAATGTTTCACGCATTTTGGAAGGTATGATATATGCTGATGACGCGGTTACATCAGATATCTCTGCCATTGAATTTTTTCATCACCTTACCGTATTAGCGGCAGAATCGGAAAATCCGGAAAAAGAATGGGAAAACCCCGAACAAATGGCCGAGGTTTTGCGCAATTATCTTCGTAACGAATTGCAGGGACAACTTTCTGGCTTTGACTCGTTACAAGTATTACTAATTGGTACTGATATAGAACCTTACCTGTTTCAAAAAGAAGATTATTTTTCGAAACAAGAAAATTTTGTACTGGCGTTAGAACAAGCGTTAAACGAAATGCCTGCTGGTAAGCAACTGCATTGCATTTTAACACTCGATCCTATAAGGCATAAAGTAGAAAATATGGTTCAGCCTATTTACCCGTTTTTAAAAGTGGTATCTTATGGAGAACTTCCCCCTGAAACCAATATTATACCCGAAGCAAGAATTAGTTTCTGAAAATAACAAAGCCTTCGTAATAAAACTATACTTTTCCTTTAACGTATTAGTACAATCGTTCCTTTAAACAATTCTGTTTTCCCATCCATAAATTCCGCCTGCACCTGGTACACGTAAGCGCCACCGATTGCTTCTTTATTTTTAATCAATCCTTTCCAACCAAAACAGGATTATTGTCCTCGCAATTATTTTTAGAGCAAAATAGTAAGGTTGTTAAAGGCAATTGAGTGAATGGTACAGCCTAAGCGGATGTAAAGCAGCATTTTTTGAAAATGAATATCCTAGCGGATTAGGGTAATGGCGCCTTTGAAATGCTTCGTTTTTCCATCCGTAAATTCAGCTACAACCTGGTACAAATAAGCGCCTGAAGCAGCGGGTTGCCCTTTTATAAAACCCTTCCAGCCGTACAATGGATTATTAGGCGCAACATTATGTACCTCAAATATTTTTTCGCCCCAACGGCTAAACACGTAAAAATCCTTGATGATTTTAATGTTGCCATTCGCCATTACGTACAAAATATCATTCAGACCATCCTGGTTGGGGGTAAATCCTGATGGAACATAAACTTCGCCCAAGGTTACCGTACGCACGGTAACCCATCCTGTATCGGTACATTGATTTTCATTGCTACCCGTTACCATGTACTTATCCGTATAGTTGGGCGTAACAACGGGGCTAAAACAACTGGTACAGGATAAAAACGGATTGGATTGCCAAACCGGTAAACGCAAAGTACCACCATCCGCAACTGCAAATAAGGTGGCAGAACTTGCCCGCTCAATGGTGGTATCATTCGGTTCAACCCTTACATTAAATCGTTTAAAATTCGCCGCATGTACGATATTATTAATAAAATTGGTTTCCGGAAATACCGGATCGGGGCCTGAAGTGGCAGCATTACCGCTGTCGTTTACCACCACATATAAATAATTGGCTGTTGGTGTATTAATTTGATGTGAATAGGATGCACATGAACCCGGTACAAGCGATGGCGTAACAAAAACAGTTTGCAATAATCGGGCGCCATGTACTGTTGGATTTCCCTCATAAAAACTCACTGGTATATTTTTCCATACCGAATCGTAACCATTGTTCATGCATATAGAGAAATCAACTTTTGTTGTTGTATTGTTGATGCAGGATGTATTAAGCACCTGCAACGTAAAATCGGGCGGTAACATCCGAATATTCAACTTTCCGTTTATAACACACCCAAAAGTATTAACTGCCGAAACCGGCACCATTGAAGGCTGCGTAATAGAAACAAAAGGAGTTTGGCATTGCTCACAACTTATGGTGTATCCTACTCCTTTTTTCCAGGTCACTGTACCATTGGATGCCAGGCTGTTTTTAATGGTTGGGTAAAAGCCCGTGCCGCGCATTATGATGGTGTCCTGATGAATTAAGTGAATGGTTTCCGGTTCATAATCCAACATGTTTAAATTGTTGTTGTAAGCCTTTTCCAACAAAAAAGAATTTGGAAAAATGATGGGAGGCGCACCTGAGTCATCATTTACCAAGGCAAACAGTTTACCTGTGGTTGAACCTTTTATTCTTGCTGAAAAATCATATTCCTTTTGGGCTATTGTATCTTTCAACACAAATGCAGGAGGCAGCCATTTTGCATTTTCTGTAAGTGGGTTTCCATTGTAAAATCTCACAGTAAGTCCTGTTGGAAGGATGCCACGTTTAAAATCATTGAATAAGGTAAACATTACCTGCATACTATCACCTGCGGCACATTCTGCACTCCCTATTCTAACCCTGAAATCATGATAAGGCGGCACCGAAATACGCACTTGTGCGGTATCTATGCAATTAAATTCGCTGACACCAATTACCTGCCTTATGAGGAAAGGTGTGGTGTCGGCTATATACTCCGTTTCCCTGCATTGCGTACAGCTCAGGCGATCAGCGGCTATCCATCTAAAATTTTCGGTCTCGGTGGGTCTTCCATAGGCACTCAGCTTAATGGTATCGCCGGGTTCCATTGAAACGGAAGCAGGAACAGGAACCGCCTTGAAGCCAAAATTTTGTACCATCTGCACATTGTTGGTATAATTACTTTCAATGATGGATGTGTTGGGTAATTCAGGTGGCGCCTGTGTGCCATTGTCGTTAACTACAACGTATAACTGATCAAGGCCGCGGTATCCTACATCTAACATCACTGTATATAATCCACTGCAGCATTTTCCCAACACAGGGGCGGTGGTATAAAAAGTACTTCCGATTTTTTTTGTACCGGGTAAAGCCGGGTTGCCATCATAAAAACTAACGGGCAAATTGGCAGCCAAGGTATCATAACCACTATTGCAGATATAAAACTCAACTTTTGCCTTAGTTTCCTCATAACAATTTACCGCATTTACATAAATGGTGGCATCGGCAGTGGGATCTAATACATCAAAATATTGGGTTAAGGTAACTTTGGTGCATGAACCAGTTGAAGCAATAAGTCGTACGGAATACTTTGCAGGTGTAGCAAACATGTATGCAAGATTGGTTTCATTGCTTACCATCTGTTCCTGCAGGCCCTTATCATTGCCTATCATCCATTGGTACTGTGTGGCGCCAAATGATGTATTGGTGAATAAAATGGTATCCTGGAAAATATTTTCTTTGGATGCAATTTTTTGTTTGTTGGGGTAAAACCTTGCAGTAACACCACAATTCACGTTTATAAAAACTGAATGGCTTGCAAAACAGGTGCTGTTTTTAATCGCCTTAAGCGTTACCTTATGTTTGCCGGTCAAATGGAAAGTATGGCCAAAATGTTCAGCAGAATCTATCAATACACCATTCAATAACCATTGATAGGCAGTAGCACCTTTTGAAGTATTGGTAAATTGTATTTTATCCCCTGCTTTTACCTCCTGAATGTCGCTTAGAAACGAAGCGAAAACATCATCATTACATTGTAATGCTGTATTGGTTGCCAACAAGCCGGGGCGTTGGGTAATAATGGTAGTATGCATGCGGTCAGCCTGCCCTTTGGTAAAGGATCGATGACATCCTTCATTTCCCATATCCATTAAATTCTCAATTGGATCGGGTACATCGGTTGTAAAGAAACCGTTTGAATGTTGGGAAAGTGTATCGGTATTACAACTGTTTAGCGGATCATTACAGGCCACTGATGAGCGTGATGTGCCATCGGGTTGCGTATCGCATACCCTATCGCCATCAACGGCGCAATTATTGTTTTTACATCCCCCTTCGAAAGTATGATAAAGGCCAAGAAAATGACCCATTTCATGAATAAATAAATATCCAAATTTTGTAATTACAATTCCATCCGTTTTACTGCCGCCGGGAGGTAGTGTTGCATAGCCATTTATACTTCCACGTGTCCATACACCACATGAAAATTCAGCAAAAGTTTCAAATTGAAGATTTTTTACGATCCAAATATTTATATATCGTTTGGGATCCCATTCAGCTACATCCTTCATTTTTGCATCTTCTATTTCTCTGTTGATATCACTGCCCCAATGCGTTTGAACACGGGTAATACCAGTTGTATTGCCGCCATCAGGATCCTTTTGCGCCAGCTTGAACCTAATCCTGGTATCTGTACCATTTACGCCGAACCAATTACCTGAATTGGCGAAAGCATCATTCAAATCTGCGAGTCCTTTCTGTACAAAAAGGTCGGTAACTGCGTTGGGGTTATCGGATATTATATGGAATACCACCGGAAGCACAAGGGTGTCTTCGCTTAATAATCCATTGCCTCGTAAAATCTCTTCATTCATTTTTTCCTCCGCAAAGCGAAAGGATGGATTAAGTCGCATGTTTTGCAACCAGGCATCAGTACCGCAAGAAATAGATGTTGAATGCTGACCGGAAGCCGGGTAAGGTAAATTAACAGGAGATACAACAGCTTGACTTATTGCCACCCGTGCAACCAGAACAAAAGCTAAAACAGCCATTACAAACCCTAATAATCTTCTTCCCTTCCGCACAATATCTCTCCCCTGTTGATTCTAACGTTAAATATAGGTGGCAAGTAATTTCATTATCATTATCAAAATGAAATTTTGAAGCCCACACTCATAAGATTAGTTGCAACCGCGCCCCGAAATGTAATAACCCAAGGTTGTTTTAAATAAAAATTTATAGAAAATAATTCCCTTTTGTTTTTACCAATTCGATTGTTTATTTTTATAACCGAATAAAGCCTTACAATATGCTAAATTTTCAGGAAAACTTTTATACCGAGTCCTTTAGTTTCAAAGAAACGAAAGAGCTCCGCCCGCTAGCTTTTCTTAGTGATATTCCAACTTCGAAACAAATCAGCGGCATTGAACTCAGGCTTTCGCGGGTTCATATCAAAGACAATAAAACCGCCCCGGTAGGTCCATTTCCCGGGCTGGCAAAAGTTTATATGCTGAATATCATTATTTCCGATATCCAGCAATCAGATGTAGAACTATCGCTGAATGGGTTCGAAAAGGTAGATGACAACCAAACGCTTGCTGTGGACAGGACTGTTTTTTACTGGAAAAAAACCAATGAAACCCCCAAACCCCCATCCCAGATTCACATAATGAGCTCAATAATAAAAAGCAAAAAAGCATTACGTGATGCAGCAAAAGTTATGGCTGCGGCCAAAGATGATCCCCAGTACAAAAAATTGACCACCGACCTTGCCGGGCTACTGAAAAGCGCATCCGCTGTTACCAACATAAGCGGCATAATTCTTGAATTAGCTTCGGTGGTAGGCAGTTTGCTGGGCAATGTGGAAGATAAGCCGCTGCTTACCCGCTTTCAAAGCTTTACAGATATTGCAGGCAATTTTAACCAATTGGGCAAAACGGACCATCCGTTTGGCAACAAATACGCCAACCTTGATTATGCCATTTACATTCGCGATAAAGACCGGGAGGAAGCAGTTGGCGGATAGGATTCTTTTTTCTACAGGATATTTCAGGAGAATCAACCATCTTTCATTCTTATTAAAATTTGCCTTGTATTTTGCCGTCAGTAATTTCAAACTGATTTATAAAATCATTCCCTTTTTAATTGATGTTTCTTTGAAAAAAGTTCTGGCAACTTATGGTTGATTTGTACATTGCCATTTCAAAAACATATATGTCAAAGATTTTTGCTGCCTTCTCTATCTATTTCCTGATTTCAATAAACGCGTCTGCCCAGAACAATCCAACTGAAAAATATGTAAATGATTTTTCGATAAGAAAAAACCAATGGCTTATTCAAAAAAACTACGACAGCCTGAACCTGATGCTGGATAAGCGCTGCATGTATATTCACAGCAATGGCTGGATACAATCGGCAGATGAGGTAATACAAGACCTGAAATCGGGCAAGTTGGTTTACAAGAAAATGGAAATCACTGAATCGACCGCCCGGCAATTTGAAAGTATGGTGATTGTAACCGGTAAGGGCAACTTTGAAGGGCTGGTGAATGATAAAGCCTTTAACCTGAAACTCTTGTACACAGAAGTTTATGTAAAAAGAAAGGCAAGCTGGAAACTGGTGACCCGCCAATCTACCAAACTCGAATAAGCTTAATTAAACTTATTTTCAGCCATCCATTTACTTTGCGTTATGCTGATACAAATACCCAATTCACTTCAGGATGACTTTGGCTACAAGGTAGGTTATTACATAGGGGCATGGCTGCCTTTTATTGTCCTGTTACTCATAACCATATTGGTGGTATGGCTTATCCGCAGGCGTAAATAAGCTTTTTGCTCCACGCAACGCAGCAGGGATTAATTTAGCCGTATGAAAAGCTTTTTCTTGTTATGCATTCAGGCGGTTCTTGTCTCTTCCCTTATGTTCGGACAACCGGGCAAAGCCAAAAATATACCAAACAACTATTATCCCCCGGCTGGCCAATGGGCCCAACAATCGCCTGCTACATTGGGGTTAAAAGAAGATTCCATACAAGCTGCCATTCGTTTTGCCATAGACAACGAAAACCGTAATCCGCGCAGCATGGAAGAAAGCCATTACCGCTCCTTTGGTAAGGAGCCTTTTGGTACAGCTATCGGCCCTTTTGCCGATCGTGGCGAACCTACCGGACTCATAATTTACAAAGGTTACATCGTTGCATCATGGGGTGAACCCAACCGTTGCGACATGACCCATAGTGTTACCAAAAGTTTTCTATCATCCGTTGTGGGCCTTGCCGTGGATAGCGGACTCATTCGCTCGGTAAACGATACGGTGGCAGGCTATATACCACCTATCGAACCGTTTACCTTTGGCGAAACGTACAAAGCCCCTGCCGATTATGGCAAACCCGAAATGCTTTTCCCCTTTGCCTCCCCGCATAATCGCACAATTACCTGGGATCATTTACTTCGCCAAACAAGCGATTGGGAAGGCACGCTATGGGAAAAACCCGAATGGGCCGACCGTCCCGATGCCGACCCCAAAACCTGGACCACCCGTGCCCGCTACGCACCCGGAACCCGCTACGAGTACAATGATGTGCGCGTAAATGCCCTTGCGCTGGCCGCCACAAGCGTGTGGCGTCAACCGCTGCCTGTGGTTTTGAAGAAACACGTGATGGACAAAATAGGTGCATCGCATACCTGGCGCTGGACAGGTTACCGCAACGCATGGATTGTACTCGATGGCCAACCCGTACAAAGTGTAAGCGGCGGCGGACATTGGGGCGGTGGCATGTTTATTAACGCCTACGATATGGCACGCTTTGGGCTGCTTACCTTACGCAAGGGGAAATGGAATAATGAACAAATTCTTTCAGAAAAATGGATACAGCAAGCCACCACACCTACGCCTTCAAAAACCGATTACGGCTACATGAATTATTTTCTCAACACCGGTAAAAAGTTTTTACCCGATGCACCTGAGACCGCCTTCGCGCATATTGGCAATGGTACCAACATGATATATTTAGATGCGGAAAATGATTTGGTCATTGTGGCAAGATGGCTTGCCAATGATAAGCTGAATGATTTGGTGAGGATTGTGCTGGGTGCGAGGTAGGGGCGAGTTGGGGCGTGTCTCCAACCACCATTATTCTCCTGCATCATTTACATGGTGTTTGTCCTGAATCCAATCGCCGTTCTTGCAGGTGCCTGATTAAAATCCATTGCTGACTGATGATAAACCGCTGCAAGCGTCATAGGTGCATGAATAGCAGCGGTAAATCCCAGTTTCAATGAAAGATTCAATGCCTTTTCAATAGAAAGTTCCCTGAACTCATACCGTGCAATCAGGCGGCCTTTACGCAGAAAAGCTTTGTCAATTTTTGATAGATCGGTATTAAAAGAACAGATGATCTGAATCTTCAAACAATCCGACAATAACCCATCGGAGATATTCAATAAAACTGACGCAGGTGAATTACCAAGATGCTCCCTGTCGGAAATGATATTCTCCGCATCTTCAATCACAAGTACCGAATTGGTGTTGAAAATAAGCAGTTTCAACAATTCGGGATTGGTTAGCGCAGAAGCCATATTGGGCGGCAGGAAAATAACATCCTTACCTAGCTTCGAAGTAAGATAGCGGATATAGGATGTTTTGCCTGTTCCGGGTTTACCATGCAGCAATACCAATCCTTTATCATTTTTGGTTGATAGCCGTTTTAAAATTACCTGGTGCACTGCATGAAAATCATCATTATAATTGTCCTCAATACTAAGTTTGGGCGATCTTATTTTTTGAGATAAAGTAGTAATGCCATTTCCACTCACCAATAGTTTTATCTCCGGCGATTTTCTTCCCTTTTTTGTCTTAAACCGCTGAAGATCCTTTACTATATTTTCAACAAAAGCATACGGTGTTTTTCGAAACAGGAAGCGTACCGTTTCCTTGTTCGTATCGAAATTGACCATTAAATCTTCTTCCAGAAAATAAAAAATATCGTCCAATTCGGCCTGCTTACTTCCGCCTTTTTGCCGCTTCACGAAGTAATTGTCATTTATATGCTGTGCAAACTTTTCCAGGAACCATATATTCGCTTTTTTACAATCCACTTCCCGTATATGTGTAAAGTTGGGAATGGCGCCATAATGCGCAAGATAGATGTTCAATTCATTGTACTCGTTGTCCTGCCTTGATTTGAAGACCATGGACATTTCCCTGTTGGGTGCGTTTCTACTTAGGCTGCCTGTAGTTGATTGTAATTGTTGGAGGGATGATTCGATGCTGCTCATGAATGAATATTTTTTGAGCAGTAAAAGTGGGAGGGGAGGGCGACGAAAGGTGTCGTGATGACTTATTTCTTCTAATTCTTCTATACCGATTTTTAGTTTTTTATTATTTCCAAAATTTGACCTAAAAAATCATACAATTTCTGTTCATGTTCTGGGAAATTAAAATAAATCGATAACTCCCTATCTTTCAACTCGAAGTTATTATCTAACTCTTTTATTTTCAACATTTTCTCTATTTCAAATTCAAAGGGATAAATTCTGAATTTATACAGGAATACTCCCTTTTCGGTTAAATTAACATTTACATCACAAACAATTCTTGTACCCCCTAATTTCAAATTGGGAATCGTAACACACCAATCTTTATGCTCAAAATCTTCATATTTTTCATGAATTTTAAGGGCTAAATAATTACGAAAGGTTTGCATAGAGAAGTATAAGTCAGTGGACTTTTTCAAAAGGTTACTGCCATCTTCTGTAAATTTTTCGTACATTTTTTCATTTGCTTTGATATTTCCCATGCTATCTGCTATTTTAATTATTAAATTTTTATATTGATGAAATATTTGGCTATTATTAGAACTAGTACATGAATCTTCTGCACATTTTTCAATCCAAAGCCTAACAAGATTAAAATTCGTTGAATTATATGCAGGTAATAAAATCAGTTTTTCCTCCAATATTTGAATATATTTAGGTTCCCACTTATACGTATCAGGTTTCTTATTGTTATATAAATTTATGTATACAATTGCTTTAATTGTATAAGTACCTTCCAATGCCTTAATATATCCTTCAATCTGCCTATCTTGGTCGATAGCTCCATTTATCTTATTTTCAATGATTATAGCATATTTCTTGACATCATCTTTAATTGTAATATCAATTCTATCCTTTTCTCTTTCTACTCTGGCATTTTTAAAATCTTCCTTTTCAAAGAAATGTGGCTTCATCTTCAAAAGTCCTTCGAGGAAATAATTCAAAAATTTATTCTTTTCATTATGACCACCATCCGGGTCAAGTAATTTGTAAATGATATCACTATGTAAATTTTCCAAATGATATCTTTCAGTTACCAAAGAAAAAATATTAAAATCAAGTTCTGATTTCAATTTTTTATACTCCCTAACGAATTTGAAAATAGTATCCAAATATCGAAGAAAATTTTCATCCTCTAATAAATCGGAACTTTCAATTTTATTTTGCATAATGGTTTGATTTTGAATACCTAAATATTTTCAATTTCGTTTTATTGAATCATCCATTTTGATCTATTTAAATCATTATGAATACTATAATTGTCATCATCGGCCTTTAAGGATTTTAAAATTAAGGGAATTTCCTTATTGATATATGGAATGATATAATAATAATTAAAAAACTATTTTGTCAACATTAATCCCTTTTCCAATAGGTCTTTCAATTTCTCTCTTAACTCCTCCGGCGCCACCACTGTAAACGTCCCTGCCATCGTAAGCAATTCCTGTATAAAATCCCAGGTAATATAGAGTTTTAACTGAATCCGGTATTCATTTTCCGTTTCCACCAATACCTGTTGTGTAGGGTGCAGCGGGAGTGTTTTTATATACTGTCCCTGAAAAAATCCGAACGATAGGATGATGTTTTCCGGTTCTCCTGTATCGGGGCAAATAATGCCGTAGCAATAATGGAACCGCTCCTTAATATGGAGGCTTCGGGGATACACATAATGTTTATGTGTAATCTGCAGGTCGTGTATGCGGTCGAGCGCAAAGGTTTTGAATTGTCCGTCTTTCAGATCTTTGGAAAGCAGGTACCAGCGGTTTTTAAATTCTTTAAGGGCGTAGGGTTCAGCGGTTCTTTCGGTAAGTATGTCGTCATCAAATTTGTAATAGTTGAACTGAACCAATTTTCGCTGCTGAATGGCATATACGAGCCCGGAGAAATGTTCTGTTCCACCTATGAAACGCCGCTTTTCAAAATGCACGATCTCATCGGCCTTTTGTGAAAGGTGAAGCGAATGAAAAAGGTCGAAAGCTTCCATCATGCGTTGGTAGTGGGTTTCATCAGGTCCGGTACCTTCAATATAATAACCCCTTTCTTTTTTGTGGTAAGCTATATCTATGCCAAACAATTGACTGATTTCTTTGAAATCCCGCTGAAGCGTACGGAGCGAAATGGTTTTATCCTGTTCGTTGCGCGGGTCAACATCTTCAAACAAGTTGATATGCCCCGAAATATATTCGGTCAACGCTTCGCCCGAAGTGTAGGGATGCTTTTTGAGCTTTTCGATGATGAGCCGATAGCGATAGATATAGCCTCTTTTAGACATAGCGTGGGTTGTTTAACGTATATTCATCCTGAAAACCGAAGGTAGCGGACAGGTACGACAAATTATGTCGTAGTGTCTATTCAACATAAAACGGGTAGGTAAATACTTTTAGGATTCAACTTTAACACGTAATTCCCGGTATTCTTCAATTTACGGCTATGCTGTTATTTAACGCATGTGCTATAAAAAGTCAAATTCAGGCCGGGAACCTGCCTCTCGGTAGGCTGGGGCGGGAAGAGCGGTAAGGCGACGGGAAGAACACATATATTCAACTTACCGAATTCTTACCGAACTTACCGTCTTACCGGCATTTGTAACAAAAACTATAATCTATTAAATGAATTCAATACTTAATTAAAAAACTCAATGGCACAACGCGTTATTATTTTATCAAATGGCTTACCCTTACTTATTCTTTAAGGGGATGTGTTCATCTTTGCTTTCTGCTTTTTTTCCAGTTTATGGTTCCTGATTTTACAAGTGACATGGTTATAAACCATCCGGACAAAGGACCTTCATTAACCGCGGCCACCTTGTGTGTAGGTAATCTATGTGTTATAATTTCAACCAGTTCTTTATTGTCGGGGAACGGTGGTTGTCCGGGTAAGGGCGGATCGGCGAGATTAAGGTAGTCAACCACCTTTATGGAACCGCTAAAAAAATGCCTTACCGAGAGTTCAATTTTGTAACCCGATATTTCCGATGTTAATTGCTCTTTCCAATGTGATGAGTATGAAATGCCTGCACCAATGGTACCATATTGCGCCTGGCTTTTTAGTACCCGATTGCGTTCGATTGCATCGCGGACATTATTGCCGTCAAGTTCATTCACCTTGGCTATGCTATAATATGCCAGGATGCCCGTGCTACCAGAAATGTTGAAGTTGAATCCCTTTTTATCACTCAAAAAATATTTGCCGGTAAGACCGAGCATATTCATTCTGTGCCTGTAGGTTACCCTTCCTCCAAATATGTTTTCGTTGGGTATGTCACCATACACCACCACCGGGTTTTCCCCCTGTTGAAAAACTTCCAGGCCAGTTAATAGTCTTTGACGAAAACTTCTGATTCCAACAAAAAAAGTCATGCCGCCCATGTCGGTTTGATAAACCTGTGGCGAACGAACCATAAACATATTGTAACCAAAGCCTCCATCCATCACTGTTGCATCTACATCCCGGATATCATAAGTTTTTCCAAGCGTTGAGCAACAATAAACATCCGGAACCGGAGGCAGCACCTCCTGTGAGAAAGCATCAAAATAGTAAAAAATAAAGAATATATGAGCCCAGATACATTTGTGCATGGTATGCAACTTCCATTGATAAATTTAATAAATGCCAGAGATACAACACACAATTTATTATAAAAATGAAAGGAATGATTCTCTGCATAATTTCTTTAACACAGTATTTAATACTGGTCTAAAAAATTTCACCTGAGGTTCAAGGATTCCTTCCATTTCAAGCATTTCAGGGCTCTAAGGTGTTCGGAATAAGAGCATGCTTACCTAATTTCGCACGATGTGAGGCTTGACTGATCAACCATCATGCATAGAAAGCAACTTTGCAATATCACTTAAGTTAACACGAATGCCCAACGGGACGATTCATCAAAAGAAGGGGTGCAGCCCCTTCCTGTTCAGAAAACACAAAAACATCCATGCAAGAAATATACACCCAATTTATCGCCGGCCTCCGCGCCACCACCTCCATCGAATTCGTCGCGGTAATTGCCGGTATCGTAAGCGTTATTTATTCCCGCAAAGAAAATATACTCGTTTATCCAACCGGGCTTATCAATACCACGCTGTTTATTTACCTGAGCATAAAAGGTTCGTTGTTTGGTGAAGCAAGCGTAAATTTTTACTACACAGTAATGAGCATCTATGGATGGTGGAACTGGAGCCGTCGGGATAATACAGCGCACATCGTGGTGCATATTACCCCGAGCACCAAAAAAGAACTCATTCAGCAGTTTATATTTTTTGATGTTTGCTTCATTGCTATCTGGGCTATTCTTCATTGGTTGCGTGGCGCCTTTGCCCCCGATGCCATCCCATGGGCCGATGCCCTCGCAAGTGCATCTGCATTTACCGGCATGTGGCTGATGGCACGCAAAAAAATTGAAAGCTGGTACTGGTGGATTGTTACCAATATTGTATCCATTCCGCTATGGTTTGTAAAAGGTTATGTGTTTACGAGTGTGCAGTTTGTAGTTTTGTTAGTACTTGCAGTAGCAGGTCTAATTGAATGGAAAAGGCGCTACAGGGAACACATTGAACCTGCTTAGCGCATATCGTTTTGCTGCAACCGGTATTCCACAATCATATAAGTACTAAACAGTTTCCCCACCCGTTCATAAGCCGTCATAATCACCACTTCTTGCCCCGGTTGTGCTGCATCGGCATCTTTAATGGTTACAGGAAAAAGCCTGGCATCTAATGCAGCTACCGGCAGTTCATCCTGGATTTTACTGAGCGGCAAAGGCCGTAGCACGGTAATATTGGTATCACTTAAAAATAGCCGGCATTCGGCTATTTGGTTATTCAGCAGGTCAAACTTTTGCTTTGCATCATCCAACGTTTTCAGCCCGCTGAATTCAGCAACGTATTGCCTTATGATTTTGTGGCTACTGTCAGTACTTTCTTCACTGTTGTCAATATAGCTTTTGGTAGCACCCGGCCACATCAATATCGATTCGTACTGTACCGTTTCAAACCGCCAGCTACCCCGCACCTGGTAGCCGTGGCTTCCCTTCATTTCACGGTCCATCAGGTTGTTGAATTGCTTTTCGTGTGCCGAAAAAATGATTTCGCGGATGGGAGAACATTGCTGATAACTGAAGTCGTTTTCATTACGGAGAGTGCCCTGTCCACATAAAGGCAGCACCATCAAAATGGCCACACAGGAAACCACTATTATTTCCAAAACAATTGTAAACCGCCACATTCCCACCCCTCCTTACTTTTACCAAAAGTATTCATTACGAAGCCTTTATTCCAAAAAAATAATCTTTTCATTTCTTTCCAAACGCTTGCATTTTCAAAAATCATGCAGTACATTAGTAACCGCTTGCCAATTTACATGGTAAAATGAAAGTTTTTACTTTTTTATACCTTATACTTTGAAAGCGTACACATCTCATCACATTTAACACCTGCACGCATGATTGACAGAGCCTTCAAATTCCTGGAAGCTGAAGTCAACGCCTACTTCGACGCACGCTTTGGCCCCGATACCGAAAAATGGGTGGCCCTGGGTAATATTGCCAAAGCGGCGGAAACCAACGATGGTGGTGGCGGTGGTGTGGGCAACGATAATAATGCAAGAGCCATATTGGGATTGGTAAACATTGAAGAAGACCGCATTTCAAAAAATCCGGAAAATGTGGTACGCACCCCCGGCGGTGTTTTTTACCAAAACCCAAAAATCCACCTGAATTTATATGCCTTATTTGCAGTTACCATTTCCAATTACACGGTGGCATTACAAACCTTATCTATCATCATTCAATGCTTTCAGCGCAACCGCGTGTTCGATAGCAGTACCCACCCCTCGCTCGATCCGGGCATTGAGCGATTGACACTCGACCTGTTCACCATCAATTTTGAGCAGGTAAACCATTTATGGAGCACACTCGGTGGCAAATACCTGCCATCCGTTATGTATAAAATCAGGGTTATTGGGCTTGAAGATACAAGCAACCGTGTAGAGGGAAGCCTTATCAGGGAAATTCAGATTCAGGATGGAATAATGAGCCGTTAGAATGGGAAGCCATGAAATATAAAGCGCTATTCAGTATAAGTGTCTTACACGATTATTTTACCGGTGGTACCGGTAGCAGTTTTGTATTTACTCCTACCCCTGCCTGCAGCCTATTGCTTCGCTCCATCGGGGCAATGTTTAAAGTATGGAACCACGAGTTATATGTTATCGTAAAAGAAGATGGAACCGGTAAACCCTTTATTCCGCTGCCGGTTAATGCGCTATTCGAATTTTACTGGCAACCCATCGACCCCCAATTTTTTACCTACTCACAAATTGATATTCCCTCAGGCAAGCGATTGTACTGCCATAATCATCAGCCCAATATTCGTGCTGGAATTGCCTACCTGCACTCACTTCCACCTGCTTTCAATAATGCAAATGCTTATACCGCAGGTAGTTTTGTTACCGGCGCTGCCGAAACATGCTTCGAAGCATTGGTAAACCTTGCAGCAGGCAGTAATTTGGGCAATGCCAATCAGTGGGCCAACCGGGGCCAAACCGTTTATGCCGATGCTTCCGGACTTATAGATTGCAAAGGACCGGTTGCAATGCTACCCGTAACGCCTGCTTCCCATGAAATCGTTTTAGAAATACATAGCCATTTTGCCGGAGGCCAACCCCTGGGAAAACTCCTGCGAAGCGAAACGATAACCTTCGAAAAACCGGTAACCGAATATGGTGTAAATCTTATGGGAATGCCGGCGGGGCTGTACCAGGTTATTGTGAATGGAAATGCACACATGCTGTATGCCGATAACACCCGCGACTGGTATAATCATGCGGGCATCATTGCCATTGGCCATTTTGCCCATTTGAATGATACTTACCGGCTGATAGCGCCCGATGGAAAACTCGAAAGTCCACATTACACGATAAGAATTGCCCCCCGTGCAGTTATTTGGCAATACCAGGCACGTACCGATGCGGTAAAAACGGTATCCGATGAAAACAACATGGTGGTTTTTGCCCAAACCGATCCCGGGCAATTTACCAGCCAACTGCCGGTGCGGTTAAGCCGCGAGCCCTACCGCCACATGATGCTTGAATACAACAACACAAGCCCACCCGATGCAAATAAAACAGTGAAAATTAAAAATCTGCCGGTACCCGATGGCAGCAGGTTGGGTAGCATAAGGCAAAACGATACGGATTACCTGCTGGCCATAACACATTTACATTATTAAAAACTAAATACAATTTCTATGGCAACCGCTTACAAAACGCCCGGGGTATATATAGAAGAAATACCCAAGCTGCCACCGAGCGTGGCACAGGTAGAAACGGCCATTCCTGCCTTTATGGGGTACACTCAAAAAGCAGAAAAAAACGGGGAAAATATTGCCGGCAAACCCATTGCCGTTTCCTCGCTGGTAGAATTTGAAAACTATTTTGGTGGCGGATATGCTTATCAACCAGGCGACGTTGAAGTTACGCTGAATGAAGTCAACAATTTCGCCGTGTCCGAAGTGGCTTACGTAGACAAAGTATTTTACCTGTACGATTCGCTGCGGCTGTTTTATGATAATGGCGGCGGCAAATGTTACATAGTATCAGTAGGTTTATTTGCCGATGATGCCTTTACCAATGGCGTGATTGATAATGCGGATGCATTGTCGGACGGACTAACGGCCATCGAAAAATATGATGAGCCTACTATCCTGGTTTTCCCCGATGCGGTGAATCTGTCTGAAGCAGAGTTTTATGCATTACAACAGGCCGCTATTGCCCAGTGCGCCAAACTACAGGATAGGGTAACTGTACTCGATCTCAGTGAAAACGGCTCCGATGACTTTGACGCAACCGTAACTGAATTCAGGGACAATATTGGCATCAGCAACCTGAAATATGCAGCGGCCTATACGCCATGGTTGTACACTTCTTATGCGCGCAGCATTGATTTTGAATTGTTTAGAAATAATGTTACCGACAGTGGCGCCAACCCAATCGACCTTGCTACTGACATTTCAACCGATGCCACGCTGAACGGACTCGTAATTACGACCGGTAATGCTACAGATGACCTCGGTGCTTTTACCACAAGCATTAATACGGTAAAAAGCCCATCTGCTTCGCTTACCGACCGGTACAATACCCTGCGCAGTGCGGTTATGCTGGCCTCCGACAGTGGTACTGCCGCAGCTTTTCAGCTTTTGGTAAATTTTGTACGTTCCCTTGCGCTTAGCTTCCCCACCTGGCGCAGTGGCGGCACCGCTTTTAAAAACCCCGACCTGGTAAGTGCACTCGATGCAGCCGGAAAAGATTCGGTTTCGGGGTTACGCAAACATATACCTGCATTGGTAGCATTCGAAAAAAATGCGGATATGGATGTACTACTTTCGGCCCATGATTACACAAGTTATGATGGAGTGCCATTGGCCGGTATCGACTCATGGATTGGTGTTGCTAATGTAGCCGCCATTGCAGCAAGCGCCACCAATTTTGGCACACCGGTTGCTGCACCTGCTACCCCTGCCGACCATTTGGCCAACCGGACTACTGCACTTGCAGGCCTTGTGGCATTAGATGCCATTTTTAAAGGACTGAATGACTTTGTAAGCAGGATTGAACTTGCAGCCAAAACCTATCAAAAACTTTCGCAGGATGCCTTATATGCCAACCACCCGGTGGTAAGCAATATTGTAAATGCCATTAAAAAAGAAATGAGCAAAGTGCCTCCATCGGGCGCCATTGCAGGTATTTATGCAAGGGTGGATGGTGCACGCGGTGTATGGAAAGCCCCGGCCAACGAAAGTATCAGTTCGGTAATTGGCGCTGTAACACAAATTACCGCTGAAGCACAATCGAGCCTCAATGTGGATACGGTTGCGGGTAAATCCATCAATGCCATCCGTGCATTTGCAGGAAAATCGCCTGCCATGGTGTGGGGCGCACGTACGCTTGCAGGCAACGATAACGAATGGCGCTATATCAGTGTTCGCCGCTTTTTTAATATGGTGGAAGAAAGCACCAAAAAAGCTACCGAGCCATTCGTATTTGAGCCAAACGATGCCAACACCTGGGTAAAAGTGCAGGGCATGATTGAAAATTTCCTTACCGTTTTATGGAGACAGGGTGCACTGCAGGGCGCCAAACCCGAGCATGCATTCTACGTAGCCGTAGGGCTGGGTAAAACCATGACCGCTCTTGATATACTTGAAGGCCGCATGATTGTGGAAATAGGAATGGCAGTGGTTCGTCCGGCTGAATTTATCATCCTGAAGTTCTCGCATAAGATGGCGGAGAGTTAGGCCCCCCCTCAATCCCCCGAAGGGGGGAAGAATGGTTCTGAGAAATGGGGTTGAGTTGACGAGTTTAAAAGTTGACTGGTTAACGAGTTGAAAAGTTGACGAGTTAACTAGTTAACGGGATGTCAATAGGTGAATAGGTTGATAGGTTAAAAAGTGGATATTCTTTGTTTCACGTTTCACTTCTTACGTTTCACCACCAACCATGAACAACAAACAATAAATAATAAACCATAAATAAAAAATAAAAAACATGGCAGTATATCCTCTTCCAAAGTTTCACTTCCTGGTACAGTGGGGTGGCGTACGCATTGGTTTTACCGAAGTTACGGGCCTCGATATGCAGGTAGAAGCCATTGAATACCGCGAAGGCAGTAGTCCCGAGTATTCAAAAATAAAAATGCCGGGCATGCATAAGTTCAGCAACATAACGCTGAAACGCGGGTCCATAGCGGGCGACAGCGATTTCTACAAATGGCTGAATACCATCAGCCTCAATACGGTCGAACGTCGCGACATTATCATCAGCTTGCTGAATGATACCCACGCACCGGTAATGACCTGGAAAGCCAAGAATGCCTTCCCCGTAAAAGTGCAGGCAAGCGACCTGAAAAGCGATGGCAATGAAGTGGCGATTGAAACCATTGAAATCGCACACGAAGGGCTTGAAATAATGAACTAGGTATTTGCAGGTATAAAAAACAGGTAAGGCTATGGCAAACACGCCCGGCGGATATTATCCTCCCGTTGGTTTCCACTTTAAGGTGGAGTTCCTTGGTATTGGCAACGATAACGATACCCGTTTTCAATCGGTATCGGGGCTAACGATGGAGTATGATGTGGAAACCTTTAAGGAGGGCGGCGAAAACCGGTTTGAACATAAGCTGCCCGCACGCAGCAAGTTCCCCGATCTGTCGCTGAAACGTGGCATGCTTACCAACTCGGATGTGATAAAATGGGTGCTTGGCATTTTGCGGGACAGGGATTTTATCAACAATAAACCCGCCAATGTAAATGTGCATTTACTTAACGATAAACATGAAACACTCAAGCTGTGGGAATTTATAGATGCATGGCCAAAAAAGTGGAGTGTGAGTGACCTTAATGCACAGGAAAATGGAATTGTGATAGAGACGCTTGACCTCGCGTATAAATATTTTAAAATAAAATAATGCGTAAACTATGCCGGTTGAAATAAGAGAGTTGACTATTAAAGTAAATGTAAACGGCGAACAGGCCGGAAGTGGTGCTGCGCCACAACAGGGAACTGGTGGTGGCAATGCAAAAGAACTAATCGTAAAAGAAGCAGTAGAAGAAGTAATGCGCATTTTGGAAAGCAAAAAAGAACGTTGATATGTTGCAGGGAAAATTTGAAAAGCTGAAAATAATCGCCTACAGCGACCCGGGTTGCGAAAACCAGGTGGGGGAACCGTTTGAAGCCATGATGAATCCTGAAAATTATGTGCAGGAAATAAAAATGGAATTTGAAAACGGGCAGGGACAAGGCACAAGCGGCAGCCAACCGAAGTTTAAACTAAAGCCACCTGAAGAACTTTCATTTGAAATATTGTTTGACAATACAGGCATCATTAACGACAGGGATAATCCCAATCCCAAATACCAGGCCAAAGAAGATATTTCCGAAGACATTGAAGAATTCAAAGAATTTTTAATGGGTTATGAAGGCGAAATTCATCAGCCCAAGTTTTTCAAGTTTGTGTGGGGTACTGCATTAATGAAAGGGATTTGCCAATCGCTGCACATTACCTACAAACTTTTTAATCCCAATGGTAAGCCTATTCGCGCCATTTGCAAAGTATCCATTCGCGAGCTAAAAGAAGAAGAAGCACGTGTGGCGGAGGAGCGCAATGCAAGCCCCGATCTTACGCATTACCGCACCGTAAAACAGGGCGATACCTTACCGCTGATGTGCTATCGTATTTATGGTCATTCCAAATATTATGTACAGGTCGCAAAAGCCAATCAACTCTTCAATTTCAGAAAATTGGAACCGGGGCAAGAGATCTTTTTTCCACCCATTGAAAAGCGCAGTTAAGTAAAACATGCCCAACGAACGTACCATACCATCCGATCAGCCGAAAACAGTAGTTACCACGACTATTTTGTCCAATGGTGCCGAAGTGTCTAAAACGTATAACCTGCTATCGATGCATGTGTACAGGGAAGTGAACCGCATTCCTTCAGCTACGCTCGTATTTTCCGATGGCGACCCGGCTTCACAAACCTTTGCGGTAAGCAATGCAGATGACTTTATACCCGGCAGGGAAATTGAAATTAAAATCGGCTATCGCGGAAGCGAAGAAACCACCTTTAAAGGCATCGTGGTTAAGCATGCCATAAAAGTGCGCATTGCAGGTTCGGTGCTCATAGTAGATTGCCGCGATAAGGCAGTGAAAATGACAAATGTTTGCAAAAGCAAATATTTTAAAGATGTTACCGATAGCGATGTGATGGAAGAACTGATAGACGCTTACGGGCTTGAAAAAGATGTGGAAACAACGACTGTTACCCATGGCCAAATGGTGCAGTACAACAGTACCGATTGGGACTTTGTACAATGCCGCGCTGAAGTAAATGGTTTGTTGTGCATCGTTAATGATGGTAAACTATCCATTCAAAAACCTGATTTTTCAACTGACCCCGTACTCACCATTCAATACGGCGCCACATTGCTTGAACTTGATGCAGAAATAGATGCAAGGTTGCAATACAAAGCAGTAAAAGGTGCATCGTGGAACTATACCGATCAGGAATTATTGGATTCGGTAGAAGCAGACGAACCTGCCATACCGGATGCAGGAAATCTTACCGCAACTGACCTTGCCGATGTGATAGGTGAAGATGGTTTTACCCTATACCATAGTGTAAAAACGCCTGAACCAGAATTGCAACAATGGGTAAATGCAAAAATGCAGAAAGACAGGCTGGCAAAAATCAGGGGTAGTGTAAAAACCACCGGTACTACTGCCATTCTGCCCGGGCAAAACATAACCTTGCAGGGTGCCGGCGAAAGGTTTGAAGGAAAATTATTTGTTACTGCCGTCCGGCACCAATATGAAGGTGGCGATTGGAAAACGAACATTCAGTTTGGCATAAATCCTGAATGGTTTGCACAAACCTATAACATTCAGCAGCCGATGGCAGGGGCCTTACTACCCGCAATTCAAGGCTTGCAGGTTGGCGTGGTAACACAGTTACAGGATGACCCCGATGGTGAAGACCGGATTTTGGTAAAAATTCCCCTGATACACAAAGAGGATGAAGGCGCCTGGTGCCGCATCAGTTCATTGGATGCTGGCAATGAAAGAGGAATGATTTTTCGTCCCGAAATTGGTGATGAAGTCATTGTAGGATTCATAAACAATGATCCGCGGCATGGTGTGGTACTCGGCATGATGAACAGCAGCAGTTTACCCGCTCATCTACCCGGCTCCGACGATAACCACGAAAAGGGTTACCAAAGCCGCAGCAAAATGAAAATGATTTTTAACGATGATAAAAAAAGTATTTCCATTGAAACACCCGGTGGCCACAAAGTGCAGATAGATGAAGACGCGAAAAAAATCCATCTTGAAGACATGAATGGAAATAAAATAACGATGAATGAAGATGGAATCATCATAGAAAGTATAAAGGATATAAAAATGACAGCATCAGCCGAAGTGAAAATAGAAGCAGGCAGTAATGCAACGCTGAAAGGTGGTGCGCAAACAAAAGTGGAAGGGGGATCAGGTGCTGAAATATCAAGTGGAGGAAGCACCAATGTAAAGGGAAGTATGGTAAATATTAATTAAATAAAATTAGAATATATGCCAATGGCAGCAAGAGTTGGAGATATGCATACCTGTCCGATGGTAACCGGAACGGTTCCTCATGTGGGCGGCCCTGTATTGCCACCCGGATGCCCAACCGTTATGATTGCCGGAATGCCTGCAGCACGCGTGGGGGACATGCTTACCTGTAGTGGTCCGCCCGATACGATTGTAGCAGGCTCGGGTACTGTAATGATTGGCGGAATGCCTGCAGCAAGACTAGGCGACAGTACCGCACATGGAGGCGCAATAGTAGTTGGATGTCCGACAGTAAACATTAATTAAAAAAAAGAAGCAATGCCATTTGATACCAACAATAATTTTCTCGGCAGGGGTTGGAGCTTTCCACCCACTTTCAACCAACAGTTGAAGGATGTGGAAATGACAGAAAAAGTAGAAGATATTGAAAGAAGCCTGCACATTTTGCTTACCACCACCATGGGCGAGCGCATTATGCAACCACGGTACGGATGTAATATGGAAGATATGTTGTTTGAATCGTTGGATACGGCAACCAAAACCATTATTATCGACCGTATAAAAACAGCCATCCTGTTTTTTGAACCACGTATTGATGCAAAAAAAATATTACTGAACACACAAAATGAATTGGAAGGGGAAATATTGATTGAAATTGAATACATAATTCCATCCACCAACTCACGATACAATTTCGTATTTCCTTTTTATCGCAAAGAAGGAACTGAACTTGATTTACTAACAGGGAATCACCCTTTAGGCAATTGATATGGCAAACTGCAACGACCAAAAAAATCCATTGCAACGCAACGGCACCGCGCAAAGCGAAAGGCTGCTGCCCGGGCTGCAAAAGGATTATGTGCAGGTGGACGAAAAATCGTTTGCCGACTGGATTGTATTTGCCGGAGAATACACGAAATTTTTACATTACTACGACACCACCGGTATTAAGAATGGCGATTGGTCGGTTTTTTTTACCAGCGATACCACAGCCGTGCTTGGCACCATTGCACTGCAGGATGTAAATACCTATAAACGAATCATAAAAGAACGACTTGATTTTTTAAAAGATGATGATAATGAAACCTTATTACCACAGGCGAAAGCAAAGCTGAATGAATTATTCAGTATTGCGTTTAGTTTAGCCTATGCCATCGATCATTACCATCATTTATTGCCGGCCGATGCTACTTTTGGCAAAACGCTGGAAAACCAGGTAAAGACATCGCTCGCACCCGCTTTACGCAGGTTGCTTTCTTATTACAAACCATTGGTAACTCCTCCCGATCCACCGGTAAGAGATTTACTACTACCCGGCAATCTAAACGACCTGAAAGTAATGGGCAATCAGGTGATACCTGTATCATCCGTCATGCTGCAAGGGTTAAGCAAAATGTGGTGGATAGGCCAAAATAGTTGGCAATTGTATTATGATAGTGTGGCTGCCGATGCAAGTATTTACGGCGCTGAAGCCGATGCATTCCTGCAAATAATGCATGCGGCTAACCATAACCTTTTTACCGGCATATTTGATGTATGCCTGATGGGTTATAGCAAGTTAGTTTCCGCCGCAGAGAAAGAACTTTTGCTTGCATTAGAAACCCGCAATACACATCCGGCGCATTACACGTTATTTCTTTCGTTTCTGAAGCTTTTCCGCACCGCACAAAACGATATGAACACGCTTACCGGGCGGCACCTTGATTTTTATTACAAAGAAATACTGCAACTAAAACCCAAAGCAGCCGAACCCAACAGCGCACATATTGTGGTGGAACTCGCAAAGCCGGTGAATGACCATATACTGGCTAAAGACACTTTGTTGAAAGCAGGCAAAGACAGCGCGGCAAAAGATGTGAGTTATGAATTGCAAAACGAAACATCTTTCAATAAAGCAACGGTGGCGGATTTGCGTGCCGTGTACATTGGCGAAACGGGTGATGATGATATGCCGGGTACAACCTTTGCTGGCCGGGTATTTGCCGCACCGGTTATTAACTCGGCAGATGGTGCCGGCGCAGAACTAACAAGTACAAACAAGGAATGGCACCCTATTGCCAACCGCTTATACAGCGAAGGCAATGTAACCACCATCAACATGCCGGAAGCAGAAATAGGTTTTGCCATTGCGAGCCACTACCTGTATTTGCAGGAAGGTGAAAGAAAAATCTCCCTAAGGCTTGCAACGAGTAATAATGCATTGCTCATAAATAAAAATATTGCTGTTTATCTAACCACCGAAAAAGAATGGTTCAAGGTAAAAAACCTCAGCCCCATTGTTACGAATAATAACCTGAATAAAGGCACCGAATCTTGTACCGAAATTAGCTTTACCTTAAGTGGTGATGACCCTGCCATTACCGATTACGATGCGGCAATTCATGGCGGTACGATAAACGTAAAGGTTCCGGTGGTTAAGATTGTTTTGGTACATGATAGTAGCCTTCCCTATGAATATAATTTGCTAAAAGAAATTACACTGCAAAAGTTTGAAGTTGCAGTATCTGTTGGCAGTATGAACAGTTTTAGTCAGCAGGGTATCAAACAACTATTGGTCAGTACTGATTCCGGTCCTGTAGATACATCGAAGCCCTTTATGCCCTTTGGTTCTTTCGCTGCAAAAGATGCGGGTTTTGTAATTGGAAGCAAAGAGATTTTTACCAAAAAGAATGCCAACATACGTTTAAATATGGAGTGGTCGGGCCTAAGTGAATTTAGTGCAGGTAATATTGACTTCGATTCCATCGGTGATTACTACCCCGCAGTAAAATTTGATGTGTTGGAGGGTGGTAAATGGAATACAAAAAATACAGAAATGTATTTGATGAATAGTAATACTCAGCAGGTTCCTGTATTTGCTACAACTGGTCAGGCTATTGCAGATGCTTCCATTGTAAAATATGATGACAACTATAACGACTATGCAGCTAACACTAAAAAGGGTTTCCTCAGGTTTGTTCTCAACGGAGGTTTTGGACATAAAGCCTATCAGCAGGCATTAACCGCCTACCTGATTGATCAATCCAAAACAAGTCCAACATTAAGCGAACCAAAAGAGCCGTATACGCCCGTCATTCAGTCGCTGTACATTAGTTATACAGCTTATAGCGATGTGGTAAATGTAGCTTCAACAGATGCAACGGTTTTTGCACAAAAGCCCGCATCTTTTTTCCATCTTTATCCTTTTGGCCATGCAGAACAACACGCAGTAATAACGGGTTCGCTTTTGCATTACCTGTTGCCGCAATTCAGCCACAAAGGCAGTGATGGAAAAGATGTGCCGCACCAGGGTGAGTTTTATATTGGGTTTAAAAATTTACAGCGTCAACAAGCTGTGCAGGTATTGTTCCAGGTAATGGATGGCACTGCCGACCCCAAAATAAGTAAGCCCGAAGCACATATTCAATGGAGCTTTTTAGCCGGCCATCAATGGATAGATTTTAAAAAGCAGGAAATCAGCGATAACACCCGGCAATTGATTCAATCAGGTATCATTGGTTTTACCATTCCTGTACAGGCTACAACGGAACACAGTTTGCTTCCAACCGGATTGCTTTGGATAAAAGCTTCGGTTGAAAATAAAACAGATGCCATTTGTAAGCTGATTTCGGTACAGGCGCAGGCGGCGGTGGCTACCTTCCGAAACCAGGATAATGCTCCCGACTTTTTGGAACACGCATTACCTGCAGGCACCATCAGTAAGTTGAAAGCACCGCAGTCTTCAGTAAAAAAAATTACACAGCCTTATCCATCCTTTGGTGGCAGGCCTGTTGAAAAAAGTGAAGCCTTTTATGTACGCGTAAGCGAAAGATTACGCCATAAAGCAAGGGCCATCACCATTTGGGATTATGAACATTTAGTGCTTGAAGCATTTCCATTGATACATAAAGTAAAATGCCTCAACCATACCAAAAGTGTAGATACCGATTATAATGAAGTGTTACCGGGTCATGTTACTATCATAACGATTCCTGATCTGCAACAACGAAATGATAGTAACCCGCTGAAACCTTATACCAGCCAGGCTATACTCGATGAAATAAAGGACTATCTGCAAAAGCGTATTTCGTGCCATGTAAACCTGCATGTAGTAAACCCCGATTTTGAAGAAGTAAAACTCATTTTCAAACTCAGGCTTGCAGATGGTTACGATGATTTTACCAATTATTCAAACCTGCTGAAACAGGAAATCACCAACTTCCTATCCCCATGGGCATTTGGCAGCAGCAGCGATATAAGTTTTGGTGGCAGCTTGCACAAATCGGTACTCATCAATTTTATAGAAGAGCGTGCCTATGTGGATTATATAACTGATGTGCAAATGAGCCATTTTGATGCCAATAAAATATTGATTAAGCCGGATAATGATACCATTACAGCCACTTATGCCAAAAGCATACTGGTATCTGTACCTGCATCACAACACGACATAACGGAGATTACCTTGACGGAGACCATCACAAAAAGTGAATGTGCCGGAATAGAAACCACTAAACCCAGCGGAAACAACGTATAACTATGTTACATCATGGCCGACAGCATTACCATATTAAAACATCCTGTTCTTAGTGATAGCAGTAACTACGAATTACTGCGCAAGAAAGGAATGGAGTATATTGAACAATTAGGCAGCAGCCTATGGACGGATTATAACATTCACGACCCGGGTATTACGCTGCTCGAATTGTTATGCTACGCTATCACCGATTTGGGTTACCGCACTTCACTCGACATAAAGGATGTATTGGCCGAACCTGCCAACAAAAAGCCTAAGGAAGACCCCAAACGGCAGGGCTTTTTTACCGCACGCGAAATACTAACCGTAAACCCATGGACCAATGCCGATTATCGAAAACTATTGGTGGATATTGCCGGCGTAAAAAATGCATGGCTGAAATGTAAGGCATGTCCCTGTGAAGATTTGTGGTTATACGCCAATTGCGCCAAAAGTGCTTTGCAATATCAGCCCACTGAGCATCCTGTAGTGATAAAAGGCATGTATGATGTGCTTGTTGAATTTGATAATGAAGCAGGCACCGGCGAACTGAACAGCGGGAAAGTAAAATACAATTTTATTTTTAGTACGATCGATGGTTTAGAAACCGCCATGATGGAAATTCGTTTACCATCGTGGCAACAATTACAGGATGATACTTTAAAATATGAAAAATTCTCTAATCCTTTAAGCGCCATTGAATCGGTAACCGTGCCATTTATTTCGGGCAATAAAACGGATGATACAGATATTCCTGTTGATAAATTAGGACAGGTATTGCGCAAGCCCGTGTATGCTACCTTGGAAGTAAAGTACAGGCCCGATATTTCATTACCTGCCACTGAAACGATCTTGTTTTCGGATGTGCCCATGCGGATATGGTTTACCAGCGATGCAAACCGAAAAGCCGTAACGCTTATCCAGATTAAACAGGCCATGGAAGATGCTTCTGTTTCAGGCATTTTGGGAAAATACCTGCAATTAATACATCGCGCGGGTGTGGTTATGCAAAAAACAAAGGAATCACTACATACACATAGAAACCTTGCGGAAGATTATTGCACGGTCCATGCCGTACCAGTGGAAGATATTGGCATATGTGCCGATATGGATGTAAGACCGGATGCCGAAATTGAAGCGGTGCTTGCAGAAGCCTATTACCGAATTGACCAATACCTCAGCCCCGATATTAAATTCCATTCGCTGAAGGAATTGATGGATGCAGGTGTACCTGTGGAAGAAATATTTGAAGGCCCGCAACTGGATAATGGATTTATTGATAATGAACAGTTGGAAACCACCAACCTGAAACAATTCATTTTTGCATCGGATATTATTAACCTGCTGATGGATATTCCCGGTGTAGTAGCTATCAAAAATTTTGTGTTTACCCGTTACGATGCTGAAGGCAACCTTGTTAAAAATGAACCATGGGTATTGGAAGTAAGCCATAACCATCAGCCAAGGTTATACATGGAAGCATCAAAAATTTTGGTGTTTAAAAACGGGCTTCCATTTTTACCCAACCTGCTCGAACTCAATGATACGCTGCAGGTGATAAAAGGCCAATACGCACAACCGCAATATTCGGTACTGGAAAACGACCTGCCGGTTCCCAAAGGTAAGTTCTATGAACTAACCGATTATTACCCGGTACAATATGCATTACCACTTACTTATGGTGTAGGGCATCACGGGCTGCCTTCCACCGCATCAGCTATGCGCAAAGCACAGGCTTTACAACTGAAAGCTTACCTGATGGTATTTGAGCAAATACTGGTAAACTACCTCCAGCAATTAGCCAATGTAAAAGAACTTTTTGCCATCGATCCTGCGGTAAAACATACCTATTTCTCACAGGTATTGGATGATGATGACATCAGGGAAATTTCAACTATTTATAACGGATTAAATAATGCTTCACTGCAAAGCATTACTGAAACCGAAAATGATTTTTTTGACCGTCGCAACCGTCTGCTCAATCACCTGATGGCTCGATTTGCTGAAAATTTTAATGCCTATGCACTTATGCTATACGCCTATACCGATAGCAAAGCAATTGCCGATAAAAAGCTGATAAAAGATAAAATAAATTTCCTGAAAGGCCTGCCCTTTATAAGCGCCAATCGTGCCAAAGCATTCAATTATAAGGATCCCGGGCATGTTTGCAGTACGGAAAACATTGCTGGACTTGAAATGCGCATTAAGCGATTACTCGGTATGGAATCGGGTTTAGGGTATTTTGAACTATATGAAGAAACGGATACAGATGGTGTGGCTTTTGAAAGACGTTGGCGGTTAAAAGATGCGGACGGAAAAATATACCTGAGCAGCAGTACCCGCTACCACGATGCTACATTTGAACTAAGCGAGGAAAAGGCAAAAGCCGAAATAGCGGTGGTAAAAAAATACATCACCATTCCTGAAAGATACGAAGTAAAAAAAGTGACCAAATGGGTAGTAAACCTTACCGATGAAACCGGTGAAATAATTGCAACACGAAAACAACCATTTAAAACGCAAGCCGAAGCTGAAACAGCGAAAGAAACCATTATTGCCTTTGGCAAAAAAGTAGTGGCTGCTGATAAACTTTTTGTCGTGGAGCATTTACTGCTTCGCCCAAGGTTTAAGCCGGTGATTCCTATGTTTCCGGAGGGTGATCCTTTGCTCAGTGTTTGTATTTCCGACGATTGCAGTATGTGCGGCGAAGAAGATCCCTATTCTTTCCGGCTTACGATTGTATTAAGCGGCGAAACCGGCATTGCTAATAGCGGTATTGAATTCAGGCGTTTTGCCGAAACAACGATACGCAGTGAAATACCCGCACATCTTGGGGTGAAAATTTGTTGGGTATCCAATATTCAGTTGGTGGAATTTGAAGAAAAATATTGTGCGTGGCTGAATGAACTTGCCAAACCAACGCCCGACCCCTTGACGTTGCATGAAAGACTTAAAGATTTATTGATAGTGTTCCAAAATTTGAAAAGTGTATATCCTGAAGCAAGACTACACGATTGTGTAGATGGTGATGATAGCAACAGGGTATTTCTTGGCCAAACCATTATTTAATCATGCGCGGATAACAAAAGCCGTGCATCTAAAAATGTGATACTATGCTTCCGGTGCAAGATGTATTTCCCAGGTTTGTTCCCGATCAACTGCTTACATCAGATGATCTGAACCATTTTTTTGGCTACCTCGACGAGCAAAACCGCATGACCCGTACCAACCTGCTCGGCATCGGTATAGTTTGCGGTCTTAATTTGAAAATAAATGCCGCCAAAACAGAAGTAACCGTTACTAAAGGTTGCGGTGTAACATCCGAAGGTTACCTTGTTTCGGTTGATACACAATCGTACACCAAGTATAAAGAATACAAAGTTGATACACCCCGAGTATATTCATCTTTTTATAAAACAGATGGTGGTGGTAACACCATACCCATGCAGGTTTGGGAGCTAAAAAAAGCAGCTACCGAAGGCGACACCATTGACATTGATGAAAGCTTTTTGAAAGAAAAAGTTATTCTCATTTTCGTAGAGTTAAAAGAAGAAGATAATAAAAACTGCGATCCAAGTTCGTGTGATGACAAAGGCATAAACGTCACTGTTTCCTTTTTACCTATGGCTGTTGATAAAGCAGATGCTATGTTGCTAATCGGAAGCACCGCAGGTTCATGGGGCATAAATACCTATACCGCATTACCCGAAGTAAGAATGAGGCGCTGGGATGTACCCAATAGCAAACCGGTAAATACCAAGGATATTTTAAAGGCCTATCTCGATATTCTCAACAAAAATTTTCTAACTGCTGCCGAAGAAACATTCAAAAAAATATACATTCAGTTTGGCAGCTTATTTCAAACAGATTTCCCCGTCAATCCATTTAATGGATTCGCCGATAAATTTGGTTTTCTGCACGATGGAACTATTCAACCCAATCAACTATTGCACCTGCAGTATTATTACGATTTATTCAGCGATTTACAACAAGCGTACCAGGAGCTAAGGGTAACCGGCACCAAACTCGTAAGCATGTGCTGCCCCGACAGCAGCCTGTTTCCACGACACCTGCTATTGGGCGAAGCACTTGCTGCCCCATCTACAGGTCTGCTTTCTTTCCGTCATTATTTTATTTATTCCCCGCTGTTCGATCATCAAAATAGCATCGTAGAAATCAGGAGCCTTTTCCGCAGGCTCGTGTTGCTGAGCGAACGCTTTTTCCTTCCTGCTGTGGATGGTGTAAATGAAAAGGAAGATAAGTTTATCCGCATTACGCCAAGTATGCTGTGGGATATACCGCTGTCCAAAAAAGCCATTCCTTACTATTACCATGTAAACGCTGGTGCACATCCGCTGTACCTGAGTTGGGATTACCGGCGCACGTTGCTTAACGATGCCACCAATATACTTTCCTACCAGGCAAAAAACTACCACAGCGGCCCAGTAAGCGGGTTTGTACTCAGCCCATTGCATTACGAGCTGGAGCCTTACAATTTTTTACGCATTGAAGGAATTGCAGGAAAATCATACACACATGTATTGCGGCAGGTGAAAAGACAAATACAGGTAAACAGGTTGCCGGTTGACATTATTGCATTGAGCACAGCAGAAGCTGCAAAATGGAGTAATGAACGATTGCAAAAAGCAGTAATGACCAAAGAAGCAGGCGATATGCTTTGCTATTTCCAGGATATTGAAAGTATGTACGATAGCATGCGCAAGGAAATACTGTGTACACTTTGCAAAGAGCTGCATTACTATTATGATTTCAGAATGCCGGGACTGGAAAGATATTTCACAAATATTAAAACGGCAGATCAACCATCACAAGTAGATTTATTTGATGTTTGTGCAAAAGGTTATAAAGTAAAAAATCAAACATTAGGCGCTTTGATTGAACATTTGCATCAGCTTGGTTTAACCGATGAAACCCTCAACCTGATGAACTTCTTTGAAGCATTCGGATTAAATTTAACAGATGCCAATAATGATAATCTTCCTGATGAACTTAAAGATCAGCAATCTACCATTCTCCTGATATTGCTGAACTTCTTTAAAATCCCGCTGGGTATTATCCGGTTAGCATCCTTACTCACCGAAGACCTTTCCGATTTTGATGTGAAGGCATATTGTGATGCATCTGAAAAAGTTGCCGGTTATGCACAAACCATCAAATCTTTATTTGGCATGTTTACCGGTGCACCCAATGCTGATAATTTTTCCATAAAAGAAGATGTAGTGGAAGAAAAAGAAAATACGACTGCTGCTTCGGAAAAAATTGAAATAAAGAAAAAGAGTACTGCAAGTTCTTATTCGGCAGCACGCATCGCTAATGCCCTTTCTGCTTCCAACAATGGCGTGCTACTCATCATGGTGGTGTTGCTGATGGTGGAAGATTTTCTCGATCACCTTGATGTACTGATATACAGTTGTAAATGCAGTGCCCTGCTTTCGTTAAAAAAGGATTACATGCAACGTTATTACCAGGTAGCAAGGCTAAGGCAATTTGGTTATTTTACCCGTATGCATCCCGGTATTCAACACAAGGCAGGTGTGCCCATGGGTGGTACGTTTATCATTGTTTACCATTCCGAGCGTCAAGCCGGCTCCGTTGTTATTCGGGATAGGGCGAATGAAATTATCCGTGATGCAAACAGGCTGGGCTTAAAGGAAAAAATAGTGGCAGGTGAAAGTAAAAACATCATCATAAAAAATAAACCTACGCTTGCCGCAGGACGTGTGGAGGATGAAAAGGGCGAATTAATCCCGGGTGTTACAGTTTCGATTGATGAAACCAACCAGGCAACCATAACGGATATGGATGGTAATTTCAGAATTACATCGCAGGTAGTACCCTTTACCCTTAAAGTACAGGTGCCCGGTTATGAAACTTACTTAGAAACATTTACGGAAGTAAATGATGGCATACTTATTCGCTTACGGGTTAAACAAGCAGATCCGTTGGAAATTTTTACCGAAGGAACGGTGTTTGCAGATTTTTACCTGCCTTACCGTTGCTGCTCCGATTGTCCGCCGGTACAGTTTATTATTAATGAAAAAGAACCACCCACGCCGGTAAACCAGGGACCTAAGGCCGATGCCGGTGCGGATATAGAAATAACGCTTCCTGAAAATAAAGTAAAACTCAATGGCACCGCATCCACCGATCCTGATGGTGTTATAACTTTTTACCAATGGATTAAGCTTGCCGGCAAGGGAAATCCTTCTATTATTACGCCAACAAGTTCTACCACTGAAGTAATAGACCTTGAGGAAGATACCTATGTTTTTCAGTTATCGGTAACCGATGATAAAAGTGCCATTGGTGTAGATACAGTGAATGTGAAAGTATTGCCCGCACCGCCGCCGGCCAATAAGCCACCTTTGGCAGATGCAGGTGAAGATCAAAGTGTAACGATATCTGCCAATGGAACTGCAACCGTGTTATTAGATGGTGGTAATTCCAGGGACGAAGACGGACAGGTAGTTGCTTTTGCCTGGAAACAGCTTTCAGGCGTTGCCATGCAATTGGATTTTCCCAATGCACCACAAACCACGGCAAGGTTTTCTAAACCCGGCGAATATGAAATTGAATTAACCGTAAAAGACAACCTCGGTTTACAGGATACAGATACGGTGAAAATAGTTGTAAGGGAACCCGATAACCTGCCACCGACGGCTAATGCGGGCCCTGATAGGGAAATCCAATTCGCAAGTACCAATAATTCGGTAACGCTTGATGGCTCACAATCATCCGATCCTGAAGGACAGCCATTAACCTACAGTTGGAAATTGGTAGATGGACCGAATACGCCCGGGATAAAATCACCAGATGCTGCACAAACAAGCGTAACAGGGTTGGTACCCGGTAGGTATGAATTCAGTTTAGTTGTCAAGGATACAAAGGGACTGTCACATGAAGATTTTGTAACCATTACGGTAAGGGCTCCTGAAAATCAAGCGCCCATAGCCAATGCAGGACCTGACCAATCCATTTTTACAACAGGAACCATTTTAGACGGTTCCCAATCTTTGGATCCTGAAGGAAAACCACTTAAGTATGAATGGAAATTTATTTCCGGTGCAAACCAGGTGCAAATAGAAAAACCTGACCAGGAAAAAACGCAGATATTTGGTTTTAGAAGGGGGCCGTATGTTTTTGAGCTTACTGTAATAGATGATAAAGGAAAAAAAGCAAACGATACTGTTCAGATTAATGCTACCATCATCGGTTAACCTTTTATATGACCGTTACTTCGCCGCATATCATCCGCCACGTTACACTTGACCTGCAATATACAGGTAAGGTAAATGGCTGGGAAATTCAGGAAGAAGCCAAACAATGGCTCAATGAATTATTTACAAGACTGGAACCCGAACTGGAAAAAATAAGTAGTGACAAAACATGGTTAAGCCTTGATACCTTAAACATTGAAATAGATGTAAATGGTGACAGATGGAAAGAAGATGCAATTAACCATGCAGCGAGACAAATTTTGGATAAATTACAATTGCAGCGGCTGAAAATATCAGAAGAAACTGAAAATGAAACGCATACAACACAGCAACATTTTGCGGGCATTTACCTTCACTATTTGCAGTATGGACATTTACCCTGGAATGCAAGCCACCTATCGAACACGCATTGGGAAAAGCAAGTTGAAAAGCTTATTGATAGAATGGAAGCCAACTTACTATTATCCATCATTACCATACTAAATAATAATGGTCCGGCTATTCTACGTTTGGTTAGAGCGGTTTCCCCGGGAAGCATGCTGAATGCATTACAAAAAAATATTAATTTGCTGGAAACAGAGCAAAAGAAGATCATTCACGATGCCCGCACATTAATCGCAATCGCAAAACGTCATACCAAAAACGAAGCACTGACAAAATCATTTTTCATATATGTGCTATACACCATTACAAAATCAGCAAAGTTAGTCGTTCCGTTAAGTATTTTACAGGAAGTTCAACTGGACAGGTCTTTTGAAAGAATATTCCATAACCAGGATTTTGCATCAACCGCCTTTAAAAGTCTACAGGAAATTTCAATGCGGCAAATGCCCGTTGCAAAAGCGAAAGAAAAAATTGAAAGAGATCTTTACCAACAAAATAAAAATGAAATAATAGAAGGCAAATCAATTTCAGATGAAAAGCAGAAAAAAAAATTAAAAAAAGTAGAAAAAAATTGGCAGGAAGAAAAGATTGATATAAGCGATGCCATTTACCTTTCCAATGCAGGACTTGTAATAATAGCAGCTTATTTACCACGGCTATTTGAAAACCTTGGATGGTGGAAAGATAATAAATGGAAAGAAAGAAATGCAGCCGTTTGCTTACTGCAATTCATTACTACCGGACAGGCGAAAATGGAAGAGTTTGAATTGGTGTTACCCAAAATTTTATGCGGCTTGCATCCCGAAGATGTGGTTGATCCCACTTACTTTTTTTTAACCGAACAAATTCAACAAGAAATTACCGATTTATTATCATCCGTTATCACTTATTGGAGCGTTTTAAAAGATACTTCCATAGATGGTTTACGTGGTTCTTTTTTAGTACGCGATGGCAAGCTTTGGAAAAATGAAAACAAATGGTATCTTACCGTGGAGCAAAAAGGATACGACATGTTATTACAACAATTACCATGGAATATTTCGATGATACAACTTCCGTGGATGGATGAAATGCTGACTACAAATTGGGTGTAATCAAGGCGAAAAGGTGCCTTATTAAATACAATTAACAGAGATAAAAAAGAACATCATTACATTGATGTTTACCACTACCGAAAATAAAACCACATCCACTGTACAGCGGCAACGCCAAAACAGTAACACCAGCTTTTTTCGAAAAGCAGGTGAGGAAGCGTTTTTCGGTAACCAGCAAAAAGCTTCTGTTTTTGGGCCAACCATTCAAGCCAAACTCAATATCAGCAGCCCCGACGATCCGCAGGAAAAAGAAGCCGATGCCATGGCCAACCGCGTAATGCGCATGGCTGAACCAGCACCCGCATCTGCACCGGCTGCAAATGATGAAAAAAAGCTTCAGAAAAAAGAAGAACAACAGGAAGAAGAAGTGCAGGCCATGACGGAAGTCCCGGGCATTGCACGCAAATGCGCTAATTGCGAAGAAGAAGAAAAGGTGCAGAAAAAGCACATGGATGTTATTCAGCGTAATGAAGACCATTCCGCTTCCATTCAGGAAAGTGCCGAAGATGCAGGCGAATCATCCAATATTGACCGCAAGGCCATATCCATACATCGTTCGGATGTAATTCAACTCAGTGGAAGAGGCCCACCCGCATCCTCCATGCAAGGTTCTTTTACACAAAATCTTTATTCCTCCAAAGGAAGTGGCAGTGTATTGCCCGATACCACCCGCAGTTTCATGGAATCGCGTTTCCAGGCCGATTTCAGCGGGGTTCGCGTGCATACCGGCAGCAACGCCGAATCATTAAGCCGCGGCATTCACGCGCAGGCTTTTACCCACGGAAACGACATTTATTTTAATGCCGGTAAATACAGTCCGCATACTGAAAGCGGGGGTACATTGCTTGCGCATGAGTTAACGCATACCATTCAGCAAGGGGCGAGTCAAAACGTTTCACCCAAACCCATCAAACGCAAACCCATGTCCTTCGATGCTCTGCATCGAATGCCTTTACAAACCCACACCATACAGCGCAGCGCAGCAGGCGTGCCATCGCAACTAACCAATGCCGTGGATAAAGCCAAAACCGTGGAAGGTCAAATTGATGCCAACAAACCACAGGCCGATGGCAACCGCACAGGGTGGGAACATCTCGTAGAAATTTTTAAATCCACTTTTGGAGAAGACAAAATTATCAGCGGTGCAGGCGGTACAACCGTAACCGGCGCGGTAGCCGAACAGGATATTAAGAAGAAGCGCGAAACCACGGGGATGATCGTGGACAAATCCACCATTACCGACCGCAACAAAATACCCGGCACCACTACCGGCACGCGCGACGCCATGCCAATTTGGTGCGGCATCTTTGTTTTTTGGGCACTCAACAAAAGCGGTGTGCCCATGCCAAAATGGAAACTCGGTGAACGGATGATTCCCGTGGAAGCCGCCCGCAGTCCGGGCACCATGCCATTGCCCGGCGATATTGCTTACCGCAATGCCTACTCGCATTATGCCATTGTAGAAAGTGTAAATGGCAGCACGGTGCGTACGGTAAATGGTAACACCGCAGGCGAAGACAATCTTGGCGGGCAGGTGCAAACCATCGACCACCCGTTAAGCGAATGGACGGCCTTCTTTAACCCGTTGCAGGTAATGCAGGGCAGCCTTGGCGAAGGCGAAGGCACCGGTAATCCTGTGCCCAAAACCATTGCTGAACTGCGTAAGGAAAACGACATTCAAACCAAGGAAGAGAAAGAAGAAATACCCGATGAAAAGGTACAGGCAAAACCGGAACTAAGCAGTTGGTCGGTGGATGCAAAAGAAAACCTGCAAACTCATGCAACCGTTCAGAAAGCAGCGGAAACGGAAGCGAAGGAAGACGAAAAGAAAGAAGAAGAAAAACCCGAGACTGAGTCCGTGCAAATGCTGCAGAAAAAATCGGAAGATGCTTGGGGCGAAGGCAGGGAAACCGAAACCGGGCAAGGATGGCAACAACCTTTCAACAACGAACAAAACATTTCGCAACCTTCGACGAATATTTCTTGCAAAACCGAAGACGCAGGCTTACAGCTCGGAGAAAATGAAAGCGACCGCGGGCCTCCTGTGCAAGCTAAGGGAGAAAATCAAATTCAGCGCTCGCCCATTGATACGGCGCTTAGCCATACAAGCCTTGGCGCACTGATGGATTGCGTGTATGTAACCGACATTAACCGAACATCGGTTTGCCTGCTGCGGAAAGCAAGCGCCATTGCTATGTACATGCCCGGCTACAAAGCGCTGCGGGTAGTATTAGGCCGTGATCCTATTTCAGGTGATGAAGTAGAACGCAACGGCCGCAACCTGCTGGATGCTGCATTCGACATAATGCCGGGTGGCACGTTGATTCAGGAAAAACTGGAAGAAAATGGTCAGTTAGAAGCCGCTGCAACATGGATTGATACGAAGATTGCGGGGCTTGAAGATATAGTGGATGGATTATTCTCTGCCTTCGATGCTTTCTGGAACCGGCTTGGCATTACCGATTTCGGCTCGCCCATGGATGTAATGCGCGAAGGTTTCGGCATTGTGTTTGACTTTATTGGCAACCTGGTAGATTTTGCCATTGATGCGGCTAAGGAAATCCTCGGCATGATTAAGGATTACCTGTTGTCGAAGATTGTTGAATTCATTAAAGAAAATACCAATGCTTATCCGTTGCTTACGGTAATCCTTGGCGAAGACCCCATAACCAAACAACGCATTGACCGAAACGGAACCAATATCCTGAATGCCATACTGGAACTCGGTGGGGAGGAAGGCATTCAACAACGCACCCAAATGCAGGAGACGGGTACGTTTGCCAAAGCAGCCGCCTATATTGATGAAGGCATTGAAGTTTTCAGCGATCTGTATCAAACGATTGTAAATGGATTTGGTGCCATTTGGGATATTGTCACTATCAATGCATTAATGCAGCCGCTTGCTACCTTCCAAAGGATTTATAATGTGTTCGCAAGACCGGTTGCCCGTGTCCTCGATTTCATGGTGCGGGTAGGTCGTGAAATTTTAAAACTGATTAAAGAAGCCCTCATGCAACGGTTGAGTGCATGGGTAAGAACAGTACGCGGCTATGCGTTGGTTACCGTTATTATTGGCCGCGATCCGTTTACCGGAACGGCCGTTCCATTTACCATGGAAAATGTAATCCGCGGGTTCTTTAGTTTAATGGAAGGCGGCGAAGAACAATATAATCAACTTAAAGAGAGCGGCGCTATTGACAGGACGGTTGCAAAAGTGACAGCCGCAGTCAGAAGACTGAATATGACGCCTGCGGCCATTATTCAATTGTTCATTGGCCTGTGGAATTCATTCAGCATCCGCGATCTTATTAACCCAATTGCTGCCTTCCGCCGCATACTCGATCAGTTTGGCCGACCCATTGCACGGCTCATTGCGTTCGTAATTGAAATCGTGAAGATTGTCATCGAAGCTATATTGATTGTGATGGACTTTCCTTTTGACATTGTAAGCAATATCATTACCCGAGCCATGGCTGCATTTGACCGCATCAAACGCGATCCGGTGGGTTTCCTCAAAAATTTGCTGCGTGCCATCAAGCAGGGCTTTATACAATTCTTCGAAAACATTTTACGACACTTATTGAATGGATTGGCCGATTGGGTTTTCTTCCAGTTAAAAGACCTTGGCATACAAAAACCCGAAGACCTCAGCTTTAAGAGCATTCTAAAATTGGTAATTGATGTGCTGGGCATCAGTGTGCAACGTATCATGGATAAGGTTTGGAAAAAACTCGAAGAAAAAATTGGCAAAGAGAAGGTGGAAAAGATCAAACGGATGATTGATAAACTCGAAGGCATCTGGAAATTTATTAGAGATGTAATGGAACGCGGACCGGTAGCTATCTGGGAATTTATACAGGAAAAACTCAGCACTTTATGGAGTACCATTTTAGATGCTGCGAAAAATTTTATCATGGAACGCATCATTGGTGCAGTAGTTACCAAACTGCTCAGCATGCTCGATCCAACCGGAATTATGGCGGTTGTAAATAGTGTAATTGCCATTTACCGTGCCATTCAATCCTTTATTGCTTACCTGAGGCAGATGCTGGAGATCGTTAATTCGTTTGTAGATGGTGTGGCTGAAATAGCAGCAGGTAATATTCGTGTTGCTGCTAACTTTATAGAACGTACTGCTGGTCGTGCCATTCCCATTATTATCGGCTTCCTTGCCAACCAGGTAGGGCTTGGAAAAATAGCAGATAAACTGAAAGAGATTATTGAAAAAATAAGGGAGAAAATAGATCTCGCTATTGATTGGCTTGTGGATAAAGCAGTGAACATGGGCATGTCGATAATGAACCGGTTATTGGCAGCCGGGAGGAGTGCGAGGGATGCTGTGTTGGGTTTCTTAGGTATGGAACAAAGGATAACCAATGCGCAAGGCGAAACACACAGGCTCTATATTGGTGGAACCGAAGAAAACCCGGCATTAATGCTGGCAAGCACGCCAACCACATTCAGGGCGTTTATAAATAATATTCAGCCCGGTGAAGACCAACCAAAAAAAGATGCAAAAGCCGCAGCACTTCCCCTTGCGGCTTCCTTGGATAGGGAATTGGCCGCTATGAGAAGAAGAAGGCCGGAAGAAAGACAGCAGAACAGTCATGTGGTAAGTCATTACATGACACTACTTGCGCCACACGTTCGGATTTTATTGGATGGCCTCAATCCTCCGGAAGGTAGCTCATCAAAACCGATTCCTATTACCTGGTACAAACCAAAGGACAGGTATCCTTCACGCATTGCGCTGGAAACCAGGAATGGCGGGATGCGTGGCTTTTCTTTTGGCGGCAGGTATGAATATGTAATTCCAAGTATGGATGCATTGATTGGGGTGGATGGCGGTGCATCCCTGAGGCGGTTTGTTACCGGACAGAAAGTAGAATTTGGTACCAGCATTATTCCAGATGTAGGTACAAAAATGGAGAAAGCAAGGTCCGTAAGACTAGGCGATGCACAATCAGCTTTCAGGGCACTGTGCAACACTTTTGGGTATGACATGAGAGAAAGAAGCATGGATGCAGACCATGTATTGGATTTACAATTCTCAGGCTTTGATGACCTTACCAATATGTGGCCGCTTGACAGCACCATCAACAGGAGTTCTATGCAGTTCCTCAGCCAGGTAATTACTTATTCGGATAATGGAAACCCAAGGGTTACACAGTTGAGCGACAATACTTTAAGAGGAAAGCATTTCATCATAAAAGATACAAAGGTTTTTTAATAACATAAAAACATTGCTATGTCATCTAAATTAAATTCTTACCGGCGCAGCACTTTATCTAAAAGGAAAAGTACTTATAAACGCAGCCGCAAAAGCGGTGCTCCTTCGTTCTTCCGCTCGTCCCCTGTTGGCATATATTCATCTACAGAAGAAAGTACTTCAACCTTCTTCCAACCCGCCCTCACCACCGGCCAACCCGGTGATAAATACGAGCGCGAAGCCGATGCCATTGCCGATAAAGTAACTGCACAGGAAAATGCAGGAAACATCTCACAACATCCGGCTATTTCGCCGGTGCAAAAAGCGGATTTGAAAGAAGAGAAGGAACCGGTTCAAAAAGCAGAAAAGAAAGAAGAAGAAGAAAAACCTATTCAGAAGGCAGAAAAAAAGGAAGAAGAAAAACCGGTGCAGAAAGATGAAGAAAAGAAAGAAGAAGAAAGCGTGCAAAAAAAATCTTCGGGTGTAAAACAGCAAGACGGTGCAAGTTTTGTAAGCGAACAACTGCACAACCACAGCAGCAATGGGTCACCGTTACCCAACGGTGTTCGCGGGCAAATGGAGCAATCCTTCGGCGCATCGTTTCACCATGTACAAATTCATGCAGACAGCAGCGCCGAACAAATGAGTAAAGCCATTGGCGCCAAAGCTTTTACCCATGGAAAAGATATTTACTTCAACAGCGGCTATTTTTCGCCAAACAGCCAAAGCGGAAAACATTTGCTTGCGCATGAGTTAACCCATGTGGTGCAACAAAGTGGAGGAAAATCCGGAACTGAAACCCAGGCAGGCAAAAGTACCCTTCACCGCGAGCTTGAGCGCGACCCGGCAACCGGGCAGCCAACCGGCAACTATTTATTCCGCACCGGTCCGGGACTTTCGGATGCTTTTATGCGCCGGTTTAAACAATATGTAGCCGATGGAAGCCTTACAGATGATGAACTGAACAGGTTGAGACTGCTTGGGATTCACTTGCGCGGTACCGTCACCCAGGCCGAACGCCTGCTGATGGCTGCAGGACTAGAACCCGCTAATCATCCTCTTATTGCCGCGCATACCACAGGCGATCTCAGCATTCCCTTCGCCAATATTACAGGAGCCAACCGCGACCATGTGAACAACATCGGCAGGGGAAGCTTATCACCTGAATATGAAGCTATGTTTTTCCGCGCCCTCATGGCATTCTTCAGCGGTAATTTTGATGAAGCTGCTGCAGAAATGGCCAACATCAATGAAACCGCCATCCAGGAAATACTCACCATCGGCGGTAGAAGCTGGAGTGATCAGGCGGAAAACCTTGTGGCTTATATCGAGGTCAATAATATTCCTGCTGTATCGGTACTCAGCGCCATGTACAATGCGGCAAGCGACAGCAGTAACGGCGACCAGGTTATGGCAGGAATGGTATATGCAACTGCCGCACAGGCGGGCATTAGCACAGCGGCGCAAATTGCATCGGGAACGATTAAGGTAGATGCGTTGATTCCTTCGGCCCTCCAAAAACTTACCAACAACAGCGGTGTGGATGCCTTTTATTCTGCTGCATCCTTCAACGACCGGATTAAATCCGATACGCTCTATGTGCCTACCACGCTCAATATTATGGAACTACCTTCAAGGGCACTGATTATTCACGAGCTTACACATGCATCACAGGATGCTGCGGAAGCAAATCTGACAGTTGGCCCGCAGGTGGATATGGAAATTGGAGGCTACCGCGAACAGGCGAAGTACATCATGAATCAGTTATTGGCTACACCCGCCGACTCGCTTGATATGGAAGTTGCATCCGTCGCCAACCTTTCCAATATCGCACTTTTTCAATGGGCATTTATAGCGGAAACCATCCCCGACCGTGCGAGGTACGAATCCATTGCAAAAAGGGTATTGTTACAATCGCCCTCTGTTGCCGAAGCGGATATTGACAACGCACTTGGATTGACGCAAGCCGCTGCCCTTCAACGATTACGGGCTGCTATTCTTTCCATGCCGCAATATGGTGGCAATCCCAATGCTGCACGCGATGGTTTAAAGGGCGAAAGCATTCTTGATAATGTGAATTAAGTGAAATGCATTATTTTTAATAAATGATGAAAGCACTGCCACCCATGCACCATACCGAATTGGCACTGAACCTGCTGGCTGATATTGCCGTGGAAAGGGTGCAGGGTTTTGCCGGGCAAAAAAACATCTCTATCAAGCGCTGGCTGAAAGATGAAAGATGGGAAAAAGTGTTTCAATTTTTGAATGTTGAAGTAACCAATGAAGCAGATGCCTTGCTCCCCATAATGGCCATTGCACCGCACGTGCAGCCCGGTTTCTTTGAAAACATCATCACAAGGGCATTACCGCAGGGCGGAGAGTTTACCGAATTTGGCGGCGTAAAGGGACAGCATCACCGTGGCATGTTACCCACCGGCGAAACAGCTTTGTTTATTTTATACGGTATGGATATGGAAGCCCGTATGGCTGCCATGCGGCGTTGGCAGGAACCTAAATGGCCACTTCAGCAAATCGTTTACATTGATAAAGTGCGCGAAGGCGAACCTGCATTAAGTGGCATCCTTTTACCCGACCCTGATTGGCTTGAACAAAGACTTTTTGGTCACGATGCCGAACCGGCTTTCAGCACATCTTTTCCCGCCAAACGCATTCATTCGCCCATGTTGTGGAGCGACCTTGTGCTGCACCCGCAAACGCTGGAACAGGTAAACGATATCCGCCTCTGGATGGAATACAACGGTGAAGTATTGGCGGACCCTGTTTTACGCAGAAAAGTAAAACCCGGTTACCGCATTTTATTTTACGGCCCATCGGGTACCGGAAAAACGCTTACCGCAAGCCTGCTGGGAAACGAACTTAAACTCCCCGTGTACCGCATCGATCTTAGCCAGGTGGTAAGCAAGTATATCGGCGAAACGGAGAAAAACCTCGAAGCCGTTTTTGCCCGCGCTTCGCGTAAAAACTGGATATTGTTTTTTGATGAAGCCGATGCACTTTTTGGAAAACGAACATCGGTATCAAGTGCGCATGATAAATATGCCAACCAGGAAGTATCTTACCTCCTGCAACGTATTGAAGAACATGAAGGATTGCTGATTCTTGCATCTAATTTTAAAAATAATATAGATGAGGCTTTTCTGCGGCGTTTTCACCACATCATACATTTTCCCATGCCGGGTGTGGGCGAAAGATTGCATTTGTGGAAAGGCTGTGTGCCGGGCAACCTGAAAGAAGAACCCGCGCTCGATTGGGAAGCCATTGCAACGGAGTTTGAATTAACGGGAGCTGCCATTGTAAATGTGATACAATATGCATCCCTAAGGGCTTTCAGGAGAAAAGACGGATTATTGCGTAAGCAGGATGTGCTTGATGGAATACGTAAGGAGTTTAGAAAGGAAGAGAAGAATATGTAGGAAATCACCATCTTTACCCCGAAACAGTTCATCAGAATATGCTGAAAAAAGTAGTCATCATCGGCCCCGAAAGTACCGGCAAAAGCACCCTTTGCGAAATGCTTGCGCAACATTTTAATACAAAATGGTGCCCCGAATTTGCGAGGGAATATTTACTTACAAACGGCACGGATTACACTTTTGATGATTTACTTACGATTGCAAAAGGACAGTTGGCACTGGAGGATGAGTTCGTTCGGATGACAGAGCCCCCTTTTAATCACCCCGCAGGGGGGAAGCTGGCTTCGAAGGAATTTCCGTCCGGTCCCAATTCTCCCGACTCCCGATTCCCATCTACTGACCCCCAACTTTCTGACTTTCCGTCTTCCCAACTTTCCGACTCCCAACTCCCCGAGTTCCCGACTTCCCATCTCCTCTTCATCGATACCGACCAATACGTAATGAAAGTGTGGTGCGAATATGTTTTCAATGAGTGCCATAGCTGGATTTTGCGCCGCATTGCCGAACGGCCTTACGACTTGTACCTGCTTTGTAAGCCCGATTTACCATGGATAAAGGATGCCTTGCGCGAATACCCCGATGAAAAGCCCCGACATGAATTATACCATATGTATCGCGATATCCTCATTCAGCAGCCCATTCCATGGGTAGAGGTAAAAGGCAGCTACGAAGAAAGATTTGAACAAGCAAAGGGAGCGGTGGCTCGAATGCTTAACTAAAAAAAATTTTGCATAGTTAAATGGGTAACCCATATTTGCACTCTAAATGAGAACAATTCAACATAACAATTGGTGGTGGCAAGCTGAACCTTAGGGTTGGTGTCGCTATGTTATGTACAGCTATAAACTAATTGCTTACGTGCCCCGACATCCAATGTCGGGGTTTTTTATTGCCCGGCGGCTACTAAAACCGCAACGTTCCCTTCGGGAGACGTTGCTAAAACAAACAAATGAAGAAGATTATAATAAAGACCGAATGTGAAAGAAAGTTAGCCGATATGGTAACCCCCGTGGGCATTTACCTGCGGCTGCGTGACCGTTTCCGCGATACCATTTTGCTGGAAAGCGCCGATTTCCATGCCGCCGAAAACAGTTGGAGTTTTATTGGGGTTCACGCTATTGCTGGCTTCGAAGCCATTGATTTAGAAACGGTTGAATTCAAATACCCCGGTATGCCACCCGAGAAAGTAACCTTGAAGTCGCCGGCAGAAATGGTGCCATTGTTCAACGATTATCTTGGGCATTTTGAAACAACAGGTGCTTGCGATTTACAGGCAGCACAAAGCTTTTTTGGCTATACGAGCTACGATGCCATCCAGTTTTTCGATACCATTCGTTTCGATACTAAAAAAGAAACTGCAACTGCATCGAATTTGCTGCGTTACCGGCTTTACCAGTACATTATTGCCATCAACCATTTTAAGGATGAATTATACATCTGCGAAAACAAAATAGCAGGTATTGAAGGCGACCGCAACCAGGTAATTTCACTTATTCAAAGCAAGGACATACCTGTTTTTCCCTTTACCACCACAGGCCCCGTAACCAGCAATATTACCGACGAAACTTACCGCGAAATGGTAAAAGCAGGTATTGCTGCCTGCCATCGCGGCGATGTTTTCCAGATGGTGCTAAGCCGCCGTTTTGCACAACCGTTCCGCGGCGATGAGTTTAATGTGTATCGTGCCCTGCGCAGCGTTAATCCTTCACCATATCTTTTCTATTTCGATTATGGCGATTACCGCATATTCGGCAGTTCGCCCGAAAGCCAGTTGATCATTGAAAATGGAAAAGCCATTGTACATCCTATTGCGGGTACTTTTAAACGTACCGGCGATGATGCTACCGACAGGGCAGAAGCTGAACGCCTTGTAAATGATCCAAAAGAAAACGCCGAACACGTAATGCTTGTGGATCTTGCGCGCAACGATCTTAGCCGCCATGCTGATGAAGTAACGGTAACTAGCTATCGTAAGGTACATTACTACAGTCATGTCATTCACCTCGTAAGCGAAGTAACCGGTAAGGTAAAGCCCGGCACCCTTCCCTTCGATATTATGGCGGATACTTTTCCGGCAGGCACGCTTAGCGGCGCACCCAAATACAAAGCCATGCAACTGATAGATGCGCTGGAACCCACGGCCCGCGGGTATTACGGCGGCGCGGTTGGAATGATTGGCCTCAACGGAAGTTTCAACCATGCCATCATGATACGCAGTTTTATGAGCCGTAATAACCACCTGTATTGCCAGGCAGGCGCAGGGGTAGTGGCCAAAAGTATTCCGGAAAATGAATTGCAGGAAGTGAATAATAAACTCGGCGCATTGAACCGCGCTATTGAAGTAGCAACCAACCTTTAACAGCTCAACGACCAAAAAAAATTATCATGCGTATTCTGGTTTTCGATAATTACGATTCATTTACTTACAATCTCGTTCACCTTGTAGAAAAATTGGTGCCGGTAAAAGTAGAAGTGTATCGCAACGATAAATTGCCGTTGGAAAAAGTAAAGGATTTTGATAAAATCATACTTTCCCCCGGTCCGGGCATACCAACGGAGGCTGGATTGCTGCTGCCACTCATAAAGGAATATGCAGCTACCAAATCCATACTTGGTGTATGCCTTGGACATCAGGCAATCGGCGAAGCTTTCGGCGGCAAGCTCACCAATCTTTCTGAAGTGTATCATGGAGTTGCTCTTCCCTGTCAACTATCAACTATCAACTGTCAATTATTTAAAAATATGCCAAACACCTTCGATGTAGGCCGTTACCATAGTTGGGTCGTAAGCAAAGAAAGCTTTCCTGATGAACTCGAAATTACAGCAGAAGATGATAACGGATTTATTATGGCGATGCAGCATAAAAAATATGATATACAGGCCGTGCAGTTTCACCCTGAAAGCGTGTTGACACCTATGGGTGAAGTGATTATGAAAAACTGGTTGGGGATGTAAATTCCAATAAAAAAATTCCAAATTCCAAAGTGGACTTTTAAATCACGGTTAAAAAATGAAAATGGTTTTACAAAATATTACGCTTCGTTTCTCTGCGATACATCTTCGTCTCTTTGCGGTTAAATGAAAATATTATTTCAACATATTGCCCTTCGTCTCTTTGCGGTTAAAAAAATAAAAAATGAAAAAGATTTTACAAATATTATTCGCCTATAAAACCCTCGATAGCGCCACTGCAAAAGAAGTGTTGCTCAACATTGGCAAAGGCGTTTACAACGAACATGAGATTACCGCCTTTATGACGGTGTATCTTATGCGCAGCATTACCATTGATGAGTTGCAGGGTTTCCGCGATGCACTTATTGAGTTATGTGTACCTGTAGATTTATCCGCACATGATGTATTGGATATTGTAGGTACCGGTGGTGATGGAAAAAACACGTTCAACATTTCTACCCTTGCGTGCTTTATCGTAGCAGGCGCAGGGCAAAAAGTGGGTAAGCATGGTAACTACGGCGCCACATCCATCAGTGGTTCGAGTAATGTAATGGAACAATTAGGTTACAAGTTTAGCAACGATGTAACCAAGCTGCAAAACGAAGTGGAGACAACCGGCATCACCTTTATGCATGCCCCGCTTTTTCACCCTGCCTTAAAAATTGTAGCACCCATTCGCAAAAACTTAGGCGTACGTACTTTTTTTAATATGCTCGGCCCCATGGTAAATCCCGCATCGCCTGCCTATCAGTTAGTGGGCGTTTACTCGCTTGAAATGGGGCGTATTTACAATTACCTGTTGCAACAATCCGGTAAACCGTTTACCATTATTCATAGCCTCGATGGTTATGATGAAATATCGCTTACGAACGATACCCGTGTAATTACGCAAAACGGAGAACGTGTTATGACACCCGAACAATTGGGCAAAAGAATGGTAATGGAAAATGACATCCGCGGCGGCGATACAGTAGAAGCTTCGGCCAAAATGTTTACCCGCATCATAAAAGGCGAAGGAAGCTGGGCGCAAAATGCGGTAGTGCTAGCCAATGCCGCCATGGCGCTACATTGCACGGGTAAATACACGAATTATGAAACCGCGTATCTTGCCGCTGTGGATAGCCTGGAAAGTGGCAAGGCCAGCAAGGTGCTTTCACAACTTATAGCTATGCAATCATGAACATTTTAGATAAAATAGTTGCAACTAAAAAGGATGAAGTGGCGGCGGCCAAAAGGCCGTTTCCCAAAAGTATGCTGGTGGATATGCCCTTGTATCGGTCAGCCGTTCATTCCGTAACCAATGCCATTCGTTCAGGCAATACCACCGGGGTGATTACTGAATTTAAAAGACGTTCACCTTCCAAGGGATGGATTGCTGAAAATGCAGATCCTGTTCAGATAGCAACAGGTTATGCATCCGGTGGCGCTGCAGCTATTTCGGTACTTACCGATACACAATATTTTGGCGGCAGCCTTTCCGATCTTGATAAAGTGCGCGAGGCTGTAGCTGTTCCCTTATTACGTAAAGATTTTACCATTGATGCTTATCAGCTTTATGAAGCCAAAGCGCATGGCGCCGATATCATTTTACTGATTGCGGCCATTCTAAGTCCAGCGCAGGTGAATGAATTGGCAGCAGAAGCACACAGCATAGGTCTTGAAGTATTGCTGGAAATTCATGATGAAATAGAACTCATGCATGTATGCCCCGCCGCCGATTTAGTAGGCATCAATAACAGGAACCTGAAAAATTTTGAAGTAGATATTGCACATAGTATTCGTCTGCAAAGCATGCTGCCCCGGCATACCATACGGGTAGCGGAAAGCGGTATCCACAGCCCCGAAGTTGCCACGCAATTACTCAAAAGCGGTTTCGATTGCCTGCTGATGGGCGAATATTTTATGAAACAACAAGATCCATCGATTGCTTTTGCCTCATTCGCTAACCAATTAAAAAACAGTTTGAGCATCCATGAAAAATCATGAAAAAATTGATGGCAAAATAAAAACGGAAGCAAAAGCATCCTTCGCTGCGGAGGTGGATAGGGAGGGGCCGCTATGAGAGTAAAAGTTTGCGGCATGACACAGCCTGCACAGGTAGAAGCGCTTGAAAAATTGGGCGTAGCATTTTCAGGATTTATTTTTTACCCAAAAAGCCCGCGTTATGTATTGCGGCACATGACTACACAACAAATTAAAGGTTTCAAGAACATTAATAAGGTAGGTGTGTTTGTAAATGCAAGTGCTGATGAAGTAATCAGCATGGTAGATGAATGCCGCTTGCACATGGTACAGTTACATGGCGATGAAACGCCAAAGTTTTGCGAGAAAATTGCCGACTATATTTCGGTGGTGAAGGTTTTTCGTATCAGTGAAAATGATAATATACAATGGAAGATCCGCGATTATATGGATGTGTGTGATATGTTCCTTTTCGATACAGCGGGATCTGGATATGGCGGCACGGGTAAAAAATTTGACTGGAACCTGCTGAAAGATGTTCAGGTAGGCAAGCCATATTTTTTAAGTGGTGGCATTGAACCTTCGGATGCTGCTGAAATTAAAAAATTTATTGAGACGCCGGCAGGCAAAGCACTCTTTGCACTTGACATCAACAGCAAGTTTGAAACAGCCCCGGGAATAAAGGATTTGGCAAAAATTGAAAGCTTTTTAAATGCAGTAAAATGACGATGATGGAAACAGAAGTAAAAAGTTACAGCAAACCCAACGAACAAGGTTATTATGGAAATTTTGGTGGTGCATACATTCCCGAAATGCTGCACCGTAACGTAGAAGAGTTGCGTACAAAATACCTGGAGATTATGTATGATGCCGATTTTCAAAAAGCATTTCATACATTGTTAAAAGACTTTGCAGGCAGACCTACGCCCTTGTTTTATGCAGAAAGATTAAGCAAGCAATACGGAACCAATATCTGGCTGAAACGTGAAGACCTTTGCCATACCGGTGCGCATAAAATTAACAATACTATCGGGCAAATATTGCTTGCGGAGCGACTTGGTAAAAAAAGAATTATTGCAGAAACCGGTGCAGGGCAGCACGGTGTAGCTACCGCAACCGTGTGTGCGCTCAAAGGTGTGGAGTGTATTGTGTACATGGGCGAAAAAGATATTGAACGTCAAGCCCCCAACGTTGCCCGCATGAAGATGCTGGGTGCCACCGTTATTCCTGCTACAAGCGGTAGCAAAACATTGAAAGATGCAACCAACGAAGCCATCCGCGACTGGATCAACCATCCCGATGATACACACTACATTATTGGCAGTGTGGTAGGGCCGCATCCTTACCCCGATATGGTAGCTCGTTTTCAAAGCGTGATCAGCGAAGAAATACGTAAACAGCTTCTCGAAAAAACAGGCAACGAGCTTCCTACGCATGTAATTGCATGCGTAGGCGGGGGCAGCAATGCAGCCGGTGCCTTCTATCATTTTCTCGATGAGCCTTCGGTGGAATTAATTGCCGTTGAAGCAGCAGGACATGGCGTAAACAGCGGCATGAGTGCCGCAACAAGTCAATTAGGCAAACCCGGCATATTGCATGGCAGTAAAAGCCTGCTGATGCAAACCGACGATGGGCAGGTGGTGGAACCCCACAGCATTTCCGCAGGGCTTGATTACCCCGGCATAGGACCTATGCATGCGAATTTATATGTAAGCGGTCGTGGTACTTTTATGAGTGCTACGGATGATGAAGCAATGGCCGCTGCTTTTCATATAAGCCGTACCGAAGGCATTATTCCTGCGTTGGAAACGGCACATGCGTTTGCGATATTGAATGACAGAAAGTTTGCACCCGATGATCAGGTGGTGATTTGTTTGAGTGGGAGAGGTGATAAAGATCTTTCTACATACATGAAACAAATTCCCCTCTAAATCTCCCCTCAAGGGGAGACTTTACAGGTTTAACTTCATGGTTTCATCCCTTATTTTGAAGAATTGGCTATTGAATTATACCCAAATCTCCTCAAGGGGAGACTTAAGAGGTTTAACTTCAAGGATTCTTCCATTAATTTTGAATCATGGCTTATGATCAAATGTTTTATGGTGCATTACCTATCATTTTCGAAAGAGCTGAACATTTGAGAAAAAATCCAACGCATGAAGAAAAGTTATTATGGGAAATATTAAAAGGAAAAAAACTAGGTGTAAAATTCAGGCGACAACATCCTATCTGGAATTATATAGCAGATTTTTATTGTCATGAATTAAAATTAGTGATTGAAGTAGATGGGAGTATCCATCATTTATTGGATGTAAAGGAGAATGATATTGCCCGACAAGAGATAATTGAAAGTTTTGGAATTCGTGTCATCAGGTTCAAGAATAGGCAGGTAAGACAAAACTTATTTGAAGTGGAAGCACAAATTATAGAAGTCATGGAAAAACAAAAAGCAGAAATAATAGGTACAAAGTCAAGAATTGTTCAAACGCTGGCAAGTCCCCCTGGAGGGGGATTTAGGGGGCATTTGAACGTCTATTGCACCGCTGGCTTCCCTCACCTCGATTCCACGCTACCCGTAATGCAATCCCTCCAAGCCAACGGTGCCGACCTAATCGAACTCGGTATGCCATATAGCGATCCGCTGGCGGATGGCCCGGTAATACAGGAAAGCAGCAGCAAGGCGATTGCTAACGGTATGACATTGTCGTTGCTGTTTGACCAATTGAAAGACATGCGCAGTACCATTCATGTTCCGGTAATTCTTATGGGCTACATGAACCCTGTATTGCAATATGGATTCGAACATTTCTGCGCCGATGCGGCAGCAGTTGGTGTGGATGGACTTATTCTCCCCGATCTTCCTGAATACGAATTCGAAACGGAATACGGCGCTATCATTAAAAAATACGGGCTTGATTTTATTTTCCTCGTAACACCCGAAACATCGGAAACGCGTTTGCGCAAACTCGATGCGTTGAGCACAGGATTTTTGTATGCGGTATCGTCTTCTTCCACCACCGGCGGCGATAAGCAAATGGCAGATGTGAGCGAATACCTGAAAAAGCTTCAGGCCATGCAATTGAACAATCCAATTTTGGTAGGATTTGGTATTAAAGATAAAGCAACTTTTGAAGCAGCTTGCGAGTATGCTAATGGGGCGATTATTGGGAGTGCGTTTATAAAAGCGCTTGGGCAAGGAGACGATGTGGAAAACGATACTGCGGCTTTTATGGATGAAATTTTAAAGTAATTTTTAGCGATTTCAATATTCAAATGCATTTTGTAATTAACATTGTTGGGAGTATAGCAATCAAACAATCCTGATATAATGGACAAAATAGCCGGATTTTTAAGCCCAATCACTATTTACCTGGTCATTTTTTTGTTGAATTATTTTTTACCAGGCCGATGGGTAACGGGATATGTTACCAAAACAGGTACAAGTGAAAAGCTCAGATATAAGCTCAATGGTCTTTGGGTGCTTTTCGCCACCATTATTTTATGGGCGCTGGCTTGTTACCTGGGTTATATGGATTGGGATTGGTTTTATCATGTACGTTGGTACGCGCTTTCGGGTGCTATTGTATGCGGGCTGATTTTTTCATTTGCCATGGTGTTGCCCTATCCAAAAGTTAGCGATCATTTTTTGAAAGATTTCTATTTGGGCCGATTGGAAAACCCACAACTGCAAAGCGGCAGAGTAGATGCAAAAATGTGGTTATACCTTGTAGGCGCCATTATGCTTGAAATAAATATTTTAAGTTTTACCGCTCATGCCTATTTGATACATGCAGGGCACGTTTCAGCAGGGTTATACTTATCTACGGCATTGCTCAGTTTTTTTATAGTCGATTACCTTTTTTTCGAAGAAGTACATTTATACACTTACGATTTTTTTGCTGAGCGGGTGGGTTTTAAACTTGGGTGGGGTTGCATTGCTTTTTATCCATTTTTTTATACCATTCCCATTTGGGTGGCAGCAGATGCCGCTCCGGTAAGTACCCCAACCTATTTATTGGTTGCTTGTGCTCTTCTTTTCTTTTTTAGCTGGAGCCTTTCGCGTGGCGCCAATTTGCAGAAATACTTTTTTAAGAAAAATCCGGAAAAATCATTTCTTGGAATACAACCCGAAGTAATTTCCGATGGTAACAAAAGCCTGTTGGTCAGTGGTTTTTTGGGGACTCAGCCGGCACATCAATTATCTTGGCGAAATAGGAATGGCCATTGCCATTGTACTTGCTGCCGGCCATCCTGAAATACCCTGGTCGTGGCTTTACCCCCTTTATTATGTTGCCCTGCTGTTTCCGCGGCAGGCGGATGATGACCGTCGCTGCGCGCTCAAATACGGCGGACTCTGGCAACAATATGTGAAAAAGGTCCCCTACCGTATTATTCCTTTTATTTACTAGGCGGATAAACGCCTCATTCTGAAAACTATAAACGGTAAATCTTACGGGTGTTATCGCCCATTATTTTTACAGCCATTTTTCGGGGAAAAAGTTTTTGCATGATAAAACTGGCAAATTGGTTGCCACCTCCGGTAATAACCGATGGCGTTTTTCCCAAATGTCTGAAACATGCTGCAACCACATCTTCCGGAGCCTGCACCTTTGGAGCAAGAAATCCCATAGGTTCAGGATTACTTTCTATGAAATTGGGCGTAGCGGTTGCTCCGGCGCAGCAAGCCATCACATCTACCCCGCGATTCTTCCATTCGTACCAGAGGCTTTCGGCAAGTACACGATTAAATGCTTTGGTAGCAGCATAGGCAGCAAGGAAGCCGCTGCCCTGAAATCCGGCAAGTGAAGCCATTAATACAAGTGCGCCAGTTCCTTTTTGCAGCATCGGTTCCCCAAAAATCTGGAGTAAATTCATTGGGGTAATCATATTTACACGGGCCATTTGATTGTGGTTTTCTATACTGTTTTTTTCGAAAGGGCCAATATAGGATAGGGCAGCATTATATACCAATAGACTAATATGTTTGTCTGCAACAGCATCTTTTATAATCATTGGTGCATTGGTATCTGAAAGATCGCAGCAAATACACTGAACCTGAACTGAATAAATATGCGTCAGTTTGTTTGAAAGTGCTTCAAGGTCTTCTTTTTTTCTTGCTATTAATACGATGTCCATCCCTTCGGCAGCCAGGTAATTAGAGAAAGCGGCACCAAGACCTTTTGTTGCACCGGCTACTAAAGCCCATTGACCATATTTTTCTTTTAAACCCATGCTTAAAATTAGCATAATAATTCCGAATGCCACATCCTTTAAATAAAAGTACCGGCTTGGTTTTTTTCGGGGGTAACGTCGGAAGAACCCCTGTGTAAACTTGATACTTTAAGCACCGGATTCTTATATGCCGTTTCCTCATCTTCCACCACCAGCGGAGAAAAACAAATGGCAGATGTGAGCGAATACCTGAAACGCCTGAACCGGAAGAACCCGGTATTGGTGGGCTTTGGCATAAAGGATAAGTCAAGTTTTGAAGCGGCTTGTGCGTATGCCAACGGGGCGATAATCAGGAGTGCGCTTATTAAGGCGCTAAGTCGTTCATAATCTATTGATATTACAACAAAGTAATTTCTGGCGCAAGTTATAGGGTAAAAGAAAAGTGTAAGGAAATAGGGTTTTTGGGAATTTTTTTTTACCTTGAAAAAAATATATTCTATGAAGTACTTCATATATCCAATCATAGCTACAATTATTTTCACTGGAAATGTTAATGGGCAGGCATCTGTAGGCATTGGAACCACAACCCCCCATTCCACCGCCATTCTTGATTTAACCTCTACAAGCAAGGTTTTTTTGCCGCCAAGGATGGATACTACCCAAATGAAAGCAATCATCAGTCCAACCTATGGATCCCTTTTATACAACAATAGTTTGCACAGCTTGATGACTTATACACGGATTGGATCTAAACCAACCATTATACCAAGGATTTTCTCCGCAAATAATAAATGGTTGCCGGTAAGTGCAGGACCCAAAGTGCTGGCCTGGGGATTTATTGACAGCTCCGGCGGAAATGAAAATACTACCGTTAGCGCAGTAGCGCCTATTATAGCAGGGAGCGGAAATTTTTCTGTAACCTGGCAAGGAAAAACAAGCAGCAAAAAATGGTATGAACTTAGTTTAACCAACGATAATTTTGAGCAGGACAGTATGCTGCTCATCGTTACGCCGGTTGGCAATGGCAGTTGGGATGTTGCAGTATCCTTAGGCGAAATTATTGCAGCAGATGATGTAAACGCCACCATTAAGTTTACAGATATCTCCCGTTCGGTTTCACTTTGGCCGGAAATTGACAGGCGGAGAAGAAGTAAGTTTTATTTTGTTTTATATGATTTAAGAGGGTATTAATTTGACCGTTCCCCCAATTTATACGTTTCTAAAAAAAGAAAATAGGGCGGCACCATTACCGCCCTATTATTTTTACCTGAGCCCAGGTAATTTTGCACCCATACGATCGCATCTTTTCAGAAAGCAATACAAAAATTATATTTTTCGTGGGTGCATAAAGAGAAAGGGTTTTACTTTTTCCTTGTATTCGCTTAAAGTGCGACCCTGCAAATCATAAACTCATAACTCATTGCTTCGTAATCTGTTATAGGCTATTTTTTTGTTTTTGTTCTTAAATTGAAAGTGCATAATTTTCAATTATGAAGTTGTTGCTCCCACTTTTTCCTGCTTGAACAAAGTTAGTATCCGACAGTCTTGGTCTTTATGAGAAGTAAGGTATCGTACAGTACATGGTTAATGGGCTTCCGGTTTATTCTCATGGCAAGGAATACCTTAATGCCTTTCGTTACATCACCACTAATTTTATTCATCAGGGCTTTGGACGCAAAATTGAAGTTCAACATTGTTTTCATTTGAGTTAGGATAGCGTTCAGCGTGCCTACAACAAGTTCACCAAGCAGGGTGTTGATGTCTTTTTTGGGGAAGATGGCCGTAAGGGGAAGGCATACAAAATAATTTGAGCGAAGCGTGAAAATATTCAGCAGAAGCTAAAAAAGGGTCAAAGTGTCAACAGCATAGCTAAAAAGGAAGCTGTTGCTGAGTCAGCCATCAGGCTAGCATCATAACCAACAACATGCTTATCTGTACGGCCACGGTGGCGGCCCGGATATTCAGACGCTGTGTGCAGGAAAATTTTTTCGCTACCTCATTATGGATTATGACTTTGATAAAATGCTCGAATTTGGCGTAGAAGCCATTGACGAGGAAAAAGAAGTCGTCAACCCAATCTACCGCAAACTCAATCAAAAACTTAAGAAAGAAGCAGAGAAAAGAAAAGGACTACTAGCCCAGCAATACGCACTGTCCGAACAAAGCATTGACAACTCACTGGAAAACATACCTGCAATCACACAAAAGCAAGCCATCTTATTCAACAAAATAGAGCAGCACCTGCAACGAGAACAGGAGAAAAAAACAGAACGTAGCCAGCTCAAACCACGCATCAAATTAAAAGTAATGCCAGACCAAAACAGGTATAATAAGCTCAAACATGAAAGCAAAATGATAATGAACATCGTAAAAATGATCGCCTATAGGGCCGAAACAGCCGCTGCCAACCTGCTTGCAACCTTTTTAAGTTCCGCAAAGGCAGACAACGAAAAAAGAATGCTGGTAAAACAGATTATACAATGCCATACAGATATAGAACCCAACATAACAAATCAAAACCTCACAATTACTTTACACATATTATCAGCCCCCAGGTTTAACGAGGCGGCATATAAACTTGCAGAGCTCCTTACTAACACCGAATGCATTTTTCCAGATACTAACCTGAAAATGTAAATCATTCCCTTAATCTTGTAACAATAAAAAAATCACTTCTGCTACCTTTATACCGTAATAATTCAGTTACAAATAAAACCATATGATTATGAATACTACAGAAGTAAAAGGAAACTGGAACGAAATAAAAGGAAAACTTAAGCAAAATTTTGCCGAATTAACCGATAATGATCTGATGTTTGAAGAAGGACAGAAAGATGAAATGATGGGAAAGCTTCAAATTAAACTTGGTAAAACAAAAGAAGAACTGGAAAGCTTTTTTGAAGAAGATTAATTGAAAGTTGTCATTATTCATCGTCAGGCAGCAATGCCTGACGATTTTTATTTGCGCTAATCCCGGTATTCTATCAGGTTAAGAAAATTGATATTGAATTTCAAACCTGATATTAATGTAAGTTATTCATAAAAATGTGTAAGAGTCCGAGGCACTTATCGACCGAACTTCACAGATAATGGTAAAATGATTATAAATCGGTTCCATTGAACCCCCATAGTCTATTATTTTCCATTACATTATTATGCAAAATTTTCATTTATACAACGCAGCTATGCTTGCTAATAGCAGGAATACAAAACAGATGCTTACAGAATTTTCGGGGCACACACTTGAAATACCACTATATATTACTGATTATCTTGAGCCAAGTGAAAATCAACAGGAAATGGAAGATTATCACGACCCCTTGTCTATAAAAATTCGTCATTCCGATTCCACTTCCATAGGTCTCAGAAGCATTTTATCATCTAATCAGCGGACAGATGAAGAAAGGGCTTTAGATGCCCCACTGTTGGAATTTGACCTGAACAAGGAAATAAAAAACATAAAACTGGAAAGCAGTTGGAAAGCAGGCAGACAAAGATCAAAGACACTTTCGAAATCGGAAGTTATGAGCGTGATATTGATGGCTATGCACCAGGCAAATGAAATGAAAATGCATCAGGCTAATGGTCCCATAACGCTGCAGGTATTGGAAGGTAACATACAATTTATGACCTGGCAAAGTTGCGTATCTATTAAGGCGGGTCAATTTATTACGCTGCACAAAAATGTTCAGCACAACATTATAGCCAAAGAGCAATCTATTGCCCTTTTAACAATTATGCATATGAACAACGAAAATAAATCAGAGCCGGAAGAAAAAGAAATTGAAGAAAAGGATAAGGAGGTGGTAGAAGAATCAGAGAATATCAATTTCCCTGATTTCCCTACCTATCCTCCTGAGGATGATGTGTATAAAGAGCCGATTGACCCGGCAATGGAAGAAGAAAAAATTTAAAATGGAATTTACTGCAAAGGAATTCGGAAAATTTGAATAATAATATTTTTTAATACCATTCTACACCTGAGAATATCGTTGATCATATAAAAATATTGCTTGATCATAAAAGCAATCAATGCCAAAAAGAAATAAGGCTAAGTAGATTAGATTGTTCTTGCGGCAACCATTCGCATAACACTTTTATAAACTACTATTTTGACCTATAAAAATAATACTTCCATTGATAGTTTCTTACGGCTACGGGATAGGTTCATTGCCAATATTGAAGGAAAGGAAAATCCTGGAGAGCACTATTATGCAGAACTTTTTAATGAAGGACAATTAGAGCAATATGGAAAGTTGCTTGCCCAATCACATAAGGTACAAAAAGGAAAAACGACGGAAAGATTACTCGGCCGTTTAGACGAAAATGAAACCATCCTTCTTGAAGTTCGAAATTTATTGGTTGAAAGCATTCAGGCTGAAAAAAACATATCTCCTGCTGCCGTTTGGCTGCTCGACAATTTCTACCTGATTGAAGAACAAATTGCAATAGCCCGAAAACATTTACCGAAAGGATACAGCAAAGGTCTCCCTTATATTTTAAAGGAATCTTCTGGTCCCATTACCCGTGTTTACAACATTGTAGAAGAAATAATTTCGCACAGCGATGGCAGAACGGATATAAAGGGGCTAAGCGGGTTTGTAGATGCTTACCAATCCGTAGCGCAGCTTACACTTGGCGAGTTATGGGCCATTCCCATTATGTTAAGGCTGGCGGTTATTGAAAATCTCCGTCGCGTTGCCGGGCTTATTGCCCTTGATATGATTGATCAAACCCTGGCAGAATATTGGGCAGATGCAATGATGGATACCCTGAAAGAATCGCCGGGGAATCTTATACTCACTGCAGCCGATATGGCACGGTCAAAGCCAATATTGTCAGCATCTTTTGTAGCAGGATTTGTGCGCAAATTACAGGGCAAAGGCGCGGCGCTATCGTTACCGCTTGGCTGGCTGGAGCAGCAGCTTGCTGGTATGGAAATGGGTATTGCAGATTTAATACCATTTGAAACGCAAAAACAGGCAGCCGATCAGATATCCATCAGTAACAGCATTGGTACACTCCGGTTTTTAGGCACTACCGATTGGGCTGAATTTGTGGAAACACTGAGCAGTGTTGAACAGGTATTGCGAAGAGATATAACCGGCATTTATGCGCAAATGGATTTTGCCACAAGGGACAGCTACCGCAAAGTAGTTGAATCCATTAGCAAAGTATCTACCCTTACCGAAACGCAGGTGGCTCTAAAAGCACTGGAATTATCCATTGCAGCCATGCATACGCATCCCAAAGACAGCAGGTTGCATCATCCGGGTTTTTTCCTGGTTGATAAGGGCTTGAAAGTTACCGAAGCAGCAGCGGACGCCAATTTTTCCATAGGCAATAAATTGAAAAAAATAGCAGGCACCATGCCTGTTTTTCTTTACATCGCATCAGTAATGCTGCTTACTGTGGCAGGTGCCGCCGGTATGTTTTATCTTGCTTACGACCATGGCATCAGCAATAAACTGTTGCTGGCATTTATAGGTCTGTTATCAATTGCAGGATCGTCACAGCTTGCCATATCTTTGGTAAACTGGCTGGCAACCATAAACATAGAACCTGCGCTGCTGCCAAAGATGGACTACTCTAAAGGTATTCCCTCTGAAAACAGAACATTGGTGATTGTTCCAACAATGCTTACCACTTCTTCCTATATTGATGAACTGCTGGAAAATCTTGAAGTACGTTACCTGGCCAATAATGAAAAACATCTGCACTTTGGATTACTAACCGATTTTTTAGATGCCGACACTGAAACGATGCCGGATGATGATGCATTAGTGATACAGGCAGCAACAGGTATTAATGAACTGAATAAAAAATACAACACTACCAACGAGGATATATTCTTTCTTTTCCACCGCCCACGAACCTGGAATAAATCGGAAAAAAAATGGATGGGTTATGAGCGCAAGCGTGGAAAATTATCGGCTTTGAATGCGCTGCTGCGCAACCGCGGCAGCAAGGCTTTCTCAATTATCATTGGTGAAACAGCCATAATTACCAATGTAAAATATGTAATTACACTTGACTCGGATACACGCTTACCCCGCGAAGCTGCATGGAAAATGATTGCTACCATGGCGCATCCGTTAAATAAAGCCATTTACGACCCGGTAAAAAATCGTGTAACTGAAGGCTATGGCATTCTGCAGCCAAGAGTTGAATCGGGAATACCACATGAAAAGCCTACGCTGTTTATTCAAATGCAGGGTCAATTAGCCGGTATTGATCCCTATACCCGCTTATCTTCCGATGTATACCAGGATTTGTTTGGCGAAGGGTCATTTATTGGTAAGGGCATATACGATGTAGATATTTTTGAACAAGCACTCAATAATAAATTCCTGGAAAACAGGATATTGAGCCATGACCTGCTGGAAGGATGTTATTGCAGATCGGGTTTGTTAAGCAATGTGGTTTTATATGATGAAAGTCCTTCAAAATATGAAGCCGACATCAAACGTCATCACCGGTGGATACGCGGTGACTGGCAAATTGCCGCATGGGTTTTCCCTTTTGTAAGCAATAAAGATGGAAAACTAACTACCAACAAACTTTCAACCCTTAGCCGATGGAAAATAATGGACAACCTGCGGAGAAGCCTGCTTCCATTATCGCTTACGTTGCTTTTAATAACCGGTTGGTTTATACTTCCCTTCCCCTGGTTTTGGACACTCACCGTAACCGTTATCGTTCTATTGGCAGCCATGGCAGCAGCAGGCTGGCAATTGCTTAACCGACCCGATGATATTTCCTTAAAAGCACACCTGCACGAAACCCTTATTTCAGTAAGAGATATTTGCATTCGATTTATTTTTGATATGTCCGTACTGCCCTACCAGGCCTACAGGTATACAAATGCCGTACTTATTGCTAATTGGCGGCTTATTTTTTCCAAGAAAAGATTGCTGCAGTGGACACCATCTGCTGTTGAAATACAATATGCAAGCAATGCTTTAATACGCAGCTATATTAAAATGTGGATTGCTCCCTTAACGGGTATTGTATGTGCAGTTTGCTTGTTTAAGATAGATGTAGAAAGTTTACTGGTAGCCTCTCCTATTCTAACGCTTTGGATAATAGCCCCCGCACTCGCATGGAAAGTGAGTACAACCAGAAAGTCAGCAGACAATGCACTTACTTTTATCCAAACCATTTTTTTACATCATACTGCTAGAAAAACATGGACCTACTTTGAACAATATGTTACTGCCGCAGATAATTGGCTGCCACCCGACAATTACCAGGAACAACCTGTTGCCGTAGTGGCACACCGCACATCGCCAACCAATATGGGGCTTGCATTACTTGCCAATCTTGCAGCTTATGATTTTGGATATATTACCGGCCGCACCTTGGTAAACAGATGCACTTTAACCCTGGCAACGATGGAAAAAATGGAGCGATACAAAGGCCATTTTTACAATTGGTATGATACCCAAACGCTCGGCATTCTTCGCCCTGCCTATGTTTCTACCGTTGATAGTGGCAACCTGGTGGCGCATTTACTTACCTTAAAACAAGGCTTACTGGCATTGGCAAATGAGCCCTTGTTTAGTGTTAACCTGTTTAAAGGGCTTTACACAACGGCGGGCATTCTGCATGAGGTAGCACCCAAAAATATGAGTGAGAAAACTGAAAGTATTAAAACCTTTTTGTTGCAAACCATTCATGAAAATATTTCGGGCTATTCAGTATTCAAAAAGAAGTTGTACGAACTTATTAAGATGATTGAAACGCTGCCGGCCCCTGACTATGAAACACCCGGCATTACAGATAACTGGATACTGCGACTTACCAACGATGTGAAAAGTATTGATGACGATGTAGATGCCACCATTCCCTGGTTGCATTTATTGCCTGTGCCCGAAAAATTTCATGCATTATTTCCATTGGATATAATACATGCACCCAATGATTTGAATGACATATTACAATCGGCCAAGGTAACCATACAGGCCTGTTATGCTGAAGAAAATTCAGTAACAGAAAATGAATGGCTCGCACAATTGGAACATACCATTGCACCTGCCATTGCGCAACTAACGGACTACGGCTTGCTGCTGAATACCCTGGCCCTGAATTGCGAAAACCTGAGTACCGTTTCCTATGATTTTTTATTCAACAAGGCAACAAGTTTACTACGCATTGGCTATAATGTAGATGAATACAAATCAGATTCCGGTTATTATGACCTGATGGCATCCGAAGCAAGGCTGGGCATTTTCGCCGGTATTGCGCAAGGAAAATTACCGCAGAAAAGTTGGTTTGTATTGGGGCGCTTGCTTACCGGAAACGAAAGCGGCCCTATCCTGCTTTCATGGAGCGGCTCTATGTTTGAATACCTGATGCCACAACTGGTAATGCCTGTTTTTGAAAATACCCTGTTGCACCAAACAGGTGAATCCATGATTAAAAAACAAATTGCCTATGCCGAACAGCGGGATGTTCCCTGGGGTATTTCAGAATCGGGGTACAATGCCCTTGATGCGCACCTTAACTACCAATATCGTGCATTTGGTGTACCCGGCCTTGGGCTTAAGCGCGGGCTTGAAGAAGACCTGGTAATAGCACCTTACGCATCTATGCTTGCGCTGATGGTGGCACCCAAAAAAGCATGTAATAATTTACAAACCCTGAGCACCATGGGTACCATGGGTGAGCTTGGATTTTATGAAGCTATTGATTACACACCGGCACGTTTACCCCGCGGCAAATCGAGTGTAATTATTCAATCCTACATGGTACATCACCAGGGAATGGGTTTGTTATCCCTCGCCTATACGCTTTTGGATAAGCCCATGCAAAAAAGATTTTCAGCCGAATTACGATTCAAGGCTACAATGCTGCTGTTGCAGGAACGTATACCACGAACCACTTTATACTATACGCATACCGCCGATCCGCTTGAAAACCGTGCACTCGCCGATGAAGTGCAGGTGCGAAGTATAAATACGCCAAATACCATAAGGCCCGAAGTACAATTGCTGGGTAACAGTCGATACCGTGTAATGATTACCAATGCCGGTGGTGGCTATAGCCGCTGGAAAGATATTGCTATCAACCGCTGGCGTGAAGATGCGACTAAGGATGACAGGGGAATTTTCTGCTATATAAAAGATGTAAGCACCGGTGGCTTTTGGTCAAATACGTATCAGCCAACCCTGCAGCCTGCTAAAGATTATGAAGTATTATTTTCACAAGGCCATGTAGAATTTCGCAGAAAAGATTTTGGGTATGAAACTTTAACAGAAATTGTGGTTTCGCCCGAAGACAATGCTGAAATGCGCCGCATCTCAATTACCAACAGAAGCGGTGATGAAAAAATACTTGAAATTACCAGTTATGTGGAAGTGGTAATGGCAGGACAGGATTCGGATGAAGCACATCAGGCGTTCAGCAACCTTTTTGTACAAACCAGTATTATGGCCGAACACCGCGCCATTTTCAGTACCCGCAGGCCACGCTCACATGATGAATTACCGCCATGGATGTTTCACCGGATGGATGCTGCAGGTTGCGAAATAATTTCGGTTTCGTATGAAACTGACCGTATGCAATTTATTGGACGAAGCCGCAGCCTTGTGCATCCGCAAGCTATGGATCAAAGCGATCTTGGCGGAAATGAAGGTGCGGTGCTGGATCCCATTATGGCCATACGCTATCGTATAAAAGTAAAACCTAATAAAAAAGCTACCTTCTATTTAATTTATGGCATAAGCGAAACAAAAGATGGAAGCGAAGCATTGATGCATAAATACGCGGATGCTAATTTGAAAAAACGCGCTTTCGAATTGTTCTGGACACATAACCAGGTATTGCTTCGCCAGATAAATGCAACCGAAGCAGAAGCGCAATTATATACAAGACTGGCATCATCGGTAATATTTTCAAACCCCGCCTTTAGAGCCAATACAGAACTTATACGGAGTAATGCCGGCAGTCAGTCAGGCTTGTGGAGCCAATCGGTTTCGGGCGATTTACCCATTGTATTGCTGCATATTCATGATGAAGAAAATATTGAAATTGTTCAGCAATTAGTAAAAGCACATGCCTATTGGAAATTAAAAGGCCTTTTTGCAGATATTGTAATTTGGAATGAAAATCCCGGAACCTACCGGCAGCAATTCCATGAACGCCTGCTGGGATTAATCAGTACTGAAACAGGCACGTTGCAAACCCCAAATAAGCAGGGCAGTATCTATGTGAAAATGGTGGATCAGTTATCAACGGAAGAGCGGATACTTTTTGAAAGTGTTGCTAAAATCATTTTTTATGATGATAATGGCCCTTTAAGCGAACAGGTTAATCAATTACTTACACAGCCCATACTCCCTGCGCTGCTGGAACCGAAAAAAATCATACAACCCAATAAAAATATTCCTTTATCAATACCGGCTAATCTGCAGTTTTTTAACGGAACAGGCGGATTTACACCGGACGGAAAAGAATATAAAATTATTACGGGCCCGAAACAAACAACACCCGCCCCATGGGTGAATGTACTCGCTAATCCACATTTTGGAACCGTTGTATCAGAAAGTGGTGCTGCCTATACATGGGCGCTCAATGCACATGAATACCGCATTACACCATGGAGTAACGATCCGGTAAGTGACAGGGCAGGAGAAGCATTTTATTTACGTGATGAAGACAGTGGAACATTTTGGTCGCCGGCACCTTACCCGGTAAAAAGCAACAACCCATACCTTACCACGCATGGTTTCGGGTACAGCACCTATGAGCATGAATTAGATGGTATAGGAACACATATGACCGTTTTTGTTGACAAGGAATTTCCGGTTAAATGCATCATACTGAAAGTACACAACCACTCCGGTCGTGAACGCTCCCTTTCTGCAACCGGGTACATGGATATTATATTGGGCGATTTGCGTACCAAAACCCATATGCACATTGTATCTGAATTGGATAGCAACAATAACGCTATACTCTTCAATAACAGGTATAATGCTGTATTTGCTGAACGGGTAGGATTCTTTAAAATACTCGGTAACCTTTCCAGCTATACTGCCGATCGCTCGCTTTTTGTAGGCCGTAACGGAAGATTGGAAAATCCCGCTGGCATGTACCGCAAAAAACTCTCTGGAAAAACCGGTGCAGGGTTCGATCCATGTGCTGCACTACAGGTAAGATTTGATTTACTGAATGGGGAAGAAAAAGAAATTATCTTCCTGCTGGGTAACGAAGCCACCGAAATAAGAACCAAAGAATTACTGGCTACATTCAGCAACAAAAATGTTGTAATGGAATCGCTGGCCAATGTAAAAGCCTATTGGCATAATATACTGAATAGCGTACAAATATCCACACCGGATTCTGCGCTCAATATACTATCAAATGGATGGCTGATGTACCAAACCATTGCCTGCCGCATTTTTGCCCGCAGTGGATTCTACCAATCGGGCGGTGCATTTGGCTTTCGCGATCAGTTACAGGACGTGCTTGCGCTGCTTGATACGCAGCCGCAAATGGCGAAGCAACAAATTATACTTCATGCATCGCGCCAATTTACAGAAGGCGATGTACAACATTGGTGGCATCCGCCTGAAGGCCGCGGTGTACGTACGCGTTGTTCAGATGATATGCTGTGGTTGCCTTTTGCAGTAGCACGATATGTATCTGCCACAGGTGATGCTGAAATACTCGATGAGAAAATAGCTTTTCTTGCATCAAGGGTTTTACACCCCGATGAAGATTCATTCTTTGATTTGCCTATGAAAGGCAATCAAACCGAAAGCCTTTATACGCATTGTGTACGTGCCATTAATTACAGTCTGCGGTATGGTACGCATGGCTTGCCTTTAATTGGCGCAGGTGATTGGAACGATGGTATGGATCGGGTAGGTAACCATGGAAAAGGCGAAAGCGTTTGGCTTGGCTTCTTTTTATATGATGTGCTGGTTAAGTTTACTGCAATGGCCAATTTATATGGCGATGAATCATTTGCTTTAACCTGCACTACAGAAGCTGGTTTGTTGCAAAAAAATATTGAAGCATCGGCATGGGATGGCGAGTGGTACATGCGTGCCTGGTTTGATGATGGCACACCGCTCGGAACAAGGGCGAATAAGGAGTGTCGCATTGACGCCATTGCACAAAGCTGGTCAGTACTATCGGGGGCAGGTAATGTTCACCGGCAACATTTGGCTATGCAGTCGCTGGATACGCACCTTGTAGACCGTAACATAAATCTGATTAAACTGCTGACACCTTCCTTTGATAGTTCATCATTAAACCCCGGATATATAAAAGGATATGTACCCGGTGTAAGGGAAAATGGAGGGCAATACTCGCATGCAGCCATTTGGGCACTTATGGCATTTGCCAAATTGGGCGATCGGGAGAAAACCTGGGAATTGTACAATTTGATACAGCCGATTGGACATGCGCTAGATGATGCAGCAGTAGAAGTATATAAAGCCGAGCCCTATGTAATGGCTGCTGATGTATATGCCAATGTACAGCATGAAGGACGTGGCGGTTGGACCTGGTATACAGGTTCTGCCGGCTGGATGTACCAGTTTATTTATGGTTCACTTATGGGTATGCAACGCAAGGGTAATTCCTTACATTTTAATCCCTGCTTTCCTGTGGAATGGCCCTTTGTAAACATGCGCATCGAACATGGTAATTCCATTTATAATATAAAAATATTCCAGGATCCTGCATTAACAAAATCGTGGCATAAAATAGACGAAGAAACGCTACCCGGAAGGATGATTACCCTTGCTGATGATGGGCTTGAGCATAACATAGAAGTACATTGTACCATGAATGGTTATCATATGCAAGATGCAGATTAATATGAAAGTCAGGAGCTTATGCTGCATGCAAATCTTATAGTAACACAATTTTAACTAAGCGTGAATTATATAAGCGAATCGTTAAAAGGTGTAACAAAGCCTGCACTACGCCATGTACCTTTACATTATCAAATTTTTAATCATTTAATTCTTTTTATTATGGGTAATCTCCTTTATATAATCGCCGTTGTACTGGTTATTATATGGGCATTTGGCTACTTCAGTATGCATGCAGGTGGCATCATTCACATTCTGCTCGTAATTGCCGTTATCGCTATTCTATTCCGGATTATCAGGGGTGGAAGAATTTAATATCAGAAGACACACACAAATCTTACGTAGATTTTTCTTACTGTACTAAGCAAGGTATTTCTTGCTTAGTACACTGATCTTCCTTCAGAACCCATTTAATATAATAATAAGGTTTAAAAATGAATACCAGAAGGTAATAAGGAAAAGTATGTCCGTATCACACATTTACATTAACAAATTAATCTTCAAAATATAATGAAAAATTTAAAATTCATCCTTGCAGGTCTCGTTATCATAGCTACCACAGGATTTATAGGTTGCGATGAGTCTCCTGAAAAGAAAGCAGAAAATGTAGAAGTTGCCGAATACAAATTAGAAAAAGCAGAAACAGCGCTGGAACAATCTGAAGCAGATTCTGCCATGGCTTACACTACATTCAGGATGGAAACAGATAGGATTCTTGCTGCCAATGAAGTGAAGATGCTGGAATTAAAAGCTAAAATGATGATGCAAAAGGAAAATGCAAAAACACAGTATGAAAAAGACCTGGAAGCTTTAAAGAAAGAAAATGAAAAATTAAAAGCAAATCTGGAAGCTTTTACCTACGGTACCAATGAAAATTGGGAAGCATTCAAAACAACGGTTAATAAGGATATAGACAGGCTTGGAAAATCAATTTCGGCTATGGCTGAAAAGGCAGAAAAAAAGAATTAAAAAACATAACCAAACGACAGGAATACGTTTTTGGGAATGGTTATTAAAATTTCATTACGGAACATCAATTTTAAAATCAATTTTATGAAAACAATCAAACTTAACTTTAAAGCAGGTACAGCCGTTATCTTAGGTGCGGCCGCTTTAATGATTATATTACTTAGCTCATGTGCCACTAAAGTGCCTTTTCAGTATTCTGCTGAAGCGCCTGCTGCAAGGGGAACTGCTAAAGTGAAAAAGAACCACAATGATAATTATGTGATCTCTATTGAACTTACCAATCTTTCAGAAGCATCACGCCTGGTAGCACCTAAAACTACTTATGTAGTTTGGATGGAAAGTGGTAGTCGTACGGCCAAAAATCTTGGAAAAATACAGAGCAGCAGCAGTATGATGTCGAAAACACTAAAGGCGAGTTTTGAAGCGGCATCTGCTGAAAAACCAACAAAAATATTTATTACTTCGGAAGAAGATGGAAATACTTTCTACCCTAGTTCTTCCATTATTCTTACCACTAATTATTTTTAAATAATTTCCGAAACCACTTCTTGTAAAAAGGATTCTGATATTGATGCGTTGTCCCCTAATGGCAAATTAATATAAGTCTCCTTTTCCCTTCCTCTTAAACTATTCTTCGCACACCTGGCTTAATAGTCAATGCACACACCCACATTTTGACAGGCAATTTGCCTAAAATGAAAATGAAAAATAAACTTATGAAAACGTTGAAATTTAGTTCGATAGCCATTCTATTGGCGGCTATGAGTTTAGCAGGCTGTTCATCTATGAACAAGACTCAAAAGGGTGCAGTAATTGGTACTGCAGCGGGTGGTGCAACAGGCGCCGTTATTGGACGTGTTGCCGGCAATACTGCATTGGGCGCTGTAATTGGCGCAGCAGTGGGCGGCGTTACAGGCGCACTTATTGGCAAAAAAATGGATAAGCAAGCTGAAGAAATCGCAAAAGAAATTCCTGGTGTACAGGTAACCCGCGTGGGAGAAGCCATTGTAGTAGAATTTGCCAATGATATTCTTTTTGGTTTTGACAGTTATACTATATCAAAAGCAGCAGGTGAAAACCTGGAGAAATTGGTAAAAATTCTTGCATCTTATCCCGATACAGATATTGCGATTGTAGGCCATACAGACAACACAGGTACAGCTACTTATAACCAAGCGCTTTCGCTGCGCCGGGCAGATGCCGTTGCTGATAATTTAATAAATCAAAAAATTGCTGAAACGCGTATTACCACACTTGGCTATGGTGAAAAAACAGCAAAATATTCGAATACCACCAAAGATGGTCAGGCCTTGAACAGAAGGGTTGAGTTTCTGATTACTGCCAATGAAAAAATGGTAGCAGATGCCCAAAAAGAAGCAGGCAACTAACCTTTTACTCATTCATTGAATCGAATGGAAATTATACCCTAAGTCAGGAATTATCCAGACCGGGTTTACCGGGGCACTCAATATGGCAACCAATGGTTAACATGAGAAAGCCCTCAAACAACAATAATGCGCATAAACAAATTATTACTTTCAAGTTTCTTAATAGCGCTTGGATTTGCTGCTACAGCACAAAATACTTCAAAGGTTTCCTTTGGTCTTCGTGGTGGGTTTGACTACCGCAACATTAATGGTAAGGACCAAAATGGCGATGACCTGAAATTTGATATGGTTCCCCGCTTTAATGGTGGCCTTGTAGTTGAAATACCCCTTGCTAAAGACTTTTTCGTTCAGCCTGCTTTATTGTATGCTACAAAAGGTGGCAAGGCAGATGGCAATTATCTTGGATTACCCGCATCTGCTGAATTTAAACTTGGATACCTTGAAATGCCCGTGAATTTTTTATATAAACCCCAGCTGGGAAATGGTAAATTATTATTAGGCTTTGGTCCTTATATCGCTTTAGGAGTTGGCGGTGAAGTTGAATATTCTTCTAATGGTAATTCAACTACTGATAAAATTGAGTACACCAACGAATATTCAGATGCTAATCCTTTTGATCCCAGGTATATTAAGCCGCTGGATTACGGTGGTAACATCCTGTTTGGTTACCAATTTGCAGGTGGCTTTTCAGCACAACTGAATGCGCAATTAGGGCTTGCTCAAATAAAGGCAAACAATCTTTTGGATCCAAGCAGCCAGGTAGAATTTAAGAATACCGGTTTTGGTATTTCGCTTGGATATATGTTCTAAGCTACTATTCCGCTGATACGTAAAAAAAGATATATGTACAGCTTAAATATACACACACCGGATGATTAATATAAGGGAAACCCTAACCCATTTTAAATCCCCTTAGAATAAAACCAAAAAAAAGCATAGCTTAAACGCTATGTTTTTTTTTCATTCTTTTATAATGCTGCATTTCGCACACAGTTTTCATAATTTAATTCAACCCCCGATTCAATTTTAATATCAATAAAAAAACAACCATGGAAAAACGCGTACTTGGAATCATTTTATCCCTGCTGGGAGTTGCAGGACTTATTTATGCTGGCATATCATTTTTGAATGGTGGCGAAGGAGTAAGGAACATTAAGCTTATCATTTTTGCCGGTGTATTGGGTGCGATCTTCTTTTTTGCCGGCATTGGGCTGGTTAGAAATACAAACGATAAAGCAACCTGAGTGATTACAAACTTTTAGCGTTTGCAAAAACAATGAACAGTTTGTACTTTTGACTTCTATTTTAAATAAACCTAAGGTCAACATGAAACGTAACGCAACTGCCGTTTGGAACGGCTCCGGAAAAGAAGGCAACGGTCACCTTACTGCACAAAGCAGTGTACTTAACCAAACGCAATATTCATTTAACAGTCGATTTGCCGAAGGCATTGGTACCAATCCCGAAGAATTGGTAGCCGCAGCCCACGCAGGCTGTTTTACCATGAAGCTAAGCTTTGTATTGGGCGGCATGGGGCTTACACCTGAAACGCTGAATACCAAATGTGTAATTACACTGGAAGAAGGCGCAATTACCAATTCGCACCTTGTGGTAGAAGGCAAAGTGCCGGGCGCTACGGCTGAACAGTTTGCAGATGCCGTAAAAGATGCCGAAACCAACTGCCCCATTTCAAAAGCATTGAATACTTCGATTACATCAGAAGCAACTTTATTGTAAAAGATATACGCTTATCAAAAATCTGCCCGGTTGCACATTTTCGTAACCGGGCATTCTTGTTTTCAGGATGTACTGACAGTTACAGAAGTTTATCAGCTTAGTCATCTATTTTTGTACATATTAGCTTATTCATTGCCGCCGCAAGGCAGCACTATTTAGTTGTTAACCTATGGAACATAAAGCCAAATCTATCCGGCCATTCATCGGGGCCAAAGACTACCAGGTATCGCGTCAATTCTACCTCGATATTGGTTTCAGCGAAAGTATTTTATCTCCCGATATGTCTTACTTTTCAAAAGAAGGCATCGGCTTTTATCTGCAAAAAGCCTATGTAAAAGACTGGATAGACAACACCATGGTTTTTATGGAAGTTGCTGATGTAAAACAATGCTACCATGAATTGTCAGCATTGGATCTCCCGGCCAAATATGAAAAGGTAAGATTGGTTCCCATCCGTGAACTGGATTGGGGAAGCGAATGTTTTTTGCACGATCCATCCGGGATTCTCTGGCATTTTGGAGCCTTTAATATTTAATAACCATTAAGCATGATAAGACCATACATTCTCGCCGAAACCAATTGGAAAGCTGTAAAAGATTCGCATTACGATTTGGCCATACTTCCATGGGGTGCTACCGAAGCGCATAATTATCACCTGCCTTATGGAACCGACATCATTGAAGCCGATTGTATTGCTGCTGCTGCTGCAAAAATTGCCTGGGAAAAGGGGGCAAAAGTGATTGTATTGCCAACCATCCCCTTTGGTGTAAATACCGGTCAGGCAGATATTAAGCTGGATATGAATTTGAACCCAAGTACGCAAGCATACATTATCGCCGATGTTATCGAAGTACTGATAAGATCCGGTATTCATAAATTGCTCATTTTAAACAGTCATGGTGGAAACGATTTTAAACCCATCATCCGCGAGCTGGGTTTAAAATATCCATCGATGTTGTTAAGCACCTGCAATTGGTTTCAAGCCTTACCCAAAAAGGATTATTTCGAGCATTTCCAGGGCGACCATGCCGATGAAATGGAAACGAGCCTTATGCTATACCTCGCCCCGCAATGGGTATTGCCCCTGGATGAAGCGGGCGATGGCAAAGAGAAAAAACATAAGGTAAAAGCCTTTACCGAAGGCTGGGCATGGTCGGAGCGAAAATGGTCGCAAATTTCGGAAGACACCGGCGTGGGAAATCCAAAACTAGCTACCCGTGCAAAGGGGGAAAGATACTTTACCGCGGTGACGGAGAAGATTGGGGATTTTTTGGTGGCGTTTTCTAGGGCGGATGTGGAGGATCTTTATGAAAATAAGGAATAAGAAATAAATAATAAGGAAGTGGGGGCGTGTGAGGGGAAGGCAATGTATACCTGCAAAATTATCGGCATTGGATTTGTGGGTCTTAGCCATGTCTCTGCGCATGCAGGACTTGGCGTAAACGTTGGTTTGGAAAACATCCCATAAAATGATTTGTGTCCAAGTAGAAGATGTTTAATGTGTATTTATGGCGAACCTGGACAAAAACCTGGACATAGTGTCCAAGTATGAATTGGCCATGGCTATGCGCATGCAGGACATGGCGTAAATCTAAATACTGAAATATTAATCGAAGCAGATTTTACTATTCTTGGCCTGACGGAAAACCGGGAATGGCAAAGGTTTCAGAAAAACATAACTTATAGTGCATTCTTAGTAAAGAGAAAATTGTAATTTTGACAGTCATGAAAACAGAAAAAAAAATAAAAACTGTAAAAGCTAAACTTCCTAAGGGTTTTACAATTGACCTAAGTCTAAAAGGAAAGTATGACGATCAGCCCCTTTTCAAGGATAAGGTGGACAGGGCGAATCATATTTTAAAAACTGTTGGTCTACCAAAAGCTTAATGCTTCATTGGACTACAAAAACCCACAATAGATGTTAGGTTATTCCAGGGACGAAATACCTTGGTAAATGAGGTAAACCTACCTGTGAAAATCATTTGAATTTATCTTAAAGGTTCGTAGATTTCAGAAATGAAAACTTTACATACCATACCAATGCGATTAATTCTCATACCCATAATTCTTATTTCGACAGCTTTTAGCTCTTGCTTTCGTGGTACCTACAACACGTTACAAAAGAATCATATAACCCCAGCCGATACTTACGAAATAAAAAGTATGGCAGGCTGTTGCGGTTGTAAAGCAATTTTCTATAATGTTACCCGAGACAAAAAACTTACAGAGCAATTTGTAATGGAAACCAAATGCGGTTTATATGAGCCGACAAAGCACTTGTTTACCTTTAATACAAAAGGGAAATTAACCGATATCAAATCGCTTATTGTGGTAACAGATAATTCATTTACATTTCCATTAACAGAAATCGACAGAAAAGCATTTATTAAGTTGGATAGCATCTATGCAGATTGGCAAATTGTAAATAAGAGACAGATAGTATTTGCAAACATAAAAGGGTTTAAGGAAGGAGAAAATACACATATGCCTTTGGGGGTGAAGGTTCCATCGGTAATGGCAAAATAGTTAGGCTTGCATTAAACAGTTTGCAATAATGGATGCGAACACAACTCAACATTAATGATTTAATTTTCGAAATTGAAATGAGAAGAATAATTTTTATAATAAAACGGAGTTTTTGGAAACTGAACAAAATATAAATAGCTGAATAAACTTGAGAGTATTCAAACGCTTCTTTACCAAACGCAAAACCTCATGTATGGGTTTAATTATGAGGTAACCTTGGGTATTGAAATATTTGACAATTGCATTACTCTACAAGACATCAATACTGCAATAAAAAAGACATTCGCAAACTCGAATCCGGAAGAGATTACACCCATTCTTGTTTCAGTTGAAGATTTCTGGAAACAAGTCAATGATACATTCGATTTTCGAGGGGATAACAACGGAGTTTCACTTACATTGGATGATAAGCAAGAAAAAGAATTGAGAGCGAAGCAGGGTGAAATTATAACTTACATTACCAATTACTTGGGAGCAGAAACAAAAATTTACAGCTTTCCATTTTTAGAAGGTGTTCCTGGTTATCCAGTATTCTGGGAGTACCGATATGCTATTTTGAATAGATTAGGGACGAGCTTGTTCTTTTATGGTTCATCATCTGACTAAACAGACATACTTCGCGAAAAATTACGGATCCTAGTTGTGGAAACTATATCCTGCAGCATCTATTAAGTGATGAAATTTCGAATTTTACTTTCTATTAGTAAACACCCGAGATAGCGCGTATTGTTAGTACCCTGGTAGTGATTGTATTTTTGGCTTATTTAAATTTTATACATGGAACTAAATAATAAGCCATCCATCCATAGAAGGTCAGCAGCAGAAATAAAGTCAATACT
>JBGSLS010000052.1:0-56195 GCA_041740575.1 Chitinophagaceae bacterium | reverse complement strand
CTTCACTCTTTAAAGGGCTTTCTAAATTAAATATGCCCCCATAACCCTGTAAAAGTAAAAACCACCAATGATTTATATTAGTTGTCAAAGAACTTTATTATCCACACACCTTATTTTCGCTTAAGTAAACGACATTGATTTATGATGAGGAAACGGACTCGCTAAGAATGTTCGACCCCGAGCAAACCTTTTTAAATATATCAATTCCATCAAACCAAAATGCAAAAGAATGGCTTAAAAACTTTAATTCATTTTACGAAGAAAACAATTTAGGAATAGAAAATGAAATAGATGATACATCAGACCTATCTGCTTTCTTTAAACAGATTAATAGGGTCATTGTTCCAAAACTTCAACAGGCCTTTGTTGCTCGTAAAGAATTTATTTATAAAAACTCGGCTACAAACTGGGGAGGCTATCAAGATCCAGATACAATACTTAAATCGATACACTTAGATAATGATATCCGTAAAGATCAATCAGAATGTTATGATATACTTGATTCGTTTTTATATAGATATGGTTTGCCCTTGAATTTTTCAACAGACGCAAACGGCAAAGCAGCAAAAAAGTTCATGGAGTCTTTTATACTTAAAGGTGTAAAAGGATTTTTAGAACATGCTTTACCAAATTTTAAATGCATAAATTTTCTTAAGACGAATCGAAATATCTCTAGACGACGAATTGATATTATTGACTTAAAGCAATTGCCTAATCAAACAGAGTATCTTGTTAATCTACTAATACAAGCGGATAAAAAAACACAAGAGGGTATAAAGACATCATTAAATCAATACTTTTCGCATGAATTTTTAAACATTGCTGATGAGGTGAAAATAAGTAGCCAAGATGAAGCGAAGGATTCCGCAGTAATTATGCTGCGTAAAGGTGTCCATTGGTTTAATCTAGCGGATGAAGGATTTGGTATCAATATGGTTTTTTCAGTTGTTTTATTAGCCTCTATGGCAAATGATAAATTAAGTGCAAAAATCAACAGAAGCCTTGAACCTTCAGATGGTGGCGAAATTGAAGGATGGAGGGAGTTAGGTTGGCCAGCGGTACTAGTAATCGAAGAGCCCGAAAGCAACCTCCATCCCGCTTTGCAAAGTAAGTTAGCCGACGTATTTGTAGATGTTGCGAAAAAATTCAACACCCAATTCATCATCGAAACCCACAGCGAGTACCTCATCCGCAAGTTGCAATACCTTACGGCCAAGGGAGGCATAAAACCGGCGGATACAGCGATTTATTATTTTTATCCGCCCGATGATGTGCCGCCAGGCGAAGATCAGGTAAAGCGCATTGACATTCAGGAAGACGGCAGCCTGACCGATGATTTTGGCACTGGTTTTTTTGATGAGGCGGATAAAATTGCTATGAGTATCTGGAACATGAATAAATCGCAAAAGAACTAAATCATGCGCCTGCATACGCACATTGGTTATATTGAAAAACTCCTTGCCAAAGGCAGGATTGATTTTGTAGATCAGGGCAATATGGCTGCTGTGCAACAATACATGTTACTTTCCGACCTTTTTTTTCATGGCATAAAAGAAGTTCACCTTGATGACGATGATAGCATTATTGAGAGCTGTGACATTCCGCTTATCAAACATTTTATAAAACAGGGGCGTATTAAGCCGAAGCAAACGATTACTCCCCTATCAACACCAACATTTGATTTACATTTTAATGATAGCAAGCAAGATCATGAATTAAAATCATCCGAAAAGGCATCAGGGTGTTTTTATGCCAATTCAAAATCTGATACACAACCCATATTTGGAGATTATATTCAGCATTTCGACAGAACAGAACATCAGGATTGGGGATTTGCTACCCCATTGTTTGCACCTCATAATTCAGTAGTCGTTGTGGATGCCTATTTATTCACAAACCATGGAATGAACGGCTTAATTTCCATGTTCAGGAAAGTGTTACCAAAGAAATTAAAGCAGACATATCATATTACATTAGTGGGTAAACCAAGGCCTATCAACAAGGAAAGCAACATCCTGGAAGAAAGAATAATTAAGCAGAAAATTGAATTGCTCAAAAATGAACTTCAAAGCCATGGTTTAGCCATTGAGCTGGAATATTTTTTTTGCATTCAACCCGAAATACATGACAGGTATATTTTCACCAATAACATGGGGGCTTTTCTCGGCTCGGGGGTAGGCATAGTTGCGGGTGATACCTGGACTCCCTATCACGAAGGTACATGGGTAGTGCACAGACCCTACAAGCGCATCAACTTCAATGGTAAGCAGGGTGTTTTTTTTTATGATGTATTGCAGAAAAAATTGAAAGTCATAAAAAGATGGCTTAACGATTCCGGGTACCATGCCATTTTGAACCCATTGTTTCTCTGAGGAAGTAATACAAACTGAAGCAGCATTCAAAAAGGCAACTGAAAAATGGCGTAACAGGTAATTTGCAGTATTCTTTTAAAGACTCTTATTCTAGAAAAGAACACAGAGAATCCCTATGTTTCACCCCCCTTCCAATATTTCCCCTTGTTGATGTAAAGAAATATTTTGTATGAAACTGAATAATTAATTAAGTTTACAGTTGCAGTAAGTATTGAATTTCGTTACTTTTTGCAAACAATAACTTAATGAGTGTACAATACGGTTATTTAGAAAGTTACATGAATGAATTACGTTCCAATGGAAGGTATACATTCTCATTGCCGGAAGTGCGGCAAAACTTCGACAAGTCGGATGAAGCCATAAAAATGGCGCTGCAAAGACTTAAGTTCAAAAAAGAGATCGCACAGGTTAGAAATGAATTCTATGTAATCATAACACCGGAATACCGGAGCAGGGGTATGCTCCCTCCTTCATTATTTATTGCAGACCTGATGAAGTTTTTGGGCAGAAACTACTATGTTGGGTTACTGAATGCAGCCGCCTATTTTGGTGCCGCGCATCAACAACCACAGTCTTTTTCTGTAATCACCACCAAACCTGGTTTAAGAAAAATCAGTAATGAAAACCTCAAAATCAATTTTCTCATAAAAAAAGGATGGCCAATTGACCATATTGTTCAAAAAAAGGTGGATACAGGATTTATTAATGTTTCATCATCCGAATTAACCGCATTGGATTTGGTTTTTTACTTTGACCAATCCGGCGGGTTCAACAGGATAGCTACCGTTTTAGAAGAATTAGTTGAAAGCATAGATGCCGGCAAGCTCCTTGATCTTGCCAAACAGTTTACCCCACTTACCGCTATTCAGCGCTTAGGCTTTTTGCTTGACGAGGTTTTAGGCAGGCAGGATTTAAGCGATCCAATAAAGGAGTATTTACAAACAGTAAATTATTTTCCCATCTTGCTGCGACCACAGCATGAAAAGCCGGCGATGATTTCCGGAAATGATTGGAAGGTTGTGCAAAACATTGAAATAGAGATAGATTCATGATTCCACAGGCATTTATAACAGCATGGCGTAAAAATGCTCCCTGGCAGGATGATTTTCAGGTGGAGCAAGACCTTGTCATTGAGCGTGCTTTTATGTCAATTTACGATAGTGAATACTTACGAAAGCGGTTAGCTTTCAGAGGGGGAACAGCATTGCATAAACTTTATCTCTCACCCGCAGCAAGGTATTCAGAAGACATAGATTTGGTGCAAATAACAGCCGAACCTTTTGGACCCATTATGGATAAACTTCGGGAAGCCTTGTCATTTTTAGGCGATAAACCCATACGTAAACAAAAGCAACACAATAATACCCTGATTTACCGCTTTGATTCCGAAACTGGAGTACCATTAAGATTAAAAATTGAGGTGAATTGCAGAGAACAACACACCATATTTGGTATTCAGGAAGTAAAATATGTTATGCAATCCGGTTGGTATTCAGGCGAAGTTTTAATTCTAACCTATTCAATTCCTGAGCTGTTGGGTACCAAGATGCGTGCGCTTTACCAAAGGAAAAAGGGAAGAGATTTATTTGATCTGTGGTTTGCACTCACACAAAAAAATATTGATTCAGCTAAAATTATAGATGCATGGAATTTCTATATGGACAAAGAAAATAACCGGGTATCGAAAAAGGATTTTTTAGAAAATATGGAAAGAAAAATCAAAGACTCTGATTTTTTACATGATATGGAGGGTTTATTAAGGCCTGGAATATCATACGATACTGAAAATGCATATGAATTTGTCAGTACTGAACTTATTGATAAAATATAGGCTTTGTTACTTGATCAGGGGCGCAATGAATTTAGTCCTGGTTTGACAATTCTTCATTTTTTATAACCCATTTACTTAAAAAGCAGCTTATTCGGAATCCGCATGCCTTTTTCATCCTCCAGCACTTTTTTCATCACTTTTATTAATCTTTCAGGTAGTATCTTTTTTTCTTCTTCGGTTAATGGATGTACAATTTCAATGAAATCATCCTGATCATCGTAATAGCCAAAATACAAATCGTAATAATTATTCAGATGCATACGTAATGATATCTCTCTATCTTCCTCATATTGATGGGTGGTAATGGCTGACCAATGGTCCTGTTCAAAATAATCAAACTGTATGTCAAGAAATTCTTTCGACAATAATTCGGTTATAAATTTTTCAATTACATCAGCCGAATGATTTTTTATTAGTTCTTCAAATGTCATAGGTATGCTTCGTATTTAAAATAAAGGTAAAGGTAATTCTTATAAGGCGATACTGATTGACCGCTGAAAAAAGATGGATAGTGGTAAACCCGTCCGGTAGTAATCATCCCAAACTTTTACCTTTGCCCCATCATGGCAGCATCTTCTTTCGATCTCAGCAAACCTATTGGCATTGGCGGCGACCACGCGGGCTTTCCTTACAAGCAATTAATTATTCAATGGCTCAATAAAAAGGGCTTTCAGGTGACCGACTTTGGCACCTATGGACCTGATTCAGTGGACTACCCCGACTTTGCACACCCTACCGCCACCGCAGTGGAAAATGGCGAAGTTGCATTTGGTATATTGCTTTGTGGTAGCGCCAATGGTGTAGCCATTACGGCAAATAAACATGCGGGCATCCGTGCCGGGTTATGCTGGACCAACGAAATCGTAAGCCTCGTTCGGCAACATAATGATGCAAATGTGCTGTGCATCCCTGCGCGTTTTGTAGCCATTGAACAAGCTTATGCCATGATTGAACACTTTATGGCTACCGAATTTGAAGGCGGCAGGCATGCTACCCGCGTAGGCAAAATTACCTGCGGATAATTTTTTTTCTTACATTTAAATAATGGGCACAACGGAAAAAATATTGCCTCATTATAATTACGAAGATTATTGCCAATGGGAAGGCAGATGGGAGATTATAGACGGGTTTCCCTTCGCAATGAACCTGGAATATCAACCAAGGCATCAATTACTGGCAACCAATATCGGTGCAGCGTTGGGAATTGCACTAATATCACAACGCTTTCGAGAATTGATTGTGAGTCAGCCTGTAGATTACAAAATCACAGAACATACAGTCGTTCAGCCGGACATCCTGATTTATAAAGGAAAAACGGATAGGGCTTATCTTACTACTACTCCAAAACTTATTGTTGAAATTACGTCGCCCACTTCCGAATTGAAAGACCGCCATACCAAATTCCATCTATATGAAAATGCAGGCGTTCAATGGTTTTTGCTCATTAATCCTGAAACAGAAATCGTACAGGTTTTTGAATTGCAGGATGGACAATACGTTTTGAAAAGTGAAGGGCATTCATTTTCATTCCCCTTTTTATTAGAAGAAGGTTGCAATATCGAAATTGATTTCAACGAAATTTGGTAGTCAATGCGGATTAGCTTAACAAGGCAACAATGCCGTACAATGCAAGCAGCATAAGGGTAAATACAACCATTAATAATCGAACAGGATGTTTGCGTAACATGTGGTATTCCCTTTTTTGGGCGCGCAAACGTATGGTCTTTTTACCACATTCAAATATTTTTAAATTTTGCCTTGTTTGGTTTTAAAATTTCGACACATGTATGAACCCATTGGCTAGGATATTCAAATGTGTCTACTGCTCCTGTTCAAAAAATACTTTATAAAAATGTTTTCCCTTTTCTTCATCAAAACCACGCTCGATTAAATCGCGTCGACCATGAATGTAGATATGAAAATTCTTATCTAATTTAAGGATGCTTTTAAAAGCCTTCCCTTCCTTTTTTACCGCAGCAAGATCAATATCAAAGGATTCATCCCAGTCAACATCTTTTGCTTTCGCAAACTGATCTTTAAACTGTGCAAACTGATCGATTACTTCAGGATGGTGCAATACATCCTGCGTAAACGCATTGTAATCAAACTGCTCATTGGTTTTAAAATAATCGAGGCTGCGCTGCATCATATCAATTTGCCCGTGCTTGGTAACTTCAAAGTTTTCGGGCATTTCGCCGGTTACAAACTCGCGGCACAATTGTAAAAACTGGCTGGTATGGTGGTATTCATTGGCAACGGGTGTTACCTGTAAAAAGTCGTTTACCCAATACTGCGCATCGTTTTGTTTATTGGTATGATCTACTACGCAAACCCGGTAACCGTTGGCTTCCTGCGTGCGAAAAATCAGGCAGCCCTTATCGAGTTTTTGAATATTGATGCCTTCTTCGGCTGCTACTTCAAAGTTCTGCCCATGTGTAAACACTTTTAAAAAGCTTTCCTTGCTTTCACTTTTAAATATACCGAGCGCAGTAACAAAATCGTTTTCAAAAGGCACTTCATGCATTAAAGCCACATATAACTCACCTTCTTTTACCCTTGCATGTGTGCTTTTATTGTACAAAAACTCGGCGATATAGGCGCTTTGTGCCGAGAAGGTATGGGGATCATCAAAAATTTGTTTTGCATACCTGTACACTTCGTTCATGGCCACTTCGCTCAGGTGGGTAAACTGATGTAATTCATGCTCGTTAATGGAATACAGGAAGTATTTTACCAGCATACTACGCACCAACTCATCATTGAGCGTTAGCGGCATCATGCTTAAGGTAAGCTGTTCGCCACGGGTGGGGTTGCCCACTTTATGTACAATTACTTTCTCAAGTTTTACCTGTTCTGTTCCGGTCATAGCGGGCGAAGGTAATGGGGTTTTTTTGTTGACGGGTTGACTAGTTAACTCGTCAACTAGTCAACCCGTCAACTTGTAACCCTACCACTCACAACTTCCTGATCTTAATATTCTTAAACCATGCTTCACTTCCATGGTCCTGCAAGCCGATGAGGCCTGTAGCAGATTTGGCATAGTCGGGATAAGCATCCCATTTACCACTGTTGCGGCGTTGGGTCCAATCATCGCTACCCGGCACAAATGATACCGTAAGTTTACCATTGAGCCAGTATTCGGCCTTTTCTTTGGTAAATAAAATCCGGCTGTTATTCCAATCGCCTACAGGAAGTAAAATCTTATCTGCGGGTGGTTCGTACATGGCATAGTCTGCGCCGGTCTTCTGCCAGTTTTCCAGTTTATCAGGGAAGTTTACATCGTCAATCAACTGATATTCGGGACCGGTATGGTAAGGCGCGGCATATTGGGTATCTTCTATTACATGGTAAAAAACACCACTGTTACCTCCTTTGGCAATCTTCCAATCCCATACCAGTTCAAAATCTTCAAATGATTCTTTTTCGTAAATGATATCGCCGCCGGTATCACCCTTCGCTGTGCCCAATGCTTTCAGTGCCCCCGAGTCAATTACCCAACCTGCGGGAAAAGCTGCTTTATTGAAACCGCGCCAGCCATCGCTGCTTTTTCCATCAAAAAGCAATATCCATCCTTCCGCATTTTCGGTTTCGGATAGGACATTGTCAACTGGCGTTTTTTCAGGTGCTGCGCAAGACATAGCGAAAGTGATGGCGGCGATTGTTAGAAGTTTTTTCATAGGTAAGTCAATTAGTGAATGATGGTCAATAAGTCAATTAGTGAATAGTGAGTAGTGAATGGAGTTTGAGTGTGTGAGCAAGAGTGTGTGTAGTAAGCCAATTTTAAATATCAAATCTTCAAATTGTATTTGTCGTGCGTCAGCCAACCTCAAACCTAAAACATCAAACCTCAAACTCAAAACTCCAACCATCCCCCCTTGAGGGGGCTAGGGGGTCTTCATCCCCACCGGGTCCCAGTTCATAAAACTGCCTTTAAAATAGCTATCGTTACAAAGCAAAGCGGGAGCGCAGGCCCGGAAACCAAATATGGGATCTTCCACTACGGTGCCACCTTCCCGGATGGCCCTTAGCCAGTTACCAAAGTGATCATAGTGCGCACCCTTCCAATTCGTTTGGGCTTTGTACACCATTTCACGGGGCGGTAATATGCTGGCACGCTTCTCAGTGTCTGCGCCACTTTCTTTGGCTTTGGCCGCCAAAAAAGGATCGGTTTCGTCACCGTTTGCATTCAGCCTTACCACTACTTCTTCCCATTTTACATCCATGCTTCCTTTGCTGCCCACAAGCTTGAGATAGGTGGTGCCGCTGGTGCCATCCACAAAATTGCATCGCAGGCTCAGGTTAAAAGCCGGGTGTGCCTTTGCCTGCGGGTAATCAAACATGCCAAGCAGCACATCGGGTACATCGCGCCCATCTTTCCAGTAACGAAGCCCGCCCATAGCCGCAATTTTTGTGGGGCCAAGGCTGCTCGTAATAAAATGAAGACTACTAAATAAGTGTACAAAAAGGTCGCCGCTCATGCCCGTACCATAATCGAGATAATTGCGCCACCGGAAAAAGCGAAGTGGATCGAAGTCGTGCTTTTTATTGATTTCGTAACGGTTCCAATCCACCGTTTGGGGCGATGCATCGGCAGGTATTTTATATTGCCATGCACCCTCGGGACTCATGCGGGCCCAGAAACCTTCAGCATAGTTCAATTCGCCAATGGCGCCGCTTTCCAGTAATTCTTTTGCCTTTTCGTTGCCTAGAGAGCTTAGCCCCTGACTGCCCACCATACATATTTTACCGCTTTTCTTCCAGGCTTCTATCACCTTCATGCCTTCTCCCACACTTTGCACCATGGGTTTTTCTACATACACGTGCTTACCCGCAAGCAAGGCATCCACCGTTATGGGCATATGCCAATGGTCGGGGGTACCAATGATAACGGCATCCACATCGCTGCGCTTCAACAGTTCTTTATAATCGTTGGTAGCAAACAGATTGCCGCCCCATCGCTTTTGCGCGGCATCTATGCGGCCTTTGTACAGGTCGCACACTGCGGTAATACTAACGCCGGGATGCAGCAGCGCGGTTTTGGCATCTTCGGTTCCCATGCCACCAGCGCCTATCAGGCCAATTCTTACCGGGGCATCTGAACCCAATCCATTTGTACTTCGTGTTAACAGTGATTCAGGTAAAGGACTTCCATCAACTGCATTGGCAAGCAATTGGCTGCCACTTACGATGCCCGCACCTGCGAGACCGATATGTTGTAAAAATGTACGACGGTTATTTTTTCCCATGTTGGCAATTTCGTTTTAACGATGACAAGGCCACAGCAAAGCCATCGTGGTGGCAATGTATAGAAAAAAGGGGAAATTGAAAAGTTGAAGAGTTGGCGGGCTAAGAAGTTGACGAGTTGACGGGTTGACTAGCATGGTTGACGATAGACATGGTTGACGGGTTGAATAGTTCTCCGCTTTGCCCCACCCCGTCTGCGCCTTACCATTGACCGCTCTTGCGAAAAATATTCGGGTAGGCGCAGCCACCCCTCCGGTGGAGGGGATAAGATTCGCTCCTTTGGTGACAAAACTTTACCGGGAAAAACCAGCTAATAAAAATTAGCCTTAAACGGATACCTGATGGCGTAATGTTCGCGCACTTTGTCGAGTATTTTTTTACGCAGCTCTTCAATATTGGTTTTCTCGGTAGCCGATACAAAAATGCAGTTGTAATGCGTTTCATTTTGCCAGCGGCCTTCGAGGTCGCGCATCAATTGTTCTTTTACTTCGGGTTGCAGCCATTCATCAAAGTTGATTTCGGCATAGCGGTCGAGTTTATTGAATATGGTAAGGATGGGTTTATCGTGCACACCCAACTCCTGCAGGGTGGCATTTACCACAGCGTATTGGTCTTCGTATTGCGGATGGCTTACATCCACCACATGGAGCAATACATCGGCTTCGCGCACTTCATCCAATGTACTTTTAAAGCTATCTACAAGGTGGTGCGGCAATTTGCGAATGAATCCAACGGTATCACTCAACAGGAAAGGTGTATTCTCAAAAACTACTTTACGGGTGGTGGTGTCAAGGGTTGCAAATAGTTTGTTTTCTGCAAATACTTCGCTTTTTGCGAGCAGGTTCATGAGTGTGCTTTTGCCAACGTTGGTATATCCCACAAGCGCCACACGGATAAATTCGCCGCGTTCTTTACGTTGGGTAAAAGCCTGTTTATCAAAATCAATCAACCGCTTTTTGAGCAAGCTGATTTTTTCACGCACAATACGGCGGTCGGTTTCAATTTCTGTTTCACCGGGGCCACGTGTACCAATACCACCACCCTGCCTTTCCAGGTGATTCCACATACCGCGTAATCGGGGCAGAATGTATTGGTATTGTGCTAATTCCACCTGTGTGCGGGCCTGCGCTGTTTGGGCACGGCGTGCAAAAATGTCGAGAATTAAATCGGTGCGGTCAATGGTATTTATACCGGTAGCTTTTTCAATATTGTTGATTTGGCTGCCGGTAAGTTCATCATCAAAAATGAGCAGATCTGCACCTTTTGCCTGTGCAAGGCTGGTGATTTCTTCGAGTTTTCCCTTTCCTACAAATGTAGCACGGTCGGGGTGTGGTAGCTTTTGCCAAATGCGTTTTACTGCTTTTGCGCCTGCTGTTTCGGCCAAAAAAGCCAGTTCATCGAGGTATTCATGGGTTTGTTCATCCGATTGACCCTTACGGACTAATCCTACCAAAATGGCTTTCTGTTCGTGCTTTATTTGTTTCTTTTCAATCATGCAGTGGCAAAGGTAGGGAGAGTGGGGGTGAATGAGTCAATGATGCAATAAGTGAAGAAAGGAATAGGAAATAACAAATAAAAAATAAGAAATAAATAAGGAAGAGTGGGAGTGCGGTAAGAAAAAGGTGAAATGAAAAAAGACAGGCTTCAAAAAAAATTCCAAATTCCTGCCGAAGCATTGGAATTTGGAATTTTATATTTTGGAATTTCTATTATAATCCACTAAGGCAAAGGCCAACACTGAAGGGCCTTACTTCGGGTCCCTGACCTTCTTTCCACAAGTTTGTAATTTGGTAAGCACCATAAACGGTAAAGTTGCCTACACCAAAACGGAAGGTGGGTGCAAGACGAATGTTATTCAGGTATTTGCGATCCTTTTCCTTTTGTATGTATTTGTTTCCGTAAAGGGACTGACCATCTTTGTTCTGCAAATCTTTTCCGCGGGTATAACCACTTATCATGGTACCAACTTTTACACCAAAAGCATATTTAAAGCTTTTGTCACTTTTAAGGGGATTAGAAATATGGCGCAGTTCAATGGGCGCTTCGGCCCACACAGTGGTAAGTTTATATTTTTCGAAATGGTTTTGTGCAGTAGCATCCACAAAACTTACCTGTGTTTGGCTTATGCTACCCTTAAGGTCAACATAGGTTTTATCAAAATAGATATTGCTGCTGCCAATACCTACACCAAGACCAACACTCCAATGGGGATCGGTTTTAAAAGGCTTATCGAGCATTACATATACATTTAAATGCCTGCCGAAACCAGTGGTATTTATAGAATCAGGCAAGGTAGCCCAACCATCATACCCGAATTGAACCATAAAATGGTCGTTGGCACGATCACCAAGCGACACTTTGCTCCAATCCGTTTTGGGTGGTTTTTCCTTTTTGGTTTCTTCCTTGGCGGCCTTTTTCTTATCCTTGTTGCTCTGGGCCTGAAGGCTAAGGGTACCTAAAACGGCTATTAGTATGGGGAAAATCAACTTGTTCATAAAAATAAAAGTGCGCTAAGGTAACAGGTGGCGCTGAAAGATTTCGTTAAAAGGCCACCAATGCACACTTCTTCTCCATTTTTTCTTCCATTCAGGGTACTTATTCCTGCCAATTCTTCAAAAATCTTGCCACGAGCCGTACCCCATTGGTAAACATTACCTTTTCAATTACTTCGTCTAAAAATTTTGCATCCACTTTCCCATTTTCCAGGTAGAGCAATGATTTTTTACCTTCGCTATCCAGGTAAAAATCGGCGAGCGGCAGGTATGCTTTCAGGTCTTTACGCATTTTACCCAATTCGGTAATATTATCATAGCCATTTATGGGGTTAATGAGCCCGTCATAGTCCGAACCAATACAAAGGTGGTCCCATGGCGAAGTACCATCCAACCATGGCAACCCTTCCTGCCCCACCCTTACCGCATACACAAGGTGCATGCATAGCAGCATAATATGGCGCTCAGACCGGGTTGGAGCCTTCATAATATCTTCAAAAAAACCTTCAAACGCAGTAGGAAACTGCCCTTTTTCAAAAAGTTTTTCCGCCTCCGTTTTGGCCATATATTCCGGTTCAAAATACTTTGGCCGCTTCCCATCTTTAAATGATTTGGCATGTCCTAATATCCGCTGATCAAGGCTAATGCCAATGATACCCTTTGAACGCATGATTTCTACAATTTCCTCATCAAACAAGTTAATGGTCCATGGATTGGAATATAATTCATGGTTCCGCTTATCATTGGTGCGGCCAATTTTTCTATTTTCTGCTACCAGTTCCCGGTAGCCATGGCTATCATCAGCTCCCAGCCGGTAAGGTTTTTCTTTTAAAAAATTTCGTAACGATGTAAAAACAAAACCGGTATGTGTGCTTACAATGGGTAGTCTTTCTATTACAGGATGCTCATCGACAAGCATACTTCGGTAAGCATAAAAATGAAAACGTGTATATACACTCATGTGCTTCACGTCAATTAAAATGGGGCGTGTTTCGTGTAATAGCGCCTGTCTGATAACTTTTTTACCCCGCTCGGTAAGGCCAAATTCCACTTTGGGAAAAAAGTCTTCGCTGTAAAAAGCAATTTGCGCCGATTTATTAAGCCCCTGGCTAAATCCACCCAATCGCTGTTCGCTAATATCGCTCAGGTGACAGAGATTAATGCTTATAAAATCGGTATCAGTGCGCTCCTGCAGCGCCTTGAGCTGCAATTCGGGATTTTGTGATTCAAGGTCTTTGCTTTTTATAGGAACGTTGGAAAGGTTATGTCCACCTTCTATCGACAGCACTAAGTATCGTTTTGTATTTTCTCCCAACAATTTTTGGTAGGTGGCTTCTGTATCGAGCGTTTTATGCCATGCATCGCCCCTGCCGGTAAAATGAATATGAAAAGGCGCTTTTCCCAGCACCGCTTTACACTGAGCGTAAAAAGCTAACTGATCCAAAAAATCATCATAGTAAGTGGTTTTGGAATTTTTAATGTTGTCCACTTTTTTCCAATCCAACGGCAAAATGAGTTTACCAATATTGATGCCTTTTACTGTAAGTATACGATTAGCAAAAGCATGTTCCAGCGCCAGCAAACTGCAAATACCTACGGTCAGCGGGCTGCGGCTAACCAGTTCGGGCGAAGATTGACTATCAAAAGGCCCGCCGAATATTTCATCCAATACCTGCCCCAGTCCTTTCAGCCTGATATTTTCACCAATTTTATTATTGCTGCCTATATAATGCTTGAAGAGCAGGTGAAAATGTCCATCGAATACTTTTTCCATATACTTCGTTTTAATCGTTAAATAAGGATTGATTTAACACCCCTAACCGGCGGTTAAGCTCTTCAGGCGAAAGTTTTGCGCCCGATTCGGCTGTAAAAATACCGCCTCCAAAAAGTGCGGCTTCGAGCAATTTATCATCATCAGAAAGTGTTGACGCTACCGAAATAAATGATTCGGTTGTTTTACGCTTTTTACCGAATAACCAACCATGCAATTCATTCCAGTAGGTTTTACCAATTTCGCCAATGCCCTGCAGCTTCGCAAAAAATGCATGTTCATTCCAGCCATTGTAGGCATTGTCCTTTTCCGCAGGAGGTTGCGGCTTTTGTTTCATTAATGCATCCACATCCAATATTCCAGCACCATAGCCTTTTCCCTTGAGGTTGTGTTTTTTTCTTGCTGTTGCTTTTAAAGCTTTTCTAAATGCTTCCACTTTTCGCCAACCCCTGTATTCAGGTTTATTTAATTCGTCCTTATACTTTGCCAGCCAGTAAGCAGCAGCAGCGGCAATATGCGGTGTTGCGTAGCTAGTACCATTGCCATAAGAAAAGCCTTCTTTAATCCGGTTGTTATCTTCCGCATCTTTAAAAACAATGGGAACATACACATCTTCACCCGGGGCCGTAATATCTACAGTTGATCCAATGCTCGAGCCCTTCCATAACTCATCCAGCGGATTGGATGCTGCCACAGCAATGGTACCGGGATAAACAGCAGGTGCAATTACAAATTTCACTTCGTTGCCGGCGGCTGAACACCAAATGATACCTTTATCGTAAGCCAGTTTTGCCATGCGTGCCGTGGCAAGTGTGGGTGGCAAACCCATACTCATGGTAATAATATCAAAGCCCTGCAATATGGCGCGGTCAAGCGCTGCGGCCAATTCCTGCTGCCGGTTTATCAGGATCACAGATTTGGCAATCCGGTAAGGTGTTAGTTTAAATTTTCCATTGTCTTCCACCAAACCCGGATTTCCATTCTCCGGAATGGCTGCTTCTCTGCGACCAATGAGCAAACTGCCGGTACGCGTACCATGACCTGGCATTTTTAGTATGCCGGTTGTTTCGCTGTCCCGCGCATCATGTGGGGTATCATCATCGCCCACAAAGTCCGCATCATTATCAGTATTAAATCCACCCCATACCTTGTTGTGGTCGCTATAGCCGGTATCAAATTGCACTATTTTGATTCCCGCATCTGCCGGGGAAACCAATCCTGCAGCCGTTAGGGCTTTATCAAATCCCGTTGCCCGCCAATTCCATTCCCTGTTGGCCAATGCATCAGCCGGCGTTATTACCTTCTTGAAATATTTACTTTTTTGCTTAACGGTATATTTCTCCAGAATGTCTTTTTCATTGGGATTACCATAACCATCATCGGATATAAATGATTCTGTAAGATCAGGAGTTCCACCTTGTACATCACCGGGCATTCGCGATGCATTTAGTTGGATTGGTCTGTCCCATTCCACATTTATTACACCCGGCATTACCCTTAAAGAAGTAAGTACATCTGCCGGATGAGCGCAATTGGGTATATGCAAAAAGAAAAGCTCGGGCTCTCCATAAACAGCGGCGGCAGGCATGGATAATGAAAAAGATATTTGCGTACCATATTTTGCCTTCAACATAGATTGTAATACACTCAGGCTTTGCTCTGTGTATTCCGCGGTTAGTAAAAAATCGGCACCAACTGCACTCGAATTTGAAACACCTGAAACGATTGCGTTATTTTCCTTTGTTGGAGAAGGCTTATTTACAGGTGGTTGTTTAATAGTATTTACAGGCATTGAATCATTTTTCATAACATCGGTTGCCAGAAGTTTTTTCGAAACATTTTTTGTTTTCCGAATCAGTAATTTTCTCCCCTGCTCCATATGTTCGGGAAGAATAGCAGCTTCAATGGCTTCCACAATTTTAGAAACTTTGATTCCCTGGTTACCTATCCAGTCTATTTCATATTCTGGTGTTTGTGTGGTGGCAATGGTGCCCGATTTGGTAAGAATGCGGTTTTGACTATCGGTACGCGGAAGGCCTGCATGATGCAAGGCAAAAACCTCCCCGGTGCCCAATGCCACTACCATGGACCCCGATGAACCGGGCTGTGTATCTGTTTCATAAATAATCCGTGTATTCGTTTCGGAAAAGAAGGCTGAATTTTTTAAAGCTACTTTTTTGGGCTTGCCTTCGGGGTGTTGAATAATTACACAATTTTCTCCCTTAATAATTTTACCAATATTCCCATCAAGCGCAACGGGTGTATAATCAATAATTGATTTACCATTGGATCCTTTAGGCTTAAGCGCAACCACTGTAAAATCAAGCCCGCTGTAAGTATCTCCCGGAATTTCATCGAGCGGTGATGTGTAAAAAAAGGCTTCAGGATCCATTTCAAATTCTGTACTTGATAACAGTTTCCGATCCGGCGGCGGGCCAATTTCAAATTCAAACTCTGCTGTCATTTCTTCCGCTTCGTAGTCATTTGGCAGTACATGATGATTGGTGATAATAATATTTTCAGCCACCAGGAAACCCGTGCCAATAGGAGTGCCATTATGCTTAATACGACATACGGATTTTGATAAGCGAAACAGGATATCGAGTATATAAACTTCCTGGTAATCGGTAGAACCCATAATGCGCTCAACGGCCAATTGATAACTGCCTTCGCGGGCAATCCTCATTTTTACCCGATCTTTATTTTCCTCAAGGTCAATAGGAGATCCATTGCTATTGCGCATTTCTTTCAGGTTCCCCAGGTCGTTTTCAAATTTATCATTTCGGCCACCATTTTGCCCGGCGCCATACCTTAATACATCCCATTGGGTTATCATACAATATAAAATTAGCAGATGAATAAATTAGCAGACAGTGACTAAACACCACCCATCTTTTATGCAAGCCAATGCGTCAGACCGTTTAAGGAAAGACGCATTAAATTTAATCTTAAAAAGTTGAATTTACAAACGGGAACGAATAATATTACGAGTCGCAACTTCCTGCCCTACCCCTTAGGTGCCTGTCAGGAACGAAGTAGGAAATTTATTGAAAATATTAAGTACTTTCAATAAAAGAAATTCCGAAATTTTGAAAAAATTTATTACATTTGATTCTATAAAACCTATTTTATTAGGATAAATAGAAATGAATTTATTAGAATTTTCCAATATTTTCAGAGGTATTCCGGTCTTTTCAATATCTGATATTGAGAAGAGATTTCCAGGATTTGAGCGCGAAAACCTTTTGAACTGGCAGAAAAGAGAATCCCTTTTAAGGTTAAGAAATGGCTGGTATAGCCTGCCTGATGAAATTAGAACTTTGGAGCATGCTTATTATGTTGCCAACAAAATCTATGCTCCATCTTACATCTCGCTGCAATCCGCATTTGCTTATTATGGCTGGATACCAGAAGGTGTTTTCACAATTACCTCTATTTCTACGCGAAAGACCACCATATTCGATTCACCCAAAGGCCGGTTTAGTTACGCAAGTATAAAACCTTCCCTTTTCTTTGGTTACCGCATTATTACTTATGATGGTTATGGAATAAAAATAGCAGAACCTGAAAAAGCACTGCTTGATTTTCTCTATTTCCACCCAAAGGCAAATCAGGAAGCCGACTTTGAATCCTATCGGTTTAATCTCCCACAAATGCGGGCAGACATTAACAACAAGCATTTAGAAGCTTACCATTCCTTGTTTGCTTCGCCTACCCTTGCAAAGCGATTATCCGTTATTAAAAAAATGATAGACCATGCTAAATCTTAGTGAAATACTTTCGGCCTATCCCAAGGCACTACATATCCACCGGTCATTCGTACTACGCGAATATTTGCAATACAAAATATTGGAAATCCTTTTTGAAGGGCCACACAGTTCCAAATTTTGCTTTTTAGGTGGTACCTGTTTGCGATTGGTGCATAATAATAACCGTTTTTCCGAAGATCTGGACTTTGACAATTTTAAAATAACCGAGGCTGAATTTTCAGCAGTTTCAGCAAGTATTCAATCTGGATTAGAAAGGGAAGGTTATCTTGTTGAAATGAAACAGGTAATCCGTGGAACCTACCATTGCTATGTTCGTTTTCCGGGTTTGCTTTTCGAGCAAGGGCTTAGTGGTTTCCGTACCGAAAAAATACTTATCCAACTCGACACAGAACCGCAGCTTTTTGATTATACACCAGATATTTTTGTGCTAAATAAATTTGATGTAACAGCAAGCATATTTGTTACACCAAAAGACTTATTGCTGGCACAAAAATTCGCTGCCTTGTGTTTGAGAAAAAGGAGTAAGGGGCGTGATTTTTTCGATATTGTTTTTCTGCTTTCCAAGTCTGTAAAACCCAATTATGATTATTTGGAATTGAAGTTAGGTGTTTCTAATTCAGTCCAATTACTTGATCGAATAAGGGTCTTATGCGCAAAAATAAATATGGAAGAAATGATAGCTGATGTAAGCCCATTTTTGTTTTATCCTGCTGATGAAAAGAAAATCAGACTCTTTTTACCAATAGTTGAACAAGCAGATTTGGGGTAAAACTTTCCTTATAATATTCTCCATGCTTCCGTAGCTGAATCGTACTGCCTGAATTCTTAATGTCGAAGAAAGATGCCCATCCTGAATGTTGTGTCACATTCGGGCAACATTTCCCGATAATTATCGCTACGATTTGAAGCGCTTGCCTGATTACAAGTTTTGACTTGCCCCTTTTCCTCCAGTTGTTTAAACAATAGCTGATGATAGCATCCTAATATCACTTCCTTTAATAATCCGAATAAGGTGCAGCCTTTGTAAGTATAATGTCTGCTTTAGACACATTATGCTGATACGCGGTATTGCCGGAAAGTGATTTCCACTCAGGGTCGCTGCGGAAAATTTCCCAATGTTTATTCCGATCATCCATGCTGTTGAAACTCGTCATATAAACCAGGTTGGGCATTTTGGCACCGGCAACCACTTCCCCGTAAAAAATAGCATTGAAACCAAGCCTTTTAAATAAAGTCACTTCCCCGCCTTCGTTAAACATCTGCACTTTGTTCGTAAACAGGTTTTCCGTTGCACTTTCGTAACTTCTTAATTCATACACCCGCTCCGACAGAGGAGCAGTAAGCGCAGGTAATTCCAGATTAGGTGCCATGGAAAAGGCTTTGATTAAGGTAATTTCTTTTCGTTTGAAAGCAGGCGCATCAAAAGGTGCACCCAAAAAGGCTATTGCATTGGTTTTAAAATCTTTGTCATTTTTAAGCTTGCCACCTATTGCCAATATTTGTTTCCAGCTTGAAAAGGTGACCAAAACATATACGACTTTATTCAAGGCTGTATCGTTAGCAATAGGTTTAAATACACCGATGCTTTTTAGCCCGTACCCATGCAAGGCAGGCAAATAAGCCGACTTCAGATAATTATCGATTAATGCTTCCTGTTGCGGCGTAGTAAAATGGTATGCCTCGATTTGGTAATAATCCGGCTTGGATTTGCCTTTTGCATGGGTGGTAGTGGCAAAAAGAAAGCAAATGGAAATGATGGAAAAAAGTGCAGGCAATCGCATAAAATAAAATTTGAATACCGAAACTAATGGAAGGATCTTAAAAAGTCTGAAATATCAGAGAAATTGTTATACTGTTAATGACCAAAAAGTGAATTTAATTTCCGGGTTTACCATCACTTTTTTCATCCCAACTAAAGTATTCAATTTCATCGCTCGTTACAACATCTAAAAAATCACCAAGGTATTTATTGAATGCATCGGGTTGTTCCAGGTTGGATACATGACCTGCATTTTCAACAATATGCAGAATAGATGCTTTTATGTGTTCATGCATATATTGAGATTGCGCAAGTGGCGTTACTTCATCTTGTCTGCCACATAAAATCAACGTAGGAATATCAATTGACGGCAAGATGGAGCAAGTTTCTGTACGGCTGGCAAGTGCAAGCAATCCCTGCATAATGATATGAGGGGGATTGGCATAAACAACAGTCTTCAATTGCTCAACCAGCTTTTTTTTATTTTTTAGGGAATCTTTATGGAAAACCTTTTTTATGAAACCATCATTAAAACCGCTTACCCCATCCGCCTTGATTTCTTCAATCGCTTTCAGACGTTTGTCCGTCACTTCTGTAGTGTCGGCTATACATTGCGTATCGCATAAAATTAAAGCGCTAAACCGTTCAGGATGTCTTTTCAATGCATTCAGCGCTATATAGCCACCCATGGACAATCCACAAAATATCGCCTTATCAATGGATAAAGCATCCAAAAACATAATTAAATCATCACCAAACAAATCAATATTTAAAGCAGATGCTTCGTCGTTCGATTTTCCAAAACCCCTGATATCACAGGATATTAAACGATGAGAAGTTTTTAATGCATCCAATTGTACATGCCACATAGTTTTATCGAAAGGGAAACCGTGCAAGAAGATAACGGGGATATCTCCTTCTCCAACATCATCATAAGATAAAATAAAATTATTTACCTCAATCGATAAATTGTAACCCCTGGCTTCTGCATTATTTATTTGATTTTCCATAGCACGTTTTGATAAAATATAAACTTGTTAACAATTGAGATTAATAAGACACTTAAAGGCGAACTTAACATCCATACAAGGTTACACTTTATTTTCCGCAACTTCAGGATTATCAAGTGCCGCACCGATGCTTTGCACCAGATCTGATAATGATCCACCCATTTTATGCGTTAGATCATCCAAGGCTGTCATTCCCTGGTAATACGCCAACTTTTAGTTCCGGAAGCAGGTAGCTCAGGATATTTACTTTTTCATTTTGAAAGTAATTTTTTACATCCTGAATGATTGAAATTGCAGGCAACTTTTCTTTTGCTATGCGTACCATTTCATTCACATTGGATTGCATTTCAAAAAAAAGATATTCGTTCGATTGTGCTGTGAAAGCACTTATGGCCTGCACTATTTACTCCTTCCTGTCCCCAAATATCATTTGTATCCACGTGCCTGAATGAGCTTCGTGCAGAAAATCCGAAGCGTCCTCATTTGATTGCACATATTCATAGGGATTATATCAGCATTTATTCATCATTTCTTTCCCTTTTTCAAATTGCTGATCTCCTGCTGTAACTTTTCATTTTCAGTCATAATCTCTTTTATAATTACTAAATAGGTACAGGGAAATTAGGGGCAGTTGGTGAAAAAAAGCAATATTGTTATCGGGAAACCTGAAATTAAGATTGTCACATCGCCTATATTGCAATCTACCAATTTCCCAGATTAAACAAATTTCCAAATATGTCAACTATAGATGTGCTTTCAACAGACCAACGCACCCAACTTCTCGGTGTATTACAAGCACGGTTTGAAGAACACATGCATCGCCACAAAGGTATTGAATGGACTGAAGTAAAAGCTAAGCTTGAAACCCATAACGAAAAATTATGGTCGCTTCATCAAATGGAAGAAACCGGTGGTGAACCTGATGTTGTTGGATTTGGAAAAAACTCCGGTGAGTACAGTTTTTATGATTGTGCAGCCGAAAGTCCAAAGGGCCGCAGGAGCATTTGTTATGATGGCGAAGCGCTTGCATCAAGAAAGGAAAACAAGCCGAAAAATAGTGCGATGGAAATGGCTACGGCTATGGGTATTGAGCTTTTAACAGAAGAACAGTATGGTGAACTGCAGAAACACGGACCATTTGATACTAAAACATCGAGCTGGCTCATAACGCCGGCACCGATCAGGAAACTTGGGGGTGCCATTTTCGGCGATTTCCGATACGGACAGGTTTTTATTTATCACAACGGGGCTGAATCTTATTATGCTGCAAGGGGGTTCCGTGGAGTATTAAAGGTTTAATTACAAATGGGCAAAGGGCAATGTAGCAGGCAATAATACTACATCCAATTGGCATGCAATAATTTCCTGTTTCCCAAAGTGGTTTGTGAAAGAACCGGGCTTTTGAAATTTAATAGTTGCTTACTAAGGTTCGTAAAAAGCAATACTTGTATCATTTATTTTAAAATAAGCGCCGGGTAAACGGGCCTGCCTTTTGAGCGATTCATCGGCTATAAAGGCTAGTATTTCATTTCTTTTTTCCAGGGAATATCCGGTATCTTTTTCCCATTGTTGTTCTGATGGTACGCTAATATAAAAAATACAGTTTCCGCCGCCAACCTCTGTGTAAAGCTTTATTGTTTTAACCCCATCATGGTAAATAGCATAGCCGGATGGGCCGATATTTTCAAAAACTACACGTCTTCCATTTTTTGCAGATTGTAATACTTTCTTTTTTTGAAAGAAGTGGTTTAAGACTGTCCAAAATGCCGGGATGTAGCTCATAATCCTAGTTTATTTGTAGGGATGCTATTTCATTTCTTTAAGCCCTTTGTATTTTCGCTTACTTGTTTTGCCCGTTCCCGAGGTGCCAAAAATCACGTGCTTTAATTCGGGGTCGTATTCCTTTATCCAGTTGTATTCGGGGCTGTATTCTAAAAAATACGTTACGAGTGCAGTGGTTTTGCTGGCGTACATCAACCTGTCTTCATTGGTTGCCACAAAGGTTTTCACATCTTCCTTTTCAAGGTTCATGGGTAATGTACCATTGTACACATCATTTCTATCTTTTGAATAGGGAAATTCAAGTACTTCAAATGTTTCGGGGTCGGCTTTTAAAATAACTTCGGTATCCAGAAAAACACGCTTGCGGTCTTTGGCATAGCCAAACGCATTTTGGGTGAGTGTGGAAAAACTTTCCGGATTGGCATGTTTTATTTTTCTGCCCTGATAGTAAACGGCGTTTTTATCGGCACCAAAATTTTTATTGGCCAAAATTTTGAAACTAGGGTTATCAATACCTGCAATGGGAATATCCCTGCGGCCATTGTATTCATCATGTGTGGTCCATACCCATTGGCCGTTATGGCGGTTGTACCCGGTATTGCATCCGGTCAGTAAAATTAGAATCCATAAAAACTGGTAACGGGTAAGTTTCATTATCAATAATTTTTATTAGCTGCGGGTAACCTGATGATATCCATTAATCTCTGAAACGACGTGTATAATTTCTTTCAGCTTTACTATCCTGATAAACATTTTTATTTTTAATTCCACCGCACATTGCCAAAAACCATAAACAGTGCAAATAGTACCATGAGCAAAGCCGGTATGGCAAGCAGGCTAAGGATGATATATGCTATTCTTAATTGATCATGGCTGAAAAAATAGTAGCTGCCACCTAAAACGCCAGTCAATGCCAGCAGCATGACCAACCAAAGCCCGGCATTGCGGGATGAAACAGTACCATCGGCTAAGCCGATGAAAAAGAAATACAGCACAATGAGCGCTGCAAGGGCATCCATGATCCAAAGTGTCCAGAAAAGTTTCATTGTCGTAATAAAAATAGTTATACAATATTTTTAATCATTTATAAGTTACAACCGCCGGTTTTGAAAGTAAAAAGCAATTATTCTTTAAAGTGCAATCACAATATGACCATTGAAATAGGTGCTGGGAAGTTGCCGAATGGTGTAAGTATCTCCTTCCTCGTTAGATTGAATGATTTCTACATATACAAAATCGCCGGCTTTAAGAAATACATCCCGTGAAATATTGGCTGTCATACTTGCACTACAACAATCTTTATCTAACAAGGCTTCAGCTTCTGCCATTTCTGTTACCACACCTCCACTATTTCTCTTAAAAGTCAATCTGCCGTATAGCGGTTGCGGTTCTGAGTTTAGCGCCCATGGCGAATACATTGAAATGCCGATATCAAAATGATAGATACCATCAACAGGGGCGGTAAAACTGCTTGATGTAGGTCCAGAAGCCCCCGTAAGTAAGTTGTAATTTTGGGAAAGATCATAAAATTCGCCAATTCCAAATTGAACCCTGCGTGCAGAACCGTTCGGAACCGTTGTGTGATTAGTTGCTACGCCACCGGCATTAAAGGCAATTCGACGTGGCTTCCATACGGCATTACCATTATCATCAACACTGGTAAGTACAGCCCCATTTTGTGGATTCGTATTGCCGCTTGAAATCTTCACTTTTCCCTGTATGTCGAGGCCGTAACCTGTATTACTAAAGCCCCGAATGGCAGTACCACTTTGGCTAAAGCCATAAACCGCCACGCCTGTTGTGTTTATTCCATATACCCCAAATCCTGAGGCACTGCTCGAACTGCCCGATACACCAACACTCCCATTTCCCGTGGATTCGCCCATTACACCTGCTTTTGCCGGGCCTGTTGCCGCACTGGTTCCTTTTACCCCAATACCACTGGTGGAACTACCCAAAACAGCTATACCGGATACATGAGGGTTGGTAGCATCAACAGTAGCAAACTGATTGTTCGAAGTTGCTTTTATGGCAGATTGTGCGGTACTTGTAGCTTCAAAGCCTACACCTCCACCCGTATTATTGGCTCGTATGGCTGGCAATGCATTATTTGCATTGTTGCTCAGTGCAAATATGGGTATGCTGTTAAAGCTTTGGGCATACACCCCAAAGCCATTTGTGGCGCTCACGCTTATGGCTGCTGCATTGCCTGTATTGTATGCATTAATGGCCGAGCCCGAAGATGCGCCAAGAAAAAGCACATCGCCACTGCCCGCATTTTCTATCTGAAAGGTGGGGCTATTTAAGTTAACGGCCGCAGCAAAAGGCAGTGAAAAATTACCGCCCCCTGAAAAATTTGCCCAAGCCGAACCATTGTAATGGAACAGGCTGTTTACATCCGTATCGTACACCAACAGTCCCTTTGCAGGCGATGCAATGGCATTGCGCTGCGTAGTAGTCATGCGTGGGGCAAGCAGGCCGCGGGTGGTGCTGCTTACATCAAGCTGTGCACTTGCATGGGGTGTTTGGGTACCAATGCCTACGTTTTGCGCCAGCAAAGCGTTTGCTAAAAGCATCATTGCGGGCAGTAGAAAAATGCGTTTCATGTTTATTTTTTTTGATTTGGTAAAAATCTGTAACAAGCATTTTGTCAAAAAATCAAAAGAACTCAACTGCGGAAAAAACAGGTTGAAATGAAGGCGGATAGTATCGAACTGAAAAGGGTAGGCACAGTTTTGGAGTTGCTAAGTTGCAAGTATGATTCAAACGCTATATAAATATTTTTTGTGTGTATAGTATCCCATGTAGGCCAATACCTCTGCCAGTAAAATAAGGTAGGGCATCCCCCAAAGGGTATCTGACAGAATATGATATTTTACAATCAGGTTTTCAAGAAAAATACCTACAAAAAGGAATACAAAAATGGGTAGGCCTAAGAGGTAAAAGAGGTAAATCCATATTTTGGGTTGATTGTGAATGGTCTTCCAGGCAAGCCATAATGGTGGGATTGTAAGCAGCCAGATAGCTACATTCATTAACCAGAAAGCTGCGGTACTGTCACCAAAAAACAGCCTGATCATATAAGGTTCATCGTTGGCCCCCATCAGGCTGAATACAATACGCATGATAGGAATAGTACTGAATACCAGAGAAACACCAAAAAGTTTGTTACTTGTTGAGCCGGAACGCATTTTTAAAAAACCTATCCACATAGGTATATAATTAAAAAGTACAGGTCCTGCCAGTGTAGCCAACCAAAACGTATCCGGATGAGCTTCTTCGCAACCCTCGCAAAGCGAAAATGAATTGAAGGTTTTGTAACCCCAATCGCCACAAATGATGAAACACGCAACATGGTGCGCTAATTCGTGGCTGATGCCCATAATAGCAGCAAGACAAAAGAAACCAAACAGGTAACGTGGCGTGAGTTGAATTTTCATTTGTTTATTTTTATTGTTTTTTAATTGCCAAATGGAATCCCCAATGATTATTCGTACTCGCTTGCCTGGTTAAAAGGCAGGGGTGTGCATCCGCTCGTGGGCATTTCATGTTTAATCTTTCACTTGGTAAAAATCAGCGTCAGGAATAAGGCTGGAAAATTTAGTACACTCAATTGCGAAAAAAGTTGGTTGAAATGATGTAGGCTTGCGGCGAAATGAAAAGACGCTGCTGGAAATCGCAGCGTCCCCCCCCTACTTATGAAGTAACAACTTTCCGCCTGAACCTGTGGCTTCAAAGGCAGACACTTTACTCGAACGTTTGGCCGTAATTATTAAGCAACCTTGCTCGACAAGTATCGGCATGTTTTGCTAATCCAATTAGGTTGTTACCATGTGAGCTGAATAAATTAAAAGCTTATCCAATCGAATGATGAGGGTATATTTTTCCATTTATAGCATTAAGTATCAATTTCGGGCTACCAGGTGTCCTGAGAACCAAGTTAACCGTGAATCACCCCAAAGGGTGAGGCTATTTCTGTTACTTCCATTGAAATTTTTAATGAATATAGGTACCCAAAGCTCAAGCCATACAATATCGCCCGCTAACAACATCGCATCTGTGTTGAGTTCAATATTCGCCGACGGAAAAACATCACTGTTTCCAGAGCTAGGTAGTGATGGATGTCGCCTGGCCTCTGCCAAAGTGGACAAATTTCCATTGCGGTTCAAAACCAGCCGTACCCTCGATTCATAAGCATAATGAGCGCTGCTGTATACAAATTGCGCATCAAAATGGTATACCCCGCCCGCAGTAGCCTGAAACTGTGAAGCCGATGGCTGATATCCTAGTCCTAAATTATAGCTGGGCGAAGCGTTGAAGATTACTTTGGTCCAAATCTCGTAAGGAATTTCCACATTGGCCCCATCAAGAAGCCCGCTGGTGCGGAACGCTACCGGATCGGCCCACGAAGCATTCCCATTTGCATCGTCGCTGGTAAGAATACTCCCCTTTTTGGGCGCAGAACTTCTTATGCGTAAGGTGCCGTTGAGGTCAAGGTTGGCTGTGGGTGCAACAGTACCTATACCTACATTTCCGTTATCAGTATTCATCACCAATTGCCAGTTGGATAGTGCACCGTAAAAACCAATGGTATTATTATTGTAGGTACCTATAAAGCCAATATTGGTATTGGTAATACCATCTAACCAAATACCTGCGCTTTGGCCCGGCGCATTTCTCAGGCGCATCCTGCCGTTTACGTCCAGTATATATTTTGGGTCGGTAGTACCGATTCCCACATTTTGTGCAAATGAATTTTTTGTAAGCACAAATAGTAGCATGGATAAAATCAAAATATTTTTCATGCTAATTTTCTTTTGTTGCATCTTTTTGGTTACTATCATTTGGGTTATTTTTTTATAAGATTTTCAACCATTTTTTTGAGTTCTTCTATTTGTAATTGTTGGGTAGCATTAGTGGCTTGCTGCATTTTAATGGCTTCCAGCATATAGGGCATCAGGCCTATGTAGTTAACACTTTTCATGCCCTTGTCGTCTGTTTTTACCAATTCAGGCAATACCTTTTCTACCTCCTGTGCCAGCAGGCCGGTTTGCAGGTTGGCATCCCAGGTTGCATCTTTCCAATGGTATTGGTAGCCATTTAGTTTTTCCAACAATGGCATGGCCTCACCAAGGTGAACTATATCTTTTTTGAGACGTTCATCGCTGGTAAGCGTTACGCCGTTGGCGGTAACTGTGCCTTTTACCCAGGCGTTACCGTTAGTGGTGTTTACCAGAAAGCTCCAGTTGCTGGCGCTGCTAAAAATGCCTATGTCGTTATTTCCATCGACCCCTACAAAACCCAGCAATCCGCTGTTATCGTTTTTATTGAGCCAAATACCGGCGCTGGTATTTGCTGCACCGCCACTGCGAATACGCAAACGGCCAGCCAGGTCGAGGCGATAGGCGGGTTCTAGTACGCCAATACCAGTGTTACCACTGCGTAATACAGTGATGGCATTGCTTCTACCATATTCAAGGCTGCCGTTGCCAACTTGGAATATCCGGTCTGTAGGAACGCTATAAGCATTTGGATTATCGGTATCATTGTTATACATGCCTATTGAGATGCTGCCGTTTGCTTTGGCGGTGGTATGTCTACCTAAGGCAACAGAATTTTCACCACTTGCAGTGGAATAAGAACCACCTGCGCTGGAAAAATCTCCACTGGCTACTGTATAAAAACCCATGGCAGTAGAATAATTTCCAGATGCCAAAGTATTGGAACCTAATCCCGTTGAAAAAAATCCTACACTGTTGTTATCCCATAAACCGGATTCAGCATAGCCCGCCCGAAACGCAACCTTACCCGGATAGAACATGAGCCTGCTACCACCGCCTAAATCGGGTATGGTGGCTGCAGGATTGAAGGTGCCCGTTACGAGCAAGCCATTGGTTAAACTTGTACCAGCATCTATATGGAGCACGGCTGAGGGATTGGGTGTAGCCGTACCAATTCCCACACTTTGCGCATGCGTAAAACCTATACTAACTGCAAGCAGGGCAATGGTGATTACAATTTTCATAATCGATTAATTTGATGCCCTAAAATTTGCACCTTTATGATTCCTTGCGAAAATTTTGACATCGAACTGCCGAAAAAATTAATTGAACTGTACAGCAGCGCATTTTTGCTGTAAGGCATAAAAACCAAAGCACATCGCTACAAAATGATAACCAGCCTTGCAACAGCAACAGAATGCATATCAATAACACATGCAGACAGTTCAACCGGGTTTTTCATCATTTTACCCGCATAAAGTTGCCTTTACAAAGCAGGTACCCTTAATTTGCTTCACCATCGGGGACTTTGCTTTACACCCGCTTAGTTTGAATGGGATTTTTTAATGATGCGGCATCTTTTAGTGGTCATATTATTGTTTGCTGAAACGGTTTTACCCGGTGGACAACACGCCTATGGCCAAACATCTCCGTTTCTGTTTCACCACCTCGGCAACCTGAACGAAAATGGAATCAATTTTGTAAACGATATCCTTTTCGATTCGAAAAAAAGGGTATGGCTTGGAGGACAAACCGGATTTTACCGCTACGATGGACAGCATTATATAGCCTATCGCAAAACAAAAGATAGTACCTCCATCCCCGATAATTTTGTGCATGCCTTGTGCGAAGACAAGCAGGGGAATATTTGGGGAGGTACCCAGGCGGGCATTTTTCGGTTCAACCCAGCTACCCGGCAATTTAAGCAATACCAAATTCCCGATGCCTATGCAGACCAGGGTGTATTTAATATTTGTTGCGATGCCAATGGCAAATTGTGGGCCGCTACTACTTTACAACTGCTCTACTACAACCCCGGTACCGACGCGTTTGAAGTGCGCCTCGATATAAGAAGGGATGATGCAACAGGACAAGGGGCTAACAGCATTAGAAAACGAGGTATGCTGCCCTCGCCCGATGGTAAATACCTGTGGTTGGCTACCCGGCAAGGTTTATGGGCCTACCACATTGCCGGCAATGCCTTACTTAACGCTGCTACCCAACCCGGTAATCCTCTTTTTACCAACCTGAATGCTTCTGCACTTGCCGAAGGAATTGGTGGCTTGTTTCTTTTTTTTGACAATACCAACAAAGACATTGTACAATTTGATCCGGTAAAAATGACCATCGTAAAAAGAATTTCGCTTGCCCGGACTATGCCCGAAGCAGCAGGCGCTACCCTTTTTGAAGCCAAAGATGGCACTATATGGTTTTGCAGTTGGTCGAACCAGGTATTGATGGTAGACCCAAAGCAAAACAACCGTATATATGATCTGAATGGAAAACTGAATGAATCCCCAGGCCTGCTGTCCAATTATTTTTGGCAAGCCCGGCAAGATGAAGATGGTAGTATTTGGCTGGCTACACCCGAAGGCCTTTTTATCAGCAACGAACCCAAAAACCTGTATAAGATTCATAGGCTCAATACAGTTATCAGAGAACTCAACCCACAAGTATTTATTGATGTATTTGCCGAAAACCCGGCGGACCAAACCTGGTGGATGACCACATCGGGCAACAAGGGGATACATTTTATTACACCCAACCAAAAAAATGAACCGCCCAAAACAACGGCATCATCCAAATTGGTTTTCCATTACGATCCCCGGTTGGGCAGTTATGAGACCATTGACTACAGCAACGCACCAGCCAACAAGTGGGGACTTAAGCCCGGTGGAATTAATAACATCGCTTTTTTCGAAAACAACCCGGTTATCTTTACCAACAATGGTGCATGGCTATGGGAAGCCACCACAAAAAAATGGCAAACCCTGGAAGCGGTAACCGGCATCCAATTCAACATAAGTGGTATGGTGGGCGATGATAAACAAGGCTACTACATTACCGGTTACAAACGCCTGGCCTACTACAACCATACGCAAAAAACCGTTCACAACATTGCTATGGCCGATTCACAAGCTATAGCTGAGAAAGGGTTTAATTTATACACACGTCAACAGTTCAAACCCGGCATATATGGTTCAAATGGTGTAACGGGTCTAATGAAATTACAAACTGATTCAGCATACATTATACCCCTTGTTCAGGACATCCGGCTTAACAACATTGGCTATATCGACGATATTGATGTGGACAGCCGGGGACAGGTATGGGTATCCTTAAAAAATGTAGGCTTATTCAGGTACAATCCTTCTGATGGTAACATTCGCAAATGGGATGAATCGGACGGGCTGGCTATCAATGGAATCCATAATCTTACGATAGACCGCAGAGACAATATCTGGACCATTCACCGTCGGCAGGTTTCGGTATTGCTGGCTGGCACCGATCGTTTTTTCAATGTAGCTATGCCCATAGCCAGCCCCATCCTCAATTGGCCAAATAACCTGGTTACGCTTACAAATGGCCATATAGTGGCTAACAACTTCAATGATATCGTGGAGTTCATTCCCGACCGGCTGCTGCAGAAGCCCGTGCCACGTTTACCCGAAATCAGTTCGCTGTACGTAAATGAGGAACCCCGCATTTTTTCTCGCGGAAAGGCTCTCCGGCTGTCGCCCGATGAAAACAGCCTGCATATCAAGTTCGGGATGCTTACCAACCAAACATTTTTCTCATACGAACTGCAGTACAAGCTTGAGGGCGCTGAGGAAAACTGGCAAACTTCCGGTGTGGGTTCCGAAGCCTTTTATAATAAGTTGCCTCCCGGCAGTTATGCTTTTAAGGTAAGGGCTGTTGCCACCAACGCAAGTTGGGCATCGGGCGAGCAGGTAATTGAACTGGTTATAGAAAAACCGGTATACCAACAGCTTTGGTTTATACTGCTTGTGGCCTTGCTTATGTTGGGTCTCCTGTTTGCCATTTCCCGTTACCGGCTCATCAAACAGCGGCAGGTGTTTCAACTGGAAACCAAAACGGCCGTGCTGGAACGTGAAAAGGCAACCATTCAATACGACAACCTCAAGCAGCAACTCAATCCACATTTCCTGTTTAATTCGCTTACATCGCTTGCCGGCCTCATAGAAGCCGATCAGCAAATGGCCGGCGATTTTCTGCAACAAATGAGCGACATGTACCGGTACATTCTGAAAAGTGGGGACCAGGAAACGGTATCGATTGGCGACGAAATCCGTTTTGTAAAGCATTATATAGACATACAGCAAACAAGGTTTGGGGACGGCCTGATAGTGGATATGAATGTACCGGAATCCTGTCTTACCTTCCGCATAGCACCGGTTACCTTACAAAACATGATCGAAAATGCTATTAAGCATAATATTGTAGACCAGGGATCGCCGCTGGTAATTCGCATTTTTGTTGACAACGATTACCTCGTGGTGGCTAACAACCTGCAAAAGAAGAAAATGGTAGAAGCATCTAATAAAACCGGGTTAACGCAATTTAAATCGCTGTATAAATTCCTTTCAGAGAAACCGGTTTTGATTGAGGAAAATGATAAAGAATTTGCAGTGAGGATACCGTTATTATAAATTCCAAAAGGGAAAATTCCAAATTCCAAAAGGGAATGAGTCAATGAGTCAATTAGTGAATTAGTGAATAGAGTTTGCGGGTGTGTATGCAGGTGTGTTGTTCGTAAATGAAATTGTAAAAAAATTGCGGGAGCCAACATCAAACCACAAGCATCAAATCTCAAACAAAATAATAAACAACCAATCATAAACAAAGATTATGAAAGCCGTAATCATTGAAGACGAAAACATTATTGCCCGGGTGCTGGAAAGCAAGATTAAAAAAGTAGCTGATGATGTAGAAGTACTAACCATATTGCCAAGCCTGAAAACAGCAAGACGCTGGTTTAGCGAAAACGCGGAGCCCGACCTTATGTTTATGGATATACAATTGAGCGATGGGGTAAGCTTCGATATCTTCAACGACTTTAAACTTACCTGCCCCGTTATTTTTACCACTGCTTACGATGAGTATGCCATCAGGGCATTTAAAGTAAATGGTATAGATTATTTATTGAAGCCTGTAAAGGAAGAAGAACTAAAAGCTGCCATTGAAAAATGCAGAAAAATAAGTAGGAAAGATGATTATCCGCCTACAGATATGAAGGCATTGCTGCAGGCCATTTCCAACCCATCTTCAGTATCGGCATACAAAGAAAAGTTTATCGTAAATATCCGAAATCAATGGATGCCCGTAAGTACAAGAGATATTGCCTGCTTTTGCAAAGAAGTGCTGAATTATATTTACCTGTTCAACGGAGAGCGCTACCAGATTGATTACACCACACTTGAGGAAATAGAAGAACTGCTTGACCCTAAAGATTTCTATCGTGCCAATCGTCAATTTATTATAAATATTGAAGCGGTGCATACCGTAAAGCCGGTTGAAAATTCTAAACTTATTATCCGTTTAAAAGAGCCCAATCATAAGTTAGAAATTGATATGAGCCGGTTAAAGAGCCCGGAGTTTAAAAAGTGGTTGGATAGGTGATAAAATTAAAATGACAAGGTTATTTTAGTATAAACCTTTAAGCTAATATAACTATAGCAATTGCGGAAACAATACTAACCATTATCCATAGCAATACCGCATGCTGTAAAGGTTTTATGCCTACCGCTTTTATGTTCGCTAGTGAAAGGCCCGAACCAATTAAAAATAAGGTAGCGGTTAACCCCCTTTTTGCAGCATAAGCTATCCACTCGTATGTAGAAATATACGCAGGCACATACGCCCGTATCACCATGGCAATTATAAAAAATACAATAAAATAAGGAAGGGCAATCATCTTCCTTTTCCCTTTAGATATAAGTAGTGTAAATACGGACAGCGGAATAATCCACAAAGCCCTTTCCAATTTTACGGTGGTAGCTGTTTGCAAAGCTTCTTCTCCATATTTTACCGCTGCGCCCACTACCGAACTTGTATCGTGAATAGCAACCGCACACCAAAGTCCGAATTGGTGTTGCGTCATTTGTACCCAATTACCCACAACAGGGAAAGTGATCAGCGCCACCGCATTCAATAAAAAAACGGTACCAAGCGCTACACTAATCTGTTTTTCGTTTGCCTGTATAATCGGTGAAACAGCAGCAATAGCGCTGCCACCGCAAATGGCGGTCCCGCTGGCAATCAGGTAGCCGGTTTTATCTTCCACTTTCAGCCATTTTGCTAATAAAATGCCGGCTGTCATCGTTATAACAATTGAAAACAGCGTAATATAAAATCCTTCCTTCCCGGCTTCTAAAGCACTATGCAATTGCATGCCAAATCCAAGTCCAATCACCGATAGTTTCAATAAAAAACTGATGGCTTTCTGGTTATACGCCTCAAATGGATTACCCATGGTTAATGCAAGCACAATCCCCAACAATAAAGCCATAGGTGGATCAATCAGGGGCGACAGGCAACATACAAATGCAAGTAGAAAGATGATTTTTTTCGACATGAACCTGGCAAAAATACCATGATTTTCCATGACAAGCTTATAGCATGCATGGATAAGGTGATTTATTGTTTGCTGCATGATGCCTGCCACCCGCCTACCTTTGCATAATGCAACTTTCCACAATTCCGCTCGATACGATACTATCCGGCCTCAACATTACATCGCTCAACCCCATGCAGCAAGCTGCTATGGAAGCCAACCGTAAGGATGGCGATGTAATACTGCTTTCTCAAACCGGCACCGGCAAAACGCTGGCATTTTTATTACCCCTTTTGGAGCGCTTTCAGCCTGATTATAAAGGCACACAAGCCTTGGTAGTAGTGCCTTCGCGCGAATTGGCCATGCAAATAGAAACCGTTTGGAAAAACATGAAAACCGGCACCAAGGTTACGGTTTGCTATGGTGGCCACAAACGCGAAATAGAGGAAAATAATTTAACCGAAGCACCCGAACTCATAATAGGTACACCCGGCCGCCTTGCTGACCATTTACGCAGGGGCAATATAAAACCCGAAACCATTCATACATTGGTGCTCGATGAGTTCGACAAATGCCTTGAACTGGGCTTTACTGAAGAAATTAACGAAGTAATCAAGCCACTAATCCATCTCGAACGCCGGATGCTTGTGAGCGCAACGCCTCCGGAAGAATTGTCGAGCATTATCACCCTTGAAGCGCCACAAAGACTCGATTACCTCGGCGATATGCTGGAAAATATTCTGGAAATTAAATATTTGAACTGTGGCGAAAAGGATAAACTACAGGATCTATTCCTGCTTATTTGCATGGCTGCTGATCGCTCTTCCATTGTTTTTTGCAACCATCGCGAATCGGTAGGAAGAACATCGGCTTACCTGAGCGCCAATGGCATCACTAATGTATTTTACCATGGCGCACTCGAACAGCGAGACCGCGAATTGGCGCTTGCCAAGTTTCGCAACGGTAGTGTGCGCACGCTCGTTACTACCGATCTTGCTGCACGCGGGCTCGATATTCCCAATATCCGCTATATCATCCATTATCATTTGCCACAAACCGAAGAAAGCTATATCCACCGCAATGGCCGTACAGCAAGGGTAGATAAAAGCGGTACCGTTATTCTGATGAAGGGCCCCGATGAAACTTTACCCGATTTTGTTCCTTCCAATGCAGAAGAAATTACCTTACCCGATAATCCTGAACTTCCTGAAAAACCACAATGGGTAACCTTGTGTTTTGGTTCGGGCAAAAAGGATAAAGTGAATAAAATTGATATCGTCGGATTTTTATCGCACAAGGGCAAACTCAATCAGGAAGATATTGGATTGATTGAAGTGAAAGACTTTATTGCTTTTGCAGCCATACGACGCAAAAAAGCCAATACCGTATTGCCGATCATTGAAGTGGAGAAAATAAAAGGGAAAAAAGCGAAAGTGGAGATTGTATAAGCATTTGAAAATGAAAATCATTTCAAACGCTCATTGATACAAGCAGGCATTTAATTTTTCTATTCCTTTCCTTGCTTACTGCTTTTGGTAATGGCGAAATCCCTCCCCGGTATTTTATCCCCCTTTACAATAACACTTCCATTTTTTTGCGAATAGGTTCCGGATGCAAAGCGATCAACCGCACCATACGAAAAAAAGAATTCAAATGTACTATCAGGCGCAAACCTGAATCCCGCCGCAGTTTCTTGCACGCCCCTGAGCAGATAGGTTCCGGTAATATCCGGAACATCTTTAACTGCTATGTCGTTAAATGGCATTAGTAAAAAGATGGGGAAAGTAAAAATAAGTAGCATAGTGATGTTTTAAAATGGTCACAATAAAGGTCTCTGAAAATTTGTATCATCGCTCCGTTTATTTATTAGTAAAAATGGGATATTCTAGCTCTATTAATTTTAAGGATGGTAACCGTTGCATAAAACTATGCAGTAAAAAAAACGTTTCAAAGCAAAATCTACTCAATGGTATTAATTAACGATTGAAGCGATTAAATAATCAATCGGGCTTGCTTGATCATATATCCTGAAATGGGCAGGCGGGTATCCGCAATCATTACCACAAAAGATTAACGCGAACTACCCGGATTGCATTTTGCAGCAATTCAATTCAAAATTTATACCCTTCGGTCAAGTAAATAATTTATTATGAAGAGTTATACAGATTTTTACCGTTGAATTTGAGCGTATGTTATCGGTGGATCAAATATTATTGGTAAAAAAAACCTGGCGGATGCTAAGAGGGATTGATCCCTCCATTGTGGCAGGTGCCTTTTATGCCAGGCTTTTCACAAGTCATCCCGGCATAAAAAGAATGTTTCCAAAAGATATGGAGCCACAGTATGTCAAACTTATTGATATGCTAAGCGTCGTGGTATCGCGGCTCGACAGGTTAGATGAGCTTACCAGTGAAATTGAGGCCATGGCTGAACGACATGCAGGCTATGGGGTAAAGCCCGATCATTACCGCATAGTAGGCGATGCCCTGCTTTGGACACTTGAAAAAGGTCTTGGAAACGATTGGAACCCTGCGGTGAAAGCAGCGTGGAGCCAGGCTTACACCATATTAAGTGATACGATGATAAATGCGTCTTACGGGAAAGGGGTGGTTTGACCACTTTAATCCAATGCTAATTTACATCTATCGTTTAAGATCATTTTATTGGTATTGAATATACACAGGAACCGGCTTTAGTTTTATCAGTTCCTCCGGTGTGTACATAACCGGCTTATCAATTTTATAAAAAAGCTTGAATCCTGCAAACTGCACTGGTTCGCCATGTACAATGGCTTTGTAGGTATCTAGTTTCAGCGCTTTAGATCCAAATCCATCCATATGAATAACCACCTGCACTTCGGGCACAAGTTTTATTTTTTTGTAGTTGGTAACCATGCCATAAGTAAAACGGTGTACCACCAATATTTTGGGTGTCAGGTGGTTTCCCTGAACAATTTTCACCAAAATATCAATGGCATCATTAATTTCATCCGCATCAAAAGTACCAATGGAAGTACCGGGAACACCACCATTTTTCATGCCGTATTCGGGATCAATACCTAAATGCACATCAGGCATTTTCAGGTATTTTTCAAGTACAGCCACTTCAGCTTTTACGGTACTGTGGCCTGTTTGAATATCGAGAAAGGTAAGCCCGTCTATTTCGCGTGCCCAACTGACTACTTTTTCTATTTCCTTGTCTGGCATACGGTAACGATACATGGCATCTCTTCCGGGTGATGCCTGCGCCGTGGCGGCTATATAATGCAGCGCGGGCATTACAGGTGTTGAACTATCTGCTTTTTCCCAAAGGGCACATTCCGTTGCCAGTTTTTTCAGCATTTCTTCTTTAGGAAGCTGTCCCAGGATGCCCATGTTTTTACTAAACAGGTTACCGTAAAATGCAATTATCCTTTTATAGGGTAAAACAGATTCGCCGGAAGGATAGATAATCTCTGCAGGCCATCTGCCGGTAGCGTCGCCATTGGCAAGCGCTTTCATCTTTAGATCATAGGTCTGTTTATCAGTGGCAGAAATATTGTTAACATGTGTTTCGAAAGGTGTGCCTGCCCATAAAATAAATGCTTTTTGGGCCATTAAGCCGCTCACCATCAAGGTTCCAATACCAATCAACAAAAGGGTTCTTTTCATAGCCTGCTCCTTTCAGCTTATAGTTATAGTGACAATCTGCCACCGCGGATAGGCTTGCTACAAAGTTAATTAAGGTTACAGGCTTGATGTTTTCACATAAACAGGTTTTTGTTGTAAAATTCAAAGTGTATGGAAACCCTTTGGTTTCCATCCGGATCATTTCGGGACATTGCCATGAAATGCCCACGAACTGCCGCACACCCGAGCACAAATGATTATTGGGCATTCCTTATGACAAATAAAACCAACAGCCGGTAGGCTGCGCACTAAAAATAAACGTATGAAACTATTTAAACTTACTTATCGCATCCTTTGGTTCCGGCACCCAATGATGTATGCCACCTGCACGTTCATCATTAAACGAATCTGGGATATCCCCGGCAAGCGTCTTTTCATGCCAGGTTGTTAGCTGTTGTCCATCATCGCGGCGCTCCATTGTGATGCATTGTTCCACCGGGCAAACGAGCGAGCATAGATTACAGCCCACACAATTTTCATCAATGATAGAAGGAATGCGGCTGCCATTAGTGGGCAATGCAATAGCCTGATGTGCGCCATCATCGCAGGCAATATAGCAAAGCTGACAACCAATACATTTTTGTTCATTAATATTTGCAACCACTTTATAATTCAGGTTCATGTGCTTCCATTCTGTAGCATTAGGCAGCGCCTTGCCACAAAAATCATAAATGGTGTTGTATCCTTTTTCCTTCATGAAATTTTGAACGCCCGCTTCCATTTCGCGCACAATACCAAAACCGTAATGCATGGCGGCCGTGCATACCTGAACGGACGAAGCGCCCAATAAAATATACTCCACCACATCGCGCCAGGTTTCTATACCACCAATGCCCGAAATAGGTACTTTGCCAATCTCAGGATGTTGTGCCAGTTCGCGTACCATTTGCATGGCAATAGGCTTAACTGCAGGGCCGCAATAACCTCCATTGGTGCCCTTGCCATCCACCACCGGGTAAGGTGCGTAAGTATCAAGGTCAATACCCACAATGCTTTTAAAAGTATTTACCAATGAAATGGCATTTGTGCCACCTTGCACCGCCGCCAGGCCGGGGTCAGTTATGTGCGAAATATTGGGAGAAAGTTTAGTGATAACAGGAATTTTCGATGCTTCCATCACCCATCCTACAATTGTTTTTAATACTTCCGGTTCCTGGCCTACGGCAGAACCCATACCCCGTTCGCACATGCCATGCGGACACCCAAAATTCAGTTCAATTCCATCTGCCCCTGCATTGGTTACATCCTTTATAATTTGCTCCCATTCTGCACGCGTTTCCACCATCAGCGAAGCAATAACCGCATGGTTGGGAAAATACTTTTTTACTTCCTCTATCTCGCGAAGGTTTACTGATAATGGCCGGTCGCTGATGAGCTCAATATTGTTGAAACCCATCATGCGGGTATCGCGGTAATTTACCGAACCGTAACGGCTCGAAACATTTACCACCGGTACGCCTAATGTTTTCCATACAGCGCCACCCCATCCGGCATCAAAAGCCTTCATTAATTGATAGCCGGTATTGGTGGGCGGCGCCGAAGCCAACCAAAAGGGATTGGGAGCTTTTATGCCTGCGAAATTTATGGATAGGTCTGCCATTGAATAAATTTTAAAAGTAAAAGTTTGGTTTTTGGGCAATTCTTAGTGGTTGATGGGGACACCAACCACTAAGAGTTTCCTTTTTTTAATGGTTGGTGTCCCCACCAACCATTAAAAAAAGATTAATCCCTATCGCAGCCATTTTTCCTTCATAAGCCGCATTCACTACTTCGGCACCGCCATTTACCGCATCGCCACCTGCGAAATATTTAGGGTTATGGGTTTGAAAAAATTCATTCACCATAACACGATGAGAAACATCCATTTGTAATCCGTCAATTAAGCGGTATAGGTCAGGATGTTTGGCCTGTCCGGTCGCTTTAATCACCATATCGCAGTCCACCATAAAAATTGAATCGTCAAGCGAAATCCGATGTCCGTTATGAATGGTTGTGCGCAAAAATTTTACACCTGTAACTTTCTCATCACCCAAAATTTCAACCGGGGTAACATTAAAAATCGGATCTACGCCGCATCCAATGGCATGTTTATATTCAAAAGGATAACCACCCATATCTTCCTTACTTCTCCGGTAGGCAAGTGTAACTTTTTGCGCACCCATTTTCGCCGATTCCGAAGCGGCATCCAACGCTGTATTTCCACCACCTAACACTACCACCCGGGGATGTACTTCAGCAAGGTGCTTTTGCATACGAAGCGTTTCTATATATTCAACAGCACCCATTACCTGTTGCTTATCTTCTCCGGGAATATGCAATTCAGCCGTGGCACCTAATCCTACACCCAGAAAAACAGCATCATAATTTACTTCAAGCTCCGCAAGTTGCCCCGCGTTGGTGATGGCCTTATTCAGCAGGATATTAAATCCAAGATTTTTTTGTAAAAAATTAATTTCGTCAAGCACCTCCGCGTTGGTAATCTTATACGGTGCTGTACCATGCACACCAAGACCCGAAGGCAGTTCCTTTGCTTCGAAAATATCTACTGTATAACCAAGCTCACGTAATTCGGAAGCACAGGCAATACCGGCAGGGCCCGCACCAATAACGGCAACTTTTTTACCATTGTTTTCACCAGCAGAAAACAACGGCGCAGAACTACGTATAGCTTTATCGGTTGCATAATTTTGCAACCGCCCAATTTCTATAGGTTTAATATTTTGATGATTATACACGCAGGCACCTTCGCACAATTCGCTTGTGGGACAAACCTTTCCACAGGTATTTCCGAGCCAATTGGTTTTGTAAATCGTTTGCGCCGCACCTGTAGTATTGGCGGTATGTATTTGTTTTATAAATAATGGAATATCAATATGTGTAGGACATGCATGCATACAAGGTGCATCGTAGCAAAACAAACAACGGCTGCTTTCCACATGTGCTTCCGTATCATTCATCAGCGGTTTTTTCGGCGCAAAATTGCTTTCGAATTCCGCTTCGCTTCGTGGTATATTGTATTCGGCCATATGGTGTGATTTATAGGCGAACGCCTGTTGAATGTTTGAATTTGGTATGAAGCGTGCTGCTTAAAGTTCTGTAATTTTTCCATAGGTATCGGGTCTGCGGTCCCTGTAAAATTGCCATATGGCGCGCACTTCTTCAATCATGCCCAAATCAAATTCAGCCACCAACAATTCATCTTTATCCCGCGATGCAATGGCAAAAATTTGACCGCGCGGATCTACAAAATAAGATTGACCGTAAAACTCACCAATATTCCAGGGCTTTTCAATCCCTACGCGGTTTACACAACCCATAAAATATCCATTGGCGGCTGCATGTGCGGGCTGTTCGAGTTTCCATAAATATTCGCTAAGACCGGCCACTGTTGCCGAGGGATTGTACACAATCTCAGCGCCATTCAATCCAAGGCATCTTGCACCTTCGGGAAAATGCCGGTCGTAACAAATATACACGCCAATTTTTGCGTACTTCGTTTGAAAAACCGGGTAGCCAAGATTGCCGGGTTTGAAAAAATATTTTTCGAAGAAACCTGACGTTTGTGGTATGTGATTTTTACGCACTTTTCCCAAATATTTTCCATCCGCATCAATTACGGCAGCCGTATTGTAAAGCACACCCGGTTGTTCTTTTTCATACACGGGTACAATAATGACCATGTTATACTTTGCAGCATATACTGCAAGTTTTTCAGTGGTAGGTCCGGGTACTGCTTCTGCCGATGCATACCATTTACTATCCTGTCCGGGACAGAAATAAGGTGTATTAAAAATTTCCTGCAGGCACAATATCTGCACGCCTTGTTTTCCTGCTTCTTCAATAAAAGGAATATGCTTTTCATACATAGCTTCAACAATCTCTTCAATGGTTCCCTCTCCTTCAGAGATAGGCAATCTCATTTGTATCAATCCCGATTTAATGATGCGTGGCATAGTAGTGGTGTTAAGTGGTGAAAATTTTAAATATGTAAGGTTGCTTTATTGCGTTTGATAAACTTACCATATCCCGGCTCAAGATAACATTCATTATTTTCAATGGCAACTTCTCCCCTTAGTAAAACGGTTTCTACCTTGCCGGTAACTTCCCATCCTTCGTAAGCCGAGTAATCTACATTCATGTGGTGCGTAGCCGCAGAAATCGTATGTTTTATGTTTGGGTCAAAAATCACGATGTCCGCATCGGCACCCACGGCTATCGTGCCTTTACGAGGGTACATGCCAAAAATGCGTGCAGCGTTGGTGGAAGTGAGTTCCACATATTTTTCCAATGAAATATTACCTTTTACAACCCCTTCGGAAAACATAAATTCCATGCGGTGTTCAATTGCGGGATGTCCGTTGGGTATTTTGGAGAAATCATTCAGCCCCATTTTTTTCTGCTCCCACATAAAGGGGCAATGGTCTGTACCTACTGTATGTACCAACCCTTGCTGAATACCCGACCAAAGCGCCGTCTGGTCTTTCTTTTGCCGTAGTGGCGGACTCATTACCCATTTAGCGCCTTCAAAATTTTGCTCATACAGCGAAGCATCAAGCATCAGGTATTGCGAACAGGTTTCTACATACACTTTTTGATTACGCATCGTAGCCATTCTAACTGCATTTAAGGCCCCTTCGCAGGTCATATGAACGATATAACCCGGGCAACCGGTATAATGTAGCATATCACAAAAACGAGCGCTTGCTTCGGCTTCTGTTACTTCGGGCTGCGATAAATAATGATACAACGGTGATAACTTTCCTTCGGCCCGGTGCTGTGCAATCAGCGCGTCAATCATATCGCCATTCGTTGCATGTACGGTTATCATGCCGCCATGTTTTTTGAGCACATCCATCAGTTGCACCATTTGCCCATCGTCAATCATCAACGCACCTTTATAAGCCATAAAGGTTTTAAAAGAAGTGATGCCCTCTTCTTCAATAAAATCCACAACTTCTTTCGCCACATTGGAATTAAAATCAGTTACTGCCATGTGGTAGCTATAATCGCCAATGGCTTTGCCAACCGATTTTTCCTGCCAGGTTTTCAGTGCGTTGTGAAGTGTATCACCCTGTGTTTGAATAATAAAATCAATTACCGTTGTGGTGCCGCCAAATAATGCGGCACGTGTACCAGTTGTATAATCATCGCTTGAATAAGTACCCATAAAAGGCAAGGAAAGATGCACATGCGGATCGATACCACCGGGGAATAATAGTTTGCCCGCTGCATTAATTACCCAATCGGCCTGATAGGGAAGATTTTTGCCGATGGCAACCACTTGTTCTCCTTCAATGTACACATCGGCTTCATAGGTTTCTGATGCGGTTACTACTCTTCCATGGGTAATTAAAACTGACATGTTATTTTTTTTTGTGGTCATGATTATTGTTTTCTATTTGTCACAAAGAATACCCACGAAAAACTCATTCATTTCCTTTCCCTATCTGCGGTCGTGGGTATTTCATTAATAAGTAATACAAGAAAAACGATACAGCAAAACCGGTAAACCAAGAGAACGAATATAAAAAATTTAATGACGGTATCCAAAACCCGGCAAGCGCAAGCAAAATACCAACTACCATCGAAATAATAGCCGCCGGATTAAATCCTGAATGGTAAGCATAGATACCATTTGTTTTGTACAATTCATCAAATTGCAGGTTTTGCCTGCGTACCCAAAAATAATCTGCCAGCAAAACACCGAGTACCGGGCCGAGTAAACCGCTGATAAAAATAAGGATGCCACTTATCTCGTTGAGCAACCACCAAGGGCAAATGAGTATGCCGATGATACCCGTAATTAACCCACCGGCTTTAAAACTTATTTTCCTGGGAAAAAGATTGGAAAACGCGTTGGCAGGTGCAATTACATTCGCGGCAATATTGGTAGATAAAGTGGCAATGAGTAAAAAAAGCTGCGCAATAATAACTACGATAGGATTCTCAAATTTTGCAACCAATTGTACCGGATCCCAGGGAACGTCATCAGCTACAAGTATGTCACTGAAATTTATTACTGCCGCACAGGTAACAAAAATGCCAACAAAAGAATATAAAATCATCGTACCCGGCAGCCCGATAAATTGTCCAGCTACCTGTGCTTTTTGACTTGTGGCATAACGCGTAATATCCGAGATGCTGATAGACATCGTAGCCCAAAAACCGACCATTGCGGTGAGCCATAAAATATAGCTCCATATTTTAGGTTGGGTATCCTTTTCAGCGATAATGGGCACAGCTTTTACAAGCGATGAATATTGGTAACGCGCTCCATGCTTGTTTCTGAACTGAACCATTACCGGAAGCAAGGATGGATTATCAAGGGTAACGGTACCGGCTTGCTGCATAGGTTTCCAGTCAACCTGCATGGGCTTATCTTGTAATGTTAATCTATAATCATCTGCTTTGAATTGTGTGCCGGTTTTTTCTTTAAGCGGATGCAGGTAAACGATGGATTTTCCATTTACATTTTCTACCTCCGCCGCAGGTTTGACCAATTGCGCACTTTGTGCCAACACAATTCCAAAACCACCTGCTTTATTGGCTCCCCAACCTATTAAAAAAAGCCCCATGCCTATGAGTATGGGTGCCGATAATTGCTCCAGCCACTTAATGCTTTCGGAACCTTTTACCACAAAATAAATATTGATGCACCAGAAAAGTAAGAAGCAAACAAACTGACCAATATGTAATCCGGCTTCGGGTTGATTTCCGGTAAGTGCATTGAATATGGCATAAATGGAAAGCCCGCCTATCCAGGTTTGTACGCCAAACCAACCGCATGCCACCACACCCCGCATGACTGATGCAATATGAATGCCTTTGATACCAAATGCTGCCCTGCCCAGCACCGGAAAGGGAACGCCGTACTTAACGCCTGCCTTACCATTAAGCACCATTGGAATGGTGATGATGAGATTGGATAAACCAATAATAATCATGGCTTCCTGCCAGCTAAGCCCTGATTTTATCATGTATGATGCCAGCAGGTAGGTAGGTATGCATACGGCCATGCCAATCCAAAGCGCAGCCATATGCCATGTGTTCCATGTGCGCACGGATGCGGGCAAGGGGGCAAGGTCTTCGCTGTAAAGCGGTGAAGAAATAATTTCGTTTTTGTTATGTAAATATTCCCTTTCCATTGGCTTTCCGTTGCGCTTCAGCTAAATAAAATTATTTATTACCAGCAATATCTATTTCAAATTGGTCAAATTCGACCACTTTGAAATATCTAAACCCGTCAAATTCGACGGGTGTAAATCAGGATGTATAATACCCATCCGCAATTTCAATCGCCCCTTCAATAATCTCCAGCCCTTCATCAATCTCACTTTCTGTAACACACAAGGGCGGTGCAACAAAAATCCAGTTCCAGCGCACAAACGTAAACATGCCTGCTTCCTGAATTTTTTTAGCCATCTTATTGGTTACTTCCATATCGGCAGGTTTGGCATTCCAGGGTGTAACCGGTTCTTTGGTTTCCCGGTTTTTAACCAGTTCAATGCAGCCAAGCAAACCTGTATTTCTGAAGTCACCTATAGAAGGATGTTTCTCCGCCATTTGGGCAACTTTCTTATCTATGTATGCACCCATGTTGGCGGCATTCTCCACCATATTCTCTTCTTCGAGAATCTTAATATTTTCAACCGCCGCGGCACAAGCAACTGCATGCGCAGAGTATGTAAGCCCGATGCCGAGTGGATTGCTATCAAAATGTTCTGCAATGGGCTGACTTAGAATTGTAGCGCCCAACGGAATGTAGCCGGAAGTAATTCCCTTTGCCACACACATAATATCGGGGGTAACATGATGGTGGTCAATGCCAAACCATTTGCCGGTACGGCCAAATCCGCTCATCACTTCATCAGCTATCAGCAGGATACCATATTTATCTGCCAGCGTCCTGAGTTTTTGCCAATAAAAAGGTGGGTACTTTATGCAACCCGATGAACCCGATTCGCCTTCAAATAAAATAGCGGCAATGCTGTCAGGATTTTCATATTTAATTACTCTTTCCAGATGGGCTATGGCTCTTTCTCCACATTCTTCCATGGTCTTACTACCCCATGGACAACGATAGAAATAGGGATTTTCTACATGCACAAATCCAGGTGCGGCTTCCCGGTCGGAAAAATGTTTGCGCGGATCGCCACCCAACGACATAGCGCCATAGGTAGAGCCATGGTACGATTGGTATTGCGCAATAATTTTAGAGCGTTTGGTGTACAAGCGGGCAATTTTAATAGCATTTTCTACCGCTTCAGCACCGCCAAGTGTAAAGAAAGATTTGGTGAGATTCCCCGGGGTAATCTCAGCAATTTTTTTTCCGAGCAACCCACGTGCTTCGGTTACCATTCCCGGATACACGTAACTCACTTGCTCCATCTGCCTTGCAACCGCTTCAGTTATCCGTTGGTTGCCATGGCCAATGTTTACATTCATCAGTTGCGAAGAAAAATCAATGTATCTTTTTCCATCTGCACCCCATAGGTAAACGCCTTTTGCTTTTACTACATCAATGGGATTCAATCCTGCTTGTTTGCTCCAGGAGAAAAGTGTGTAATCTAGATTGTTTTGCATTTAGTTGATAGTTGAAAGTGGAGAGTTGAAAGTGGAGAGTTGATAATGGAGAGTTGATAATGGAGAGTTTAGAGTGGATAGTTGTCAATGCCTAAATAGTTTTGATTTTTAATTCCTACCTATCCATTAAATAATCATTCTCAACTATCCATTATCCTTTAAATTTTTTAGATTGTTTTTGGTAGTTTTTACTATGCTTATAAGCAATTTTAATACTTCCTCACCATCAAAATTTATGGATGTATATTCTGTTTCTGTCAGGTATTCCGTTTCTTTTAATAGTAAGAGCCAGTAAATCGTTTCATTTGCTTCCTTTAAAGCTATATTCATTTTGTTTAGAAAATCAGCTTTGGATTGTGCATGTTCCGCTTCTCTAACCAATGCCCCAATTGCTGTTCCACTGCGCAGCAATTGTTTCGAAAGCACATATTCCTTTTTAGTTTCAACAATGTGTTTATACAATTTCACTATACGAATAGCAAAATCCAGACTTTTTTCCTGAATCATGGTTTTTAATTGAGAGTGGACAATGGATAATGGACAATGGATAATGGATAATGGAAAGTGGAAAATTGATCTTGGAGAGTAGTTTTAATTATCAACTATCAATTCTCAACTATCAACTAAGCTCAGCTCATCCAATTCGTTTTCGCTTCCGGATTCCATTTAACCGTAGTTTTCTTATTCTGCGTCCAGAATTCAATAGAACTTTTGCCGGTTATATCACCTACGCCAAATTTAGATTCGTTCCAACCACCAAATGAAAAAGGTTCCCTTGGAACGGGAACGCCAACATTTACCCCAATCATTCCGGCACTTGCGCGTTCTATAACTTCCCTAGCCAACCCGCCGCTTTGGGTAAATACCGATGCTGCATTGCCATAGGAACTGTTATTTTCTATTTGAATGGCTTCATCAACATTGCTTGCGCGAATTATGGAAATTACAGGGCCAAAAACTTCTTCGGTGGCTATCCGCATAACGGGTGTTACAAAATCAATAATCGTTGGCCCTACATAAAATCCATCTTCCCTACCGGGCACTATTGCGCCCCTGCCATCAAGCAGTACTTTTGCGCCTGCATTTTCTGCCTCAGTAATAAAATTTTCAATACGTGCTTTTGCTTCTTTGCTAATCACTGCGCCAAGCGTTGACCCCGGTACTACCTTTCTCGCTTCTTCCACCATGCGGTCAATAATAGGCTGCACAGCATCAATACCTACCATTACAGCAGCAGCCATACACCGTTGCCCGGCACATCCGCTCATGGATGCTACTACATTTGAAGCCGTCATTTCAAGGTGCGCATCGGGCAAAACGAGCAGGTGATTTTTTGCCCCACCCAATGCAAGACATCTTTTGAGATGTGATGTAGCGCGTTGATACACCAATTTGGCAACACGGGTAGAACCTACAAATGAAACCGCTTTTATGTCAGGATGATCGCAGATGGCTTCTACAATTTCCTTTCCGCCATTTACAATATTAAAAACCCCATCAGGCAGACCCGCTTCCTTTAGCAACTCAGCCATGCGCATGGCACTGAGCGGGACAAGTTCCGATGGTTTTAAAATCATACAGTTGCCCAACACCAAAGCGTTTGGAACGGTCCAGTGCGGTACCATATTGGGGAAATTAAAGGGCGTAATAGAAGCCACCACACCCAGCGGTTTTTTATCTACGCGGCATTCTACGCCTTTGCTTACTTCCTGTACTTCGTTGCTTATAATTTGCGGCATGGATACAGCAAACTCGCATAGCTCCATGCTTTTTTCAATTTCAGCTTTTGCCTCGCTGTGGATTTTTCCATTTTCAAGACTAACGAGTTTGGTAAGTTCATCCATATTTTGCTCAAGCAAGCTGCGGTACCTGAAAAATACCTGTACCCGCTCTTTACAGGTAAGCGCCGACCATGCAGGGAATGCGGCTTTTGCGGCCTTTACAGCCTTGTCAAGATCGGTGGCAGTACTGAGCGGCACCGTGCTGATTACTTTGCCATCAGCAGGGCTGTAAACATTCATGGATGTTTGACCATTTCGCTCAAACTTGCCGGCAATAAAATTGTGTACCTGTGGTGTAATACTCGTGGTTTCCATGGTTAGCTATATTGAATAATGTTGTATTCGAAAAAGCTAATGTACGGAATAATCAACCCCTTACTCACTGAAAACACGAAGGCCCCCAATTTGGGAGCCTTCGCTATTTAACACATCAACACACCCTAAATATGCTGTACGCTGCAATTATGATCAATGCGTTTGAACACTCTTCTTCATTGCATAGCTTCTGTTTAAATTAAATCCCATACACCACTGACCAAAATTATCCTTTTTCGTATTGGCACTTAACTGGAAAATATTGCTTGAATAATAGCTGTTGCTAAAAAAGAACTGGAAAACGTGACCACCTGTATCCCAGTCAAAACCTAATGAAATAAGGTTAGGAGAATAGTTGATAATCTCTCCGGTTTTATCCGTAATATCCTTGTACATATTTAATTGACGGGAATATTCAAATGTTATAGCTTCTTTATTCGTTAATTTGAAACGTCCGCCAAAACCAACTGAAAAAATATCATTTGATGTATTGTAACCATAAGGAACAATATTATAGTGTACCCATGATGGATTGAATTGCAGGGATAATTTTTCATTGAACTTACGGGCAATTAATAATTGGTTCAGATAGCTGAATCTATTCCATGCAAAATCATTTGGCGATTCTAATTTTTTAGAAACATTTACATTGAAGTTAGACACCCATGCAACACTTACCGGGTAATTCCGCTGCCCTGTTTGCTGCCGCATCAACTTAAATTTCGCAGTACCTTCTAATGAACTGTTTCCTGCAAAAGCAACACCAAGGTTCATCCACTTAATAGGTGTATAGTCAAACGACATATAGGTATTCGCAAACCCTGCATTCATACCAAACAAGCGCCCGAAATTGCTTGCGCCTTCATCACTATCCCACAAGGCACCAAAGTGGTGGATAATCATGAACTGCATATTGTGCAAACCGGTCATTTCTACACTTTGCATGTTAATAACACGGGTAGCTTTAAAGGTAGCAGCAGTAATATTTTCTTTAACAATAGCCGAGTCTTCGGCTTCCAGTTCGCCTAGCAGATCATCTTGTGCAATGGCGGATAATCCGCAGGTAAACAAGGCTATGAAAGGAATAATTATCTTTTTCATAATAACAGTTTTCTTAAATTAATTGAGCTTAAAAGGAATAGTAGCCACCAATGGTGTAAGTTCAGCCAGCTTTGGCTTCACTAAATCAGGAACGGCGATGTTATAATCTTCAGCCTTTACAACAAAGTTGCATACAAAAGTGGCGAGCTTGCCTTTTACGGTAAGCGTAACAGGAGATTTGAATGTTTTGGTTACTCCATGTAATTCTACAGATCCTTCAGATGTAAGCTTGTAAACACCATCTTTTTCCAGCATAGCTTTTGTAAATCCAATCAGCTTTCCTTTATAAGTACCATTTGGGTATTTATTGGTATGCAGGTAATTTTCATTAAAATGTTCTTCGAGCAATGCATTATTAAAATGAAAGGACTTCATAGGTACCAACAAGGCAACTTCAGCCGTTTCTACCTTCAATATAGCTGTGGCTTCCTTACTTTCTGAAGCGTATTCCTTACTACTTTGGTTTTTATTGGGATTAAAGTAAATTACACCTTCACGCGTTTTATAGGATTGCGCAAAGGCAACTGAAGCAAGGAAGATTAAAGACGTTGATAACAGAATTAATTTTTTCATATTATAGTTATTTAGTGTGTTGATATTATGATAGAAATTTATGGAAGCCATCCACCATCCATCCATGCAAGGAAGGTAGTAGCGGTTGTTTGGGTAACAGGTACAACGAATGGGTGTCCTTGTTGACCCAGACTTTTCATCATTGGTCTTAATACGGATTCATTTGCTTTCAAAGTTGTATAGTCAAGGACGGGACCAAGACCACCATGGCACTGTCCGCCACTACAACTAATTTTTACGATCGGCACTATATCTTTCAGATAACTTACCGAACCTGAAATAGGTGGGGGAACATTATCATTTTTTGCCCCTTGTGCCACCCAGGTTTTAACGATAGATGCCTGTGCCGGGGTAAAGAAAACCGTACCCTCAGCAGGGTGTGGCTGACCTTTTGCCATTTTTTCAAGCATATTAGATTTAGCCACCATGGTTTCATAATAAATGGTATCACCATGCGAAAACCAAAACTGCCGGCTGGTACCATTGTTATGGCAACCACAGCCACCTGCTATTAATATGGGCGCTACATCTTTTGTAAGCGAAATGGTATGTATTGATTCCAGGGTAGCTTCTGTTATATCGTACCTGTTTTTGTAACAGGATTGAAATATTACAATGAGTACAATCGTGGAGAATAAAAGCAGAAACTTTTTCATAACTGTATATTTATTTTGTAATGATTTTACCGGATTTTCTGTATTTGAATATGCCGGTTCCGTCGAGCCCATATTTCCATGCATCGGGAACATTAGGATCAGAGAAATACCAGGCCTTAATAATGGCTATTTCACTTGGGCTTAAACCACCATCTCCAAATGCCATATCACCCTGATGATTCGTAGCGAAAACTTTTGTTCTGGGATTGGCTAAAACAAGTGTAGAATCGACTCTTGATACCATAGAACTAGTTGCATTGTATGCATCACTTTTTGCATAAAACTTTTTCCCTGATACCGGATCTGTGTATTGAACAGAAGTATTACTACGGACTGATTTTGGTACCACTATATCCATCAGGATATCATCGTAAGAGTTAAGTGGTCCCCTGAAGCTACTTAATACTACAGGCGATGTAAATGTTTTGAAAGGCCTGAAACTTGCGTTGGCGGTGGTATCCCTGTAGAATTTCTTTACACTATCCTTATAGAGATTCCATTCGGTTGAAAGCTTTGGCTCTTTTAACTGTGCATAAAACGTTTGGCTTCCTGTGTTTGGGTTTCTGTAAATAAACAGGAAGGTATCAGTAGAAGATACATTGATTTGTTTAGCTCTTGCCCATGCGCCACCCACGGTAGCCTGGTTATGGCAGTTAGCTGAACCGCATCCACTGGTAATTAACTGAATAGCAGCAGGGCGATAATCCTGTAAATCAGGACTTTCTTTTGCACCATGCAGAATCCAGTTGTAAACTTTCGATTTTTCAGTAACCGTAAGGTCAACACCATAATTAATAGGCGGCATGGCTTCATTCAGATCGCTGGTGGTAATTAACTGAAACAGTTTGCTTGCTTCAGGATTACCAGGTTCTACCATTGCCCTTACACTTGCATAGTCTAGCAGCTTGGGTTCTACACCACCGCCATGGCATGGAGATGACGAGCAGTTGTTTCGGATAATAGAAAGCACGCCAGATGTGGTGGCGTAATCGTTTATCCCGGGTATTGCATCTGCACCTATTACCACTGTTGAATCAAAGAAAGGTGAAAACAAGGTAGAATCGGGTTCATCTACCAGCGCGCGGGAAACCTGCGGTGCAATAGTATTGTCTTTGGTACAATGGATGGTAACTGCCATAAGCACTACCGCTGAAAGTACCAATCCTATTGCTTTTGTTGGATGAATGTGAGCCATATAATTGATTTATTTAGTTCTAAAAATGCTGCTGATAGGAGATCAGGAGAATGAAATTTTTCTCAGCAGTTTCGAACTACAAAGATTGGAATAAGCAATTGGGGAAAGATTGATTGTCATCATACTGTCACGTGACTTATATCATGTTTGTAAACAACATCCATCATTTTATACCTCAATGGTTGGGTTACCTTTGTGCCCTGTTTATGCAGTGAAGCTATCAGAATATATATTGATAGTTCTCTCTTTACCAATTAAATGGTAGTAATCATATTTTTATAACTTAAAGGAATAAACATGAAACTTATTAAAAAGTACAAAAACCTTCTTATTGTTCTAGTGCTGGCAGGAATGGTTGTAGGTGGCTGGGCCATTTGGTATGTATTCTACAAACCCCATCGCGATGTAGGTACGGAAAAACCGGCATTCACAGTAACATCCGAGCAACTAAGCAGCGCGTTTAGCAGTGATCCAAATGCTATGACCACCTACATTGATAAAGCCATTCTTATTGAAGGAACAGTGACAGCAGTTGATGCAACTAATCTTTCTATAGGTAATATTATTTGCAATTTTGAAGAAGCAAATGTTGCAGATCTGAAAACAGTAACTGTTGGAGAAAAAGTAAAAGTACAAGGACGCGTAAGCACTTATAATGATCTTATGGATGAAATTGTAATAGATAAGACAGTAATAAAATAATTTATTTGGTAAGAGAGAATGATAGACAGGAAATAAATATTTAGAAGAATAGAGATAAAAAAATTGAATTTTAAAAGGAAAAGGGAGTACATTAGTATTCCTTTTTTTATGCCTAAAATACAAATCCTTACAGATATTACCCGATTCTTTTACCCCCACAGTTGCCCCGGCTGTGGAGCAGAATTGTACCAGCCCTTGCAACTTATCTGTGTACGCTGCATAAAACAACTGCCCCATACCGGATTCGAAAAAACAGGTGACAATTATACCGCTCGTCTATTTACAGGTCGCCTGCAATTACAAAAAGCCGGAAGCTGGCTATTCTTTGGAAAAGATGGACTTACCCAAAAACTGATTCACCGGCTAAAATACCGGGGCGATACTGCCATGGGTAATTATCTTGGTCATATGATGGGAAAACATTTATTGGAGTTAGGATGGTTTGGTAATATTGATGTATTGATACCATTGCCCCTTAACCGAAAAAAGCTACAAAGCAGGGGCTATAACCAAAGTACCCTTATTTGCGAAGGCATTCGATCAGCAACTGGAATAGCAGTAGAAGAAGTGGCCATTATGCGTACCATTTTTACCGAAACGCAAACCCACAAAAGCCGCTTACAAAGATGGGCCAACGTTTCTCATGTATTCGATTTGCTGGATACACAACATTTACATAACCGGCATGCACTACTGGTGGATGATGTAATTACGACTGGCGCAACCATGGATGCTTGCGGGCAGGTGCTGCTGCGAGTGCCGGGGTTAAAACTTTCAGTTTTGAGCTTGGCGGTGGCTACAAGTGTTTAACTTTTATTCATAATTCATACTGTCCATCTAATTGCATTGTTTTATGATAAGTGCTCGTTAGAAGGGAAAGTACTTCATATCCAAATTTTAAATAAAAAACAGTGCTGTAATTGATCGTTCTGTTTAATATTTAAGGCGAAAATCAACACAAGTATTAACAAAAAAAGTAGAATAAAATTCATTTAAAGATAATACCAAATCAAGGTATAACTAATGGTACTTTGTCTTCTTTTTATTTAAACTAAGCGATTAAAATGATTAAACTTTACAAAGCAAATTTTTTCAGACGAATGCAATCAGCCAGTAAAATTCTGCTTCTAACAACTGTCGCCTTTCAACTTACAGTTTTGGCTCAGGCACAAATTAGTTTTACGGGTACTACCTATACCCAAAACTTTGATGCTTTGGCATCATCGCCAGCAACAGGTAATACATTTTCCAACGGAACTACCCCGCTCCCTGGATGGTTTTTATTTCGTCAGCCATCACCTGGAACCGCTATTACCACCTATAATGCTAATAACGGCAGCAATACCGCTGGTAGCTTTTACAGCTATGGCACAACAGAATCAGGTGAAAGAGCTCTAGGCGGATTGGGTTCGGGCGGAGCTTATTTTGGTAGCCCGTCCAGTGGAAATGTTGCAGGTTGGATTGCCGTTAGTTTTACCAATAGTACTGGAAGCACCATTAACAGCGCAACTATTGGCTTTGCTGGTGAACAATGGCGTAATGGGGGAAATGCAACCGCGCAAACCATGGTACTTGAATATGGTTTCGGTGCCACATTTTCAGATGTTACCACATGGAATGTACCTGGCGGCAATTTTGATTGGACAAGCCCGGTTGCTACAACTACTGCCGGTATTGTAGATGGAAATATTGCAGGAAAGGTAAATAACCGTGGCGGCACCTTATCATCGCTCGGATGGGCAAATAATTCCACTTTATGGATTCGTTGGATTGAACGTAACGATGCAGGTAATGACCATGGTCTTGCCATAGACGATTTTTCCTTTTCTACCTCTGTTTCCAGTGTACCGGTTATTACCATAGTGGTACAGGATGCACTTGCATCTGAACAAGGCAGCAACCCGGGAATTTTCCGCATAGCCCGCACGGGTGTTACAACAGATGCTTTAACTGTTAACTATACTATTGGCGGCACGGCCACAAATGGTGTTGACTATACTCCTACCCTTTCTGGCAGTGTTATTATACCTGTTTCTTCATCTTTTGTTGATATAACTATTACGCCTGTTGATGACAGCGAAGAAGAAGGCGCAGAAACTGTTATACTCACGTTGTCAGATGCTGCTGCCTATGACCTTGGTACAACTAATACCAACGCAAGTATTACCATAGTTGATAACGATGCTCCGATAGTCATTACCAAAATTCATACGATTCAAGGTAGTGGTGCATCAAGTCCGCTTGATGGGCAAACCGTTACCATTAGTGGTATTGTAACAGCCGCTTATCCTGGGTTGGATGCCATTTTTGTACAGGAAGAAGATGCGGATGCAGATGCGGATCCTTCTACTTCTGAAGGTATTTTTGTATTCCTTGGAACTGACCCTACAGTTTCCGTTGGCGACCTTGTGCAGGTAACCGGTGCAGTAGATGAATTTTTCGGCATGACCCAAATTGATAATGATAATAGCAATCTTTCTGTATCATTCATTAGTGGTAGCAACCCTTTACCAACGCCTGTTTCAATAAGTCTTCCCATTTCTTCCGCATTGGATGTAGATGCTTTTTACGAAAAGTATGAAGGCATGCTGGTAACATTCACCAACAAATTGGTAGTTTCTGAATATTTCCAATTGGGTCGTTTTGGCGAAGCTGTGTTAACAGCAAACAATAGGCCTTTCACCTATACCCACGTAGACAATACCCCAACTGTAGCTGAGAACAATGCTTATATGATGGATTTAAGCCGCAGACAAATAACATTGGATGATGAAACCAATATGCAATATTTTTCAACGCCAACCAGTGGTGCTTTTTATCCGCAACCAGGCGGTTTTTCCACAGGAACCCAGGGTACTAACTTCTTCAGGGGTGGAGATGCGATAAACGATCTTACTGGTGTCCTACATTGGTCATTTGGTGGAAATACTTCACTTAGCCCTAATGCGTGGCGTATAAGACCGGTACCCGCATATCCTGTTCAATTTACGGTTGAAAATCCAAGACCGGCTGCACCTGCTTCGGTTGGGGGAAATATAAAAGTTGCCAGTTTTAATGTACTCAACTATTTTACCACCCTAAACTCACGGGGAGCCGATAATGCCGCTGAATTAGTGCGTCAAACAGACAAACTGGTGCAGGCAGTTATTGGAACCAATGCTGATGTATTAGGTTTAATGGAAGTGGAAAATAATGGTGGCACAACTTTGACTGCCTTGGTAAATGCGTTAAATAATGTAGCTGGACCAGGAACATATGGATTTATAAATACGGGTGTAGTAGGCACAGACCAAATTACCTGTGCTATTATTTACAAACCTGCTGTTGTAACTCCACAGGGTGCTGCAGCTATTTTGAACGATCCGTCTTTCACTAATCCCAATAACCTGGGAGGCCAACAGAATCGTCCTGCAATCGCTTCTACTTTCCAGGTAACAGGAGCCGGTAACCCAGACCTTGGATCACGGTTTACTGTAGTGGTAAATCATTTGAAAGCGAAAGGTAGCTCCGGGCCAGGTTTGGATAATGACCAGATGGACGGTCAGAGTGCTTATAACAGTACACGTACCAAAGGAGCACAGGCACTAGCCCAATGGCTTACTACTGACCCAACAGGTAGCGGTGACCCCGACTTTTTAATTATCGGTGACTTAAATAGTTATAAAGGCGAAGACCCTATTACAGCGCTTAAAAACCTTGGATATACCGAATTGATTGAGCAGTTTAGTGGTAATAACGCTTACGGTTATGTATTTGATGGACAAACCGGATATTTAGACTATGCCTTAAGTAATAGCACGCTTACCGCACAGGTAACAGGTGTTACTGAGTGGCATATCAACGCAGATGAAGTAAACCTGTTTGATTACAACACGGAAAACAAGCCGGCAGGTGCGAGCCTTTATGAAGTAAATGCTTTCCGCACTTCAGATCACGATCCGGTAATTATTGGTCTTGATCTTACACCGGTGCATACCTGGTATCGTGATAAAGATGGTGATGGTTATGGTAGCGGTTCACGAACCATCATTGCTGTTACACAACCCAATGGATATGTAAGTAACCCTTATGATTGTAACGATAGTAACGCAGATGTACATTCAGGCGCTCCCGAACTTGAAGATGGAATTGATAATGATTGTGATGGCGAAGTAGATGAAGACCTTCCCTGTAGGAAACTATGGTACAAAGATGCCGATGGAGATGGCTATGGTAGAAACACAGTAACCCGTTAC
>JBGSLS010000051.1:0-8637 GCA_041740575.1 Chitinophagaceae bacterium | reverse complement strand
GTAACGGGTTACTGTGTTTCTACCATAGCCATCTCCATCGGCATCTTTGTACCATAGTTTCCTACAGGGAAGGTCTTCATCTACTTCGCCATCACAATCATTATCAATTCCATCTTCAAGTTCGGGAGCGCCTGAATGTACGTCTGCATTACTATCGTTACAATCATTCGGGTTACTTACATATCCATTGGGTTGCGTAACAGCAATGATGGTTCGTGAACCGCTACCATAACCGTCGCCGTCCTTATCGCGGTACCAGGTAGTAAGAATATTACAACCTTCATCTGTCTGTCCATTACAGTTGTTGTCCACGCCATCGCATACTTCAGCAGCGCCCGGGTTGATAGCAGCATTGCCATCATTACAATCACCGTTTATAGCTATTAAATTGGCTGCAAGTTTGTAATTGTTTGGTTGCGTACACTGGGTCAATGATTGTCCATCACTATAGTTATCATTATCTGCATCTTTATACCAGGTAGGAGCTACCGGTGCAGGATTAATTACCACCGGATTGCCTATAAATGCTGTAAAGCAATCGGGGAATGCCTGAAAGCGTACCCGGATATTATAATTGCCGGGTGGTACTGAAGAAAAAGTATTTGAGGGCTGCCAACCTACTCCACCATTAATACTATAATCCATAGCACCTGCTCCAGTTGCATTTACAACAATGGTACCCGTGGGCGAAACGCAGGTGGGTTGGGTAACGGTTGGTGCATTTACAACAGGTGTAGAGCAGGTGCCCGGAACGGTAGTAACCGGTGCAGATTCTGCACTTACTACCAATGGGTCTGAATTACAAGAGCAACGTGTTTTAATCGTTTGCGCCGGTCCGGTTGGCGCATAGGTTGGTAAGGTTGCAGACCAGCCACCACCGTTTACCTGGTATTGCAACGTAGAGCCCACCGGACAAGGAGTACCGGTTAGTGCCGTAATACTTCCACCGCTAACGGTACAACCACTTGCGCATACACTGTTTACAATACTCACATTCGCAGGTGCACCGGAGAAGGTAGGACATATACAAAGTGAAACGGTTTGCGGAACCGATACATTATCAATGGTTACCACATCTCCATTTGAATTGGACAATACCACAATTTTTATTTGCAGGGTACTACCAGATATACCTGTTTTCGTAACAGTGGTAGCACCTGAAATATCCACACCGGAAGCATATTGGATGGTTTTTGCCCCACCACCAACTGCATTGGGTATTGGTTGGTATGCGCCACCGTTTAAGCTATATTCAACTGAAATATAATCTTCCGGATCAAATTGTGTCCAGCCAAGGTCGACAGAAAATTGAACAGTACCAGATGAAGCAATATTTAATAGTGGGCTTGTCCAGTTTACTTCTGCATCGGTATCAATACCCTCCAGTTTTCCACCTGCAGTTGTTTGGAAATAATCATCACCGCCTCTTCCGATACCCGTTTCCGGTTGATCGGTTGTCCATGATGAAAGTGTCCAGTTTACGCCAAAGAAATTATTGGTGAGCGCCGTAAGATATCCTTTGTTAGGAACGCTGAATGTTTCTAAATAAGCCCCATTGGTAGCAGCAGCAATCGTATAGTTTGCGATCGATGTACAACCCGGTGAAGAATTGTCGGTAACAGTTACCATATAGTTGCCGGCTACCGCGGTAATATCCTGTGTAGTAGCGCCGTTTGACCATGCGTAGGTATAACCGGGGTTTCCACCACTTACCGAAAGATCGATAGTGCCATTGGCATCTCCGCACGAAGCAGGACTGGTAACAGCCGATTGACTAATAGGTGATGATGCAATGGTTACCTGTGTTGTTTGGGAACAACTTGCAGCATCGGTAACCGTTACGGTGTAGCTGCCCGCTGCTAATCCAGTAATGGTATAATTTCCACCGGATGTTGCTATTTCATTTCCTGCCGGATTTTCGCTTGAAGGGCCTGACCATGAAACATTATAAGGAGGAGTTGCGCCGCTTGCGGTTACTTTAATGGCGCCGGAGTTTGCACCGTTGCAAACAATATTGGAAGGAACTGCACTGATGGTTGGCTGCGTGCAACCTAAAGTAACGCCTGCCTGCGGAATACTTACATTATCAATCGTTACCACTTCTGCTGTAACATTGGTGTTTACCACTACTCTTATCCTGATGGAATTGCCCGATAAACCGGGTTTTGTAATGGTTATCGATCCGGGATTAGAGCTGTTTACAGAACCAGAAACATAGCCAATGGTGGCACAAGTAGCACCACCCACCGTGTTAGGTATCATAGTATAGGCACCACCGTTAATACTGTACATTACTTTAATTACATCAAGCGTCGCATTGATTCCATGCGGTCCGGAAATACAACTATTTAAGGTGCCATCTGTATCAAATCCTGTCCAGGAAAGGTCAACTGAAAAACTAACCGTACCTGCTGCACTGATATTAATCAGCGGGCTTTCCCAATACACTTCATGGTCAAGGTCCGATGATTCAAGTTTGCCTGCAGCCGTGGTTTGAAAATAGTCCAGGTTATCCCTGCCGGCAAAGGTGAAGTTAGGCGCTGCATTATCAAGCGCCCAGGGTGACAGGGTCCAGTTAACCCCGGTAAGGTCATTCACGAATTCAGTCATATAGCCTTTATTAGGCGTGGAAAAGGTTTCAAGGTATTGTGCATATAAAGAAACTTGTATTGTAAAAAAAATAAATACAAAAAAGAGTAGTTTACGTGCCATAGTCACATGTTTTTTTGGAATAAAAAATAAAATATTTAAACTGTAAATCGTGTAAAAAGCGAAAAGATTTTTGTGTTTATCCTTTAGGAAAAAATAATAATCAACTATGTTTGATGGATATTCAACAGCAACATAAGCAATGGCAAAAAATATACAATCAAAGTTTAAATATAAAAAGATAATTCAGAAATAAAAATTTTTTTATTTAAAAAAATGATGGTGTAATTCATTTTAGAAAATATATATTTGAGTGTTGATTTAGGTTTTTTATTATTAAACGATTTAAATAATTGCTGTTTTATGGAAGCTTATTTTATAGCGCAGGTATGCCTGTTCGGTGGAAATTTTGCTCCTCAAAATTGGGCGTATTGCGCAGGGCAATTAATGTCTATTGCTGAAAACACTGCATTATTTTCCTTGGTTGGCACAACATATGGTGGCGATGGACAAAACACCTTCGGCCTACCAGATTTCAGGGGGAGGATACCTGTAGGTGCAGGACAAAGCCCCGGGCTTTCTAATATTGTAATTGGAGAGAGAGCCGGAACACAATCCATTACAGTTACCCAAAATCAAATGCCTGCTCATATGCACGCGGCTGTAGCCGTAGTGAATGTAAGTTCACAGGCGGGGAATAGCGGCAACCCGGCAAATGCTATGGTTGCGGTGGCGCCATCACCTTTTTATACATCTGCATCACAGGCTAGTGGTTCGTTTACCGGTACTGTTGCTACCATACAACCCGCAGGCAGCAGCCAGCCAATATCTAATATGATGCCGTTTCTTGGAATCAATTTTATTATAGCCCTATATGGCATTTTTCCATCTCGCAACTAAGGTGCAAAATAATTTTCTCTTCAACTCATTACTAAATTGAATTTATATGGAACCAGCAATAGGAATAATTACCATGTTTGCCGCAAATTTTGCTCCCAGGAGATGGGCTTTTTGCGCAGGACAATTGCTTCCAATCAACCAAAATACGGCGTTGTTTTCCATTTTGGGTACTACCTATGGCGGTAATGGTCAAACCACCTTTGCACTGCCGGATTTACGCGGACGTACACCTATACATTCAGGTAATAGTCAAGGTCCCGGACTTTCATTCTACGGTTTAGGGCAAAGAGCCGGTACAGAAACTACCACCCTAACGTTGCAGAATCTTCCCGCACATACGCACCAGGCAAGTTTTTCTTTTGGGGTATCTTCGGCTACTGCCAACGCAGATGAGCCGGCAGGAAATGTACCGGCATTAACTACTGTAAATGCTTACAGGCAAGGTGCTTCACCGAGTGGCCAATTAGGCAGTACGACTGTGGTAGTAAACCCTGCCGGTGGCAATCAACCTATCTCCATAAGACAGCCTTACCTTGCCATTAATTTTATTATTTGCATGCAAGGCATCTTCCCATCACGTAATTAATATTTTCAAATCTTTCAATCTTAATGTATGGAAGGAACTATTGCCCAGATACTATTTTTCGCCGGGACTTTCGCGCCAAAAAATTGGGCATTTTGCAACGGTCAGTTAATCAGTATAGCATCCAATACCGCGCTTTTTTCGCTTTTGGGTACGCAATATGGGGGTGATGGACGTACCACTTTTGCACTCCCCGATTTCAGGGGCAGGGTGCCGGTAGGAGTGGGTCAGGGCCCCGGTTTAAGCCCTGTGGTTATTGGAGAAATGTCGGGGTCTGAAACCCGCACAATGATTATAACCGAGATGCCTTCCCATACACATACAGCATCAGTTTCTGTGGGTGTAGCCGGTTCCAATGCAGATAGCGATTCGCCGGTAGGTAATGTTTTTGCAGTGCCATCTTCCGATTCATTTGGTACAGCAGCAAATGCAACCGCAACGGGTACATCCTTAACTTTAAACCCTGCGGGTAATGGGCTGCCGTTTAGTATTGTACAGCCTTACCTTGCTGTTAATTATGTAATTTGTCAATTTGGAGTATTCCCAGCCCGTAATTAATCCGATTATCAAATTTTAACTAGTATTCTATGAGTTTCTCCCGCAGAAAAATGGTAAAATCTTTCGGAATCGTTGCAGGGGCAGCGGCTGTTGGTTTCATTCCGGTTTCAGAATGGTTAGCTGCCCTGCATCAGGGCAAGGCAACGCCTGAAAGTAAGACAGGAACCGATGTTGTACATGCCATTTTGATAGGTGCGGGAAGCAGGGGCTTGCATTTTGCAAAGCATGCCGAAAAATACCCCGGTCAACTTAAGATTGCCGGTATTGGGGAGCCACTCGATGAACGCAGACAAATGGTTTCCGATGCATTTGGATTAGAAGCGGATCATTGTTTTAACGATTGGCAGGAAATATTTCAAAAAAAGCCTATAGCTGATGTTGCTATTATAGCCGCATCTGGCAATTATACAGATGCCTGCGCTGCCGCATTGCAAGCGGGTTACCATGTGTGGGTAGACAGGCCGGCTTCTTTGGAACTTGATGAAGTAATTGACCTTAATAAAATTGCCCGTGAAAGCAATCGTAAATTACGCTTTTGCTACATACATGAAGGTAAATTAAACTTTATGGACCATCATTTGTTTGAAAAAAATCCGGCTGAGGTTTAACGAATCCGGTAACTTTTTTTTACATTCCTGTAAACAACACTTTTTCGGTTTTTTTTGAATCGTAGGCTGTTGCTGCCATTGCCTTCTTTATTTCATCCCCGGAAAACGGAAGTAGAAAATGCGGTAGAATACGCCTTTCAAAATCCTTGATAAACCCGGGATAATATAAAAAGCAAGCTGCTTCATTTTTATAGGTGATAGCAAAACGCCGGTGGTGTTCAACCATTTGTACAAGATAGTTTTCCTTACTGATACTTTTAATTTCATTTCCTAAAAAGTATTTTCTGAAAACATCAACAGGATGTTCCCACCATTCTGCAAAACCGCCGCCTTTTTTAACCAGTGAATTGACTACTTCATTGGTATCCCTGTCAAGATAAAGCCACCGGACATCGGGATAAATTTGCTGAAACAGGTGGATGAAAAATACATTCCAGGAAGTAAGTTTGAATACCAGGAATTTTTGGTCTTCTGCAGGCTGCCGGTAAGTTTCCATAATCGCCTTTAATTGCACCATTACATCTTTTTCGGGTAAATGATATAGTGCATAAGAAAGTAACAAACCATTGATGGCTTCCGTTTCTGAAACAACGCGCACTTGCGCCGAACTGCCAAGCATACGGGAGAGTAAAGTGGAGCCACAATGCGAAGTGTGAAATATGAATCCTTTTATTTTTAGTAATTTATTTTCTGCAGAAAGTTGAATATCAGTGAACGAATAGTTTGAAGGAATGGAGGCATCCGTTTTTATTGTGTGATGAACACCATCGTTAAAAAACGGATAATCAAAAACAGATTCATCCATTTTTTTAAAAATGGTAACCGGATTTTTTGCCACTGTTGTGTAGATAGGTAGTATTAATTGCTGTGGCATTTGCAAATAAATGTAAGTTGATTGAGCAATAAAAATAGACTAAATAATTATGTGAGAAATAAGAAGGTTAATTGGGTATTACAAATAAGTTTTGAATTTAATAAATTGCTGCTGATGAGTTATATTTGATGGAATACCAAAAGCAACATAATTTGAATAGATTTTTAATTTTGCCACTTGCATTTAATGTGCCTGCACTGCTGAAAGACCTTGCTGTTTGCGAAGCATATAATTGGGGTAAACACTACAATACGGCCGACTATGCAGGTGAATGGAAGGGTATCGCGTTGCGGTCCGCTACGGGTGCAGCCGAAAATATATTGGCTACGCAGGCTAAGAGTTTTCAGGACACATCCTTAATGGAGCAATGTGATTATTTCAGGGAAATAGTTGCAAGATTTCATTGCAGTTTAGAAACCATCCGGTTACTGGCATTGGCGCCGGGCAGCCATATAAAAACGCACCGCGACCAGGGATTAAGTTACTCCGAAGGCTGTTTCCGCATCCACATTCCTATTATTACCGACCCCGACGTTTTATTTGTAGTAGATGGTGAGCCATTACTTATGCAAGCTGGCGAGTGCTGGTATGCTAACTTCGACCTGCCGCATACTGTAATCCATAATGGCAGCACAAGACGCATACATCTTGTAATAGATGGTATACGTAATGAATGGACAGATAAGCTTTTTGGCGATGCCGGTTATGATTTTGAGCAGGAAAAAAAACCAAAAAAACATGATGAACAAACCAAGGCCCTGATGATTGAACAATTAAAGTTAATGGGCACAGAAACGGCCATGCGTTTAATTGCAGAATTACAGAAAACCTGAACCTAATCCATCAACCATTTTTGCATAACGGGAAAGCCCGGCGCTTTGTCGCCTCGATTACATAATTGCATCCATTGCAATAGGGGTAACCCAATATATTGCCCCGATGTAAACTGTTCAATCAGCCAATCACTTTGCCCTTTATAACCATCAGGATGGAACACTACCTTGGGAGGTAAACCAATATGCAGACAGGCGGCATAGGTCCATAACAACACCCCGATTTCCTCCCCATCGGTTGAAAAATCCAGGTCTTTCATATTGCCGCTTATTTTATGCCGGAATGCGGCAGGTACCAGCGCTATATGCCCCGCTTCGTGTAATAAGTCGCCCGGATATAATAGTTTTTCGTTGTTATAAACAAGCCCGCCATTTACAATTTCAATGCCCGGTAAAAAGGTTTGATCGTTTATTGAACCTTCGGTAATGGGAATGCCAACCTGTTCAATGAAGGAACAAATGCGTTGCAGTTGTTCAGTTCTTTCTAATATTGATTCCATCCATTAACCTTTTAAGCAACGAATATGTGTTTCGGTTTCGAAACGAATGATTTCTGATTGCCAAATACCTTCATTTGGCAGGCAAAAGAATTCCTTCAATTCCTTATGCTGTTTGCCGATTCCTTTGAGCGATGTTATTTTATTATTTGCGCAATGCAGGGATTCAAGTGCGGTAAGATTTGAAAGTGCCTGCAATGTGCTAACAAGGTTATCATTTATATATAATTTTTTCAATCCATGCATTTTTTCTACTCCCTTCAATACTTTGATGCGGTTGCTGAAAAGAAACAGGGAGTGAAGGGAAGTGAGTCCTGCTATTTCTTCAAAAGATTCAAAATTTTGATTTACCACTACCAGTATTTCAAGGTTTACCAGGTCGCGTAAACCAGAAAGATCATCCAGTTCGAAACTCATATTGGGAAAAACAGCCGTTGGACCTGCCATCCGCAATACGGTAAGGTCCCAAATGCTTTGTAGTTGCGCTGTAGTGGGCGTATCTATTGTTTTATTTTTAAAAAGCGTTTCGTTAAAAGCCATTTTCCAGAGCTCCGATAATTGGTTCCACCATTCCAGGTGTTGCGTTTCAGCATCTTTTTTTGGTTTGTTTTTTACAGGAATTTCCTTTTTCATTGGCGTCATAAGTATTCAAAAATAATACTTTGTCATTCATAAAAAATCTATTTGCTTTTTTATGTTTTGTTATATAAATGTTGAATGAATTTTCATTCATTGATTGTTGTTTTTCCTTTGATAACGTGCATTAAAAAAAGCTGCCCCAAAATATGGGACAGCTTTACAAAGAAATGAAATAGATTATTTAATTATGATAAAGCGTTTGGTAACACTTAATCCGTTTTGCTTAATCTGCAACAGGTAAAATCCACCAACCGATCGACTTACGTCAAGACGCACCTGTTGGCCTTTTACTGCAGGTATTAAGCTTTGGCTTTGTTGTACCTTTCCATCAACTTGCATCATGGTAATGGAGAGTTTTTGGTTGGGTACAAATGCATCAAGGGTTACCATAAGTTCTGTGCGTGCCGGATTAGGCCAAATGGTGGCTTCGAGTGTCTTTCCTTCTACCTCCACTTTAGTGGCTTGTTTTGCCGTGGTGGCAGGTTTGGCACTTTCT
>JBGSLS010000050.1:0-25768 GCA_041740575.1 Chitinophagaceae bacterium | reverse complement strand
AAGAAAATACGGCCAATGGGGCAAGCGTTCTCCTCTCTAATTCCTCAGGAGATGACAACAGTGCCTATGGGGCAAGCGCACTCTATTTTAATAAGGCAGGAAGCAATGCCACTGCCATTGGTACCCGCGCCATGTTTTACGCTAACAGCAGCGCCACCCCATTTACAAACTACAATGTTGCTGTAGGGTATGAAGCGCTGCGGGGTTCTGCAAGTGCTGTTGCAAACACAGGCAACTCGAATACGGCAGTTGGGTACCAATCGCTTTTTTCCAACACCACAGGAAATGACAACACCGCTCAAGGGATTAGCGCACTTCAATCCAACACAACAGGAAGTAACAACACAGCCATTGGGAAATTTGCGCTCAATTCCAATACCACCGGAGGCAATAATACTGCCATTGGACGATTTGCAGATGTAACAGACGGTGCATTAACAAACGCTACAGCAATTGGTTATAATGCTAAGGTTACTGCCAGTAATAAAATCAGGCTGGGGAATTCCGCTGTAACCGTTATTGAAGGGCAGGTGGCTTATACCTTCCCAAGCGATGGACGGTTTAAAACCAACGTGAGCGAAGGCGATGTAAAAGGGCTGGATTTTATTAAAAAACTACGGCCCGTGGTCTATAATTTCGATACCCGAAAATTTGATGCCTTTGCAAAAAGCGGTATGCCCGAAGCTCAATATGCGGCTTATACCGAAACAGGTTACCGCGCTGCCACGGCTATCCGCCAAAGCGGTTTTATAGCACAGGAAGTAGAACAGGCAGCTATAGAAGCCGGGTACAATTTTAATGGTATTCACAAACCCGAAAACGAGCAGGATCATTACAGCTTAGCCTATAGCCAATTTGTAGTTCCCCTGGTAAAAGGCATGCAGGAACAACAGGAGATGATTGAAGAACAGCAGCTAGAAATAGATGCCTTGAAAAAACTAGTGGAACAATTGATTAAAGATAAAAAATAATTTACCCATTCCGGCGGAGAGTTTTATCGCACTGTGGCTTAGGTAAAAAATAAACAAAAACCTTTGCCACAACGTATAGGAAGATTTCGAAAGAATGAAAAGAAATGTAGGTTGGCAAATGGTCGCCGCTAATGGCAGGCTATGTTTTGGCAAAAAAAAGCTTATTTACTGCACGATTCATGCGATTTCTTATGAAGGGTAGCCTTTAGCTATCCAATGAAGCATCTGTATGTTCCGCTTTTTCCAACTCAGCGCCCTTTTCCGCAATACTTTGCTCGAGCGGTTTTTTGGTGAGAATTTTTATCATCAGGATAATGGCGGTAACCGCAAAAACACCTCCCAATACAAAATTAATGGTGGACTGCCCTGCATTTAGCGCTTTTACGAGGTAGGGGCCGCCAAAAACAAAAATCATGAGTCCAAGCAAGGTTCCAAGTCCAATACCAATCGTGTAGGCATTGTAAAAACTGGAACGGTCATGTAAAACACCTTTGCTGAATAGTACCGTAGTCCATCCAAACCAAAAGGGTATTTGCATGGGATTAATAGCACTGAGCGAAACACCCAGCAAAAAATGCGGGAGATTGCTTTTGAGTAAAAAACTTTTTTCTTCACCAGGCTGAAAAGCCGCCCAAAAACTGCCCGCTGCCAAACCAAGTACAATTAATACCGCCGCCCATTCCATGTAGCGTAGCAGTTTTGCATTTTTCATAATCCAGCTAATACCCACCACCGAAAGTCGTACGTACAATACTTCCACCATGGCTACCCCAAGGGCAAAGTAAATGCCCTGCATAATCCCTTCGGAAATGGAAACCTGCATGGCAGCAATATTGAGCGTGCCCAGGGGCAAGGTACCGAGTAAACTTATGCCTGCACCCCACAGAGCGGCTTTTGGAAGTGATGAAGTCATTGAATATTCCCCTGTAACAAGAATTTTAAAATTTTACTTTACATAAAATACGGTATCAACAAAAAATAAAACCCCATCATTCATCAGAACATTTTCATCATGGATATCTTCAAGAATTAATCCTAAATGGAGATTAACAAAATCATTATTTCGATTATTCACAAACCCATTGGACTCTAAAAATAACTTTACTTTTTCCAAATCTGTAGGTTGATTCATTTTTATGTATTGCTGCCTTACAGCAGCAAACAAAATACCTTTCTCTATAAAAAATCCCATTAGTTCATAGGCAGTATTCGGAAAAAAATAGTTGTGAATTAATAAACTGATAAAGTAATCAGTCCAGCTTTCGTAGAAAATGGTATCATTAATTTTTATAACAAAATCCGGATCGAAATCCAGGTAAACCCTTTGTTCTGCTCCCCGGGTGAGGTATCTTTCTTCGGTAAAACGATCAAACCAATAATTGTGTTTGTCTGCCCATTGCGTCAACTTCTCACTTTCTTCATCTTTTGAGTGCTTGCTTGCTTGAGCTTCTCTACCTGTTTCTTTGCCTGCACTAAGGAAACGGGCCGCTGCCTTGATAAAACTACTTTTTGGGCTTCCGCAAGTTCCTGAAATGATATTTTGTAGTTCATGTTTAGAAATCATTAGATACAAATATAAGTAGTTTGCCGTTTGGCCTGCAAACCACTACTTATTTAACCATAGATGTAAAGACTTTTGATAACCCGGTCCTTAAAATTGAATTCTCTAAGCCGGTAAGATGACATGCTAAAAAAATTCCTTTTGAAAGAAACCTTTTAACTTGCCTCCTGATTAAATAAACTGATTGCAAAAATGAGTGTAAAAACCATGGCCCAAATGGCCGCCTCCGGCGAATCTCCTGATGTATTATTTTGGGTAGGTTGCGCTGGTAGTTTTGACCAACGGGCCCAAAAAGTTACCCGCGCTTTTGCGCAAATATTGGAAGCAGCCGGCATTTCTTTTGCCATTTTAGGCAACGAAGAAGCCTGCACCGGTGACCCCGCTCGCCGTGCCGGCAACGAATTTCTTTTCCAGATGATGGCTTTTCAGAATATTACTACACTGAATGGATATGGCATAAAAAAAATAGTCACTACCTGCCCGCATTGCTTTAATACGCTAAAAAACGAGTACCCTGCCTTGGGCGGCACCTACGAAGTAATACACCACACTACCCTGCTGCAGGAATTGATAAACAATGGGAAAGTAAAACTGAAGGAAGGTGGCAGTTTTAAGGGGAAACGTATTACCTACCACGACAGTTGTTACCTCGGCAGGGCCAATAATATTTATGAAGCGCCGCGTAAAGTGCTTGAAGCACTGGATGCCGAATTGGTTGAAATGAAGCGGTGCCGCAGCAATGGGCTATGTTGTGGTGCAGGCGGGGCCCAAATGTTTAAGGAAGAAGAAAAAGGAACCACAAGGGTAAACTGGGAACGTACCAAAGAAGCGGTGGAAACCAACGCCGGCATTATTGCTGCGGCCTGCCCTTTTTGCAATACTATGATGACGGATGGCATAAAAGTGCATGAAAAGGAAGATAGCATGCAGGTGCTGGATGTGGCAGAATTAGTAGCTGCAAGTCTTGCTTAAAATCTGGTTTTGGAAAGAAATTCAGGTACCCTGATTAAAAAAGGGATTGTTGCAAAAACTTATCATGTTCTCTTCGGTTTTTAGCAAAAGGCAGTTGGGCGGCGCATGTTCCATCATTTTAATAACCTTGCCGGCGGCTACTATTTCAGCCTTCTGAAATTTGGCAACTAACCTGTTTAAATATTCATCAGGGGTATCTTCCTGAAGATTACTTGTCATAAATAAAAATAAATGACTGGGGTGATGCACATTATAGTAATCCTGAAGTGTTTCATACGAAGGGCCAATACCCAGGTAAACCACATTAATCCCATTACGCTTTAACAGGTATGAAATAAAAAGTAAACCCATTTCGTGGTGTTCACCTTGCGGGGTAAAAAGCATTACCCGCGCCTTGTGCTGTAGGGTATGGGGCGGCAATTTATCAATAGCTTCTACAAGTTTACAAGTAATAATATGGCTTGCAAAATGCTCCTGGCCCGGCATAATTTTACTCGTCATCCAAAACATTCCGATCCTGTTTAAGAACGGAAAAACAATTTCCCGAATGGTAGTTTCGAATCCCAACCTTTCTTCCAGGTTATTTAAAATATCCTGCAGACGGCCTTCATCAAAATCCATTACCGCTTCGGTTATTTGGAGAAAAGAAATATCCTTTAGTCTTCCGCTAGCTTTTTCGGGCTGAATCAGGTTATCCATTTCCGAAGATGTCAATTTTGCTATCTCACTAATTTTTACCCCGCCTTGGTTGAGATAGACCACTTTAAGCAGTTTTTTCAGGTCATCGTTTGAATAAAACCGGTGATTTCCAGGCTTTCTCAGGGGTTTAATAATCCCATACCGCTGCTCCCAAATACGGAGCGTATGCGCCTTAATTCCGGAAAGCTTCTCTACTTCCTTTATGGTAAATTGTTGCATTTAAAAATTCAAGCCTGATATTAGATGGTTTAATACTGCATTGTTATTATAAAATTAAGTCTTTAGCCCAATTAAAATCCCAATTCGACCATCAATTGTTCCTTTTTGGCGGTAATATTTAAATAAAAAAATATAACCTGTAATAAATATTTAAACACAGGTACCAATACCGCTAATAACAGATGAATGCTTAATCTCATGCGAAAGTTTATAAATGGCTTGTTGGGCAACTTGTAAACGGTACTTTTGCGACTATTTGATAGAAAGGGGCAATTAAATTTGATTAATTTAAAAAAATAAAATGGGTTGGATTATATTTTTAGTTGGAACAATTGGTTGGCATTTAGGCATGTACGGTATGTTTAAAAAAGCCGGCATTGCCCCCTGGAAGGCATTCGTGCCTTTTTATAACACCTGGTGCATTGTAGAAAAAACAGGTTTGAAGAAATTCTGGTTCTGGCTTCAGTTGATCCCTATTGCAGGGCAATTTATCACCATTTGGATTACCATCATTTTTGTCATGCATTTTGGCCGGTTTAATGTACTTCATCATGCCGCTGCTGTTTTTCTTCCGTTTATTTACTTTCCATACATGGGCTTCAGCAAGGAAGAAAGGTATGCGGGGCAGCCGGTTTTTGATAACTATAAAAAGCCTGCAAGCCGCGAGTGGGTTGACGCCGCTGTATTTGCCATTGTTGCAGCAACCCTTATTCGCACTTTTATTTTTGAAGCCTATACCATCCCTACCCCATCCATGGAAAAATCGTTACTGGTAAACGATTTTCTGTTTGTTAACAAGGTTGCGTACGGGCCGCGAATTCCACAAACACCGCTAAGCTTCCCCTTTGTTCACAATCTTATGCCGTCAAGCCAGGTTCCCAGTTACCTTAAGTGGCTGCAATTGGATTACAGGCGCATCCCCGGCTATCGCGAAGTACAACGTAATGATGTAGTAGTTTTCAATTTCCCTTTGGGCGACACAGTGATTAACCTGCCAGGGTATGGTTCGGCAAGCCCTTATTATAACATTCGCTATTCGCCAAAATACAATGCCAATCCTGCTGCCTTCGATGCAGATTATGGCAGTGATGTTATTGTGCATCCCATGGATAAAGCCGACAACTACATTAAACGATGTGTGGCAGTGGGTGGCGATACCATTCAGCTTATGGGTGGCGATCTTTTTGTAAATGGTAAAAAGGCTGAAATAAGGCCGGGCATGGAAAAAGATTATATCATTGAAGTAAATGGCGGCTCACTCGATTTTAAAACGCTTGCCGACAACCTTGATATTGATTTCAGGCTTAGTCAATCGAAATACTACAGCGAGATTACCGAAATGGGTAAATATCCAGAAAATGTAATGCCCCAAAACAACCTGTATGCGCTGGAACTTACCGAGGAAGATTCCACCAAACTAAGTAAGGTTAACAACATAAAATCCATTACACGCGCATTGAGCGAAAATGGCGGGGGGCTTTTTCCTATGGAAGCGAATTACGATTGGTCGGTAGATAATTTTGGCCCGGTTTATATTCCCAAAAAGGGTGCCACTATTGCTATTAATGATTCTAATATCGTATTTTACCGCAGGCTTATTACCAATTACGAAGGGCATACACTCGAAGAAAAACCAGGACAAATTATAATTGATGGTAAACCTGCAACCAACTATACTTTTAAATATAACTATTATTGGATGATGGGCGATAACCGCCACAACAGCCAGGACAGCCGCTTTTGGGGTTTTGTGCCTGAAACACATATTGTGGGCAGGGCTAGTTTTATTTGGATGAGTTGGGATGGTGGCCCAAGATGGAAACGATTGTTTACATCTATTAAATAACTATCTTTATCAGCCGGATATAAAAATCCTTCTCCAAAATCGGGGAAGGATTTTTTGTCGGTGCATGTTTTTTGTAAACCAGGAAATTGAATTTATACATGGCGAAACACAACCATTCCTTTGACTTTGAAGTATTCGAAAATATAGCGCAACTTACGGATGAAGATATGCAATTATTATTGCAGGCAAGAGAAGCAACCGAACGTGCTTATGCGCCCTATAGCAGGTTTCATGTAGGTGCAGCGGCAAGGTTACAAAATGGTGCAACTGTTGCATCCACCAACCAGGAAAACGCAAGCTACCCTGTAGGCATTTGCGCCGAACGCACATTGCTTGGTACCTTATCCAGCATACACCCCGACGTACCTGTTGATACGATTGCTATAACCTATGTAAACCATGCAACCGGTGGGGGCGACCAACCGGCATCTCCCTGTGGATTATGCCGCCAAACCCTTTTTGAATATGAACAAAGAATGGGGAAACCTATACGGCTTATTTTGGCGGGACCTACCGGTGTAATTGTAATTATAAACAGCGTTAAAGACTTACTCCCCTTTGGCTTTGGCCCAGATGACCTGAAACGCTGATCAAAAAAGCGAACCTTGAATATTCTTACCCGACATTTTAGCTTCGTGCTCCAGTAACCATTGCTTTCGCCATAAACCACCTGCATAGCCAACCAATTTTCCCGAAGCACCAATAACCCGGTGACAGGGAACTACAATTGCTAATTTATTTTTACCATTGGCAGATGCTGCGGCACGAATGCATTTTTCATCCTGTAATTGCCTTGCGAGTTCGATGTAACTGATGGTGGTTCCAAGTGAAATTTTTTCTAATTGATTCCAAACGCGCTGCTGAAAATCGGTTCCCTTTTGATGAAAAGGAAAATCAAAATTTTTTCGTTTGGCTTCAAAATATTCTGTGAGTTGAAGGGCAGCAAATCTTACACATTTACCTTGCTGTTCAGGTAAAATCACATCATTATCATCTTCAAAATGAATGATGGTTATTGCTTCACCATCATCTTCAATTCGAATTCTTCCAATAGGAGTTGTTATGTACGTCAATCCGGCCATCGCTACCCTATTTTACTGCCATTGGCAAGGTTAAAATCTGGGTGCAATAATACAACCGAACCATCAGTATGGTAAACGCCCAACACAAGACATTCACTTTTAAAATCAGCAATTTGCTTGGGTGGAAAATTAACTACAGCAATTACCTGCCGGCCAATTAATTGTTCAGGCTGATAATGGGCGGTAATTTGTGCGGAAGATTTTTTAATGCCAAGATCACCAAAATCAATCCATACTTTGTAAGCAGGCTTTCGTGCTTTTTCAAACACTTGTGCTTCGGTTATGGTACCGCAGCGGATATCTATTTTTTCAAAATCGGCCCAGGTAATCGTTTCCTGCATTTGTTTTATCAATTGAGCTGAATTTCTGACAACGGCAACTCTTCCCCAAACACTTTCACATCATTATACAATGTATCCCTCTCCACCGGTAACCTGCCCGCCTGACGAATCAAGGCAACCAATTCCTGTGTGCTCATCGACGGGTTTTGTTCTTCGCTTCCAGCCATGCTATATATTTTCGTACTGTCATCAATGGTGCCATCAATATCATTAACACCAAAGCTCAGGCTCATTTGCGCATTATGCCTGCCTAGCATGGGCCAGTATGCTTTTATGTGCGGAAAGTTATCCATGTACAACCGTGCAATAGCATACACTTTCATATCTTCAATCAGCGAGGTTTCGGGCACATGGCTCATTTCGTTATCGAAATTGCGGAACTTAAGCGGTATAAATGTGTTGAAGCCGCCTGTTTCATCCTGCAATTGGCGCAGTTGCTCCATGTGGTCAATGCGGTGTTCGTAGCGTTCAATATGGCCATACAACATGGTAGCATTGGTATGCATGCCGAGTTGATGTGCTGTTTTGTGAATATGTAACCAACCGGCGCCATCTACCTTATCATCTGCAATTTGTTCGCGTATTTCGGGGGCAAAAATTTCGGCACCACCACCTGGCAATGAATCTAACCCGGCTTCGTTCATTAAGCGCATACCTTCTTCTACACTCACTTTCGCCTTGCGGAACATGTAATCCAGTTCCACGGCGGTAAAGCCCTTGATATGCAAATCAGGGCGATGCGTTTTTATTTGCCTCGTGAGATCCATAAAATAGTACATATCCATTTTAGGATGTACCCCACCCACAATATGTACTTCGGTTACGGGCTTACCATCATAACCTTTTACAATATCCATCATCTGATCAATGCTAAGTTCCCAGCCTTCTTCTTTGTTTTTGTACAGGCGGCTGTACGAACAAAACTTGCAACTAAACACACACACGTTGGTGGGTTCAATATGAAAGTTGCGGTTGAAATACGTACGGTCGCCGTGTTTTTGTTCCCGCACAAAGTTTGCCATAGCACCTACCCATCCAAGGGATGCATTTTCAAATAAATACAATCCTTCTGAAGATGTAATACGTTCGCCGGCAACAATTTTTTGGCCAATGCGGTACAATTCAGGCTCGGGCCGGGCCAAATCCAGTATGTTATTAATTGAGATCATAATCGAAATTTCGTTACAAAACTACAACCATACCCTCGCATAGGTTCAAAATACCTATTTTCGGCACTTATAGAAATTGTGTATTTAACAAAACTAATTGCATGGAGCGTTTTCACGGGTTATTTGGTATAGTGCTTATCCTTGGTATTGCTGTACTTTTCAGCAATAACCGGAAAAAAATAAATTTACGGGTGGTCGGGAGCGGTATCCTTTTGCAGGTGGTTATCGGCATTTTGGTACTGAAGGTTCCATTTATAACTTCCTTTTTCCAAAAACTCGGGCATGGCATGCAAAAGATTGAAGAGTTTGCCAAAGCCGGTGCCAATTTCGTGTATGGCGGAATTGCAACCATCGGATTCGATGGGCAGCAGGCCAATTATGCTGCGCCGGGTATGTTTGTATTTGCTTTCAATGTAGTATCTACCATTATCCTGGTTTGCGTATTGGTGGCTATTTTGTACCACCTGAAAATAATGCAGCGCATTGTAAGCGTAATTGCCAAAGCCATGAACTGGATTATGAAAGTTAGTGGTGCCGAAGCGCTTAGCAATGTGGCGAGCGCATTTGTAGGGCAGGTAGAAGCGCAGGTTATGATTCGCCCCTACCTCGCAGGTATGACGCGTAGCGAATTACTCGCGAGCATGAGCGGCAGCCTCGCCTGTATTGCCGGTGGTATATTGGTGGTATATGCCAACATGGGCGCCAAAGCTGGTCTCGATCTTGCTCCCAAACTTATTACCGCAAGCCTGATGGCAGCACCCGGTGCGCTAGTGATTGCGAAAATTGTTTTCCCTGAAACCGAAGAAAGCCAAACCATGGGCAAGGTGAAACTGGAAGTAAAAAGCCAGTACAGCAACCTGATTGATGCCGTAAGCCACGGTGCAAGCGATGGCATGAAAATTGGCATGAACGTAATCGCCATGTTGATTGGCTTTATCGCACTGATTGCTTTCCTTGATTATTGCCTGATGAGTATCGGTCATATTTTTAATCCTTCCTTTGATCTCAGCCTGAATTATTTGTTTGGAAAATTGTTTACGCCTTTTGCATGGGCCATGGGAATTCCAAAAGAAGATATTGCGAATGCAGCAACATTGCTTGGGCAAAAACTCACCATTAATGAGTTTGTAGCTTTCAATAATCTTACCACCAATGTAGTTCCAATCGTTACCGAAAAAGGATTGTTGATAGTAAGTATCGCCATTTGCGGTTTTGCCAACTTTAGCAGTGTAGGTATGCAAATTGGCGGCATTGGTGAGTTAGCACCTACCCGAAGAGCTGATCTTGCCAATCTTGGTATGAAGGCATTGCTGTGCGGAACGCTTGCGAGTTATATGTCGGCTACGCTTGCGGGGATTATTGTGGGGTAGAGAGAATTTTATATTTGATGATTTGAAATTAAAATACAGTTTATCGTCATCTTTAAATAACTACTCATGAAAGCTATTTTATTTTTGATGCTGTTAAGCATCATTTATGTTTCACCCTACGCACAACCAACCAATCCCAAATTTGATCAGGCGCTTGCTGATTCATTAGGAAGTGATGAATATGGTATGAAGCAGTATGTGCTTGTTATTTTAAAAACCGGGCCACAGGATAAAAACATTACCGAAAAAGCAACAAGGGATAGTTTGTTTGCAGGCCACTTCAGCAATATGGGTGCCATGGCAAAAGCGGGAAAACTAACTGTTGCCGGACCCATTGGGAAAAACGACAAAACTTACAGAGGAATATTTATTCTGAATGTAAAAACAATTGAAGAAGCACGCGAACTTACCCAAACCGATCCTTCCATTAAAGCAGGCATATTTGATGTGGAACTGTTTCCATGGTACGGTTCTGCAGCGCTGCCCATGTATTTACAATATACTGAAAAGGTTGAAAAAAAACCTATGTGAGTTAAGGTTTAGGGATACAAATGCTATTGTTCAGGAATTAAAACAAATAGGAAAAGAATTTCTCAACAAAAAAATAATCCATGATTTCAAATGCGTTGAAATTTTTGTTTAATTTTTTTTCCGATTTCAAAACGATACATTTCTCAATATAAATGCCGCTTTTTATATGACGAACCATTAACATTTCTTTTGTCATAATATTGTAAAACGACACTGCTTTCTAAAAACCATTCTTTTTTGTGGAGGTTACTAATATCTCACAAAAAACAAAATTCCCATGAAAGCAATTTTGAAATCCTTTGGCAGCGTAATGCTCGCTACATCTTTTTTAGCAACTGTTTTTACTGGTTGCGATAAAGATGACAATGACCCTGCACCAACAACTGTTGTAGATGCCTTAAGTAACAATGGTTATAGCACCCTTGTAAGTCTTGCTACTACGGCAAACCTAGGCACTACCCTTACAAGTGATGGGCCCTTTACTGTTTTTGCTCCATCTAATGATGCATTTACCGGAGTTACTGCCCCAACAGGTGCAGCATTAGCCAATTTGCTTACCTATCACGTTATTGGCGGACAAGGTCTTACCGCTGCAAACGTATTAAGCTTAAGTAATGGCAATCTTATAAAAGTAACAGTTGCGAATGGTGATTCTATTTTTGTAAAAGCATCCGCAGCCGGTGTTTTTGTAAATGGGGTGCAAGTAGTTAATGCAGATTTATCTTCGGATAATGGCATTGTACACGGCATAAACCGCATCTTATTTCCACCAACCGGCAACATTGTAGAAACTGCTATTGCAACACCCGGTTTTGACTCGTTGGTAAAAGCTGTAGTTCAGGTAAGTGGTGCAGGTGTAACAGGTGCCGATAATATTGCTAATATATTGGCAACAGGAAATGCGCTAACTGTTTTTGCTCCAACCAATCAGGCATTTGCAGCACTGTTTGCCAATCCTGCATTCCCTTTCCGTCAAATCAGTGAGATTCCTAACAGTACTTTACGTGCAGTTTTACTGCATCATGCGGTGCCGGCACGCGCCTTTAGCAATGACCTTGCAAATGGTAATATAACTATGGCTAACGGTAGCGCCTTGACGGTAGCAGGTGTAGGTACAAGCAATATCACCTTACAAGGGGGAGAAACCGTTTTTAATAATACCAATGCAGGAATTGCTGCAACAAATATTATGGCAAGAAATGGTGTTATTCATGTTATAAATCAAGTGTTAATCCCTTAAAAAATTAATCATGTAAATTAAAAAAGGGTATCGTGGACTCACGATACCCTTTTGCATTTTTAAAATAAAAAATCAGTAAACACGCTTATCAAGATGTTCGCTTAATTTTAAAGCATCTACACCATCAGTCCACCAATCAGGAGCCGGCGCACCTTTCAAATAATAATCAAAAAACTCCATCATGCGTACGGCATAATCCTTCCTGTTTTCCAGTTTGGCAAGACCATGGTTTTCACCTTTGTACTGCATCATAGCTACAGGTTTTTTAAGTCTGCGCAATGCATTATAATATTCAATGCCCTGTGTAAAATCAACCGCACCATCTTTATCATTATGCAACATCAATAAGGGGGTATTAACTTGCTTTACGTTATAAACAGGTGAGTTGCGCAGATAGGATTCCCAGTTTTCCCAAGGAGCCCCTTTAAAACGGCCTTGTGAAGCTTCAAAAATACTCATGTTACCACTCCCACTGTTCCAGTAAATTAGATCGTACATACTCACCATATTGGTAAGTGGCGCACCGGCTGCGGCGGCTTTAAACATATTGGTTTGTGTAATGAGGAAAGCCGTTTGATAACCACCCCAACTATGCCCATGAATACCAATTTTATCTGCATCTATCACCCCGGTTTTAATCGCTTCTTTTACAGCAGGCAACACACACCATACCGCACTCATACCGGGATCATCCATTTTGTAAACAATATCGGGAATAAAAACAGCATAGCCATTACTCGTATATAGCGTAGGATTCCAACCGGTACCGCTAAATGCAGGATTGCTCCAGTTATGTGCGGTTTGGCTTAGCTTTTCATAATAGTAAACAAGTGTCGGATACTTATTGCCTTCCACATAATTGGCTGGTAAAAATAATGCACCCTGCAGGCTATCACCTTTATCACTCACATAATTAACCAACCTTACCCCCTTACCCCATGCATATTTAGCAACATCAGGGGCATTTTTGGTTACCTGTGTGGCATTGGCAAGTTTGCTATCACTGCTTACAAAAAACTCAGTAGGCTTATTCATGTCTTCGCGGGCAAACAAATACACATCGGCATCTTTTGCTTTACTCATCCTGCCCACATTCGCATCTTCCCAAAGTAATGTTTGTACACCGGGTTTAATTCCGGTTTTGGCAGATGCATCCAATACACCTACCCCACTTTTCTTATTTTTTTCACCATATATCCGCACATACATAGGCTTACTCAAATCAATTCCCTTTTCTTCAGGATCAAGGCTGAAACGGGATTGGTAACGGATACCGGATTGACGTCCATTCTGTGTAAGATTTACAGCCTTTTCTTTTCCACCAACAGGTATCTGCCAGATGTCCCACAAATCGCGCACAATCAGGAATTTACTATCACTGCTCCAATCAATAATATTAGTAAGTGGCTTCACTACATTATGGTCATCTTCTGTATTTATAAAAGATGTGGGAACGGCTGCGGTAATATTGGTATGCGTTTTGGATACAATATCATACACATAAAAATGTCCGTCTTTCCCATAGGCAAACTTAGTACCATCCGGCGACGGATCGGGATACGAAGAAAAGGATGGCAGGTAAAATTTATCGAATATTTTTTCCTTCTTACCGGTATTCATATCCACGATGTACACATCCTGATAGTTCTGTCCGTCCAGATTTGAATCCCATTCGTAATTACTATTATCCGTAGCCAATGCATATTGATGCTTAGGCATTGGAGATAATGACCGAATGTTACTTTCATTTAACTGTACAAACTTTTGGTTGCGTGTATCAAACATGCCCCAGTAATAAAAATTTTTATCCTGCGTTAATAGAACCTGCTGCCTTGCCTGCAAACGTTTATCCTTCCAATGCCAAATAGTCATATCAGGTTTTACTGTATCTATTTTTTCAGCAACCGGCGTTTTAGGATCCAATTTGGCAATAGCCTTTTGCAAATCAGCCACCGTTTTTATAGAAGTATCGGCTTTAATTTTAGCCAGCTTATCCATTTCTACTTTTTGCAATGAATCCTTATTAGTCGTAACATTAGCAGCATCTGCTTTAGGAGTTTCTTTTTTTGCAGGCTCAAGGTCATGGATGCCAAATAGTATCCTTGTCAGGTCTTCCGTCCAAATAGGTCGGCGGTTAGGGCTTATCGTTTTATCTTTTGGAAAAACCGTAGAATCCTTTTTTGGGTCATATACAACGATGGTCGGATTGACGCCCAAATTTTTCACCCCAATTACTTTGCCATGTTCTTGTTTGAACTTTTCATCTTTCACCATTTTCAACACTGCAAAAGCGTTTCCTTCATCTTCCCAACCCAACGATTGGTAAGTTGCTTTATCGCTTTCAATAATGGTGGTTTGCTTGCCAGCCACACTATACAAGTGAACGCCATTGCCTGCCTGATTAGCCGCATCAATGGTATAGGCAAGCCACGCCCCAGCTTTATTAAAACCAAATTCGGATACATTCCCCATGTTTTGGCTTTTGCCGGAAGCAAGTTCTACCAATAAAAAGTCGCCACCTTTTGGGCCTGTTCCACCGGCTACAGGAGCGCCGGCACCCCTTTCTTTTGCCATTACCATTCCAAGATGGGTGGCAGCTTTGCCATTGAATGCATAGCTCGAAACCTTATCATATTCTGTTTTCTTATCCGTAGTAAGGTTGATTACATGAAGCTTATCAAACACCTGCTTGCCGCCCGGCTTAGCAGCGGCTTTTATATCCTTACTCTTTGATGCTTCTTTAAAAGCAAGCCATTTTCCATCTTCACTAAAGGCCATGGAAACAAAAGAAGTACCGCCAATAGGATATTTTTTCAATGTAGTGTCCCCAACCTTTTGCAGGTACAAGTCACCGTTGCCATCAATCGGCACAATTCCATACGCCACCCACTTACCATCCGGGCTAATAACAGCGCCATTGGGCGCGAGCGATTTCCATGCGGATACATCCTTCCAGGTGATGGGTTTAGGTGCCTGCTGTGCCAGTGTGATATTCACACCGAAAATTGTTATAAAAATCAGGATATAACAAACCTTTCCAAAAATTTCCTTCATAAGCATCATTTTATGTTTAATCAAAGGGCACAATGTAGATGTTATGATTTTACAATCAAATTTTCTGTTTACTATTTTTTAAAAAGGCGGTACTGCCTGTGATGATTATCACCCTTACTTTCCTGACCCATGCTACCTTTACACCATGATTTGCAAAAAAGCAATATTTATTTACATTTACATTTAAGGAAAACGGCCAAACACCGTTTTTTTTTATGCTTATAATTTTATACTATGGACGTAGAAATTCTCTCCCGGCTTCAATTTGCCTTCACCATTTCCTTCCACTACATTTATCCACCGCTTAGCATCGGGTTAGGTGTAACATTAGTTATTATGGAAGGCCTCTACCTGAAAACTGGCTTAAAGGTTTACGAAGACATGACCCGGTTTTTTGTAAAAATCTTTGCACTTATATTCGGCATCGGCGTAGCTACCGGAATTGTAATGGAATTTGAGTTTGGAACCAACTGGGCTACTTATTCTAAATATGTAGGTGATGTATTTGGAAGCGCATTGGCTGCAGAAGGCATTTTTGCATTTGCCCTAGAAAGTGGCTTTTTAGGTGTATTACTTTTTGGGTGGAACAAGGTAAGCAAACAGGTACACTTTTTTAGTACCATTATGGTTACTCTCGGTAGCATGTTCAGCGCTATTTGGATTGTTGTAGCCAATAGCTGGCAACAAACGCCCACCGGCTTTAAAATTGTTGGCGAAGGCATGGAAGCAAGGGCCGAGATAACCGATTTCTGGGGGATGGTTTTTAACCCATCATCGGTAGAAAGAATTCTACATGTATGGATTGGTGCTTTTCTTGCAGGCTCATTTTTAGTTATGAGTATTGCAGCATGGTATCTTGTAAAAAACAAATATCAGGATTTTGCAAAAAAAGCTTTCAGCATAGGGCTGCTTGTCGCAATTATTTCATCATATGCACAATTACTTACCGGACATGCATCTGCTGAAGTAGTAGCGGAATACCAACCGGCTAAACTTGCTGCAATGGAAGGGCATTTTGATAGCAGTGCACGTGCAAACCTTTACTTGCTTGGATACATTGATACAAAAAAAGAAAAGACTTATGGCGTTGCGGTACCCGGGGGATTAAGTTTTATGCTTCACCAGGACTTTAATACGCCAATTACAGGATTAAAGGCTTTTAATCCCGAAGACAGACCAGGAAACCCTAATATTACTTTTCAGAGTTACCATATCATGATAGTCATTGGTATGTTTCTGATTGCATTTACTACTTATGCCGGGTTCCTCTGGTGGAGAAAAACATTATTCGAGAAACGCTGGCTGATGATTGCTTTTGTATGGGCAGTTTTTTTACCACAGATAGCCAATCAGGTGGGTTGGTACACGGCCGAAACAGGACGACAACCATGGGTGGTTTACAACTTACTTCGAACAAGCGATGCGTTATCACAAAGTGTAACGGCCAATCAGGTGATATTTTCGTTGATACTTTTTACCCTTGTTTACAGTCTGTTATTTGTATTATTTATTTACCTGCTCAATAAAAAAATTACACATGGCCCTAAATTTAGTGGTAGCGACATGCACAACCCACGCCAACAAAATATGGTTTCAGAAATAAGCGGCGATGCAAATTCTAATCCACAAACAAATTAATCACCTTTAACACACCCAATAATATGGAAACACTTTTTGGAATTGAATACTCAACACTCTGGTTTTTGGTAGTAGGCGCCACCTTTACCGGCTATGCTATTTTAGATGGATTTGATTTGGGTGCCGGCGCTATCCATCTTTTATTGAAAAAAGAAGAAAGCCGAAGGATTGCCATCAATGCCATTGGCCCTGTGTGGGATGGTAATGAGGTATGGCTGGTAATTGGCGGTGGTGCATTATTCGCAGGCTTTCCTAAAGTGTATGCGGCAGTTTTTTCGGCTTTTTATATCCCGTTCATGCTATTCCTGGTAGCACTTATTTTTCGTGCTATCAGCATTGAATTTCGTAGTAAAGAGCCCATGCTTTGGTGGAGAAAAATATGGGATGTTTCCTACAGCATTTCAAGCATCGTTATTGCATTATCGTTAGGTGTAGTATTAGGAAATGTATTACTTGGACTTGCCATAGATGGCAATGGAAATTACCAGGGAAGCACACTTGATTTCTTAAATCCATTTTCCATTCTAACTGGCATTACTACACTTGCTTTGTTTATGATGCATGGTGCCATTTATCTCGTAATGAAAACGGAGAGTAGATTGTACACAAAACTTACACTTATTGTAAGGGATACAACTGTAGGATTTGTAATTAGTATCTTGTTACTGTCATTCTATACCTTATTATACATTCCACACTTAACGGAAAGTATAAAAACGAATTCATGGCTATTCTTTATTCCTATTGCCATGGTACTTACAACGGCCAATGTTGCACGTCGCATTTCGCAGCAACGTTACAGGTTAGCCTTTCTTTTTTCATCCATTAATATCGCTTTATTGTTGATAGTAGTTGCTGTTAGCCTTTACCCCAATATGGTACTTTCTACCATTGATCCGGCGTTTAACTTAACAGTACAAAATGCATCGGCATCCCATAAAAGCCTTGGTATTATGCTTACCGTTGCAGCAATTGGTGTACCGCTGGTAGCTGTATATACTACTTTTGTTTTCTGGACATTTAAAGGGAAGGTGGAATTGGATGATATGAGTTATTAGGCCCCTCTATCTCCCCGCAGGAATAATTTTTTTTACAAATAAAGTTAGGAGGAACTAAAAATAAAATAGTTTGAACAAAAAAAATGACACCGATATAGTGTCATTTTTTTATTCTCTTCAATTAAATTTATAACCTGATTGTCAAACCTAATTTACCACCAGAGAAAGCGTTACCACCACCAAACTCAAGATTGACACCTACTTTTTTATTAAAGTAATATCTTCCACCTACCTGAAGTCCTAAGCCAAGACCGGAAACATCATCGCCATCATATCCATCGATCGTATTATAAATATTGAAACCAACATTTGCACCGGCATATAAATCCCAATTACTTGGAATGCTAAAAAGCGTATTAAAGTGGTAGTTGAAATTACCCGAAATACCCAATACATTGTGTTTGTAATTGTTGTTGTTATATTTTTCTTCGTAACCACGGTAGGATAGTTCAGCACCAAGGGTTACGTTATTATGTACTGCATGGTCTATTCCAAAATAAACAGGAATTCCCTTATCAGAAAAACCTACACCAAAGTTGAGCTGGTTTTGCCCTTTAGGCAAAGCTGATTGTGCAAAAGCACCAATCGAGAGTAACATCATAGCAGATACTGCTATCATCAATTTTTTTTTCATAAATGATTATTTTTTTCAATACTCCGGAAAAACATTCCTTAAGGCATAAAGCCAAAGGATGTTAAACTAGTCCTGCATTTTTAAAATGCAAATAGGTCGAATTTTATAAACTAAAAAAAGTTACACAGGATGCTGTAGCAAAACTTATGTTAACAATTATTTTAATTTATTTTTGAGATTTTAAATAAATGATTTCTATTTTCTCAATAAATGCAAAGGTATCAGATGGATAATCAGATATATTATAGAATTCCAATTATTCTTATCAAAATTCCAATCATTCATTATGCCTATTTTTTAGTTACCCTTATCATTTGCAATACCACCGCCAATGCTATCAACGCAAAGCCCCAGTAAAAACCCGGGCTTAGATCTTCGTTTTCATTGAAGATTACAAATGCCAATACAATCCCATAAACAGGTTCAAGATTTAGCGTTAAGTTTTGTGTAAAAGCAGAAATGTGTTTCAAAGCTTGCAAGCTCAGATTTACCGATAACACCGTACAAAACCAGGCCATAATGAGCAACCATACCCAATCCATGCCCTGTGGTAAAAAGTGCTCGGATGGAATAAAATACCAGTACACCGGCAATAGAAATGTCCATGCAAGCCAGCCCCCGCCCAATTCGTATAGTGAGATGGTTTTTGCATTGAACCTACCCACCAGCTTTTTATTGAAAATGGGAAATACCACTGCTAATAATACTGAGAAAATACCAACAATAATACCCCACTTATATTTTGGATTAAAATGAAAAATCAGTGCAATGCCTGCCAAAGCCATAAGCCCCAGCAGCAATTCCTTTACATCCAATTTTTTCTTAAAAGCAAATGGCTCCACCAATGCGGTAAATACGCCGCTTGCGGCCATACAGGTAAGCGCAATGGAAACATTAGCCATTTTTATGCTGCCATAAAATGCCACCCAATGCAGCGCAACTAATGCACCCACGCCACCTATCATTAAGGCATCCTTCAGCGGAATGCGCTCAAACTCCTTTTGCACAAAACGCAACAACAGCAAGGTAAGAACCGTTAGGAACATGCGCCACCAAACAAGCAGGCCTTCATTTAACGTAATAAGCCTGCCCAATACGCCCGTAAAGCCCCACAGGAAAACGGCAATATGCAGTTGAATAAGCGCTTTTTTCATTGGCTGCGAAGGTAAAGGCAATCCATTTTCAAAATGAAAGGATTACAGGAACTCCATTTTTTCAACGAACAGGTTCTGCTTTTGGCAACAAAATGTTTTGAAATAATAAAAGGGTAAGAAAAATAAGGATGGAAAAGATGTATCATTATTTTTACCCTATGGAATCCATACAACCTGTTATTGAAATCAGTAACCTGCATAAATCCTATTCGAAAAACCAGGTTCTGAAAGGTATTAACCTTAATGTATATCCGGGGCAGATTATTGGATATATCGGACCAAACGGTGCCGGAAAAAGCACTACTGCAAAAATTATTTGCGGCTTACTTTCCAATTTTGAAGGAGAAGTAAGGGTAAAAGGAATTTCCGTAAAAGAAAATCCACTTGCTGTAAAGAAATTGATTGGCTACGTGCCGGAACTTGCCGAATTATATGAAGTGCTTACGCCACATGAGTTTCTAAGTTTTATGGCAGACCTGTATGAAATACCAAGACAGCAGGCAGAAGAAAGATTTACGAAAATGCTTTCTGCATTCGGACTTTCCAATAACTTGCATCAGCGCATGGAAACCTTTAGTAAAGGTATGCGGCAGAAAGTATTGATCGTTTCGGGGCTAATGCATAACCCGGAAGTAATCATTCTTGATGAACCGCTGAGTGGGCTCGATGCCAATAGTGTAATTATTGTAAAGGAACTATTGAGCAAATTAGCCGCATCGGGAAAAACTATTTTTTACAGCAGCCACATGATGGATGTAGTAGAAAAAATTAGCGACCGTATTGTACTGATTAACCATGGTGTAATTGCTGCAGATGGCACTATCGAAGAACTTCGCGCACAAAAAGGAAACCTGAGCCTTGAAAAGATATTTGCCAATCTTACTTCGCAGGGCGCGCATAGTGATGTTGCCGCTGAAATAATGGATGCTTTTGATTTTATTACGGAAACAAAAGAAAGCACTGCCTGAGTATGAATTTCATTAATGCATTTTTACTATCTCTTTTTATGAAGCCTGCGGGTTTTTATAAACGTCTTGGTGTTGATATTACCAAACTAAAATCCTTACTTACCTGCAAACTTATTATGGATGACCGGCAACCCTTTAGCTTTGGTCAATCGCGGCAAAAGGAAACGAAAGAACCGGTAAATAATAGCACATGGCTTGCGCTTGGTGTATATTCTTTAATGGGGTTGTTGTTTATTATATTTTTCTTTTTTGGCGAATCTCCTATCCTGCATTTTACTGCTTTTTTCAGCATTTATATTGTAATGCTCACACTTTCATTAATTATAGATTTCACAAGGGTATTAATCGATGTACGCGATAATTTTATCATTTTACCCAAGCCGGTAAATGACCGCACTTTCCTGGTTGCCCGCATTTTACACATAGCTATTCATATCAGTAAAATGGCAATTCCACTCTTCCTTCCGGCAGCCATTGTTGTCATTATTCAGCATGGAATTGGTGGTTTGGCAGCATTTCTATTAGCATTATTATTAGCAACTGTATTTTCTATTTTTTTAATTAATGCTACCTACCTCGCCATACTTCGCTTCAGTAAACCTGAAAAATTCAAGTCAATCATTAATTACCTGCAAATAGGATTTACGATACTTGTATATGGCGGCTACCAACTATTACCACGATTAATTAATAAAAGCCTGTTAGAAAAGTTTGATTTGAATGAATTGCCCTGGATAAATGCAGTACCGTCCTATTGGTTTGCTTCACTTTGGCAAATGGTTACCCAGCCCGTATGGATACCAAACCTGATTATCGGATCCTTCCTTGCAATTGGTATGCCTGTTGCAGGTATTTATCTTGTGGTTAAAGTATTCGCACCTGCATTTAATCAAAAACTTTCACTCATTTCGGGCACCAGCGATAATGCACCAACATTATTATCAAAAGGAAAAAAGAGCCTTTCATGGGGTGATAGAATCAGCAAATGGATTACTTCGCCCGGACCCGAACAAATGGGCTTCGATCTCAGTTGGCGTATGATGCTGCGTAGCCGGGAATTTAAAATGCAGGTTTATCCCGGCATCGGATATATCCTCGTTTTGTTAATTGTATTTATGTTTCAAAAAAACAATTTGTATGCTTCTTCATTCCTTATAAATAATCCTGAAAACCGATTCGGAATTTTAGTCGTTCTATATAGTCCGGCACTATTAATAATGGCCGCTGCTTCACAATTACATCTTTCGCAATCATGGAAAGCATCATGGATTTACCAAATGAGCCCTGCACAAAAACCCGGACAAATAATTAATGGAAGTATAAAGGCTGTAATAGCACAGTTTATGATATTACCATTTTTGCTTATTGGTATATCAGGCATTTCATTAAACGGAGTTGCTATGCTACCTTCTTTACTGTTGTCGGCTGGCATGCAAACCATGATGTTATACCTTGTAAGTTTAATAAATAATGCCTACCTGCCGTTCTCTCAACCCATAACAAAATCCGGAGGCGATGGCACTTCAGTTGCAAATGGGATATTAGCCATGATTATAATTGGCATAATAGTATTTATTCATTGGGGTATTTTTTCTAATATTTGGTTAGTGCTAACCCTGGCTGTAGTATCACTATCCATTACCTGGCTAATCCATAAACGTATAACCAATAAACCCTGGAGAAGAATAAGTTTTGCCAAAGACCTGGCTTAATTAGTATAACTAAAATGTGCGGATAACCGGGTTACCATCCGATTTGTCAACTTCAAGATCACCACTTACACGGGCAGGTTGGGTTTTATTTCTGATTCTTTCTTTATAATTTCCTGAAAGTGCATCCATTTGTATTTTTAGCACACCCATCACACCTTCCTTAATGATACCGCCATGCATTTTGCTGGAACCAAATTTACGATCCACAAAAGTGATAGGCACTTCTTTTATGCTGAAACCGAGTTTCCAGGCTGCAAATTTCATTTCTATCTGGAAGGCGTATCCTACAAAACGGATAGCATCAAAATTAATAGTCTGCAGTACTTCGCGGCGATAACATATAAAACCTGCAGTGGGATCTTTCACCGGCATCCATGTAATCATCCGGGTGTAAAGGCTGCCACCTCTGGAATAAATATGCCGATCAAGTGTCCAGTTTTTAATATCGCCCCCTTTTACATATCTGCTGCCAATAGCTACATCTGCACCATTTTTACATGCATCAACTAATCGCATTAAATCATTAGGGTTATGACTGAAGTCGGCATCCATTTCGCAAATGAAATCGTAATTGCGTTCCAATGCCCACTTAAAGCCATGGATATACGCTGTACCTAATCCTAATTTACCTTTTCGCTCTTCAATAAACAAACGGCCGTTAAATTTCTGCTGAAGATCTTTTACTATTTGCGCAGTGCCATCGGGTGATCCATCATCTACTACCAAAACATGAAAAGGTGTCCGTAATTGCATTACGGCATGTACCATTTCGGAGATATTCTCCTTTTCATTGTAGGTTGGTATAATTACTAATTGACTCAAGAAAATTCGGTATAAGAAACGAAATTACAGTTTTGATGCAAAACTGTGCAAATTACCCCTGTAACATTATGTGAAAGGCAGCACAAAAGCGCGAAATACTACTTTTTCAGGTAAATCTTATGGAAAATCTCTGTTAACTTCTTTTTGGTATGCATAGGAAAATCGCCTTGCATCATCCAATCATAATAGCTTCTTTCCTGAAGTAAAACCTTTTCCACTTCCTTGCCTTTATGCTTTCCAAAATTGAAAACAATTTTCCCTTCAATAATTACCATGCGTCGTGCAAAATCAACGATTTCATCATCACCAATCACTTTGAAAATAGAATCAATTGTGTTGCCAAGCTGCGGATAACGGGCAAGTTGAGCATCCAGTACTTCCCAGGTAGCTGCCGCATCTGCTTCAGCACTATGCGCATCTACCAATTCCTTTTCACAATAAAATTTAACTGCGGCACTTAATGTGCGCGGTTCCATCATGTGGAATATTTTTTGGACATCAAGTAAACGACGGCCATCAATTTTAAATTCCTTGTCCACCCTTAAGAATTCTTCTACCAATAAAGGTATATCGAACTTATTACTGTTGTAACCACTTATATCGCAATTATCCAGAAACTGTTTTATTTCGCTTGCCACCATTTTAAAAGTGGGTGCATCCCTAACCATTTCGTTGGAAATACCGTGAATGTCTGTTGATTGCGGTGGAATAGACATTTCAGGGTTTATCAGTTTGCGCTTGACCTGCTTGGTGCCATCGGGCATAATTTTCACAATCGCAATCTCTACAATACGGTCCGAACCGAGATTAACACCGGTTGTTTCAAGGTCAATAAAGGCAAGTGGCCTTTGCAATACAATATTCATGTGGTCTTTTTTAGTTCTTCCCACCCCTGCGGGTCTGCTTTTTTATATTCAATCGAAATCCCCAATATGCCTTTGGGATATGTGTTAGCCCATTCACGGGAACTTCATATCGGTAAAAATAAGGACACGAACCTTTTCAAGGCCATTTTAATTTCTATTTATCCAATCCTGCGATAAAGCCAGCACATCCATTCCATCATAATTACCGCTACTCATAAGTAAAAGATTATCAGTATCAGCCTTTTGTTCCGCGATCCATGCTTCAAGCGCTTCCCTTTTGGTAAGCACTTTTAAACCAGGTTTTGCAAATCCATCTATAATATTTTGGGGTGCCAAAGGCGGCATACGTTTTATCTCCAATGCATGCGGGCTGTAGAAAACACAAGCTGCGTCTGCTGCATCCAATGCACCGGCATAATGCGGCATAAAAGCTTCGCTAAGACTACTATAAGTATGCAATTCCAGTATCGCTGTTACTTTACGTTGCGGAAATTGTTGTTTCACCGCCTGCATGGTTGCTTTTACTTTGCTGGGCGCATGTGCAAAATCGCGGAACACTACATAATTATCATTTTCCGCCAAAATTTCCAATCTCTTGGAAGCACCGGTAAAATCCTGCATAGCACGGGAAAAAGTGTATGCATCCATACCTAACAAGCGGCAAACATGCCAGGCAGCATGTAAGTTCAGCAGGTTATGGTCTCCAAAAACTTTTAGCAGAACCTGCTCTCCTTCCAGTTCCAGAAATGTTAAATTACCTTCCTGCCGATGCGCAGGCAACCCGTATGCAATTTTTTCAAAATCGGTTCGCGGATGATTTTCCACCAAATTCGTTAAAATTTCATCGGTAGCATTATAAATCAGCGTACCACCCGGTTCTATTTTGTCAAGAAAAATAATAAACTGCTCCAGGTAGTTATCGAAGGTTGGGAAAACATTGATATGGTCCCACGCAATTCCCGTAAGCACAGCTATGTGTGGAAAAAGAAAATGAAACTTGGGTCTGCGCTCGAGCGCACTAGCCGGGTATTCGTCGCCTTCGCAAACAATAATGGGTGCATTGGTAATATTTACACTTTGCTCAAAACCAGGAAGCCTTGCGCCTACTAAATAATCAAAAGCAAACCCGCCATGCTGCAAAGCGTGCATAATCATTGATGTGGTGGTTGTTTTACCATGACTGCCGCCTACTACTACCCTTTTCTTGTCGCGGCTTTCATTGAAAATATACTCCGGAAAAGAATAAACGGGAAGGTTCAATTCTTTTGCCCTTATTAACTCGGGATTATCGGCACGGGCATGCATGCCCAATAATACTGCACCCAAATCAGGAGAAATATTTTCAGGATTCCAGCCCATTGAAGCCGGTAATAACCCATTTGAAGCCAAAATACTCCTGCTCGGTTCAAAGATTTCATCATCGCTACCGGTAACCTTGTAACCCTTTTTATGCAAAGCAACAGCCAATTGATGCATCACACTGCCCCCTATCGAAATAAAATGTATACGCATTCGTTATAATATTGTGGCAAAATAAAGCCAGGAACTTATAACTTCGTATTTAATTCAATTTTTGGAGTATGAAAAAAATGTTGGCCGCTATCGTTCTGATGGGATTTATTATTTCCCTTACAGCTTGTGCAAGCTCAAATAAGATGGGATGCCCTGCAAACCCGCAGTATTCTAAATCCAGAAGATAATCGTATTTTATATTCATGAGTCAATGTCGTTTACTTAAGGTTTTACAACTGTTTATAGTTCATTGATGGTGGTTTTTTCTGTGTTTTCTTTCTTGGATTAGTTCTGTTTGGTCTTATTAGTTCTGTTGTTGATTGAAGTATCTTATCCATAGCTTTTATAG
>JBGSLS010000049.1:0-241821 GCA_041740575.1 Chitinophagaceae bacterium | reverse complement strand
TAAGATACTTCAATCAACAACAGAACTAATAAGACCAAACAGAACTAATCCAAGAAAGAAAACACAGAAAAAACCACCATCAATGAACTATAAACAGTTGTAAAACCTTAAGTAAACGACATTGAATGATGATTTATGAATGGGTCGATAAGGTCAATGGGTGAATAAGTCAATAAGTCAATAAGTGAAGGGGGAATGGAGTGTGGTGTGTGGGCATAGGTTCAAGTGCGTCAGCCAACTAAACTGTAAACTGAACTATACTAAACCATTCTAAAAAACACTAAACAAGAAATAGAAATGGATTTACACATAAAAGATCAATTGTTCATCGTAGGTGGTGCATCTTCCGGGCTTGGGCGTGCGGTGGCGATACGGTTATTAGAGGAAGGGGCAAGCGTAATCGGCGTTGCACGTGGGGTGGATGCATTAAAGGAAATGGAAACCAAATTTGCAGGACGGTTTCAATATGTGGCGGCTGATATTACTACGCCTATAGCATTAGCAGAAATCATAGAAATGATTGGTGAAAGACAGGTGCATGGTGCATTGGTAAATGCAGGCGGGCCGCCGGCAAAAATGATTATGGAAACAACGCCCGAAGATTGGGATGCTGCCTACCATAAATTGTTGCGGTGGAAAGTTCCTTTTGTACAAGCATTGATACCTCCCATGAAAAATGTATCATACGGAAGAATACTTTTTTTAGAAAGTCAAAGTGTAAAACAACCTATTGAAAACCTTGTGCTGAGTAACTCATTGCGCATGGCAGTGGTAGGCTTTGCCAAAACACTGAGCCGGGAAGTGGCAGGAACGGGTATTAATGTAAATGTAATTGGCCCGGGAAGCCATGATACGGCTGCGATTGAACGGTTGTATAAAAAGAAAAGTGAACAAACAGGATTGACAGAAGCAGAAGTGCGTCAAGCCGCGATACGCAATATTCCTGCAGGTGCATTAGGACAGGCAGATGATTTTGCACAACTCGCAGCTTGGCTGCTTAGCCCTGTAAGCCGGTATGTAACCGGGCAGGTTTACCTGGTGGATGGAGGTAGTACTGCTGGCGTGTAGTAGTTTGGTGAATACATCTAAGCATTCATGCTTCAAATCTTTACATTTATTATATCAACTTCGTTCCATCCGAAGCCAACACCGGATAGGCTTTGGCGTGTATGCCAAATTGAGAATGATAACCCTGCAATGCTTCTGTAATAAAGGCTTCTGCCTTATCTTTAGCAATCAGGTTCAGCGTACATCCGCCAAAACCACCACCCATAAGACGTGAGCCCAATATACCATCAAAAGAAGTAGCAAAATTTACCAGCCAATCCAGTTCCGGCAGGCTTACTTCATACAAATGGCTGAGGCCCCAATGCGTTTCAAACATCAGTTTGCCAATTTCGAAGATATTACCGGCAAGCAAGGCTTCGGCAGCAAGATGGGTGCGTTCAATTTCATCTACTACATATTTGCATCGGTTATACACTATAGGATTCAGTTCCGCTTTTACCGATTCAAGTTCTTCATTGGTAATATTCCTAAAGGATGATTTGCCTGATTTGCTTTTCAGATAGGCGAGTCCTTCATTGCATTGCGCTCTTCGTTGGTTGTATTCACCACCCGTAAGTGCATGTTGTACATTGGAATAAATAAGCACAAGTTTATAATCATGTAATTGCAGGGGCAAATAATCTGTTTCCTGTGTCATACAATCAATGCGAACAATATTTTCTTCTTTACCCAGCATGTTGGCAAACTGATCCATGATGCCACATTTTACACCCGGGTAATCATGTTCTGCAGCCTGTCCTAACAACGCAAGTTCCTTAGCGCTTAAACCTGCACCTGAAATATGGTTGACCACAAAACTGATGGCGCCTTCCAATGCGGCAGATGATGATAAACCAGAACCAATGGGTAAATCACCACCAAATACCATTTTAAATCCGGGAATATTAATGCCTTTTAATTTAAATTGATTTAGTACGCTGAGTACGTAGTTCTGCCAACTACTTGCTGGGCCAATATCTGCAACGTCAATCCGCAAACGGTTGTTGAAGTCTTTGGCAATAATTTCGATAGTAGAATTGCTCGTGGGTGCAAAGCAAGCGTATATCCCCAATTGAATGGCAGCGGGTAAAACAAAGCCATCATTATAGTCAATATGTTCGCCTAACAGGTTAATACGGCCAGGCGAAAAAACCATTGCTGATTCGCCACCAAATTCTTGTGTATAAATATTTTTTAATTCGGAAATGAGTGGTTGATTTAGTTCCATGGTGTTATCTGATAGGATGTAGTAAAGGTAGCCTGTTCATCGGGGTCAAGTAGCAATAATCCCATTCTATTATTAAATGCATCGGGTGCCGCGCTCAGATTTTCTATGGCTATACTATTACGATGCGGCGGTGTATATACTTGTAAATATGGATAACTGTCTTCAGGCGTTATCGTAAGTGCAATTTTATCTACTGTATTCACAAGGCTGCATGCCGGGCCAAGCAAGGGTTTTTGCAGTAAAAAACAATTGTCAAGCGAAATATCTTCGAGTGAATGCAGGAATTCAAAACGATTTTCGGGTTTAAGATCGCCTGTAGGAACAAGCCTTTCATCAAAAAGAACCATATGATCGCTTGCCATTTCAAAATAAAGTTCATCAATAGGGCGGCCTAATGAAAAATAGGGATGCCAACCATCCGCAATGGGTATGGGCCCTTCATGCTGATTGTAAACGGTAGTAGCAATTTTCAGGGTATCATCGGGCAATAAATAATAGACAACTTCCATAAAATAACTGAAAGGATAGCCTGCATCAGTCGCCTGATAATGATATTGTAATGCCACCATTGCCTGTTCTTCAGCCGCTTCAAAAAAAGCAATATCAAAAGGTACATTGTACAAAAGCCCGTGGATGGAAGAACCACTCAGGTCAAACTTGCCTACTTTATATTCAACATCATTATAAGTGTATGCCCCGCCATTGGGAATGCGGCATACATAGGGTGAAAGTTTGCAACTTCTGAATCCCTTTGCCTCGCATTGTGTTGCAAAATCTTCCGGCGAATCATAGCCTTCAATTACATTCCAAGCCTTACTGTGCATTTGCACCTGCCATTTATTAAGAATAGCGCCCGATGCCGGCAATATTTCGACTGTTGATGTAGGCGACTGCATGCGCAGTACCGGTCCGTCCTGTGTTATGGTAAACATATCGTTATTAATTAGCAGTGGCTAAAGTACTGAATGAGCCTTGATTTTAGTTTTTTGGAAAAAAATTCCAACATAAAAATGTCGGCATTACATTAATTCGTACGTAAAAGTGTAAAAATTTACATTTTTATGTACGAGTTTTTGTATTTGGCCAGAAGTAAACCGATTTCAAGCGTGATTTTTACAGTACCAACAAACCCATTTTATACAACGTATTTACCGGTTTATTATCCCAAAAAAGCGGGAAATCAGCCAGTCCGGCTTGTTCGTAATCATCGCGCACTTCCTGCAATGTGACAGATTTTATTTGGTGTGCCGAAAGTTTGTCAAGCATACCCGCAAGCCATTTTCCCTGCACATCGCCTACTTTAATATTCAGCGTTTCTTTTTTACTATGAAAAGTGAGCGAAGCCATTTCCCAGCTATTGCCCTTTTTGCTTTTGGTGAAAAATTCTACCATCGGGCTGTTACCTAACCATACTACTTTGGCGGTGGGTTTAGGGGAAACATATGCAGCATCTTTGAGCGCATTTTCTATAAAATTGGGATTAACTGTGGTAGCAGGTATTTTAAAATCAAACCATTTATGCAGTGGGTCATTAATGCCAATGCCATTCATATAATTCAGCAGCGATTTACGCAACCCAAAACTGAAAGTATCATGATCGGCGCCTTTTGGATCTTTATGGATTACATCGTTGTCGGCAAAAGTAGGTTTAACAGGGATAATGCTTTTTACCCCAAACTTTTCGGGGTTAAGGCCCACCGGGCTATGCGCTGTCATGGCAAATTGGTGCCAAAAACCCGATTGCAGAATTCCGGCCTTAAACATCTGCCTAACCATCTCCAGCGAATCAATTGTTTCCTGTGCCGTTTGCGTGGGAAAACCATACATCAGGTAGGCATGCACCATTATGCCGGCTTCGGTAAAATATTGATTTACCCTTGCCACCTGCGCCACGGTAATGCCTTTTTGAATTAATTCAAGCATGCGGTCACTTGCTACTTCAAGCCCGCCGCTTACCGCAATGCAACCGGCAGCTTTTAACAGCAGGCAAAGGTCGCGGGTAAAGCTTTTTTCAAAACGTATATTGGTCCACCAAACTACCGTTAACCTGCGGCGTAAGATTTCCAGCGATAATGCACGCATAAGTGCCGGTGGAGCGGCTTCATCTACAAAATGAAATCCATTTTCACCGGTTTGCGCTATCATTTCTTCCATACGGTCGCAAAGCAGCGAAGCAGCAATAGGCTCATAGTTTTTTATATAATCGAGGCTAATATCGCAAAAGGTACATTTACCCCAATAGCAGCCATGTGCCATCGTTAGTTTATTCCATCGTCCATCGCTCCAAAGCCGGTGCATCGGGTTTACTACTTCAATGGCATTAATGTATTGATCGAGTAGCAGGTCGCTGTAATCGGGTGTACCTACATCGCCCTGTTTATAATCTTTGCATGAAATATTATTGATATATTTTACCGTCGTTTGTCCATGCTTATCTGCATCCAATACAAACGTTCTTTTCAGCGCTTCGGTTTCAATTTCATCATTTACATATTTCACTAAATTTTCTATGGGTGCTTCACCGTCATCGAGTGTTATGAAATCGAGAAACTCAAACACTCGTGTATCGCTCAGTGAACGTAATTCGGTATTGGGAAAACCGCCACCCATGGCAATTTTTATGGATGGATAGTTTTTTTTAACCCATTGACCGCAACGAAAAGCACTGTACAAATTACCCGGGAAAGGAACAGACAATGCAAGGATTTTTGGATCCGTTTTTTCAATAAGTGCCTTTAGTTTTTCTACCAACAGTTCATCAATAAAAGTATAAGGCTGATGCAGGTTTTCATAGAGTTCATCAAAGGTATTTGCGGAGCGTCCAAGTCTTTCTGCATACCTGCTAAAACCAAAATGTTCATCCACACATTCTTTAATAAAATCGCTCAGGTCTTCAAGGTACATGGTGGCAAAATGCTTTGCCTTATCCAGTACACCCATGTTGCCAAAAGCATGATCGAGATCGGTGGTATGTTCAAAACGGCTTGCCCTTGGCAGGTAAGCGCCATTGCAAATAAAATGGGCAAGGGTAGGTTTGTGCCCCTGTAAAAAGTGGATGGTAGGTTCTATAGTGTCAAGGTAATCTTGCCGTAAAGCATAGATGCGGCGGGTATTTTCGGTGAACTCATCCTGCTTTGCAGCTACTTTTTCGAAAATGGAAGTCAGCCCTTTCCTGGAAAACAAAGCCACCGTTACTTCAATGCCTAAATCGGCTTGAAAGGAACTGATGCCTTTTGTTTGTAAAAAGCCTTTTAAATATGCCGTAGCCGGATAGGGGGTGTTGAGCTGTGTAAACGGTGGTGTTATCAGTAAAATAGAGACGCCCAATGCTATAATAATTTATTGCACAAAACTATTGCTTATGGCTGATAAAAATGGGATAGTGCATAGTTGCAGTATTTATCAGTTACATGGAAACTAATAACATAGTATATGTACCTTTACCTTTCGATAAAATATCACCCTTTTTTACATCGAATGAAGTTTTACTTCTATATCATCCTATTGCTTTTACATAGCGGTTCGCTCAAGGCGCAATGGTTTAAAAAGGACACAAGCAACCTTACCCTACACGACACTAGTTTTTATGCTACGTTTGAAAACAAGTTCACAGTTCGTGCGCTTACAGCCCGCAAATATGCATCTGTTGAATTAAAGGAAAAGAATGAATTTGGTTTGCAAACCAAATATGAACCTAATTCGCCGCTTACATTAGGCGTTGGCGCTACCTATAAATGGGCTACTATAAATGCAGTTTATGGATTTAAGTTTTTAAATCCAAACAGTGATGAAAGGGGGGAAACAGAATACTTTGACCTGCAAATGCATTTACTTGGGCGTATAAGTAATATTGATATTAATATTCAATTATATGAAGGTTTTCATACAGATGACCTGCCGGATATTGCCGAATATGTAATAAGGCCTGATTTGAAAATGTCAGTTGTGGGAATGAAGTATGAATTTATGCCCAATTGGCGGCGGTTTTCCATGCGGTCGGCTATTAACCAAAGTGAGCGGCAACTAAAATCGGCAGGTACACCTCTTTTGGGTTTTGGATTAGAATATATTAAAAATAATGGGGATAGTGCTATCCCGCTAAAATTGCATCATGATTCCAGTACTTATTTTTCCGAATTACATACCTGGGAATTCGGACCTGCCCTTGGCTATGCTTACACATTAGTATTTGCCCGCAATTTCTTTTTAACGGGCAGTGGTGCATTTCAGTTGGGTTTTAATACTTCGAAACTAAAAGGGCCTGAAAATAGTGTTTCACGTTTTTCGCTCCGTCCCGATTGGCAATACCGGCTAGCCACCGGTTATGTAGGTGATATTTGGGGTGCTTCTTTTTTATGGCAGGGCCAAATTGTTAATGCCGGGTTTGAAGATTTTAATTATCAATTCGATTCGGGTCGCTTTAGCCTTTCGCTCACCAAAAACATCAACCTGCGTAAAAAAAATAGTGTGGTAAGGTTGATTGATAAAATAGATAACCGGTATGTAGATAAAGTGAGGAGTAAGAAGTATCAATAGTTTAAACCCGGGGAAGAAATCGGTTAGATAGCCGCAGGTACTTCTACTAATCCTTTCACCGTTACAAACCCATGCATCTTCCCCAAAAACTCCAACAACGCTTCCATACTTTTTATATCCCTTACAAACAAAATGCCATGCACACCAATCTGCTTTAGCTGTGCTTTGTTGGTTTTGGTAGTTACATATTCAAGTATGCGGTTAAAGGTTTCGCTTTGAAAATAAGGTGATTCATGGTTAGCTACAAAATGGCATTTTAGTAAATTATCTTTCAGCAACATTTTCTCGAAACCCAATGTCACGGCCATTTTTCGGGCACGAACCGTGCGGAAAAGATCTTCCACCTGTGATGGAATAGGCCCGAAGCGATCCTGCATTTCGGTATGGAACTCCAGCAGGTCTTCTTCGTTTTCGCTGTTGTCGAGTCGGGTGTACAAGCTTAAGCGCTCCGCAATATTATCAACATAAGTATCAGGAATCAATATCTCTAAATCGGTATCAATGGTGCAGTCGTTTACAAAATCGTCCTGCGCTTCAATTTCTTGCTTAAACAGGTCTTTAAACTTCCTGCGCTTCAGGTCGCGGATGGCTTCATCGAGAATTTTCTGGTACATTTCAAATCCAATCTCGGCAATAAAACCGCTTTGCTCGCTGCCCAATAAATTTCCTGCGCCACGTATATCAAGGTCGCGCATGGCAATTTGGAAACCGCTTCCAAGTTCGCTGAACTGTTCAAGCGTTTGCAGGCGTTTGCGGCTATCAGTTGGCAAGGTACTCATAGGTGGTGCAAGCAGGTAGCAGAATGCTTTTTTATTGCTGCGTCCTACACGCCCGCGCAATTGGTGAAGGTCACTCAATCCAAACTGATGCGCGTTGTTAACAATAATCGTATTGACGTTGGGAATATCCACACCGCTTTCTACAATATTGGTACACACCAGCACATCGTAGCGGCGGTCCATAAAATCCAGAATGGTATCTTCCAGTTTATCGCCTTCCATTTGTCCGTGGGCAAATGCAATACTCAGGTCGGGACAAAGTCCATGAATGAGTGCAGCCATTTCGGGCAGGCTTGCAACACGATTGTGAATGAAAAAAACCTGTCCGCCACGCTCGCTTTCGTAATAAATAGCATCACGTATCGCATCTTCGTTAAACACCTGCACTTCGGTTTGAACTGGTTGCCGATTGGGTGGTGGTGTGTTTATCACACTCAGGTCGCGCGCACCCATCAGGCTGAAATTAAGTGTACGTGGAATGGGTGTTGCGGTGAGCGTCAAGCTGTCCACCGTTGCACGGAACTGTTTGAGTTTTTCTTTTGCCGTTACACCAAACTTTTGTTCTTCATCAATAATCATAATGCCAAGGTCTTTGAACTTAACGCCCTTGCCTAGCAATGCATGTGTACCAATGATGATATCAATTTTCCCAGCTTCTAATTTTTCAAATGTTTCTTTTTTATCCTTCGCACTTTTAAAACGGTTTACATAATCAACCGTTACCGGAAACTCTTTCAGTCGCTCACTGAACGTTTTATAGTGTTGATAAGCAAGAATGGTTGTAGGAACCAATATAGCAGCCTGTTTGCTGTCACACACACTTTTAAATGCAGCTCTTATAGCAATTTCAGTTTTACCAAAACCTACATCGCCGCACACAAGCCTGTCCATAGGACTATCTTTTTCCATATCGGCTTTTACATCTGCCGTTGCTGTTGCCTGATCGGGTGTGTCTTCATAAATAAAGCTTGCTTCAAGCTCCGTTTGCATGTAATTATCCGGACTATGCGCAAAACCTTTTTGTGCCTTTCTTTCGGCATAAAGTTTTATCAGGTCTTCCGCAATATCTACTATCTGCTTTTTGGTTTTTTCCTTCAGCTTGCTCCATGCTTCACTGCCCAATTTATTCATCTTGGGTACATGACCTTCCTTACCTGTGTACTTGCTTATTTTGTGTAACGATGACAGGTTCACATAGAGCAAATCATTATCCTTGTATCGTAGTCGCACTGCTTCCTGCATGCGGCCATTTACTTCTATTTTTTGCAGTCCGCTAAAGATGCCTACACCATGGTCAATATGCGTTACATAATCGCCGGGTTGCAGTTCCCGCAAGGTTTTCAGCGTAATAGCCTTGTTTTTGCTGAAGGCTTGTTTTACCTTGTATTTGTGGTAGCGTTGAAAAATCTGGTGATCTGTATAGCAAACTGTTTTCAGGTCTTTATCAATAAATCCGCGGTGTATGGCAATAGGTACACCCGTGAATTGTATTTCGGTGCGCAGGTCAGTAAAAATGCTGTACAACCTTTCCAATTGCCGCGCCTGTTCTGCAAAAAGATATATCTTAAATCCAAGTTGTTCCCACTGTTTCAGATCAGTGATGAGTAAGTTGAAATTCCTGTTGAAAGATGGTTGGGGGACAGTTTGAAATTTAATATTTAATATTGAATATTTAATATTTGCATTCGCTGCAAAGCTTTTCCCAAGGGTTAGTTGATGATGTTTTGCAATTTGAACTTCCATTTCATCGGCCTTTACCACATCATCCCAACCGGTATCTTTTGTTTGCAAAGTTTCATCGGGTTCTCCATCAACATTGTGGCCATATTCGGGTTTGCCATTTGCGGCAACATATTCTATAAATATTTGCAGATGTTCTTCTTCCTGTTGCAATTTCTCTTTTATGAATTGCCAATCTACCATCCAAACGGCAGTATTCTCCGGCAGAAAATCAAGTAAACTTGCTTTTTCACCACTATCAAATTGCGTTTCAATATTTGGAATAATATTTACCTGCAAAAGTTTTCTTTCACTCAACTGCGTTTCGGGATCGAAGATGCGGATGCTATCTACTTCGTTGCCAAATAACTCGATTCGATAAGGCTTTTCGTTGCCAAAAGAATAAATGTCAAGGATGCCACCACGTAAAGCAAACTGTCCGGGTTCGTACACAAAATCAGTTCTTGTAAAACCCAGCATTACCAGCAGTTCCATGAGGCTGTCGGGTTTTATTTCCTCGGCCTGCTTTATGCGGATAATATTCTCGGTAAGCTGTTTGCTGAGCAACACTTTTTCAAAAAGTGCTTCGGGATAGGTAACAATAATTTTCTTATCACCGCCACCTGCAATTTTAGTAAGCGCTTCGGTGCGCAGCATCACATGGCTCGGGTTGAGCAGGTGATAATTTTTATTATTTTTATAAGAAGATGGAAAATAAAAAAGGTCGAGTGCACCCGTAACACTTTCGAGCGTATTATGAAAATAGGCAGCGTCTTCTGCATCTTCCAGTATAAAAAGATGATTGATTGCCGCTGCATTTTTATGGGTAAAAACGGCATTCAGCACAAATGCGGGTGCACTACCGCTAAGGCCATTGAGTTGTATTTGCTGGGGTTGGGCAAAAGAAAGCTTGTCCGCTATCGAAAATATGCGGGGGTCATTCAACCATTGATCCTTTAGTTCTTCTATGTTCATATTTGTTGTTTATGGTTTGGTGTTTATTGTTGGTTTGAGAGCGGGCCGTGGCGGGTGTCCAACGTAAAGTCCAAACCCGGATGGAACCACAAACCATAATTAATAAACAAAAACCCAATCCCAAACCAAAATTCTTACACTCAAACCCAACTACTTCACTTCCTGCATCTCTATCAAACGCTTATAAAGTCCTTCTTGTTCAATCAGGCTGTCATGCGTGCCACGTTGTACAATTCGTCCTTTTTGCAGAACGATTATTTCATCTGCATGCCTTATCGTACTCAGGCGGTGTGCAATAACCAGGGTGGTACGATTGGCCATTACATTATTAATTGCATCCTGTACCAATCTTTCACTTTCAGTATCGAGGCTGCTTGTGGCTTCATCTAAAATTAGAATCGGTGGGTTTTTCAAAACGGCCCTTGCAATAGTAAGTCGTTGCCTTTCACCACCACTAAGTTTGGTACCACGGTCGCCAATATTTGATTGAAAGCCGTCTTCTTTTGCCTGTATAAATGTTTGCGCATTTGCTACCTGTGCTGCTTTATAAATGGCTTCTTCTGTGGCGCCTGCCTGGCCAAGTGCAATATTCGCAGCCACCGTATCATTAAATAAAATGGGTTCCTGTGTTACAATGCCCATGTGGCTGCGCACACTATTCAGGCTATATTTTTTTATGTTTACACCATCTATCAACAGTTCGCCTTCTGATACATCATGAAAACGAGGCACCAAATCGGCAAGCGTACTTTTTCCCGCGCCGCTGCTGCCTACCAATGCAACTGTTTTACCTTTTTGGATGGTGAGATTAATGTTATCTAAAATAGTAATATCATCATAGCGGAAGGTTACATTTTTAAATTCAATCTTGTCGGTAAACTGCGTCAATGGGATTGCGTCAGGCAGATCTTCGATGGTTACATCTGCATTCAGCACTTCTTCTATACGTCCAATAGCAGCACTTCCTTTTTGAATATTATAAAATGAATTACTCAGGTTTTTGGCGGGGCTTATAATGTTGTAAAACAACCCAAGGTAGGTCATAAACATTGCAGGCTCCAGGCCTGAATTTGAACTGAAAATAAGGTAGCCGCCATACAACAGGATACAGCAAAATACAAAAATGCCCATGGTTTCGCTCATGGGTGAAGCAAGGTCGCGGCGACGGTTGATTTTATTTTTTACCCTAAGCAATGTTTCATTGATGTTGAAGAATTTTTCGCGGAGTATTTTTTCGGCATTAAAGGCTTTTATTACCCGCAAACCGCCAAGGGTTTCATCCAAAACGCTTACGGCTTCTCCTTGTTTTTCGGCAGCAGCCATACTTTGCTTTTTTAAACTCCGGCTTATACGGCCAATAACAAAACCTACTACGGGTAAAAGCACCAATAAAAATAATGTAAGTTGAACACTTAGAAAAAGTAAGGCAGTAAGCGTAAGTATTATTTGCAGTGGATCGCGAAACCAACCTTCGAGTGTGCCCACGATACTGGTTTCAATTTCGGAGATATCATTGGTAATGCGGCTCATTAAATCACCTTTCCTTTGTTCGGTAAAATAGCCAATCGGCAATCGTAGCACTTTATCGTACAAATCAGCCCTGAAACTGGTAACCACCTGGTTTTTAAGCGGGTTCAAAATATACAGGCTAAGATAAAAAAAGATGTTCTTCAGCAGGATACTGCTCATCATCAAACCGCAAATCAACCACAGCACTGCCATTGGATTTCCATCGTTAGCGGCTTTAAAATCATTTATTTGGTTACGTACCCAATCCATAATATTGCTGCCATCTTTACTTTGTGCCGCCAGGTTCATGGCGTCCGACTTTCCCAAAAATATCAATTCGAGAAAAGGCATCAGCATTCCGAAAGAAAGAAGCGAGAAAATGGTACTGAGTAATATGCAAATTACATAGAGGATTAATTGACTCCTGTAAGGTGAAAGATAAGTAAAAATGCGCGCGTATTTGCCCATGAAAACGATTGAAAATTGGAATAGCCGGCAAAGTAACTACTTTTACACGACCTCAGGGTAGTTAACCATGGGGCTTTAACGATAAATAAAAGGAGTAGAATATGGAAGAGTCGAAAAGGCAAAAAATGGTGGCCGGGCTTTTAAATGAAGAATTAAATGATATTTTCAGGCGTGTCGGTTTGAATATGGTAGATGGTGGGATGCTTTCTATTTCGGCTTTAAAAGTTACGCCTGATCTGCTGGAGGCAAGAGTTTACCTGAGTTTTTTCCAGGTAAAAGATGTACCCGCCATCATGCAAAAGGTTAAGGATAAAGCCTGGGAAATAAAAAGGGAACTGGCGGCAAGGGTAGGTAAACAACTACGCCGCATGCCAGAACTAACCTACTATCACGACGATACATTGGATTATGTTTTCAAAATGGAGCAGTTGCTCAATACGGTAAAAACTGACACTGAACCAACCTGAAGGTAACGCGTATTTCTCCACTATGAAACTTTTTATTGCTGAATGACCTTGTTCTTCGCCTGGCGTTACCTGCGATCAAAAAAAAGCACCAATGCCATAAATATTATTGCCTGGATAAGTATTGTTGCCATTGCCGTGGTTACAGCAGCTTTGGTGGTGGTACTAAGTGTTTTCAATGGGTTTGAAGACCTGGTAAAGGAGATGTACGGTGATTTTTATCCATCTCTGCAAATTACCAGTAACAAGGGTAAATGGGTAGAAGGTCAGTATGAAAAATGGAATCAGATACGTTCTTTACCGGGGGTTGCATTATTAGAACCAATAATAGAAGAGCGCGCTATTTTACTGGATGCAGAAGAAAAATCTATTGTATGGCTGAAGGGAGTTTCAGAAAATTATGCCAAGCACAGCGGTTTACCAGACCACATGTTGCGGGGTGATTTTTTTGTTGGCGATTCCGCACAACCCCGATTGGTAATAGGCTCGGGCGTAGAACATTCGCTTCAAATTTCGGCCGGGCAAAGCCCTTATCCGGTTACTATTTACCTGCCTAATCCCGATGCAGGACCATCTTCCGACCCCATGGAAGCTATGCTTTCTTCAACTGCTTATGCAAGCGGTTCATTTGCTGTTCAGCAGGAGTTTGATGATCAGTACGCATTTACCCACATAGATTTTTTACGGTATATGCTTGGTGAAAATGGACAAAAAAATACTGCCTATGAGGTTTTTGTAGCGGATGCTGGAAAAATTAATTCGCTGAAAAAGGAAATAGCCACTATTTTGGGTAGTGATTTTGTAGTAAAGGATCGTTATCAGCAGAATCAGGCGCTTTTTGCTGCCATGCAAACGGAAAAACTCATTATTTACGCCGTTGCCTTTCTTATTTTAGTTATTGCAGGTTTTAATATCATCAGCAGTCTTACCATGACGGTGCTGGAAAAGCAAAAGGATATTGCTGTACTGAAAGCCCTTGGGGCAAATAATGGTATGATTCGGCGAATATTTTTATTACTTGGCGTGTTGCTTGCCTGTTCCGGTGCCATTGCAGGGCTCATTATTGGCCTGCTGATTTGCTTCGGACAATTGTATTTTCAATGGGTTCCGCTCGGCGGGCAAAGTTTTATTATCCAATATTACCCTGTAGCCATCAGGGGAGAGGACCTTATCGTCGTTGCTGGCATTGTAATAACCATTGCACTTATTGCAGCATGGATGCCATCGCGAAGGGCAGTGTCTGATTATTTCTCCCTCAGGTAAAATCAATGTGTTTTATTTTAGCACTATTGGGTGCAACTAATGGTAAAATGAAAAAGGGGAAACATGAAAATTTCACGTTTTCCCATTCATATTTCACGTTTTCCTTAATATTAATAATCTCCCATTGTTTCTGGTAACTGGCTAAGTGCATCGGCAAGTTGTGCATCATTAGGTGCTATACCATGCCATTCATGGGTGCCTTCCATAAAGTCAACGCCTTTGCCCATGGCGGTTTTCATAAGTATTGCAACTGGTTTGCCTTTACCCGAAAGCGATTTGGCAGTTTCAAGAGCAGCTACCATTTCATCCATATCGTTACCATCTTCTACCACTAATGTTTCCCAGCCAAATACCCTGAATTTTTCAGTAAGATCGCCCAGATACATTACTTTTTCGGTGGGTCCGTCAATTTGTTGGCCGTTCCAGTCAATGGTTGATATCAGGTTGTCAACTTTATGATGGGCAGCACTCATGATGGCTTCCCAAACTTGTCCTTCATTCAATTCACCATCGCCATGAAGGCTATAAACAAGGCTGTCATCACCGTTATATTTTTTACCAAGCGCTGCACCAATGGCCACACTCATTCCTTGTCCAAGGCTTCCGCTTGCAATGCGGATGCCTGGTAAATGCTCGTGGGTAGTAGGGTGCCCTTGCAGGCGGCTGTCAATTTTGCGAAAAGTTGAAAGCTCCGATGTGGGGAAATAACCACTGCGGGATAGAACAGAATAATACACCGGGGAAATATGGCCATTTGAAAGAAAAAACAGGTCTTCACCCTTGCCATCCATACTAAACGGGGTGGGGGTATGGCGTAAGGCTTTGAAATATAGGGCTGTTAAAAATTCGGTGCAACCCAATGAACCGCCAGGGTGACCACTTTGCACACCATGTACCATTCTAACAATATCTCTGCGAACCTGGGATGCTATTTCCTGAAGTGATGGCATATTATTTAATTTGGCTGCAAATCTAATTGTTTGCATTACGCGCACAAACATTAAAATTCAATGTATTCGGCTTTTTTTTAAATGCTGACATGAAACTTAAGAAGCATTTTTATAAATTTTTTGGCTTTTCGTTGTTTGTTAGTAGTTGAGGGGTTACTTTTACAGCTTTGTAAGATATTTATGATTAAAAACCACGTTGGTTTCCATTCATTTTGTCTTTACCCCCTTAAAAAAATTGTATGGTTGAACTGCTTATGAGTGTTATACTGGCATTTGGTATTACATTTTATGCCATCCCTGCCATTATACACGCAGCACATGAGAAAAAATTGTTTGATTATCCCGATGAAAGAAAACTTCACCGTCAGCCTGTTCCTTCTTTAGGCGGTATTGGTATTTTTTCGGGACTTATCACTGCGTTTCTGCTTACCGCTAATTTTGCTGAAATGGCAGTACGCTATCAGTACCTGCTTGCGGCTTCACTGGTAATATTTTTTGTAGGTCTCAAAGATGATTTACTGAATATTTCCCCCTTCAAGAAATTTCTTGGGCAGGTACTTGCAGCCTCTATTATTTGTTTCAAGGGGGGCTTGCTTATCACTTCCATGTATGGTTTTTTAGGCATTTATGAGCTTCCCGATATGGCTGCTTACCTGATTACCATTTTTACCATTGTGGTTATCATTAATGCTTATAACCTGATTGATGGGGTAGATGGATTGGCTGCGGGTTTGGCAATTATTTCATCCTTATTCTTTGCTGTGTATTTTGCGGTTAATGATTATATGGCATACGCTTGTCTTGCCACTTCACTATTAGGGGCATTACTTGCTTTCTTAATTTTTAATGCTCAGCCCGCCCGCATCTTTATGGGTGATACCGGTTCCATGATGTTGGGTTTATTGCACGCAATGATGGCGATTCAGTTTATGAATACGGCCCCTGTTGCCCCGGTTTTCACTGTAGCCGCTGCCCCTGCGGTTGTTTTTGCTATCATGTTTGTTCCGCTTTTCGATACGCTTCGGGTATTTTCATTTCGGATGCTTCGCGGTACTTCACCTTTCACCCCCGACCGTAATCATATTCACCACTTACTGCTTCGGTTCAGGCTTTCGCATACCCGGGTGGCAATCGGGCTATGTTCTGTTGGTCTATTTTTACCCATAATTGTATGGTTCTTTAGTAGTTTAGGCACAAGTTGGTTGCTTGTTTCCATGGTTGGCTTTGGTTTTGCTGCCGTTGGTGTATTGGTATGGCAATATCGGGTTTTTGCAAAACGCCATGTGGTAACCGGAGGATTAGCACCGTCTAAAAAACCTGCCACGGCGCTACGCACTATTGCATCAGTGGAGCGGCAAGCTGTTAATCAGAATTGATTTCCATCCATTTTTAGGATTCTTTTTCGGGTAACCTGGCCAAAAATCAATCATTTCTATTAGGTTTGCGGCCATTAAAAAAAGAGATAAGATTATGTCTGCAGATGTTGGCACCTTGATTAGCGATACCGAATCAGCCATGCAAAAGGCTATTTCGCACCTTGAAGTAGAATTAACCAAAATACGCGCCGGCAAAGCAAGCCCCCAAATGCTCGATGGCCTTTCTGTTGAATATTATGGATCACCCACCCTTATTAGTCAGGTGGCCAATGTAAGCGCAATGGATTCGCGTACACTAACCATTCAGCCCTGGGAAAAAAATATGCTTGGCCCCATTGAAAGGGCCATTTTGCAGGCAAATATTGGCGTTACACCGCAAAATGATGGTTCCATTATTCGAATCACCATGCCACCACTTACCGAAGAGCGTCGTAAAGGATTGGTAAAACAAGCCAATGGCGAAGGTGAAGTTTCAAAAGTTACCATACGTAACCTGCGCAGGGATTCCATTGAGCGTATTAAGAAAATGCAGAAAGATGGCTTGAGCGAAGATGCTGCAAAAGATGCTGAAGAGGAAATTCAGGAACTTACCGACAAGTTTATTGTATTGGTTGAAAAGCACCTTGTCGCAAAAGACAAAGAAATCATGGCGGTGTAATATCTGCTTTTTCAACTTTTTGTTGATGTGGGATATTTCGGTTAGCGAGGTAAACCCCCAGCAATATTACCAATAGGGATAACAGGCGTATGATAGTTATTTGTTCGCCGTAAACAACACCCCACCCAATGGCCACAAATGGAATTCCATAAGTAACCATACTGGAAAAAACAACGCCAGAAAGCCTTACCAGCCGGTAAAATATTACTGATGCGAATGCTGTGCCTACTACACCCAGCAGTATGGCGGCACCACTAGCTTTTACATATGCTATTTCGGTTAAGGGTAGGGCAAAAAAGCCTGAAGTCCATAACAGTGCCAGGGCAAATGGAATAAGGCAGGCGAAGGCGAAAGTTGCAATATCAAGCGCTGCCAAACCGGCCATGCGGCGTTTTACCATATTTACATTCCAGCCATAGCAAATGGTAGCGAGCACCACCAAAAAAGCGTACCACGGATGTTGCCATTGTGAGGTTCCCTCTTTTCCGGCAAAAAGTAACATGCAACCTGCCAGACCTATAATTATACCCCAAAATTTTGCTCCGGCAATTTTATAGGAATAAAAAAGCCAGGCAATGGCAAGTGTGCTTAAAGGGGTAAGCGCATTAAGGCTTCCCGCAAGTGCGCTGTCAATTTTTGACTCGGCAAGGCAAAATAATACGGCAGGTACAGCGCTGCCCAACCAACCCGACCACGCAACATATAACCGCATGGAAGGTGGAATGTGCTTAAGGGCAGTAGTTAAAAAAGGAATTAAAACAATACCGGCCGATAAAATCCGGATAGCTGCTACCTGTATAGGCGATAAAAGAGCGCCCCCATCCGGGGCAAACATGCCCAGCTTCATTAATACAAATGAACTTCCCCATATCAGGCATAAGAACACAAACAATACCCATTTAAGATTTTTATTTGGTTTTAATGTTGTTTTATACTGATTTATATTGATTTGATACAAACTATAGTGTCTTTTATGAATTCGTTTAATATTTTCGCTTGCAAAATACAAAGCAATGAGTTGGATTAAAGAATTTAAAGATTTTGCATCGCGAGGAAATCTCGTTGATGTTGCGGTGGCATTTGTAATGGGTGGTGCATTTGGCAAAATTGTATCCAGTTTTACAGAAGGTATTGTTGCACCCATAGTAACACTTTTGACGGGCGGGGTGGATTTTTCAAAGAAGGTATGGGAAATAAGGGCTGCAAAACCTATACTTGATGAAACAGGAACCGTTGTAAAAGAAGTAACAGCAATTTCCATTAAATATGGGGCTTTTATTAATGCAGCTTTAGACTTCTTAATTGTTGCTTGGGCTATGTTTCTTTTGATAAAAGCGATTAATAAAATGCGTAAGCCGGTGGAAGAAGTACCTGCCGGACCGAGCAGCACTGACAAATTGCTTATGGAAATAAGGGATGAACTTAAAAAGTAACCAAAATTATATACACACCATTTACCAGAAATCATGTTAAAACCTACCATTTTCTTCGCAGGAATTACTTCCTGTGTGCTCTTTTGCAATGCACAGGAAGTGCCCAAAAAAATTGACGAAGCCTTAACGAGTAAGGCTATAGCAGCCGATACCGCTAAAAAAGGCCCGTGGAAATTGGGCGGGATATTGGTGCTTAATTTATCGCAGCAAAATAGCTCCTATTGGGTAGGCGCAAATGAAAGGTATGCGCTCAATGTAGGTGCATCTACAGATTTGTATGGCAATTGGGTAAAAGGAAAAAATACCTGGGATAATACCCTTAAGATGGGTTATGCGTTTACCCATAACGAAAGCCAGGGTGTAAGAAAAACATCAGACTTTCTTGACCTTTACAGCAAATATGGCCGGGATATAAGTAAAAAGGGTACTACATTCTTCGCCTTAATCACGAATTTTCGATCCCAATTTACAGATGGATATGATTACTCGCTTGAGCCAAGGCGAAGGACATCTGATTTTTTAGCACCCGCCACGCTTTTGCTTACACCGGGTATTGAATGGAGACCCAATAAGCATTTTTCCCTTTTTGGATCACCCATTGGTGCACGTTGGGTTATTGTTTCCAACGACCCATACAGTTATTCCTTTCCGGATGGTGAAAGACCTGATGGAAGCCAGGAAGATCCAATTTCAACTTTATATGGCGTCGACCCTCAACGGGAAGTAGATGGCCAATTCGGGGCGTTTGTATCTGCCAAGTTCGACAAGGAGATTTTGAAAAATGTAGCTTATACTTCACGTCTTGACCTTTTTTCCAATTATTTACATAACCCACAGAATATAGATATTTTCTGGACCAATAACCTGGTTTTTAAGGTGAATAAATGGCTGGCATTGTCTTACCAATGGAATATTGCCTACGATGATGATTTTGTGCCGGAAGGTGTTGCCGGACCTCGTACCCAGTTCCTAGGCACTTTTGGTATAGGTGTTGCTGGTAAGTTTTAACCAAACTTTCCACAGCTTTGGATGGCCCTTCAATTGTTTGATAGTTAGCTTTGAGTTTAAGGTTATTTTTGAATGCATAAAGAAAGCCGCTTGTTTTGCAAGGGGTTTGGGCTACAAAAAATGACAACAGAAACTTACCAGATTAAACTACCGCAATTTGAAGGGCCATTTGACCTTCTGTTGTTTTTTATAGAGCGCGATGAGCTCGATATCTATAATATTCCCATTCATCGTATTACCAAGGAATTCCTGGAATATATACATACACAGGATAAATTGAATATAGAACTTAGCAGCGAATTCATTTTGTTTGTTAGCACACTGATGCGGATAAAGGCAAAAACGCTTTTGCCGCGCAAGGAAGTGGATGCATCGGGTAATGAAATTGACCCCCGGCAGGAATTGGTTGATAAAATACTGGAATACAAAAGATTTAAAGATGCATCGCAGCATATGGCCGATATGGAAACGCTGCGCGGCTTACTCATGAAACGCGGGAATATTTACCGCGAAATGAATGCCGTGGGAGAAGAATCGGGCGAAGGCACTGAAATTCAAAGCATTACACTTTTCAAATTGATGAAGACTTTTGAAAAGGTGATGAAAAAAATGCAGGAACGCAATTTTAAGCCTCAGCACCTGGTGTTTCGCTATAATTACACAATGGAAGAAAGTAAGTCTTTTATGCTCCATAGGGTAAAATCAGAGCGGAGCATGAGTTTTGAGAATATTTTCGTGAAATGCGAAAACAGGATTCATGCTATATTTCTTTTCCTCAGTATGCTTGAATTGGTTCAGCAACAGTACTTTACCCTACTTGTGGGCGAAGGTCGCAATAACCTGTTAGTTGAATGGAATCCTGATATGCCAAATGATGCTATTATTCCGATTATTCCGGTAGATCCGGCTTTGAATTAACTTTGGCAGCTATTATGGCCAAAATGAAAAGCGTGCATCCGAAAAAGATGCACGCTTTTTTTTTGTGAACTTTACAATCGGGATTAAGCAGAGTAATAAATAACAACTGCCATCAGAAATGCCCAAACAAAAAAGGCAACGATGTTGTCCGCTGAAAAAAATCGGCGGGGTGAAAAATGCTTCATCGGTGTGGTGGTTTAAATTAACAAATCCTATCAAAGTTTATTCCTATCGGATTGCAAATTTGCACCATTATTTTTAGAAATCCAATACCTAATGACAGATTTTTTAAAATTAATTTAAAATTCATGTATCAAGTTTGCAATAATTCGGGCAAAATACCCTAAAGTAAACATTAATTAAATTATTGATGTAGTTGGCCAAAGTGTGGAAATAAGGCCAAAAATTGGCAAAAGCCTTATAGATAGGGGATTGGATTTCGATAAAAAAGAAACCGGAAGTTGTAGAAAACAACTTCCGGAGCAGTTAGTATTGGTTTTTCAAGAATTAAGACAGGGGCTACTAATTATATGCTGCATAAGGTTAAAAAAAAATCGGGGTGCATTTCAAAATAATTCCATACCCAAAGTTTTAAAAAATAGGTTATTTTTCAAGAGTTAGAAAATCCAGGAATGCATTTATTTCGATTTTATACAGTATAAAGAGTTATTTTAATTATAATGGAAAAAAGAACATTGGTAATTGGAGCATCGGCCCATACAAACAGGTATAGTTATTTGGCCATGCAACGGCTTGAGGCATTTGGGCACCCGGTTTTAGCTTTAGGGCATAGGTCCGCAATGGTAGGTTCGGTACCAATTGTAACCGAACCGGGAAATTGGAAGCCGGTAGATACCGTAACGCTTTATATCAACCCTGAACGGCAGAAGGCATATTACGATTATCTTCTTGATTTGAAACCTGATCGTATTATTTTTAACCCGGGTACTGAAAACCGCGAATTGGAAAAAATGATGGAAGATGCAGGGGTGGAAACATTACGGGCTTGCACACTTGTTATGCTTTCTACCGGGCAATACTGATGAATTGGCTTTTGGGCTTTTCCCCAATTGTTCATAAAGAATTCATCTGAAAGGTGTTGTTTGAGGGGCATTGTGCTTTAATTTCGAAAAACGTCTTTTTATGTACTGGAGAAAATTTAACGGAGAATCTATTCACCTACCCATCCGATCAGCAGTAGAAGATGCCATAAAAAGGGAAACTGCTAATGGTATTAAGCTCAAAGTTTGCATTGGCACAGATAGCCAGGTAAAAGGAAAGGAAACCGAGTTTGCAACCGTGATTGTTTTTTTACGCGAAAGAAATGGTGGTTTCATGTTTATCCACAACGAAAAAACCACCCATAAGTATAGTATTAAAGAGCGCATGCTTGTGGAAGTAGCAAAAAGTATAGAGATTGCATACGAGTTATGCAACCTTTTTACTTTATATCATGTGGATATGGAAGTACATGCCGATATCAATACCAACCCGCAGTTTAAAAGTAATGAGGCGCTTCGCGAAGCCATGGGATATATTCTGGGAATGGGTTTTGCTTTTAAAGCCAAGCCCGAAGCCTTTGCCAGTAGTAGCTGCGCCAATAAAATTGTGAATTAATTTCGGCGAGATATAGGCCCAAAAAAGACCGCCCATATATTTAAAATGAGCGGCCTGTTGTAAAGTATTCCCTACTCCTTATGAAGCTGAACGTGTTATTTTATAAATGTAAACGGTAGATTGTGGATTTGCATCTACTTTATACATAACTGGTTTTCCGTCAATATTGGGTGCAGTAAAGTTGATTCCAAAAATCTGGTTTTCACCATCAGGAATTCCCTTGGTAAATTTCGGATATTTTATACCCACTTTTTCTCCTTTCGGGCCTAATTCAATCAGCATCATTCTGCGTGTTGATTTATCAGCTATTTTATAAGCAAAACCTGCCCAATATTCCTGGCCAGGCTGTGCTTCAAATGTCTTGGCCTGGGGATCTGATAAGTAAACTTTTTCAATAGTACCCAAATTTTTCAGGGTCTTTTCAATTTTTAAATAAAATTCATCCTGGGCTGGTTCAAAGTTCTGTGAAAAGCCCATGCTGCTAATGAGCAGCAGGCATGTAATGGTTGTAAGAATACGCATGATTCATTTTTTTTGATATTCAAAATAACGACAAAGTTTTCATTTATTCTGCTCCAAGGCATTCTTGTAGAAATTCTAATATTTCCTCTCTGCCGGCTTTGGTAGTGCTACTGGTTAAAAACATGGGTGGTAAGTCTTCCCAATTTTCCTTTAATGCATTTTGAAAGAGATCTACGTTGCGTTTTACGGCCCCGGGTTTTTCCTTATCAGCCTTGGTAAAAGCAATGGCAAAGGGTATTCCCCATTCTCCAAGTTGATTAATAAATTCAATATCTATCTTTTGCGGTGTATGGCGGCTATCGATCAATACAAACAGGTTGGCAAGGTTTTCCCGCTTGCGAATGTAGTTTTCAATCATTTGCTCCCAGCGCCGCCGGCTTTTTTGGCTTACTTTGGCATAACCATATCCCGGCAAATCTACAAGATACCACCTGTCGGGGTCCTTGCTCTTTTCATTTTTTCGGCTGGTAACGCCAAAATGGTTAATGAGTTGGGTTTTGCCCGGTTCAGCCGATGTTTTTGCAAGCTTTGGTTGATTGCATAGCATATTTATGAGCGAACTCTTGCCTACATTGCTACGCCCAATAAAAGCAAACTCCCGTTTATCGGGCGCGGGGCATTGCGCCACATCAGGGTTACTAATTATGTATTCAGCTTTCAGGATGTCCATAACAGCAAATGTAACGGTCAATCCTTTTCTTTGCTGATTATGCGTGTAGTAATTCAAAGGGTTTCGGAAGCATCGGTTACTATTGATGGAGAAGTGCATGCCAAAATAGGCAAGGGCTTATTGGTATTGGTTGGCATTGAAGATGCCGATGGAGACGATGATATTGACTGGATAAGCAGTAAAATGGTTCAACTCCGTGTTTTCGACGATGAAAACGGGGTGCCGAATATTTCGGTGAAGGATATCGATGGTGAAATATTATTGGTAAGCCAGTTTACCTTACATGCTTCCACCAAAAAGGGGAACCGTCCAAGTTATATTCGTGCATCAAAGCCCGATATTGCTGTGCCTTTGTACGAAAAACTGATTAAGCAACTTGCGCTCGACTTAGGCAAACCAATCGCTACGGGTGTGTTTGGTGCCGATATGAAAGTGGGGCTTGTAAATGATGGGCCGGTTACGATAATAATGGATACGAAGCAGAAGGAGTTTTAAGGATGGCAATGAGTCAATAAGTCAATGAGTCAATGAGTCGATAAGTGAGTAGTGAAAGGAGTTAGAGTGATTGGTGATTGGGTTTGGGTGTGTGGGACTTCTTGCGTCAGCCAAATCTCAAATCTCAAATCTCAAATTTTTAATTTCAAATAATAAATAGTGACAATCGAAAACGCCCAGCAACAAGTAGACGAATGGATAAAAACCGTTGGCGTACGTTATTTTAACGAACTCACCAACCTAGGCATACTGATGGAAGAAGTGGGCGAACTAAGCAGGCTGATGGTGCGTCAATATGGTGAGCAGTCATTTAAGGAAAGTGATAAGGGGAAAGAGCTTAGTGATGAAATGGCTGATGTGCTATGGGTTTTAATTTGCCTTGCCAACCAAACGGGGGTAAACTTGACGGAGGCACTTCAAAAGAATTTTGAAAAGAAAAATATCAGAGATGTAAATCGTCATAGGGAGAATGAAAAACTGAGGTAAGGGCTTTATGACCAAAGGTTATTGGGTAATTAAAAGATGCCATTTTCTCTTTTCCAGCTGCACAATCTTTTCCAGCATATAATTTCTTCGTTCATCTATGAAGGCCATTTTTTACAGATGTATTTTTTATGGATTTCTGCTAACAAATGGGTTATTTGTTTTCTCGCAAAAGCCCGCCCCATCCACAGCTCAGCTTTCATGGCATAAAGATGAATTTTACCTGTTCCTCCATTTTGGCCCCAATACATTTACCGGAAAAGAGTGGGGGCATGGCGATGAAAAAACCGAAATTTTTCAACCGGAACAACTCGATACCGACCAATGGTGCCGAATCGCCAAAAAAGCAGGCGCATCCGGCATGATTATTACCGCCAAACATCATGATGGCTTTTGCCTTTGGCCTAGCAAATACAGTACACATACGGTACGTGAAAGCTCCTGGAGAAAAGGTAAAGGGGATGTGTTGCGCGATTTGTCGGAATCCTGCAAAAAGTTTGGGTTGAAGTTTGGTGTTTATCTGTCTCCATGGGATAGAAATCACCCGGAATATGGAACGGAGAAATACAATGACGTTTATATAAATATGATGACCGAAGTACTTACACAATATGGCAATGTGTGGGAACTGTGGTGGGATGGTGCCAATGGTGAAGGCCCCAATGGTAAAAAGCAAGTTTATGATTTTAAACGCTTTGAGGAAACCGCCAGAAAATTATCGCCTAATACCGTGATTTTTAGTGATGTGGGTCCCGATATACGATGGGTGGGAAACGAACAGGGTTTTGCCGGTGAAACCACCTGGAATACCCTGAACATTACCGGATTTACCCCCGGTGCCGGTGCGCCCACAACCGATACGTTGAATACCGGTAATCGTTATGGAGAAGAATGGATTCCTGCAGAAGTGGATGTTAGTATAAGACCGGGTTGGTTTTACCATAAGGAAGAAGATGATAAAGTAAAAACACCTGAAAGGCTTTTCGAAATTTACCTGCAAAGCGTAGGGCGAGGGGCTAATCTGCTACTCAATGTACCGCCCGACCCGCGTGGATTGATACACGAAAAGGATTCAGCGGCGCTGATGGGCCTTTACGAAAAACGAACTGCGTTTTTTGCAAAGGAGATAAAGGCCAAAAGGGGAAAGCCGGATAAAATCGGAATGATTCAACTTACCCTTGCTGCGCCTGAAGATGTTGGGGCAATCCTGCTGCAGGAAGATCTGCAGAAAGGGCAGTTTTGCGCAGCTTTTGAAGTAAAGTTTTTAAATACAGAGAAGCAGGTGATAGAAACCCTAAAGGGTACAACGATTGGCAATAAACGTATTTTAACCTGCAAAGTCCCCAGTGTAAAATTTGTTCAGGTTACCATTACGGAACAAATTGGTTTTACTACCATTTCAGGAATTACTTTGTATGAGTACTAAATTCAATTTCACCCATATCGCTAGGTTTTGAATCCCTGGAAGTCACAACCTGTGAGCTTCAAGTATTACTTTCTGCCACAAGTGCTGAAACTCCCTGAACAAATTTGGCTATCCTTATCTTTGCATCCCTTTATAAATTAATCAACTCAATTATGAGCTACGATAGTAATACTTTCCAAAACCTGATTGGCCATTCCAAAGAATATGGCTACATTTTCCAAAGCAGTGAAATATACGATGGACTTGCTGCCGTGTACGATTATGGCCAAAATGGTGCCCAATTGAAGAAGAACATTCGCGACGCATGGTGGAAAACTATGACGCAGCTTAATGACAATATTGTAGGTATTGATGCGGCTATTTTTATGCATCCTACCACCTGGAAGGCTAGCGGACACGTGGATAATTTCAGCGATCCCATGATTGACAATAAGGATAGCCAAAAGCGCTACCGGGTGGATCACCTCATTGAAGGACATGCTGAATTATTGGAAAGCGATGGCAAAACCGATGAAGCGGATGCCCTGATTGCTGCCATGGAGCAATTACTGGCGGCAGATGACCTTGCCGGTGTAAAAAAACTGATTGTTAACAACAACATTATTTGCAAAATTAGCGGCACCTGCAACTGGACCGATGTAAGGCAGTTCAACCTGATGTTCAGTACCGAATTGGGCAGTGTGGCCGATGAAGCGAGTACGATATACCTGCGCCCCGAAACAGCACAGGGTATTTTTGTAAACTTTCTGAATGTGCAGAAAACCGGAAGGATGAAAATTCCTTTCGGTATTGCCCAAACGGGTAAGGCTTTCCGTAACGAGATTGTGGCACGTCAGTTTATCTTCCGCATGCGCGAGTTTGAACAAATGGAAATGCAGTATTTTATTCGCCCCGGCTCGCAAAAAGAATGGTACGAACATTGGAAAGCAGCCCGTATTAAATGGCATACAGAAGTAATGGGTTTTCCCGCAGATCGTCTGCAATTTCATGATCACGTAAAGCTTGCCCACTATGCCGATGCTGCCGTGGATATTGAATTCAATTTTCCTTTTGGATGGAAGGAACTCGAAGGCATTCATAGCCGTACTGATTTTGACCTGAAACAACACCAGGAATACAGTAAGAAAAAGCAGCAGTATTTTGATACCGAAATCAATCAGAATTACATTCCTTATGTAATTGAAACATCTGTGGGCCTCGACAGGTTGGTGCTTGCAACCTTAAGCAATGCCTATGCAGAGGAAAAATGGACCAAAGAAGATGGCAGCGAAGACAGCCGCGTAGTACTAAAAATTCCGGCAAATCTTGCTCCAACTAAATTGGCCGTTTTGCCATTGACGAAAAAGGACGGTCTGCCCGATATTGCTCGTGATATTATTGCCGGTTGCAGAAGCAGTTTTGCTTGTTTTTATGAAGAAAAAGACAGCATTGGAAAACGTTATCGCCGAATGGATGCTATCGGTACTCCATTTGCCGTTACGGTTGACCACCAAACCAAAGAAGACGGCACGGTTACCATTCGCTACCGCGATACGATGACGCAGGAACGCATACACATGAGTGAAGTGAAGGGAAAGGTGTTGGATGCGGTGACGGTATAACCCCCCTCAATCCCCCCGCAGGGGGGAAGTTAGCTTAATCGAAGGGAAATATGTTAAATGAGTGAATAGATAATACTAAAGGTTGGTGTCCTCACCAACCTTTAGTATTTAGAAGGTAAATTCACTAATTGAATTGTAAAATTTAATATATTTAATTAAAGACTGCTATCATTAAATTTACTAATCCTTTTTATTTTTCTTGAAAAAATATTATGCGTAAAATTAATCTCAAAAACTTATTGGTTATAGTTGGAATTCCGGTCCTATTTGCCATTTTTCTTATGTTTATTTTTGGATATGATGATTGGGAATCCATATTTGGCGTAATGTCAATTACATTTTTATTTGGTCTTCCCGCAATAGTAGGTGGCTTAACTGTTTACTTGTCAGCAGAACACCTGGCTCAAAAAATTGCATACAGGATATTAATGCCCTGGATTCCAATTTTTATTTTCTTTTTGATAACTATTCTGTTTTCGCTCGAAGGTTGGGCATGCTGGATTATGATACTTCCCATGTTTTTGGGTGTAGCAAGTATTGGTGGGTTGATTGGAGGATGGTTGAAATTGCGAAAGGGAAAGAATCATATTAATGTTTCATTTTTAATATTTCTTCCATTTATTCTTGCACCCATTGAAAATTTAATTGGAACAATCCCTGGTACCTACAAAGCTTATACCTGCATTGACATTAATGCATCTGCTGAAACCATATGGAGTAATGTTACAAGGGTAGGTGAGATTGAATTAAACCAGGATAAAGGAACGCTTACCCGGTTTTTAGGTTTCCCCCGGCCAGTTAAAGCTGAATTAAACTATGAAGGTGTAGGTGCTTATCGCGAAGCTGTTTTTACCAATGGCCTTGTTTTTCATGAAACCGTACTTGAATATAATCACCTAAAGAAAATGGTATTTTCAATAAAGGCTGACCCTTATGATATTCCATCAGCTACACTTGATGAACATGTAGTTATCGGGGGAAAGTTTTTTGATGTGTTAAAAGGTACATATGAATTGGAAGAAATTGGACCGAACAAGTATCGCCTTCATCTTTATAGTTTTTTTACGCTAAAAACTAACTTTAATTTCTATGCAAGTTGGTGGGCAAGATGGATAATGAAAGATATTCAGCAGAATATTTTGCAGGTTGAAAAAAAACGTTCAGAGCAAACCTAATATTTATAGTAGTATATAAAAAATGAGTTTAATATCTAAAATTTTCTTGACTATTGTAGAGTTTCATTTATCCATTTCAAACTTCAAATCATTCAATTTTGTCAACCGAAACTTATCAACAAAACATAAATAATTATAATGCAACTCTAAAGGAACTAAGAGCTTTTAGCGTTAAAATTGCCTGGGCAAGATTTGCCTGTATTGTTGTCGCCATAAGTTTGGTATTTTGGCAATGGCCGGTATTCCAAATCCTTCCTTCGATAATTATTCTTTTTTTCATTGCTGTATTTCTTCGGCTTGTAGCCATTGCTGTTAATACATCGCGCAAAATTGAGCATACGAGTCAACTAATTGCAATCAACGAGGAAGAACTTACAATTGCTACAGGCAAATTTTATGAGCGCTATGACGGCAAAGATTTTTTACCAACGGTGCACGACTATGCGCAGGATCTGGATTTGTTTGGTAGCGCATCGCTTTATCAATATACCCAACGCGCTGAAAGTGAGCCTGGACGAAGGGAATGGGCAGAATGGTTATTGCATTCCGCAGCGCCTGATGAAATTATGGCAAGGCAAATTGCTGCCAAACAATTAGTGTCTGAAATTAATTGGCGGCAACAACTACAAGCTATAGGAAGGATCTCGCCACTGAGCAAAACGGTGGAAGCACGACTGCTTGAATGGCAAACTTTTGAAGATGCAAACTTTTCAAAATCATACTGGCATTGGATCCGTTGGATAGGCCCCATCATTTCCATTTCCATATTGATTGGCTATATCATTGATATTATTCCATTCCCTTTTTTTAATGCTTACCTGCTGCTATTTTTTGTGTTAAGCAGTTATACAAGCAAGCTTGCAACACCCGCATATATTAAGCTTGGAAAGTTGGCAGATGAGATTAAAACTTTTTCGGCATCCTTAGCCTGTATTGCACAAATGCCGGCGGGCGAAAGTGAATGGTTGCAACAACATAAAAAATCCATGCTATCGGCAGATGGGGCTGCTACAGCAGAAATCATATTGCAACTGAATGGTATATTGAAAAGAATGGATTATCGCCTCAACCCGGTTGTTTTTATTCCACTCAATATCCTGTTGTTTTGGGATGTTCAGCAGATGCTACAGCTTGCTAAATGGCAAGAACAATATGCCGGAAAACTCGGTGATTGGCTAAAGGTGCTTGGCGAAGCAGAAGCTATTTCAACGGTAGCGTCCCTTGCTTTTAACAACCCCGGTTGGGCTTTCCCAACATTTGACGAAAGCCATGGAACTTTTGAAACCAGGGACCTCGGTCATCCACTGATTGATGCGGGCAAAAGGGTAGTGAGTGATTTTGCCACAACCGGCATACCCATGGTAAACATTATTACCGGCAGCAATATGGCGGGGAAAAGTACCTTTTTGCGCAGCATTGGCCTGGCTATGGTATTAGGGCAGGCGGGCGCGCCCATTTGTGCAAAGAATGCGCGCATTAGCCACATGAAGCTGATGAGCAGTATGCGCATAGCCGATAACCTCGAAGAAAACACATCTACGTTTTACGCTGAGTTGAAAAAACTTAAATCAATGATTGATGCCGTTAATGCTAAGGAAAAGGTATTACTGCTGATGGATGAAATATTACGCGGTACTAATTCGCTTGACAGGCACAAGGGATCCAAGGCATTGATTGAGCAATTGATACACCACGATGCCTGCGGGCTTGTAGCAACCCACGATCTTGAACTTACTGAGCTTTCTGCAACACATCCCGGTGCCATTTGCAATTACCATTTTGATGTGCAGGTAGCAGGCGAAGAATTGTACTTCGATTATGCATTGAAGTATGGGGTTTGCCAAAGTATGAATGCTTCTATTTTGATGAAAAAGATAGGAATTGAGTTAGACTGATGTGAAAATGCCAGCCTAGTTTTTCAACAGGAATGGCTCCTTTTACCTTCTTTCGTTAAAAATCATAATCTGCCATGACAACCGTCAGTTTTCACGAAACATAGGTGTACTACTTTGCCTACTTTCCCGAAAGGTGCATATTAAAAGCTTGCCAAAACAGGGCTTTTTTTCCAAAGGGAAGTACAAAACAGTGTATCAACATGGCAAAATTTACTGACATGACCAAACCGGTTGACCTGATGCAACATGCAACAGGAACCGGTCACCGACGCATCGAGCGCCCCGTTTACATGGATTTTATGCCGCCTTGCAACAGCGCCTGTCCCGCAGGGGAAAATATTCAGGCCTGGCTCGATCATGCGCAGGCAGGCCGCTATTACGAAGCGTTTCAGGTAATCCTTCAGGACAATCCTTTCCCCGGCGTAATGGGGCGTATTTGTGTAAAACCCTGTGAAACCGGTTGCAACCGTAACCATGTAGACGAAACAGTGAACATTCATGCCGTAGAACGTTACATTGGCGATCGTGCAGTGGAAGAGAACTGGCAGGTGGAATACAAAGCTACCCCAACCGGGAAGAAAGTAATGGTTGTTGGAGCAGGCCCTGGTGGGCTTTCGGCTGCATACCATCTCCGGCGTATGGGTCATGAAGTTGAGATTTTTGAAGCTGAAGCAGAACCGGGTGGTTTACTCTATCTCGGTGTTCCGGAATATCGGTTACCTAAGAATATTCTGAAAGCTGAAATTAATCGCATCCTTGCCATGGGTGTAAAACTGAATGTAAACTATAAAGTAGATGACCTGCTGCAAGTAAAGGAAGCCAATGGTTTTGATGCAGTATATTTATCGGTTGGCGCCCATGCGGGTCGCGCAGTTGCTTTTACCGGTAAACCATCCATTCCTTATATGGATGCCATTGAATTTTTAAGGTATTTTAAAACGAGCTCGCTGCCGCCCATGGGGCAGAGTGTAGTAATATATGGTGGCAGTAAATTGGCCATGTATATTGCCCGTGTGGTAAAAAGAATGGGCATGTTGCCGGTAATTCTTTACCCCGGCGATAGAAAACTAATGCCCGCATATGATTTTGAAGCCGATGATGCTATTGCTGAAGGTATTGAAATTGATTTTTTACGCAGGATAAAAAGCATTGAAGGAAGCCAACTGACAGTTGAAGTAATGCAGGTGGTAAAGGGCAAAGCTGAACCCACAGGTGAAGAATTGTTGGTAGAAGCTGACTCCATCATTTTTGCCATGGGGCAGGATGTAGATGCAAGCCTTTATAAAGATATTGAAGGTGTTCAAACCAAGCCAGATGGTGGCATAGTTATTAATAATCAGCGGATGACCGGTCATGATGGCATATTTGCCGGTGGCGATATGTTGCCTGGAGAAGTGCGCAGCAGTACCATATCAATTGGGCATGGTAAAAAAGCAGCAAAATACATAGATGCTTATTTGCATAATACGGTTTTTGAAAAGCCGCCAAAACCGCCAACAGCGGGTTATAAGCGCTTACATATTTGGTTTCAAACCGAAGCGCCACCTTCCGTGCAACCAAGACTAAGTCCGTTTGTAGCTGTACGCAGTTTTGATGAAGTAATCTCCGGTATTGAAGAAAAGGATGCACGCTATGAAGCACAACGCTGCCTTAGTTGCGGTAACTGTTTTGAGTGCGATGGATGCTATGGCGCATGCCCCGAAGATGCCATTATAAAGTTGGGAAAAGGGAATCGATATAAGTTTAATTATGATGCCTGCACGGGATGCGGAATTTGCTTTGAGCAATGCCCCTGCCATGCTATTGATATGATTCCTGAACCTGTAAATGCTGTAATATTATGAAGAGTTCAAAAGATATGGTTGCCATGATTGATGGCAATGAAGCCGCTGCATATGTAGCCTACCGGCTCAACGAGGTTTGTGCCATTTATCCTATTACGCCAAGTAGTAATATGGCCGAATTGGCCGATGAATGGGCTGCGGCAGGTGTAAAAAATCTTTGGGGCCAAATACCCGAAGTAATAGAAATGCAAAGTGAAGGTGGTGCGGCAGGAACCGTACATGGTGCGTTGCAAACCGGTTCGCTTACTACTACTTTTACAGCATCGCAGGGCTTAATGCTTATGCTGCCCAATATGTACAAAATTGCCGGAGAGCTTACGCCTGCTGTGTTTCACGTTGCAGCACGTTCGTTGGCCGCACAGGGTTTATCTATTTTTGGTGATCACCAGGATGTGATGGCCGCACGTACAACGGGGTTCGCCTTGCTGTCGGGTGCATCGGTGCAGGAAGCGCACGACTTTGCTTTGATTTCACAAGCAGCTACGCTCCGTTCACGCATACCCTTCATTCACTTTTTTGATGGCTTTCGTACATCGCACGAAGTGAATAAGGTACAGCTTATCAGCGAAGATATTATGCGTGCAATGATACCCGATTCCTTTGTATTTGAACACAGGGGGCGTGCATTGAACCCTGATAATCCTTTCATCCGTGGTACTGCACAAAACCCCGATGTATATTTCCAGGGACGTGAAACAGTAAACTTGTTTTACGATAAAACACCCGCGATTGTAGAAGCGGTAATGGATGAATTTGAACAACATACCGGCAGGCGTTATGAGCTTTTCCAATACTACGGAGCAGCCGATGCTGAACAGGTGGTAATCATAATGGGTTCGGGTGCTGAAACTGCTATTGAAACGGCACTTGTGCTGAATGAAGGCGGTGAAAAATATGGCGTGATACAGGTTCGTTTGTATCGTCCGTTTTCGCTTGCACATCTCGTCAAGGCGCTCCCCGTTACCACGAAAACCATTGGTGTTTTAGATCGTACCAAAGAGCCCGGTGCATCAGGCGAACCGATGTTCCAGGATGTACTTTCTTCATTGGTGCAAGCTTTCCAGCAAGGCAAAATGAAAACGCTGCCTAAAATGGTAGGCGGCCGCTATGGCTTATCGAGCAAGGAGTTTACACCTGCCATGGTGAAGTCAGTTTTTGATGAATTGAAAAAGCCGGAACCAAAAGAACATTTTACCATTGGTATAAATGATGATGTGTCATTTACCAGTTTGGAATACGATGCATCTTATACACTTGATGAAAGTGGATGGAGACAAGCGTTATTCTTTGGCCTTGGGGCCGATGGTACCGTAGGTGCAAATAAAAATAGTATTAAGATTATTGGTGAAAATACACCGATGTATGCACAAGGTTATTTTGTGTACGACAGTAAAAAGTCTGGCGCACGAACCGTATCGCATTTACGGTTTGGTAAAAATCCTATCCGGGCGCCTTACTTAATAGGCACAGCTAATTTTGTTGCCTGCCATCAGTTTCCATTTCTGGAAAAAGTGGAAATGCTGAGCCAGTTACAGAATGGTGGTATTTTCCTGTTGAATAGTCCATTTGGAAAAGATGAAGTGTGGAGCCAATTACCGGGTAGTGTACAAAACGCGCTGATTGCAAAAAAACTTCGTTTTTATGTAATTGATGCTACTACTGTCGCGCGCGAAAATGGTATGGGTACCCGTATTAATACCATTATGCAAACCTGCTTTTTTGCATTGGCTGAAGTGCTGCCCCGCGATGAAGCTATTGCACAAATTAAATATTCCATTGAAAAATCATATACAAAAAAGGGTAAGGCTGTAGTAGAAAAAAATTTTAAAGCCGTAGATGCAACGCTTGAAAATTTGTTTGAGGTAACGATACCTGCAAATGCTTCGATTGCGGCTATTCCCATGCAAATTGTTTCGAATAATGCGCCAGATTTTGTAAAGAATGTAATTGCTCCCATGCTGTCGGGACATGGTGACAGCCTGCCTGTAAGCGCCATCAGCATTGATGGTACCTGGCCAAGCGCTACTACCCAATGGGAAAAACGCAATGTTAGCGACCTTGTGGCTATCTGGAATCCGGAATCCTGCATTCAATGCGGTAATTGTGCCTTTGTATGTCCGCATAGTGTAATCCGTGCCAAGTTTTATCACGAGGGCTTTGAGAAAAAAGCACCTGAAGGATTCAAATCAGCACCTATCAATTCAAGGGGTTTCCCCGATACCAAATATTCTTTGCAGGTGTATCTCGAAGACTGCACCGGGTGTAATCTTTGCTATGAAGCATGTCCTGTAATTGACCAGGAAAATCCACAGTTAAGAGCTATCAATATGGGTGAAAAATTACCAATATTGGAGCAGCAGAAAGAAAGCATTCAATTCTTTGAAGATTTGCCATGGAATAATCGTTCTACCATTAATTTCTCGACTGTACATGGTGCGCAGTTTTTGGAGCCGCTGTTTGAATTTAGCGGTGCCTGCGCTGGTTGTGGTGAAACACCTTACCTGAAGCTGCTTACGCAATTATTTGGTGATCGTTTATTGGTAGCAAATGCTACAGGTTGTTCTTCTATTTTTGGTGGTAACCTGCCTACAACGCCATGGGCAAAAAATAAGGACGGACAAGGTCCTGCGTGGAGCAATTCACTGTTTGAAGACAACGCCGAATTTGGATTGGGTATGCGTGTAACGGCCGATAAGCAACTTGAATATGCACGCGATCTGGTACGTCAACATGCATCTGAAATTGGGGATGATCTTGCAACTGCCATTCTGGATTCGGAACAAAAAACCGAATCGGAAGTAGTGAGCCAACGCGTAAGGGTAAAAACCTTAAAAGAAAAACTGAAGGGTATCGATACACCGTTGTCAAGACAATTACAATCGGTTGCCGATCAGCTTGTAAGCCGGAGTGTATGGCTCGTGGGTGGTGATGGCTGGGCTTACGATATTGGTTATGGCGGGCTTGACCATGCATTGGCATCGGGTCGCAACATCAATATCCTTGTGATGGATACCGAAGTGTACAGCAATACCGGTGGACAAAGCAGCAAGGCTACACCCACTGCCGCAACGGCTAAGTTTGCCGCAGCCGGTAAGCGGGTAGGTAAAAAAGACCTTGCCATGCAGGCCATCAGCTATGGTAATGTATATGTGGCACGCGTTGCATTTGGTGCAAATCCACAACAAACCTTGATAGCTATGCGTGAGGCTGAAGCATATGATGGACCTTCTCTCATTTTAGCCTATAGCCATTGTATTGCGCATGGCTACGACCTTAAGGATGGATTAAGCCAACAGAACAAAGCGGTAGCAAGTGGTTACTGGCCGCTGGTACGTTATAATCCTGCTTTACGTAAAAAGAATCTGAATCCTTTTGTGCTCGATGCACCAAGGCCAACGGTTCCGCTGCGTGAATATGCTTATCATGAGTTGCGTTATCGTATGCTTACACAAACGCATCCCGAAGAAGCTGAAAAGCTGATGGTACTTGCGCAGGATTTTGTAAACCTTCGCTGGAAGAACTATGAAGAAATGGCCACCAAGCGTGTGAGTGATTTTATGCCGGTAGCTTAGTAAAAAATACCCACTAAAGTATTTTCCGGTGGCAGATATTTTAGTGGGTTATATATTTAAAAATATTAAAATGTATTCCGGGGCTTCCTTGCATCGGCTGCATAAAGTGTAATGTGTTTTTTAAACTGTCAAATTGATTTTTATGAATCTGAAGACAAACTATATGGGCCTGCAACTGGATTCGCCGGTAGTAGTGTCCGCGAGCCCGCTGAGCGATGATATGGACAACATAAAAAAAATGGAAGATGCCGGTGCCGGTGCCATTGTTATGTTTTCGCTGTTTGAAGAACAAATAAAGCAGCAGGAAAAAATTAATGAATCCATCCGAAGCCTTACGGGCGATGGATTTGCGGAAACGTCTTCTTATTTTCCTGGATTGGCAGATTATGAAGTAGGGCCTTTTGAATACCTTGAAAAAATAAGGCAGGCAAAGCAACAAACCAACTTGCCTATTATTGGCAGCCTGAATGGTACCACCAACGAAGGTTGGATTGAATATGCAAAACTAATTGAAGAAGCCGGTGCGGATGCTTTAGAAATAAATGTGTTTTTTATTCCTGCAGATATTTCAACTACAGGTGTACAGGTAGAACAACGTTATATTGATATTGTAAAACATGTTTCATCATCTGTACGCATACCGGTGGCTGTAAAGCTGAATCCATATTTTAGTGCAACGGGTCATATGGCGCGCAGATTTTATGATGCCGGTGCAAAAGCGCTGGTATTATTCAATCGTTTTTATCAGCCCGATTTTGATATTCATCATTTGCGGGTATTACCCAATCTTCAGTTTAGTCATTCGTCTGAAATAAGATTGCCTTTGCAGTGGCTTGCTATTTTATATGGCCGTATTCCTGTTTCGTTGGCTGCCACTTCCGGTGTGCAAAGTGAAGTGGAAGTAATCAAGTACCTGCTTGCCGGTGCCGATGTTGCTATGGTTGCATCTACCTTATACAAGCACGGTATAGAATATATTGGCGAAATGAATAAGGGCATTGGCGAATGGATGCAGCAAATGGGCTTCGACAGCGTGGATGCATTTAAAGGCACGATGAGTCAATTGAATATCAGCGATCCTACAGCTTATGAGCGGGCGAACTATATTAAGATCGTGGCGAATAGTTGAAATGTGCAGATTGTAATTATTTGAACTTTCGCTTGCTGAGAGTGTTTGATTGTACCTAACATCGAACCATTCATGTCTATTTCAGCAGCAGAATTACAGGATACGCATTTATTGGAAAATACCATTTGGCGGCTTTTGGCTCGTGGTGCGGTGGATGCAAAACATCCTTACCGGCTTTGCAGTATAGCTACCGTAAATGAAGATGGCAAACCCGATACCCGGAACGTAATACTGCGCGAATGTGACATTGCCAATAAGTCACTTTCATTTCATACTGATATACGTTCAGGAAAAATTGCGCATTTCAAAAAGCAGCCGGAAGTTTGTATGCTCTTTTGGGATCATAAGCAATCGTTGCAACTTAGAGTTTACGGGAAAACAGTGATTCATCATTTGGATGAAATGGCTATTATTAAAGCTAGACAATTACCTGCTGGCCAGAAAGAATTATTTGGATATGATGCTGCGCCAGGAATGGAGTTAACGACGGATTATAAAGATGTATTTAATGAAGCTTTAGTATTGCAGCATTTTGCATGGGTAACCATTGAAGTTGAATGTATAGATGCTCTGCATTTGGGAAGGTCTGGGTTGCATACAAGGGTTAAATTTAGCTATCATGGTAAAATATTAAAGGCTATAGATTGCCTTAAAGCATGAAATCCTAGAAATTTTTGCTAATTTGCAGTTATGATACGTCAAATTATTTATCCCACTAGCAACGAATTTACGCTAAACTTACCTGATGAATTATTAGGCAAGGAAGTAGAAGTTTTGGCATTTGAATTGGAAAAGGAAGATGTAAAATTTAGAAATCCTAATGATAAGGGGAAGAAAAGTTCAATGATCAAAAGTGAAAAGGATGATGTTTTTCAGAGAAAAGAATTAGATGAATTTTATGATAATTTTCAATTAGATCTTACCCATTTTACATTTAATAGAGATGAAGCAAATGAAAGATAGATGTTTTATTGATAGTAACATTTGTCTTTACCTTCTTGGCAATGATTTGAAAAAAAAAGAATATTGCTAAAGAAATCCTGCTATTTGATTCTTATATCAGCACCCAGGTTTTAAATGAAAATATAAATATTATTTTCAAAAAATTTAAGACAATACCTATTTCCGGATTAAAAGGACATATAGCACTTCTTACCCAGCATACTATAATAGTTGGGATTGATATTTATACTATAAATCAAGCTCTATTCATAAAGGAAAAATACCAATTACAATGGTACGATAGTCCTATTGTTTCTGCTGCGTTACAAGCCAATTGCAAAATTCTTTTTAGTGAAGATATGCAACACAATTTTCTACTTGAAGAATCCCTTACGATACTCAATCCCTTTTTGTAAACTACTTCACCCAAAACTGGAAGTCTGATTTTTACTTTCATAATAGGGCACATCGTCATGCGGCACACTATCTTTTTGATGCCAATAAGCAAGCGTAACTACATGTCCGCCGGGCGCGGTTAAGAATCTTCCGAAAATAGCATTGGTTGCATTGAACATTACATTGGTAACCCCAATGGTAAAGGTTGATGGTGGTTCCGGTGCGGGTGGTGCTACAGGCATTTCACCTTCGGCAGGTGCAGCAACAGGCTTTGCCACCACCTTTGGCGCAGGGCTTGGAACCACAATAACAGTATAACCATTATACTCAAGCAGTGGTTTTAAAAAATCAACTCTTGACTGTGTCGCCATGGTTTCTACCACTGCACATTTCACACCATCAAGGTCTTCAAACAAATGATTTTTATTTATTGGCATGTTTTTTTGTTTATTATTTGGTGTTTATGGTTTATTGTTGGCTGGCGCACACTCCATCTACTCAAACTTTCAAACTCCATTCACTACTCACTATTCACCAACATTCACTTATTCACTCATTGACTTATTCACCTATTGACTCACCAACATGTAAATATACTCATACGCCCCGCTTGCAATACCCGTAACCAATATGCCGCCAATACAAATTACCATTGCAATTTTCGGCGACCATCCAATTTCTACCTTTTGTATCGGCGCATCATTACTGTCCATAAACATAACTTTTACAATGCGTAAATAGTAGGCCATGGAAATAATCATGTTAAGTGCAGCAATAATAATCAGCCACCAATTGCCTTTTCCGGCACCGGCAATAATCAGGAAAAACTTACCAAAGAAACCGGCCATTGGCGGAACGCCTGCCAGTGAAAAAAGTGCGAGTGCCAGCATCCATGCAAGCGCCGGATTGGAAACACGCAACCCTTTGTAGTCGGCAATATTTTCTTTTCCGGTAGCATGGCTAATGAGTGAAACCACCCCAAATGCAGCAAGGTTGGAAAACAAATACACCAGTATGAAAAAGATGGTAGATGCAGTGCCGGTATTTGACACACCACTAATGGCCACTAATATAAATCCAATTTGTGCAATGGAGGAAAAGGCAAGGAATCGTTTGATTTGCGTTTGTCGTAAGGCAAACAAATTGCCTATCAACATGGTAGCAATCGAAAGTATGAAGATGATATTGTACCAAACATTTTCCATGCTGCCGAAAACTTTGTACAACACCGAAACAAAAACAAATACAACTGCGCCTTTTGATACAACCGATAAATAAGATGTAACCGGCAGGGGAGCGCCTTCATACACATCCGCTGTCCATAGATGGAAGGGAACCGCTGATATTTTGAAACCAAAACCTGCGATGAGTAATACGATGGCAAATATTTGTAAAGGATTACCACTTAGCGCGGTGGCAAGCGTTGCAAAACTTATCGTTCCGGTAGTGCCGTAGATCCATGAAATACCAAACAATAAAATACCTGATGCAAAGGCAGATGAGATCACCATTTTTAAAGCGGCTTCGGATGACCGGCGCAGTTTTAAATCGAAGTTGGCCAGCGCTGCAATAGGTAGTGTACTCATTTCAAGACCGAGATAAAACATGAGCAGATTGCCTGCTGAAAGCATAAAGTACATGCCAAGCAGCGAAGTGAGTAACAGGAGATAAAATTCCATGGCATGCTCATGTTTTTTTAGCCATCCGCCTGCTTGCAACGACACAACAAGTGTTCCGAGTGTTAGTATATTTTTTTCGAGCCGGAGGAGATCATTGGTAGTAAACATATCGCCAAACAATGAGCCTTCGCCGCTAAAGAAAAAGCCAACAGCGAGTAAACCGGTCAATGCGATATTTACCGCATGCATCATTGTTTCGTTGCTCCATTCCAAATCTGTCAGCTTCACCATCAGCAGTAGCAAGATGATGACCGTTAGCAGCAATTCGGAACGCATCAGTTCAATTATTTCCATGATTCTTTGTTTATTATTTATTGTTTATGGTTTATTGTTGGTTTGGAGTGTAGGAAGAAAAGTGTGTGAGTCTTTTGTCCGCATCCGGATGGAATAATAAATACCAAACCATAAACAATAAACAAGTATTTTATTTCGAAAGAGCTAATTTTTCCATAATAGCATCCGTCCCCGGTGCAATCAAATTGTTAATTAAAAACGGTGCCAATCCTATTACTAAAATTCCGGCTACCAAAAGAATCGCAGCGGTCTTTTCATTCCAGCGTGCATCTTTATAGGTAGCAAAACTTTCATGCCCAACAGGCCCCATGATAACTTTGCCTATGGCATTTAAAATATAAACAGCTGTAACAACAATCGAAGCAGTAGCGGCAATCGTAGCAATGCGGTACAACGTATTTCCATTTTCCCATGCACCCATAAACACCATCATTTCGGCCACAAAACCACTGAAGCCGGGAAGACCTAGTGAACACAATCCTACAATTACAAACAGGGTAGAAATAAATGGAATCGATTTAAGCAGTCCGCCCATTTTGCCAATATCACGTGTATGTGTACGCTCGTATACCATGCCAATCATGGCGAAGAAAAGCGCTGTCATTAACCCGTGCGAAACCATTTGAATTACTGCACCGGCTATGCCCGTTTTGGTAAGTACGCCAATACCAAGCAACACAAATCCACAGTGACTTACCGATGAATACGCATTGATATATTTAAGATCAGTTTGCATCATAGTGGCAAATGCGCCATATAAAATAGCGATGGCAGCGAGTAAAATAATCCATGGTGCATAATAATGTGCGGCATCGGGCATGAGGTAGGTTGCAACCCGCAAACATCCGTAGCCACCGAGTTTCATGCTGATACCTGCCAGGAACATGGAAGCGGCCGTAGGCGCCGAAGAGTGACCATCGGGCACCCAGGTATGAAAAGGAAATAAAGCTGTAAATACGCCAAAGCCTATAAAAGCAAATGGGAAGAAAAACTTTTGTACTTCAAATGATGCGGGGTTTGCAGCTAATTCGGTAAGGCTGAAACTTGTGGTGTCGCCATTGTTGAAATATAGCCCAATCAATCCAACGAAAACCAGTGCAGAAGCAGCCATCAGCATCAATGCGAGTTTAGTAGCGCTGTATTCTTTTTTACCGCTGCCCCAAATACCAATCAACATAAACTTAGGTACCACGGCTACTTCAAGGAAGAAGAACATGGTAAACAAATCGAGCGAAATAAAGAATCCGTAAGCACCGGCACTCAGTAATAACAGAAGGGTGAAAAATTCCTTCGTCATTTTCTCAACATTCCAGCTAACCAATACGCCTGCCAATACTACCAAAGCGGTAAGCATGATCATGGAAATGGAAATGCCATCCACACCAGTGTGGTGATGAATATTCAGCGGTGCATACCAGGAATAATCCGTTTGAAAAAGCATGGCACCGGATAGCGAAGCATCGGGCTGCTGCACAAAAAGATTCAGCAGAAAAAATGCGAGTATCAATTGTAACACGCTGCCTGTTAAAGCTACCAACCGCGCTTGTTTGGATGGCGCCATTAAAATGCCCAGCACCGTAATCAGGGGAATTATTATCAGCCAGTTCAGGTTCATACAATAATCAGTTTAAAATTTCCACAACCAAACAAACAAGATGGACAGTACAAGTACGCCACCAAAAAAGAACAGCACATAGGATTGAAGTCTTCCGCTTTGCAATCCCTTTATTTTTTCAGAAACCATTTGTGTACCTGCACCTACACCGTTTACACCGCCATCCACCACGCTTCTGTCAAATTGCGCGGCAGTTTTTCCAATGCCTTTAAAAATAATATTGCGGGTGATAAATAAATACATTTCATCAATGTAAAACTTACGGTAGGCCGATTGGTAAAAGCTTCCCAATGAACGGCTGACATTTGCCGCTTTATCGTTTGATGTTTTGTAGAATGACCATGCTAATGCAATGCCTGCTACTACCAGCAATACAGGAGCAATCGAGAAGGCTAAATGCAGATGGGTATCAAATGATTTGTTATCTGTGGTTACATATTTTGATAAAGGAATAAAACCTGCTGCAATACTGAGTAATGCAAGGATAATGAGCGGCAGTTTCATGGTAAAAGGACCATCACCGTGAACATGTTTATCAGATTCTTTATTCCAAAAAATACTGAAGTATAAACGGAACATATAAAACGCAGTAATGGCAGCTGTAATAAGCCCTATGAAATAAATGGCTTTGTTGCCATTCCAGGCGGCGAGCAATATTTCTTCCTTGCTGAAAAAACCGGAGAAAGGCGGAACACCTGCAATAGCAAGGCATGCAACCAGGAAAGTAATATGGGTAACGGGCATGGCTTTGCGCAGGCCACCCATATCGCCCATGTCGTTGCTGTGTACAGCATGAATTACCGCGCCTGCTCCTAAAAAGAGTAAGGATTTAAAAAAGGCGTGGGTAAACAAATGAAACATGGAAGCGGTGTAGCCAAGGCCACTTTCGCCACCGTAATCTGACACACCCAGCGCAAACATCATATAGCCAATTTGCGACATGGTGCTATAGGCTAATACGCGTTTAATATCGGTTTGTGTACAGGCTATAATGGCTGCAAACAATGCCGATACAGCGCCAACCCATGCTACAATGTTTAAGGCAATTTCATTAAAATGGAAAACGGGAAACAACCTTGCCACCAGGAAAACACCCGCTACCACCATCGTTGCCGCATGTATCAATGCACTCACAGGTGTAGGGCCTTCCATGGCATCGGGCAGCCAGATGTGCAGCGGGAACATGGCTGATTTACCGGCACCGCCCATGAAAATTAACGTAAGTGCCCAGGTAAGTGCGGACACACCCAGAAAGGATGCGGCAGTTAAGGTAGTAAACGCTTCCGATGCCGGATTGGTAAGTCTTTCGATGATGGTAAGAAAATCAAGAGATCCACCCTGTATGCCGATGATGAGAATGCCAATCAGGAAACCTAAGTCGGCAAAACGTGTTACGATGAATGCTTTTTTTGCAGCAGCAACCGCAGATGGTTTCGTAAAATAAAATCCAATGAGTAAATAAGATGAAACACCTACCAATTCCCAGAAAATATACATCTGGAAAAGGTTGGCGGAAAGAACCAGCCCCAGCATGGAAAAGGTAAAGAGTGAAAGAAAAGCATAGTAAGTGGCAAAGCGTTCTTCGCCCTTCATATAACCCAGGCTAAAAATGTGCACCATTAAGGATACTACGCTTACCACCACCAGCATCATCACGCTGATAGGATCGAGAAGCAGGCCTATGTCAATACTCAGGTCTTTATAGCCAAACTGCAGCCATGGAATATTAATCGCAAGAATGGGTTGAAAACTGCCATTGAGTTGACCTGTGGTAAAAAAATAATTCCAGGCAATAGCAATGGCGATAAAAGTAATGATGACAAGTACAAAAGTGCCCAGCAGACCCGATACCTTTTGCAGATATTTTCTGCCCCAGATACCCAATACTGCGAAAGTGAGCAGCGGCAAGGCAAGTAGCAGGGGAGTATATTGTGCGTAGTTCATAGCAGTGCGTTCAATATTTTAGTTCAGCAGCCGAATCAATATCAACAGAATTATGACTGCGGTACAGGTTGATAACAATGGCAATAGCAAGCGCTACTTCTGCAGCGGCAATGGTGATAATAAATATGGTAAAGAATACCCCATCCAGTGCATTGGGGTATAGGTATTTATTAAAGGTTACAAAATTGATGTTGATGCTGTTGAGCATGAGTTCGATACTCATGAGCATGGCAATCATATTGCGTCTTGTAAACAGCCCGTACATGCCTATGAAAAAAAGCGCGGTGCTGATAAATAATATGTGTTCGATAGGTATCATAAGCCCCCCCCAAACCCCCTCAAGCGGGGAGTTTTAGCATCAAAAAATTTCTGTAGTGTTTCCATAATTATTTTTCTTATTGGACAGAATCTAAAATTTTCACGTTCTCGTTTTCAACCTTAACCTTAACCTTTTCCTCTTCATTCTCAACCTTATCTTCTCTCTTCTCACTACGCATTGCAATTACAATACAACCTACCATTGCGGCGAGTAACAACATACTCACGGTTTCAAAAGGAAGGATAAAACCACCTTCACCAGTATTGAGCATCTGCCGGCCTATGCGTGCTACTTCATTATCAAATGGCTGCGTGGATGGCTGAAAACCATGATTATAAATCAGGCTGCCGGTAAAAGCGATACCCAGGAGCACCGATAATGCTGCTGCAATTTTTCTACCCAGGGAAGGTGCAGGCATATCTTCTGCCGACTGTTGTGTAAGAAAGATGGAGAAAATAATTAAGACAACAATGCCACCAACATATACAATAATTTGTACAGCAGCAATAAACTCCATTTCCATCCAGAAATATAAACCTGCAATGCCAATGAGCGAAAACAAAAGCCAGATGGCTGATCGGAATATTTTAGCGCTTGTAACGGCGAGCAAGGCCATGCCTAAAATGAAAGCACCAAGCAGGTAAAATATGATTTGCGAAATTTCCAAAGTATATTTTGTTTAATATGATTTCTCAACCTTAATCTCAACATCAACCTTAACCTTAATCTTAACCTTAAACCTTCCTTCTATTCCACACCGGCCCTTATTTTACTTTCGGGCTGATTCAATTTTTTAATGAGTTGACTGCGATCGTAAACACTATGTTCAAAAGTCTGCGCCATTTTTATAGCATCGGTTGGGCATGCTTCAATACACAGGTTGCACATAGTGCACAATTGCAGGTGGTATATAAAAGTGTCGATGGCTTTTTTCTTTTTGCCTTCGGGTGTTATATCAAATTTGGTAATAATCTTAATGGTTCCATTGGGGCAGGCTAGTTCACACGCTGTGCAACCGGTGCAGGCATGTTCATTGTTTTCATCATGTGGCATTACCACTTCGCCACGAAACCTTTCGGCCATCTTTAGCGTGGCTTTGTTATCGGGGTATTGTTCCGTAAGTTTATCCTTATGGTGGCGGAGAAACAGGCGACCTGTTACCTTCATGCCCGTGAGCAATGATTTTACGCCGCTGTAAACATCTGATATGTACGTCTTTAATGACATTATCGCTTTGTTTATTATTTGTTGTTTATGGTTTATTATTTTCCAAGTTCAAATAATCCCTTTAAAATTTTATTTGCTTATTTTCTGTCTTTAAATTTTAAACCCTGATGTTCAGATTGGTTTAAATAGGCAATAAATCCACCAATTTTATTTGAAATTTCTTCCGATTTTTTTACAAGATCGCTTAAGTCTTCATCTTGAATGTAATTTCTATCAAGAGCGCGATATAATTGCGACCTGCTTTCTCCACAGGAGCCCTTTGCGATGCTAAGGAATTGGATAAATTCATTTCTTCCGCCCCGTTCAAATCCTTCTGCAATATTGTCCATTATTGACCCCGATGAATCATTGATTTGGTCCCGGAAACGAAAATCCTTGGAGAATGGACCAATACATGTTAATGGAAATATTTCTTTGCAATAAGCTCTTGCAAGATTCCAGATTTCCATTTCTTCAAATCGATTTATTGTTGCCATTTCAATATTTTTATTTTACCTAATTTATTTTAAACTGGACAAAGAATAATAAACCATAAATCCTAAACATTGAATTAAAAATGCCATCCACTGATCGCAACCACAGTTGCGAGTAATAAATTGAACATGCTGATTGGTAAAAGATATTTCCATTCTAATTGCAACAACTGATCGATACGCAGGCGGGGAAAAGTCCACCGGAACCACATGATTACAAAAATGAGAAAGAAGGTTTTTCCAAAAAACCACACCGATGATGGAATGTAATCCATAATATGATTAAACCTTTCCCAATTGCCAAAATGTAGCGGCATCCATCCACCAAGGAATAGGGTAGCGCCAATGGCACACACCACAAAAATGTTTACATATTCTGCCAGGAAAAACAAAGCGAACTTCATGCCTGAATACTCTGTATGAAAACCACCCGTAAGTTCGTTTTCCGCTTCAGCAAGATCGAAAGGAGCGCGGTTGGTTTCGGCAGTTACAGCTATTATAAATATTACGAATGCGATAATGGCGGGAATATGTCCTTTGAAAATCCACCAGCCTGTTTGTTGCGACTCTATAATGGTTGAAATTTTTAATCCACCGGATAAAACAACGATAGTGAGAACCGCTAGTCCTGCTGATAATTCATAGCTTACAATTTGCGCACCACTCCGCATAGCACCCATCAGCGAATACTTATTGTTGCTTGCCCATCCGGCCATTAAAATACCAATTACAGATATAGAAGAAACAGCAAGTACAAATAATACCCCAATGTTAATATCCCAAATTTGAAAGCCTTTGGCAAATGCAATTGGCGCCATAACTACCATGGCAATTACCATTACAATAAATGGTGCAATATTGAAAAGTAATTTATCTACACTATCCGGCGTCATGCCTTCTTTTACAATTAGTTTTATGGTATCGGCCACCGTTTGAAACATTCCACCCGGTCCTACACGGTTGGGCCCAAGGCGCAGTTGCATCCATGAACTCACCTTGCGTTCCATCATAATAAGTACGAGTCCCAAAAAAGCAAATAGCCCAATTACTAAAACTCCGATGATGAAAAATTCAATCATGAGTGCTATCGTTGGTGGTAGCATTGAGTACAACCATTCGTGCACTATTTGAGTAATATATTCTAATGAAAATCTATTCATGGTAAAATCTCTAATCTTAATTGAAAAATCTCATAAGTGAGTAGTAAGTAGTGAATAGTGAGTAGTGAATGGAGTTTGAGTGTTGGTGTCGAATGTGTGTGTGCGTCAGCTCCTTCCTTATTCCTTATTCCTTATTTATTATTATTTATTCCTTATTTCCTAAATCCACATCGTACTTCAAACTTCGTATTTCGTACTTTAAATATCACCTATCAATATCCGGTATCACCAAATCCAACGTTCCCATAATTGCTACCAAATCGCCAATCTTATGTCCACGTGTTATATGATCGAGTACTGAAAGATTGGAAAATCCGGGTGAGCGAAATTTAATCCGGTAAGGTGTTGTTCCGCCTTCACTTACAATGTACACCCCAAATTCGCCCCTTGCCGTTTCCACTCTCGAGTAGTAGTCACCTTTTGGCAGTTTTAATACTGCTTTTGTTTTTGCCTGAAAATCACCTTCGGGTATATTGTCTATCAGTTGAGAAATAATGTGCATCGATTGGTGCATTTCTTCAATGCGCACTAAGTATCGGGCAAAACTGTCACCATCTGTATGCAATACTTCTTTAAATGTTACTTCATTATAAAGTTCATATGGATATAGTTTGCGTAAATCGCAACTTACCCCACTTGCCCTTGCTGTTGGGCCACTGCATCCGAAACTTATGGCATCTTCTTTACTTAAAATGCCAATACCTTTCATCCTGTTTTGGAAAATAATATTCCCTGTAACGAGTTCGTCGTATTCTTTAATTTTTACAGTAAAATGGGTGATGAATTCCTTTACTTTTCGCTGAAAATCGGGATGTAAATCAAACATTACTCCACCCGGTACAATATAATTCATGGTGAGCCTTGCGCCACAGGTTTCTTCCATTATTTCAGTAATCATTTCCCGATCACGAAACGATAGAAAGAAGGGTGTAAGTGCGCCAAGGTCCATTGCGGCTGCGCCCCACCAAAGGCAATGCGATGCCAGCCGCGTAAGTTCATCCATCAATACACGTATATACTGGGCACGACGTGGTATTTCTACTTCAAGCCCTTTTTCTACACAAAGCGCACAACCATGATTGTTGATATGGCTGCTGAGGTAGTCCATGCGGCTTGTACTATAAATAAATTGACGGTAGCTAAGGCTTTCGCACATTTTTTCAATACTGCGGTGGATGTAGCCAAGGTGCGGTTCTACCTTTTGAATGATTTCGCCATTGATGGTTAGCAAAAGGTGTAATACCCCATGGGTGGCGGGGTGTTGCGGACCCACATTAAGCACCATTTCATCGGTGCCCGGTATGGCTTTTATTATTTCTGTTTCCTGAAACATTCAATTTTTATGTTGTTGGTTCATTTGTAGAGACGCACTGCATTGCGTCTCTACAAATGAACCCTGAATTACAATTTTATCATATTAATCGGGTCTTCAAAATCCTTTCGCATGGGGTATCCTTCCCAATCATCGGGTAAAATCAATTTGCGCAAATCGGGGTGGTTGGTAAAATCCACACCATACATTTCATACACTTCTCTTTCATGAAAATCGGCTGTGCGCCAAATATCTGCCACCGTGTGAATTACGGGTTTTTCCCTTTCAAGATTTGCTTTGATTACCAACATATGACGGTGCCGGGTTGACGTAAGGTGATACACCATTGTCATATGCTTCAACCAGTCCACACAGGTAAGGCAAAAAAGGTAATCGAAATACAGCCCTGCATCATCACGCAGCCAAACTGCCATATCGCGCCACTGCTCCGCAGGCACCTGAATGTTCAGCCATTCGCCGCCTTCAAGGGCAACAGCTTCAGGCCATTTTTCTGTGATTTTATTTTTAAGTTCTTCTGTATCCATAGTGCAAATTCCAAAAATGCCAAAAAGCAAATTCCAAATATTAAAATTCCAAATTCCAAAGGTGAGTAGTGAATAGTGAGTGGAATTGGCGTGTTGGTAGCGTGTGTGCGCGCGTCAGCCCCTTCCTCATTAATTATTAATTATTTCTTAGATTTTCTTCGTACTTCAAACTTCGTATTTCGTACTTTGTATTCCCCACTTCCTTATTCCTTATTATTTATTCCTTATTTCTTATTATTTATTTGTTATTTCAATGAGCCATCATCTGCTCCAAACCCGCATTCCCGGCTACTTTCAGGTCTTCGCGTATTTGTTCTCTTGTTTGTCCGTCTTTTATTTTTTGTTGTAAAGTCATCAGCGCATGTATGAGTGCTTCGGGCCTTGGAGGGCAACCTGCCACATATACATCTACCGGTATTACGTGGTCGGCGCCTTTTACCACCGAATAGGTATTGTAAAAGAAAGGTCCGCCACTTGTAGCGCATGCACCCATGGCAATCACATACTTGGGATCCGCCATTTGGTCATACAATCTTTTAAGTACCGGTGCCATTTTATTTACAATAGTGCCTGCAATAATAATTACATCGGCTTGCCTTGGCGTAGCCCTCGCCACTTCAAATCCAAAGCGGCTCCAGTCGTATTTGGCAGATGCGGCGCTCATCATTTCAATAGCGCAGCAACTCGTTCCAAAAACCAATGGCCACAGGCTGTTACTACGTGCCCAATTGATTACATCATCCATTTTACTCAGGAGAATACCTCCACCCGCCGTAGGATGCACTGATCCCGGAAAGGCGACCCCTTGTGAACTGTTATACAAAATATCGCCCGTATTTTTTTCTGATGACGACTCTCCCCCCCGCGGGGGGAGTTGGTGGGGGGTCGCTACTTCCATTTCAAAGCTCCTTTTTTATGTGCGTACAACAATCCCATAAACAGTATTAATAAAAAAACTACAATTTCAAACAGGGCAAGCCACCCAATTTCTTTTACCACCACGGCCCAGGGGTACATAAAAATAAGTTCCACATCGAAAATGAGAAACACAATGGCGAAAAGGTAGTACCCTACATTAAATTGAATCCATGAAGGACCCTGTGTGGGGAGACCACACTCATAGGGTTCCCCCTTTTGCTTGTTGGTCGTTGCCTTCAGTACAAATTTTGAAATAGCAAGTGCAATGCCCGAAAAGGCGATTGCGGCAATCATTAAAGCTAACAGTGAACCTGCACCCATACGCTGTTGGTTTGATGCGAAAGTAATATGGCTTACTTCGCCCGATTATGACCAATATCAGTTAGGGGGAAAAATAGTGAACGAACGTTTGTTCACCAAAAAAAGTTACCCATATAGTTCAAAATGAACCGATTTTTTATCGTAACCCAGCGTTTGAAGCCTTTGCCTTGCTTCGTCTATCATGTTTTTCCAGCCGCATAAAAAGAAATAGGCAGGTGGGGGTAAGTCGGGCCCTTCCTCCTGAGGTTGAAAAGGTTTTGATTTAATTACCGCTTCATAGGCATCATGAACATAGCCGGTTCGTATCCCCTGCGGATTGTCGGCAGGTTCGCGGCTACACACCGGGATATAATTAAAACTATCCATTTCCTCGTGCATCCCCTGCATTTCGCCGGGGTAAAGCAGGTCGGCAATTACGCGGGTTCCAAATACCAGGTAAATGTTTTTATGTGGAATATGGTGGGTTCTTATATAATGAACCATACTGCGAAATGGGGCAATCCCCGTACCGGTGCAAATCAGGTATAAGTCGCGATCGATGGTTTCTGGCAAAACAAACTTACCCATCGGGCCGCGCAGGGTAATCTCGCTGCCCGTGTGGCCATTTTCCCACAACCATGATGTTCCTTTGCCGCCTTCCATTTTAACAATAACAAGCTCAAAAGTGTTGGTGCCATTGGGTGCGCTTGCAATGGAGTAACTACGCCACCGTTTATTCTTTTGCTCGTGAATGGGTAAATCGAGTGTTACAAACTGTCCCGGTTCGAAATCAAACCGTTCCATTGATGGTATTTGAAAAAAGAACCGCCTTGTTGCAGCAGTTTCATCTAAAACTTTTGTAATGAAGCCTTGTACCCATGGTTGAAGCATATCGAATATTATTTAGAGTTGGCAAATTAGCAAAACCATGCAATTGGAGACATTTTTTTGTGGTAACGTTTGCATTATAATTGTTTCAACATTAATTTAGCAAATGATAACCAATCGGAAGTAATTGCCTTTTCATCCCTGAAATTGCCTTCACTTTGTTTTTTTCAAATTTTGATTTTCCACAAATCGCCCATTTTTTTTATGGTAAAATGCTTGTTACTAGGAATATTGCTGAATACCTGCATCTTCGGCTTAGCGCAGGAAATAAAGGTAGGCACCAAAGTGGAGGTAACTGCCACTGATGGAAAAGTATACCCGGCTACCGTTAAAGAAATCATTCATACCGCACACCGAATACATTATGATGGATACGGTGACGAAAGTGATGTTTGGATGACCAAAGATCAGTTTAGGGTGGTAGCAGGTGCCCCCACAACCGTAATAAAAGCAACCGAAAGCAACGCCCCGGCCCAAAAAGCCACGGGATGGACGGTTGGAAGCCGGGTAGAAGCATACATTAGCAACAAATGGCACACAGGTACTATTGCAGAAATAAAAGACTCAAAATACAAGTTCCGCTACGATGGATCTTCAGAATACTGGGATACCTGGGTTGCAGCCAATGAAATCAGGCAACCGGGCGAAAACGGCGGGGTAAAAGTAAGCCTTGATAAGGCCGCCCCGGGTAAATTATACCTCCGTCATATCCGTTGGATGACAGGTGGAACCTCCCTGAACTGGTATTTTTTTGCAGACAACGGCACGGTGGTGGTTGACCCCAAACATGGCGTTAACCCGGTAAATCTTGCTGCGGAAAGAGCCGACAACATGGTAAATATGGGCACTTACGTAATCACCAATAATTCCTTAAAGATTAAGTGGCTCAACGGTACCACATCTGATGTGGAAGTGGAATACAAGAACGGAGAACTTATCCGGATAGATGCCTTCAGTATAGTGATGCGGCAAAAGGGATTCCCGGCCAATTACAAATTGAATGGTACATACAGCGGAGTTTCGGGCGTGGGAAATATTGCACAGGGCAGAAACTTCAAATTTTCGGAAAATGGTAATTTTTCAGTAACTAATACCGGTTACGTGTCCAATGAGGCAACCAATAATAATGTTTCCAACACCAAATCTGGCAATTACCGGATTAACGGGAATACCCTTACCCTGCAATATGCCGATGGCACTTTAGAAATGGCTCCCATTGCTATTTGGGAAGGCAGGATCGTAATCAATAATACTTCTTTACCTATGAAGGGCAATTGAACCAGGTCATACAAATTCAATTACAACACCTACCCAGCTATTTTTTTATTTGGCTGGCCATATAAACACTAATTCAAATAATAAAATCCACCTATATTTAACAGGTAATCATACAGTTATCCAAAAGTTTTATACATACGCAAAACAGGCCTTTTTGCATTGGCAGGTGTATTTTACTGCCTTTTTTATATTTCATTTTTCAATATTCCAGTTTCCGCCCAAATCCCCGCCAACCTCAATTTTAAGCATCTTTCCACCGAAAACGGGCTTTCGCAAGGGGTAGTGGAGTTTATGTTAAAAGACAGTAAAGGCTTTATGTGGTTTACCAGCCACGATGGGATAAACCGTTTTGATGGAAATACCTGTATAAGTAATGAACAGATTGGATCGGGTTTTTAGGGTGGGTTACAAACAAAGGGACTGTTGGATGATGAAATGGGAAATATTTGGAATGGAATAAGTTCAGGATTACTTAAGTTCAGTTCCCAAACCGGACGTTTAAAAAAATTATACATCAAATTACGAGCTCAGATAAAGAAGGGATGGTAATCCCGGGTTTCCTCTGTGCCTCCCAACGGCGACATAATGGTTGATGTCGAGTGCGAACCCATTTAACTTTTTACTATAATAATTGAAATCAGGATTTAATTTTTATCTTCACTAATAGGTGCCGCCGTGTGCCCGTTGGGAGACTTGGCCGCACCGGAAATTAGCCAGCGAAATCAGGGTGTTTTATAGATATGGAATAGATATAAAATCTTTATTATTTAAGCAGAATGCTACAACCTGTAAAACAAACCAACCGTTTTCTATTCATCCTTCTTTTGATAGGATGCATTTCCATTCCTGCTAATTCACAACTCAGAACAGAGGATTACCATATCACTTTTTTAACAACCGACAATGGCCTAACACAGTCCACTAACTTTTCGATTCTGGAAGACAGGAAAGGGTATATATGGCTTAGTTCCCAGGATGGCATCATCCGCTACGACGGTAAATCATTTTTTCATTTCTCCGATTCTTTTTATTACGAAGATGGAAACGCACCCAAGCAGATTTACGGATTGGTGGAGGATGCCGCAGGGGATATTTGGATGGGCTCGCGGAAATCGCTGTACCGGTACAGTCAGTACAAAAATGTATTTCAAAAAATTGATGTGCCAGCTGAAATAAAACCAAATACTAAAACACTCATTGCGTTTGCATCGGTGGGTGAGGAAGTATGGTTTATGGCAGACGATTTGTGCTTTATGGCGGTCAATATCCGCACATTGAACATACGGACGTTGTATGATGTTCATGAACAACAGGAAGTCATCACTCCTTTTATACTTTTTCCGGAAGTAACAGCAAAGGGTATCATTTGGATGGCGAATGGTAACCGGCTCTATGGGATTAATCCATCTGAAAAATCGTTGAAAAAGTATGTCTTGAAGGCTGATAATTTGCCAGAAGGGAATGCGGGCACCGTAAAAAGCCTGACGATGCATCAGCCAAGCGGCATGATCGCATTGGCTACCGATAAAGGTTTGCTGCTGTTCGATACAAAACAGAAAAAGCAGCAGCCACTGCCGGCTAAAAGTTCATTACTAAGCGCAGTGGATACCTGGCACGTAAAAGCAGGCGAAGACGGCTTTTGGGTATCGAATGAACATGCACACCTCATTAAACTGCCGCTGAACGGTGATGGTGCAGAAATGGTGCTGGCAAAAGAAGTACTGGACAACGAGGTACACAGGGGGTCAGCAACTTCCTGCATTTATGTTGACCGGTGGGGGCGCCTATGGCTCAACGCAAATGGTGAGTACACAGCCATCATCGATTTTTCAAAAAAGTTTTTTCGGAAGGTTGGGAGGGGAAAGCAGGGAGGGCTCTTATCCGGAACTATTCAGGGTATTACCGTCTCAGATAGTATCGTGTGGGTTTCAGACACATATCTCTCAAAGATTAACCGGACGACCGGTAAGGTGGAAAAAATATTTGCTCCGGCTGATTTTGATTTGCAAGGCTATTTCCGGCAGATTTATTACGACTCTCTGCAGCAACGGATATGGTTTAACACGAGCGATGATTTGTGTTATTATTCCCTGAAAGACGGAAGCTGCACGAAGACCGGTTTACTGCGTAATCGTAACCTCTCCGTGGATTATCTCCGCAATTTTATTGAATTGCCCGGACAAAAACTCCTGATGGTAAGAATTGACGGGGTTTATGAACTTAACCGGCAAAATGCCACCGCCCGTTTGTTGCCAGGTTTCGACACCAGTCATATTCATCATCTGGCCCGGCTATCCCGGCAACGATTGGCTTTTGCCGTGGTGGGGCAGCCGCTGCGGATTTATGCTTATGCAGATGACCTTTCTGTAAGGGAACTGAAGCAGATTGATATTCCTCAAACGATTCTGATGACATCGGAAGATTCAGCCGCCCATCTGCTTTGGGTAGCTACAGAGAAAGGGGTGTACAAGCTGGATAATACAAACTTTGCCGTATTGTCTCATTACACGATGGCTCAGGGTATGGCCAATGATTTTGTATATGCTGTAATTCCGGACAAATACGGATGGGTCTGGTGTTCTACCAACAAAGGTATAGTGGCGATTAATGAGGCTTCAGGTGAGATCCGCAATTTTGATAAAGAACCCAACCTGCAGTCCCTGGAATACAATAATAGGGCATTCGCGGCGGACCGGGACGGCTATATTTATTTCGGTGGGGTAAAGGGCCTCAATTATTTCAAGCCGCCTTTTATTCCAGTGGATACTATTCAACCGCGGCTGGTGATTGAAGAAATTTTATTAAACAATCAAGCTTACCGTACTGATATTAACCCGGATTTAGTAAACACGGTTGCGTTTGATTATAGTCCTGTGCCCCTTACTTTTAAAGTGCTGGCCCTGCACCTGGTGAAGTCTAGTGGCCTGAAAGTAGTTTATCGTTTAAATGGACAACAGCAATGGACAGAAATTGAAAACGGCGGATACATCAGCATGTTTAATCTCGCTGCGGGCAATTATTTGATAGAGCTAAGTTATCGGGAAGGCAACCAGAATGTATCTACTACAGTCAGGCAGATCCAGATTAAGATACACCCGCCATTTTACAGTACCTGGTGGTTTATTATAAGCCTAACAACAATAGTAATGCTGGCAGTATTGTACGGTGTGGGAAGGAACCAAAAGCGGAAACTGGAAAAGCTCCAAAAGGAAAATGAAATTATAAAACTTAAAGCAGACAGGCAACTAGCAATAGCCAAAGAAAGGGAACGCATAACCGCCGACCTGCATGATGATGTAGGCGCCACACTCAGCAGCCTGAATATTTATGGTGACCTTGCCCATTCCATCTGGGATGAAAATCCTGAAAAATCGAAAGAAATGGTAGGTAAAATTGCCGGCCAATCAAGGGAACTCATGTTCAGAATGAGTGATATTATATGGAGTATGAAACCGGAAGGAAATGATTCCAGCGGGCTTACACCAAGAATCAGAAATTTTGCCCAGGAATTGCTTTCAGGTAAAGGGATTATGGTAAACATATCCATAGATGAAACAACAGTTGCCGGCATCACCAACCCAATGGTGCGAAAGAATATCATACTTATTATAAAGGAATCATTGAATAATGCGGCGAAATACAGCAGCGCTGCCCATGTTGAAATTTTTCTTGGAGTACAGGAAAATGAGGTTCAGCTTAGCATTCAGGATGATGGCAAAGGCTTTGACAGGAAAATCGTAATAATGGGGAACGGATTGGAAAATATGGCTAACAGGTGCAGGCAAATGGGTGGAGATTTTTGTTTGGAGTCCACGCCGGGTGAAGGAACCAAGATTACCTGCAGCATTCCATTAGCTATAATTAGCTATAACGATAATAAGTAATTCGCATTAGTTTTATTTTTTTTGAAAAGTAAGGCCCCGCATGATCAATATTGTTATTTACGACGACCATAAGCCAAGACGGGATAGTCTTGAAGCCTTGCTTTCCCTGGCAAGCAATTACCATCTTGCGGGCAGTTTTGCCGATTGCCTGAATATTCTGGAGGATACCAAAAGGCTTACCCCTGACCTTATATTGATGGATATAGAGATGCCCGGCATGAATGGCATTGAAGGAATGCGCATCCTGAAACAGGTTTACCCCGATGTGAAAGTAATCATCCAAACGGCCTTTGAGGATGATGAGAAAATCTTTAAAGCCATGCAGGCAGGTGCCGAGGGGTATATTCTAAAAACAGCAACCATTCAGCAAATTACACAGGCTATTGATGATGTAATGCAGGGTGGGGCAGGCATGAGCCCTTCTATTGCTTTAAAAGTAATGCGGTATTTTAATAAACAATCATCTGCAAAAGGTTATCAGCTTACCGATAAAGAAACAGCCATTCTTAAAGAACTTGCGCAAGGACTAAGCTACAAAATGATTGCCGATAAAATAGGCATCAGTTATTTTACGGTAAATAATCATATCAAGCGTGTCTATGAAAAGTTGCAGGTTCATAGTCTTGGCGAAGCGGTAGCTATTGCGCATAAGGAGAAACTTGTTTAACCCCACTCTTTTACAGGCAAAATCCGCCCTTTTTTTCAAAAAAATCCTGCTTCAATAGCTAATATTAGCTATTGGTAACCTGTTGATTTTTCGAGACTTTTATTGGATAAAATTTATTGGCTTTACCGGATGGTAAAATTCCATTCAGAAAATACTCCAGAATTGCCCAAACTAGAAAATTATGAGATTCCTTTTTATCCTGCTTTCCATTTTTAGTATAACCATTAGTAAAACCAACGCACAGGCGCCGGTACTCGTAAAAGACATAAACACCGTAACCCCGGGTTCGAGTTCCAGCACAACAGTACCCTTAATTGCTTACAATGGTGACCTGTATTTTGCTCCGAGTCCTTCTTCAGGTTTCATAGGGCTTTGTAGAACGGATGGTACACCAGTTGGTACGAGCGTGGTGAAAGCTTTTAGTACACCTGTTTCCTCTATTACTGCGGGTAATAATGCATTGTTCTTTTTTAGTGGAGGAGCAAGCAGTAATATCGGATTTTGGAAAAGCGATGGAACCCCCGATGGAACCATCCAGCTAAAAAACCTTACCAGTGGCATACCAACAAGCATTTCAGTAGTAAAGGCGGTGGGGCCTTTGTTGTACTTTGCCCACAATAATAAATTATGGCGAAGCGATGGTACAGAGGCTGGCACTTTCGAGCTTGCTGCTTTCAATGGTGCAGTGGGTTCATTCAATTCCATTACTGCCCTTACCGATGTAAACGGCACCTTGTTTTTCAGGGGTAACACCGTAGCTAATGGCTACGAGCTGTGGAAAAGTGATGGCAGCGTTGCCGGAACAGTAATGGTTAAAGACCTTGTGGCGGGAGCAGGCAGCAGCACACCCGACTTGGTTAGCGTAATGGGTAACCAACTGGTATTTATTGCTACCGATGCCACATCAGGCCGTGAACTTTGGAAAACAGATGGAACCGAGGCAAATACTACCATCATTAAGGATCTGTCGGCTGGAACGGCAAGCACTTCGTTTACTGCTATATCTATCACCTTTTCCAACAAAATGTATTTTTCTGCAAGTACCTGCAGTGCTTCCTGCACAGTTGGAGAAGAATTATATGTAACTGATGGCACGGAACCTGGCACAAAACTGGTAAAAGATATCAACCAGGGATCCGCCAATTCAACCCCCCGATTACTTACCCTGATAAACGGTACCTTATATTTTACGGCAACTGATGGAACTGTGGGTACATTACTTTGGAAAAGCGATGGCACCGAAGCAGGAACCATAATCGTAAAAAACATTTTGGAGGGGTTTACCACAGCGAGTTTTAACGCTATGATACCCGACCCGGCAAACAACAGGCTTTTTTTCAGGGCATTGGGTAATGGGGTTACTAATTTATGGAAATCGGACGGTACAAGCGAAGGCACCCAAATTATTACCCTTACCGGCAATGCCGACCCCAACCCCAACCCCAATAATGTAAACATTGTGGGCAACAGGGCTTATTTTACAGCCTTAGCCACCGGTGTTACCGGTACCGAACTGTATTGCACCAATGCTGCTGCTACATCTGCTACATTGGTAAAGGATATTAACCCCGGCACCACATCGAGCACCATTACCACCATGGCTGCAATAGGCAACAAAGTGGTTTTTCATGCCAACAGCCTGCAATACGGTATTGAACCATGGGTAAGCGATGGCACCGAAACAGGTACTGTTATCCTGAAGGATTTAAGTTCAGCATCCTTTTCATCAACCCCGGCAAACCTGATTGACGTAAATGGAACCCTCTTTTTAAGCGCTGCCGATGGAGATATTAACAATAATGAACTTTGGAAAAGCGATGGAACGCCTCAAGGAACCGTACTGGTAAAAGACATATGGCCCGGGCTTAGTGGATCAAACCCAACAAATTTTTGTGCATTAAATGGCATCCTGTATTTTTCTGCAAGAAATACCTTAAACAACGAAGAACTATGGCGGTCGGACGGAACCGAGGCCGGCACCTTTATGGTAAAAGACATAAAGCCTGGCGAATCGGCAGGCAGCAGCCCGGTGAAGTTGACAGCCATGAACGGCATCCTGTATTTTATTGCCAACCACCCCGATTTTGGAACCGAATTATTCCGAAGTGACGGAACAACCGATGGCACCAACATGGTTAAAGAAATCCGACCGGGCAATACCACCATTTCGGCGGGTAATACACAAATTTTTGCCATGGGCAATACCTTATTCTTTGGTTTTTCAGACGGAACCCTTGGTACCGAACTCTGGAAAAGCGACGGAACAGAGGCTGGAACTGTTTTGGTAAAGGATATTAACCCCGGAAGCGCCTCAGGTTCACCGACCGAATTTTACAAGGCCAATGGAATACTGTTCTTTAGGGCAAATGATGGCGTAAATGGAAATGAACTTTGGAAAAGCGATGGTACAGAAGCTGGCACCGTAATGGTAAAGGATGTATCACCCGGAAGTGGAAATGGTAATCCACAGCAATTTGTTGAGTTCAACAACAGCCTGGTATTTTCGGGGCCCGGGGGGCTTTGGAAAAGCGATGGAACGGACGCAGGAACCCTCAAAATGGTAGATGTAACGGGAAACATTGCATCATTGGTGAATGCAGGGGGAACGCTGTTTTTTGCCGGTGGCGCCAATACGGTATTAATGAAAAGCAACCTTACACCCGAAGGAACAAAATCTATCCTGAACTCTTCGCCCGGGCAGGGTGCAAACAGTGCAGTGCCTATGACGAATAGTTCACTGATTTATGCAGTTGGAAATACAGTTTATTTAAGATCGGCTGGATCAATACCCGGGCTCCTGATTAACCCTGGTTTTGAGCCATGGAAATGCGTGAATGCCGCAGATACCGGAATATTGGTTAGTGATATTTATCCTGGCTCAGGAAGCAGTAACCCGGGCAATTTTTGCCTGTCAAACGGTAATCTGTATTTTTCAGCAACCACCCTTAACATTGGTACGGAATTATACGCCATACCTATAGGTGGTGGCATACCTGCCGCTACCACCTGGACTGGCGCGGTAAGCACTGCCTGGGAAGATGCGGCTAACTGGAATAATGGGGTACCGGGGGCTATTACCGCTGTTATTATTCCTACAGGGATGCCACGGTACCCGGTAGTGAATACAAACACTTCCGTTAAAAGCATGGCCATTGCACCGGGCGCTTCGGTAAACGTAGCAGATGGTGTTCAGTTAACCTTTATCGGTTTTTAAACTCTATTTAAAAATACAAGCACCCATGAAAAACCAAAAACGATTTCATGAAAAAACAACACCCTATAACGAAGCACAAAAAATTATTAGGGTACAGGCCATTAGAAACTACAGCAAAATATATTTTATGAATGGCAATACCTATGTGGTGTGCAGAACCCTGCAACTATTACAGGATGAATTGCCGGCAACCGATTTTGTGCGGGTGCATCGTAGTCATCTTATCAATAAGCATTTTATCCGTGAAATTTCTGGTGAGCAAAAAAATGTTTTGAATTTAAGCAATGGCGAAATCATACGCATGAGCAGGCGGCAGAAGTTGCAACTGAAGGCTTGTTGATGTTTATCAAGGTGGTTTCATTAGCTAGTTTTAGCTATTGCAGGTGTATTTTTTTAGAACCATCTTTATCCGGTTATTCTAAATACTTAAAATTGATTTTTATGAAAATAAGGTTTCTTTTTTCCTTATGCTGTTTGGTAGCTATTCAATCATTTGCAACGATACGCACGGTTAGCAACAACCCATCCACGATTGCGCAATTTAATACTGTTCAGGCAGCTATTGATGCAAGTGCCACAGGTGATACCGTATTTGTTCATGGAAGTCCTGAGCGCTACACCGCATTCAACATAAACAATAAAGCGCTGGTCATCATAGGACCGGGGTTTAATCCCGATAAAGAAATGCCTTACGCAGCTACCATATTGGGCGAAACTGTAATTGGCCCAACCGGTACGGCCGGAACCGAAATACAGGGCATGGCATTTGACCGGGCAAATTCTTCACAATTATTTGTTCAAAACGATAGCATCCGGTTTATACGGAATGTATTTTATTGTAGTATCGACTATAGATACAACCAATTTACTACCTGCAACAATGTGCTTTGGGAAGGAAATTATTTTCAGGTAAGTCAATTTTCAATGAATGCAAATTGCCAGTATAGCAACTGGCTTTTTCAAAATAATCTTTTCTATCCCCCGGGTATTGCAAGTGGACTGTTTAGAAGTCTTGCTAAAACAAGTAATTTTCTGTTCAATCACAACCTTATTTATAGTTGCGCCGGACTGCTATACCAAATTGTATATGATGCAAATAATAGCGGTGGCTTTGTATTTACCAACAATATACTTTTCCGAATGAATCTTTCAAGCAATATGGGCCCCACTTCGTATAGCAACAACATCACTTTTGAATGCAACAACAACGAACCGTGGCTGATAGGTGGAAATGCCAATGGCGGGGGTAATATTGCAAACACAAGCCCCCAACTTGTAGCTCAAGCTCAAGTAGATGCCTGTAATGCAATTTTAAGCGATTTATCCGTTACTGCTGGACCTGCCAAAAATGCCGGTAGCGATGGCAAGGATATTGGATTATTATTCGATGCCATAGGTCCGTATAACTGGGCGAATTCAGGGAACAGCAGATTGCCGAGGACTATAAAGATGAACCTTCCGAATCCAGTTATTCAGCAAGGTGGCACACTGGAAGTAAACCTGAAAGCGGTAAAAGCCAACTAATACCACCCCATCCCATTTACACATGCAAAAGCTGATAACCTGTTTGGTTTGGTTGGTATTAGTGCACTTTAGTTACGCCCAAATACCCGGAACGCTCGACCTGAGCTTTAACCCTGCGGAGAATAGTTTTTTGGGAAATGGACCCAATCGCATGGTAAGGGCTGCGGTACAGCAACCAGATGGGAAATTTGTTATTGGAGGTGATTTTACAGAATATAATGGGGTAGTAGTCCAAAAGATCGCCCGAATAAACTTAGATGGTTCATTGGATCAAAGTTTCACGGCATCTGTTTCCGGCGCTGATTTTGGTACATCAGGGGAAGTAAGAACCATCAAATTGCAGGCAGATGGCAAAATAATTATTGGCGGAGCATTTACGAATATTAATGGTCTTGCGAGGCCTTATTTAGCCAGGTTAAATAGCAATGGTAGTACTGATGAAGGATTTAATCCTGGTGGTACCGGACCCGACCGGCCGGTAAATGCTTGTATAATATTACCGAATGATTCTATTGTAATTGGAGGGACATTCAGTTCCTACAATGGGTTGGACGCTAAATTGGGCGTTGCCTTTTTGGGAAGGAATGGCGTTAGTGGCCACACCTTTAACCCATCTGATAACCGGTACAAAAACATCGCCGAAATGGTTCTTCAGCCTGATGGTAAAATTTTAATTTGCGGTGATATTTTCTTTAGAAATAATTCGGTTGTGGGGCTTGCAAGGTTGAATGTAAATCGTACCATTGATAACTCACTTGCTGATTTTAAAGGGATTGTTCGGGCAATGGTCTTGCAAACCGACGGAAAAGTATTGGTAGCGGGTTCTTGGGCGGTTGCAAACGGGCAAATTAGTCCGGGCATTCAGCGATTATTACCAGGCGGTTCAATAGATAACACCTTCAACCCAGGTCTTGGATTTCGGGTAAATTATCCTAATCAGCCCAACCAGTTTGCTTCCCCTGACAGGATAATTTTATCAGATGATGGGAAGATTCTGGCTGCCGGTCGATTTTCAACATACAATGGCCAACCGGTAGGGACATTACTCAGGATAAATGCAGATGGCAGCCTTGATCCATCCTTTACATTATCTAATGAAATCCCGACCTATGATCCGTTAAATTTGTCGCCGCATCATGTGCTTACTTTAATTAAAACCCAAAACGGGAAATTTTTGATGGGTGGCAGTTTGAGTGGTACCAATGAAAACTTTCGAAAAAACATTTTTTTAGTAAACCCTTCCGGTAGTCTTGACCGCAGTTTTAATCCCCGCAGGGGTTTTAACAATCAGGTAATCACCACCCTTGTTCAGCCCAATGGAAGGATATTGGCGGGTGGAAATTTTACCGCCTATAACGATACCATTGCCCGATTCTTTACCAGACTTATGCCCGATGGTACGCTCGACAGGGTATTTAATAATCAACTGGCCATTAACGGGCATGTATTTGCCAGTGCGCTGCAGCCAGATGGCAAAATATTGATTGCCGGCAAGTTTACCATGGTTCAGGGAGTGCGCAGGAATTCGGTAGCACGGTTAAACAGTAATGGTAGTTTGGATGCAGGATTTAATATGGGAGGGTCGGCCAATGATTCCATTAAAGCCATTGCAGTACGACCCGATGGCAATATTGTGATTGCAGGTGCTTTTACAAAGGTTGGTGGCGCAGGTGAAAAAAACCGGATAGCCCTGCTATCATCCAATGGAACGTTAATGCCAGCCTTTGGTGGAAATGGTGCAAATGGAACTATTAATGATTTAATTGCGCTTCCTGACAACAGCGTCGCTTTTGGAGGGCGTTTCAATCAGTTTGATGGATTGGAAAATGCACATTTGGTTAAACTTTCAGCCAACAACATCAAAACCATTCTTAATCCATCAGACTTTGAGGGAAACATTAATTGTATAAGACCTGAAGCTACGGGGACCTTAATGATTGCAGGAAAATTTACTATGGCTTTAAATGGCATAACCCAAAAATCTATCGCAAGAATACCGTTATCAAATACCCTTAACCATGAAAATCCTTTTCAAGTTTATAGTTCAAGAAATTTACTGAATGGAGACGAAATATATAATTTACTTGTACAGCCTGATGGAAGAATAATTGTAGTAAATCATTTCTCTGATGTTTTTAATAGAACAATTGTAAGGCTTTTACCTAGTGGCAAACTTGATAATAGTTTTCTAAGTTTGTCACTTTCTCCAGATGTTCCTGAAACCATTGATCACCCTGAAAATAAATCTATCCGGTTGGCTTTACAGACAAATGGAAATTTACTGATTACCAGTAATTATACATACATTGGCAACAATAGTAATCCATTTGCCAAACCTCGCCGAGCGGGAATTGCAAGCGTAAATGCATATAAGCCAGTACCCAATGATGAGCCATGTAACGCGATTAACCTTGTACCCGATGCAGCAGGAGTTACTTCTTGCAATAATCCTGTGTCAGGCACGCTTATGGGCGCTTTAGCCCCCTCATTTAATGTAAATCCAATGCCTGCCCCGCTAGTGCAGCAAACAAATGGTTTTAATGATGTATGGTACAAATTTACCGCCACATCAACGAGTCATTTTATAAAAATTTCCTTTTATATAGGGGGTAGGCCACTTGCCCAACTCCTTAAACTTGATTGCAGTGGTAAAAAAATAGAAAATGTAAGCCCTTTAATTCAAAAGGAATTTGATCCATTGAGTCCTTCGCAAATGGTAATGAATGCAGTTAATCTTATGGTTGATTCAGTTTATTACATTAGATACATGAATCCCCGGGCATTTACAAATTTCAGGCCAGAGGATTTTGATTTTAATATCTGCGTACTTACCCCAGGCAACGATGATGCTTGCAATGCCATTACCGTAATCCCCAAACCGGTGGGTGATACCTCATCTGCCGAGGCTACCGTTGGTACGCTTTACCCTTCCACTTTTGCCAATGGAACGAGTAATGGAAATATTGGTGATGTTTGGTATAAGTTTAAGGCAACGGCTGAAAGCCATATCATACGGGCGGTAGGTAATGGATTTCAGATCAGGGCTACAATTTTTAAAGGTGCTGCATGCGGGCAACTAACACCGGTAAGCAACCTTTTCATTGCAAGCCAGGTTGGTTCTCCCTTGTTTTTTGGTGTTGATACCCTGAAAACAGATTCCATTTATTACCTGAGATTTAGTAGCGCAACAACGAATATAATACCCGAACGAGCTGAATATTCTTTCAGTGTATTAACGCCGTTTAACAATACCCCCTGCACGGCTGCACCTATCATGCCCGGTCTTCCCGGCGATTCTACAACTGCTTTCACCGAAGGAAGCACCTTCCTGAGTACTTTTAATGGAGATATATCTTGCAGCAGCCCGAATGCTAACCCTGATGTTTGGTATAGGTTTAGTGCTACAGCTATTAGCCACCTGCTTGAAGTTGAAAAAGATGCCGGCACAGTAATAAACGCCACGGTGTATACTGATACCCTTTGCCAATCAAAAGGGTATAGCAGGATAACCTGTCTTGAAAATAATAGTAAGATAAAAATACGCTTAACAGGGTTGATAATTGGCAAGTCTTACCTTGTACGTATTGCATCTTTCGCAGGCGGTCGCGTAAAAGGTGCTTTTAAAATAAGGGTGTTATCGCCACCGGCAAATGATGAACCCTGCGGGGCAATTACCCTTGTACCGGGTGCTCCGCTCGAGCCGGCAAATCCATTTCTTTATAACAATATTATTTGTTCAAATCCAGTAACAGGATCGTTCGTCGGTTCTACTAAAGACAATAGATATTCCAGTGAAGGATTCAGATTCATTAATCATGATGTTTGGTTTAAATTTTTTGCTACAGCCTCAACCCATGTTATAAATATCAGGCGGAATAATTACATTGGTGGAGGTAGGTCTATCTTATCATTATACAAAGGAAGTAATTGCGATGTATTGTATGCTTCTCCTTCCCGTTTAATTACACAACCTACAGATAACTTTAGTGGTTCAGAGTTATTTGGATTTCAGCATCTAATGGTTGGAGAGACTTATTTTATACGGCTTGGAATCAATATCCCAGACATAAATAATGATTTCTATAAACCATTTGACATTTGTGTGCTTACTCCGATCAATGATACCTGGCAAACGGCCACTGAAATAGTACCGACCTTTAATTGTGATTCAAAAGTCATCAATACGCAGGTAGCAACACCTGATTCAGTAATTGTTGAAGGCAAATACCATATTTACAACGATATATGGTACCGGTTTAAGGCTACATCAAATAGTCATACCCTTACATTTTCTGGGGTATATCCTATTAAGGTAAAACTTGGTTTTATACCGACAAATGATAGTATAATGCAGGTTTATGATAGTAGTTCCAGTGCTAATCTTTCTTTAGGTAATATTACTATCGGTAGCAACAATCTTGTACCTGACTCAATCTATTACGTTGTTATTGCTCAAAATGCCCATCTAACAAATCTTGGTAACTTTTTTGCTTGTTAAACCCTCAAAACCATTCACCTGAAAATGCATTTTCGGTTTCACCGGGTGCAGCAGGTGATACTAGTTGTACCTCACCTTTTACAAGCAGGTTTTCCTTCGGTTCATCCTATGGAATTACCGATTGCAATGATATAGGAGACTACAACAGAAAATCGGTTTGGTATCATTTCAAAGCCACTTCATCCCGGCATTTTTTAAGATATACAGGCCCGAAGGCATGGGTAAATGTGTACGATTCCTCAGACTTTGAGACTTCGCCTAATCTTACCTACTGCGATAGTATTTCCGCCGGGCAGGGTCGTATTCAGGTACTCAATGGCTTGGTTCCCGGCCAAAGCTATTACCTCGTGTTGAGTGGCGAAAATACAGTGGGTGACCAGGACCTCAGCTTCTGCCTGCTTACCCCACCGGCCATTTACAATGATGAACCCTGCAATGCCATTCCTATTACCCAATGCAATCTTACCACAGGCCATGTATTGTTTGCCACGCCAAGCATGACGGCCGATTGTGGCGGCGGAAGGCTTCGCGATGTATGGTACAGGTTTGTAGTGCCCAACAACGGTTTTATATCGGTTGCGGCTACCGAATTGGGTTTCAATCCAACCGTAAGGTTTATAAAAGTGGCCGATTGTGCGCAGCCCGATCTTGGTACCGACCCCCTGTGCTTTGATGGCCCCGGACAATCTGAACTGATAGACCTCCGGAATTTAAACCCCGGTGAAGAATACTACATGGCTATCGGCTATTCGGATAAGTCTGTCTTTGAAGCTCCCTCAACCGGAAAGTTTGAAATCAGCATTACATTATCAACAAATGCTTCCGTATCCATCGCATCCAGCCACAATGGAATAATTTGCCAGGGAACTGTGGTTACATTTACGGCTAACCCAGATAATGTGGGGCCTAATCCGGTCTTTCAATGGTTGCTCAACGGCAACAATGTTGGCACAAACAGTGCAACTTTTACAATTGATTCTTTAAGACAAGGCGATACTGTTCGATGCAGGCTTACCAGCGATATTGTTTGCACAAGCCCGGCACTGAGCAATAAAATTGGATTGCTGATTGCCCCGCTGCTTACCTGGTATAATGACGCAGATAATGATGGATTTGGCGATCCGGCAAACGATTCGTTGGCTTGTACCCAACCGGTTGGCTTTGTGGCAAACCAAACGGATTGTAATGATGCCGATGAAACCATGCATGCCACCTTTAAGTTTTATGTGGATGCAGACGGGGATGGATTTGGCGTGGAGCCACTTGTGGACGTATGTTCACCAAATGGGGCTTCAGTCCCCCGGGGGTATAGCCTGATATTTGGCGATACCGATGATGAAAACGGGCAGGTAAACCCGAATGCCCCCGCAGCCGAGTACTTTATTGATAATGACCCCGGCGCAGGCAATGGACTGCCCATCCATTTTTCAGTAGTAAATGATAGTATTATTATTGATGATAATATTACCATTGAAAACCTGAGCGTTGGTTTTCATACCCTTGGCATCCGCGTATTAAATGCCGGCAACTGGAGCCTGTTTGAAGCAAGGGGATTTTATTTGGATACTGCTATTACTGAAACAGCGCCCATTGTAAGTGCTGAATACTATTTTGATACCGACCCCGGTCCGGGAAAAGCACAGGCATTTTTTCCGGAAGTATTTGGTGATACCGCCAAAGCTTCCGTGTTGCTGCCTGCCGCAGCGCTAACCCACGGTTTCCATTTTATAGGTATTCGAACCATGGATCAATCCGGCAACTGGAGCCTGACAGAACCAAGGGGTTTTTATGTGGATAGCTCACTAACCTTTGAAATGCAACCCATTGTTGAAGTGGAATTTTACCTGGATACCGACCCCGGTGTTGGAATGGGTACCACTGTGAATGTACAGGCATCCGATACCATTGATTTGAAGGAAACGATTGGGGCGTCGTTACTTACACCCGGTTTCCACTTTGTAACGGTAAGGAGTAAATCGGCTGATGGCCATTGGGGCCTTGGCGAACCAAGGGGTTTTTACGTGCAACCCGCCGAAGTAAATCCAAACCCCATTACATCGGCTGAATATTTCCTGACACAAGACCCCGGCACTGGTAGTGGTAATGCCATAGCCATTCCGCAACCCGTTGATACCATCAAGGGCATTTCGCCATTGGCCATACCAAATGCCGTACCGGTTGGCACATATTTGCTTGGGCTGCGGGTAAAAGACCTAAGAGGTGCATGGAGCTTTTTTGAAACCGATACCGTAACCATTACAAGCAATGCCACCAACCTGAGCATACCGTTTACACAAATTTGCGCGGGACTGAGTACCGATATCAGCTTTACCGCCAATGGACCTTACAATGCAGGCAATGTATTTACCGCGCAACTCAGTAATGGTTTTGGCGATTTTTCTTCGCCGGTAAACATTGGCAACATCAGTACCACCACAAGCAGCACCTTTACCATCACCATTCCCATGAATACGCCGCCCGGGCTCAACTATCGCATACGTATAGCAAGCAGCAGCCCGGCAAGTGCTAGCGTTATCAGTGGCAATGGGTTTGCCATCAGCGGTTCGCTTACCCCTGCCGATGCCAACACCATTCAAACATTAAGCGCCAACGAAGCAAGCCATTTGGTAGATGCCAATTGCCGCATGATTACCTCCATACTCCCCAATGGCGAACTGCCGGTAAGCGGCAGTGTATCGGCCAGGGTTTGGGTAGAAGATAATGTGCCGCTTAACAATGGCGTGCCTTATGTTGGGCGTCACTACGAAATTACACCGAACCTGAATGGCAGCATAGCTACTGCAAGGGTTACCCTGTATTTTACACAGCCCGAGTTTGACGCTTACAATAATCACCCCAATACCAATAGTTTTGAAAGACTGCCGGTTTCGCCTGCCGATGCTTCAGGCAAAGCCAACCTGCTTATTTTTAAATATTCAGGCACAAGCAGCGATGGGTCGGGCTTGCCGTCCACCTATCCCAACGATATATTCGTGATTGATCCCGAAGATGAAAACATCAACTGGAATGAAGCCTTACAACGCTGGGAAGTAAGTTTTGAGGTAACAGGTTTCAGCGGGTTTGTGGTCAGCACTTCCCCTTCCTTTATCCTTGGTCCAACCATATTGTACACCAACTGGATTGGCAACATAAGCGAAGAGTGGGAAGACCCCACCAACTGGAGTCATGGAGTGCCAACCGCCACCACCATTGCTATTATTCCCGCAGGCAGACCCAACTACCCAACCGTAAGTGTAAGCACCACGGTAAAGGGAGTGGTTGCCTATGAGGGGACAACGGTGATTGTAAATGAAGGGGTGGTGGTAAAGGTGGAGGGGAAGTAACAGCATCAATGTATGATAAAGTGGTGACCCAAAAATTAATTAAACAGTAAGCTTGGTTCCTGTTAAAAAAATGCATCTCATGCCGAAAAGAGTTTTTGGCTCAATCGGTATGGGGTGTTTACCCGATAGGACACCTTATAAGTTACTCCAATAGCTTAAAAGCCCTTGCCGCTTTCAGCATTTGCTGAGTATTGCCGGCATTAAACTTTAGCAGCAGGTTTTTTCGGTGGGTTTCTATGGTAAAAGGGCTGAGGAAAAGGCGTTCGGCAATCTGTGGTCCGTTGAGTCCATCATCAAGCAACATCAACACTTCTTTTTCCCTGCGGGTAATAGCAGGTACATGCGCTACCGCATCCTGAATGCCATTAAATTGTTCGAGCAGTTTTTCGTTGGCTTCTTTACTGAGATAAATTTTTCCCCGATACACTTCATCAATCGCATGTATCAGTTCGTTCCGATCCATGTTTTTCAGTAAATACCCATTAGCGCCTTGTTTGAGCATCTTTGATATCAGGCTTGTTTCGTTTACAGAGGTAAGCCCCAATATTTTGGTTACCCTGTTCTTTTTCCGGATAAGGGTACAAAGGTTGATACCATCCATATCGGGCAGGTTGATGTCAAGCAAAATAATGTCGGGGGTATTCGATTCAAGAAAGTGAATAGCATCTTCGCCCGTACGGCAGGATGCAACTACCTGGAGGTGGCTTGCATCTTTCAGCATGATGGTAATGCCATCGGTTACCAACGGGTGATCATCAACAATCAAAATACTGAGCATGTATGGCTGCTTTTGGCTGCAATATACCAACAAACCCATTTTTAGCAACGTCTCCCCTTGCGGGGACGTTGCGGCAAGTGTCGCTATCGGCTTCGCAGCGCAACGTCCCCCTCCTTTAGGTCGGGGAGACGTTGCTTGAAAGCTTAATCATCCAGCAAAAAATCCATCATCACCGTTGTGCCAATATTGGTTTGGGATTCAATGGAAATTTGCCCATTAAGGTAATCCACCCTGCTTTTTACACTATCAAGCCCCGCCTTTTTCCCGAGGTCGGCTGCCATGGTATTAAACCCTTTTCCATTGTCTTCCACGGTTACACTCAGCCTGTTTCCTTCCCGCAAAAATTGTACAATGGCTTCGGTTGCCTGTGCATGTTTGGCAATATTGTTCAACAGCTCCTGTACAATTCGGTACAGCATAATTTCGGTGGAAGCGCCCAACCTGTTTTCCATACCGTGTACCTGCAACTGCACCTGAAGCATCCGGCTCGCGGTAATATTTCCGCACAGGTCGTTCAAAGCCTGTTCCAAACCCAGCTTCAGTAATACTTCGGGCATCATGTTATGCGCAATACGCCGCACTTCCGTAGCCGCTGTATCTACCATTTCAAAGCTTTTTTTAAACAATGCATTTTCTTTCAATTGCTGCTGTTCATGCTCAAGGGTGCTGAAATACATTTTTACCGTACTGAACAATCCGCCAAGCCCGTCGTGCAGGTCTTTGGCAATACGGGTGCGCTCGGCTTCCTGCCCGTTTACCATGCTTTGCAGCGATACTACTTGTTGCTGCCTTTCCAGGAATTTAATTTGCTCCTTTTGCATTTGCTGTTCCTTTTCGGCCATCAGTTTTTTGTGGTTGCTGCGCCGGTATAAAAAACCAAGGCCAAGAAGCATAAAGGCCGCGCTTGCCCCACCAAGGTAAATGGTACGGTTCCTTTTTACCAGTTCCAGCTCCTTTTGGGTGTTTTTTAGTTCAAGCGCGTTGATCTGCTTTTCCTTTTTATTGTTTTCATATAAAGCTTCAAGATAGTTCACATGGTTGCTTACCCGTGCATCTCTGATGCTGTCTTTCAAAACCAAATGCCTGGTAAGGTATTGGAATGCTTCTTCAAATTGCCCGGCCTGTTCATAGTATTGGCTCAATAATTTACTGCCCTCATAGCTTGCCTGCAGGTTGGCAGATTGTTCAGCCAATTGAATGCCTGATAACAAATACGGTAAAGCATTGGCAGGTTCTTTCAAATGTAAGTATGATGCGCCCACAGCAAGTTGCATGCGTGGAAGAAGGAAGTCATTTTTAAGGATGGTTGCCTTTTCCAGCGCCAACCGATGGAATTTTAATGCATTGGCATATTGCTTATTTGCCGAAAAATAATCGCCGATTGCTTGATAAATATCGGTAGCTATATAAAAATCAGCAGTTTCACCTGCTGCCTTTTGCAACGGCGCTATATACTGCCGGGCACTGTCCAACTGCCCGGTTAGGGTAAAATGCGTAAGCAGGCTTTGCATAATGTAAAATACCTGGCTTGTATCGGTGGTAAGCCTTGCTATGGGTAGTATTTTTTGCGCCAGCGAAATGGCTTTTGGGATGTTCTCTGTTTCACCCAATACGGAAATGAGATTTTGGTAACTAGATAGGTAATGGATGGTATCCTTAAGTTGTTCAAAGGTTTCGGCCGCTTTGGCATAATAGTCTGCCGCAAGCCAGTAATTGCCCTGGCTAAAATAAAGGCTGCCCCGTTCATTATCAATAAATGCAAGCCTCATGGGGTTATTTAAACGCCTGAATATCTTTTCCGCAAGGGTGAAAAGTGAATCGCATACCTGCATATCCCCATTAAAGCGGGCAATATTCCCAAGGGAAAAATAACTTCTTCCTTCCCCAAGCGGAAAGTTGATTTTTTTGCTCAGGGCATTGGCTTTCCAACCAAGGGCTTCGGCTTCTTTCAGGTCAAAATCAATATAGGTATTCAAAAGGTCCATGTAAAGCAAAACCCTGGTACTGTCATCCTTGCTTTGATTTAATTGTTTTGAAAGGCTGTCAATGGCTGACTTCGCAGAAGGCGGTACCTGCGCATGCAGGCTGTTGAATATTCCCCAAAGGGTGAAAATATAAATGAAACGGCACATATTCATGAAGAAACGGATGAAAAGATTCAGGAAAATTAGGGTTTTGCAGGCAGACAAAAAATACCTCTTTTCAGGTAGTTGTTTGGGTAAAAAACACAAGGATTCAGGTATTGTAATTGGGGGTAGGAAGAAAGAAGTTTGCACTAGAAAAATGATGGAAGCAAGATTGACAGGCCGTTTGGATAGCTATATTTAGCTATTGTGCAACCAAAATTATATACCAACATTTACCAGAATATACTTAGTTCATCTGTTTGGCCAAAAAAACACGTGAAAATTTGAACCCCCAATAAGAACAAAAACAAACATTTCAATCCATTTTTTATGAAAAACAAAATCAACTTTCTTGCCATTATTTCTTTGCTTTTTACCCAAACGGTTATGGCCAAAATATGGCGGGTAAACAATGGTACCGGCGTACAGGCCGATTTTACCACCGTGCAGGCCGCACATGATGGCGCTTCAGAAGGAGACACTATTCACCTGGAACCCTCGCTGAACAGCTACGGCAACCTGAATATGACCAAGCGGCTCGTAGTTATCAGCACAGGCGCTTTTTCAACGAGTAATCCCGGCATACAGGCCGATGCCAAGCATGGGTATTTGGACAATGTAAACATACAGAATTCCGGTGCCAATGGTAGTGTCTTAAGTGTTCGGTTTGCAGCGGGATTTAATATTCATAATGGCGTTGCCAATATTACGTTAACCAATTGTGTAGGCACCTATGTTTCTGACAATGCAGACTGTTGCGGAAGAACGTATATAAATATTAACAACGCTGATAATATTATTATTAGCCGCTGTATGGTATCCTCGATCTATTTTAGAAACAATAGCAATAACATTATTTGCACAAACAATATTGTTTGGGGGCTTATTAGTAATGAAGGTAACTGCGATGGGGTGGTTACCAACAATGTTATCAGAGCCGGTAACCCTAACGATGGGGCAGGACTTTTTAATTGCGTAGTGGCCAATAATATTTTCAACAAAACCATGAATACCGGGTTTACCAACTGCAATATAAGCGACAATTTTGCAAGCGGTGAAGGTACGCCTCCCAACGGTTTCACTTTTGTAGATATGGCTACCGTATTTGAGAACCCCGATGGTGGTTTTGTGGACAATGTGTATCGCCTGAAGGCCGGCAGCCCTGCCATAGGCGTGGGTCAGGGTGGAACAGACCTCGGCGCTTTTGGTGGCGCTAATCCTTTTAAACTCGGTGTTACCCCTGCTATTCCTTCTATTTACAGGCTTACCGTGCCCGCATCGCCCGGGGGCAATACCATGAATATTATTTTCAGTACACGCAGCAACAATTGAGCTGCACAAGGTTTTGCTACACACCAATCACCATCGCATTACCGGCACTATGCCGTAACTGTACCCCTATATGCAATTTACTTATATTGGTAATAAACTGATGGCCCTGTGCATATTCATGTTCAGTGCATGGTTAGCGCCACATACCGCTTTAGCCCAACCTAACATCACGCGGGTGGAATATTTTATTGATACCGATCCGGGTTTTGACAAGGCTACTTCCATAACCATTGGCAGCGCATCCAATATTGCCGACCAAATGGCTACCATTCCTTTGGGATCACTGGCAGCAGGCATCCATAATTTATACCTGCGTAGCAAAGATGCCAATGGCAAATGGAGTGTGACCAACCGGGCCACTTTTTATAGAACCAACCTGGGTGGCGCAGGGCTTACCAATATTGTAAGGGCCGAATATTTTATTGATAATGATCCGGGGTTTGGCGCTGCCACTTCGCTTGGTATTACCCCCGCCATTCAAATTGCGGATCAGGCGGCCATTATTAACCTGAACAGCGTAGGCGAAGGTATCCACAACCTGTACATCCGTGCACAGGATGCCACAGGCAAATGGAGCGTAACCAACCGGGCCACTTTTTACAGGGGAAATTTGAATAGCACAACTCTGCCCAATATTACCAAAGCTGAATACTTTATTGATACTGATCCCGGGTTTGGTGCAGGTACCAATATTCCTGTTAGTTCCTCAGCCAACATTGCCAATAAAGAAGTTACCATCAACCTTTCAGGTATAGAAGCGGGCATACACAACCTCTACATCCGTACACAGGATGTTACGGGCAAATGGAGCGTAACCAACCGCGCCACTTTTTTCAGGGGAAATTTAAACAACACAACGCTGCCCAATATTACCAAAGCCGAATATTTCATTGATACCGATCCGGGGTTTGGTGCAGCTACCAATATTCCTGTTAGTTCCTCAGCCAACATTGCCGATAAAGAAGTTACCATCAACCTTTCAGGTACAGAAGCAGGCATACACAACCTGTACATCCGTACACAGGATGCTACAGGCAAATGGAGCGTAACCAACTGGGCCACTTTTTACCGGGGAAATTTAAGCAACGCAACCCTTACCAATATTACCAAAGCCGAGTACTTTATAGATACTGATCCCGGGTTTGGTGCAGGTACCAATATCCCCATCAGTTCCGCAGCAAATATTGCCGACAAAGAAGTTACCATTAACCTTTCAGGGATAGAAGCAGGCATACACAACCTGTACATCCGCACGCAGGATGCTACGGGCAAATGGAGCATTTCTAACCGGGCCACATTTTTCAGACCCGGTGGCAATGCGGCATTACCCAATATTGTAAAAGCTGAATATTTTATTGATACCGACCCCGGCTTTGGTCAGGGTATAAACATACCAGTTACATCCGGAACAAATATTGCTGATGCAGTGGTGTCGGTGTCGCTCACCGGCCTCACAAGCGGTTTGCATTACCTGTTTTTGCGCAGTCAGGATGCCAAGGGTAGTTGGAGCATTACCAACCTTGGCAGCTTTGCGGCAGGCAGTGGTGTAGCCTTAAAATTCGATGGCAGTGACGATTTTGTAAATGCAGGCAACATTTTCGCCGAACAGATATTTACTGTGGATATGTGGGTGAAGCCGGGAACTACCCAAACCTCATACGCCAATATAATTGACAACAACCACCGTACCAACATCAATTGGGTTTGTCAGCAGGATCAAAACAGTACCAATAATTATTATTTTGCCTCGAAGGGTATCGTAAACTTCAGCTTGTTGCCCGATGTATGGCAACATCTTACGCTAGTTCAAGGCACGGCTAGCATGGCCGTTTATGTGGATGGTGTCTTAAAAGGCTCGATAGATAATACCATCAGCAGTATAAATTATAGCAATCCGTTTATCTACCTGGCCGGCCACGGTGGTGGTGGCCGCCATTGGAATGGCGAAATGGATGAAGTGCGGCTTTGGAGCAGGGCACTTGGCGCAGCAGAAGTAGCTGCCGCAGGATGCCAGAAATTTGTGAACGGCAACCCACTTTTTGCCAACCTCGAAGCCTACTACAGCTTTAACGAAGCAAGCGGCAACACAGGCTTCGACAACAGCGGCAACAACCGCAATGCTACCCTCCAAAACGGTGTAGCACGCGTAAACAGCAATATTGCATGCCTGCTTACCGGTCCAGACAGGGATGGTGATGGTACATCTGATGCCGATGATTGTGCACCGGACGACATTACCAAATGGCAAAGCGAAAACCTGTTTGTAGACAACGATAACGACGGCTACGATGCCGGTAAACAAGATGTTTGTTATGGAGCCACCATACCGGCTGGTTTTAAGAAAACCACTTTGGGCACTGATTGTGCGGACAATGACGGTACTATTAACGTACGCCAAAGCTTTACCGTAACCGGTGCTACCAACGTATGCGTTGGCAATCAAAATTATTCCATTGGTAATAGTCAAGCCAGTATTATTTATACCTGGAGCTTGCCGACCGGAGGCAACTTAAGCCCAGCTACCGGCACATCTACAACAGTAAACTGGACAAACGCCGGCTCCCACGTGCTTACCGCTAAAGCTTCCAGGGCTTGTCCGCTTGATAGCTTTGCTACCCTGAGCATAACTGTAACTGCGGGCGTTCCTGTAATAGCGCCGGGTATTGTGGTAAGCAATCGTACCCTCACGGCTACTGCCCTGGCATCAGGGGCAACAGGTTGGCAATGGTTTAAAAACGACATAATAGTAAATGGAGCCACCGGGCAAAGTATAACCGTTGGCAATACTGAAAGCGGCAATTACACCGTTGCCTATGCCAATACCTGTGGCACAGGAAATGCCAGTACACCGGTAGCCATTGCTATTGCCAAAACGGACCAAACAATCACTTTTACCCCCGTTCCCGCCAAAACTTTTGGTGATGCGGCTTTTGAAGTAACCGCTACGGCAAGTTCTGCTCTGCCAATTTCTGCCTACAGCCTTGTAAGCGGCCCTGCCACTATGAGCGGCAACACCATTACCATTACCGGTGCAGGAACCATTACGGTAAAAGCCACACAGGAAGGAAACGGCACTTTTAATGCAGCGGAAAATACCCTGCAAATTGAAGTAGCTAAAGCAGCTGCAACTATTGTTCTCAGTAACCTTACAGCAATATATGATGGTATCGGAAAGCAGGCAGCAGCCGCTACCAATCCCCTCGGCCTTAATTTTGCATTAGCCTATAATGGCAGCGCTACCTTACCCGTTAGTGCAGGCGATTACAATGTACTGGCCACCATTACTTCCGCCAACTATCAGGGTTCCACCATGGGTACGCTGGCAATTGGAAAAGCAGGGCAATCCATCAACCTCACCAACCCCGGCAACAAAAGCTACAACGATATACCATTTGGCGTAACAGCCACTTCAACATCAGGTTTACCTGTCAGCCTTTCCATTCAAACTGTTCCTGCAGCAGGCGTAGCTTCCATAGCTGGCAATACAATAACCCTGTTGGGTCAGGGTGGCACGGTTACTATTACTGCCGCGCAGGCAGGTAATACCAATTACAACCCTGCAACCAATGCCACAGCAAGTTTTGATGTACGTCCACCCGAGGCAAAAGACCTTCAAATAACCACTTTACTTTCTCCGCTAAATGGTTGTACCCTTGGCGTATTAGGTGACATTACCATACGGTTGCGTAATACAGGCACATTGCCTGCAAGCGGCTTCCCGGTCAGCTATCGAATTGGCAGTGATCCGGTAGTGGTGGAAACCTTTACCGGTACCATTGCCCCCGGGGCCAATGCCGATTTTACCTTTGCTACCAAAGGCATTTTCGCCCAAACCGGCGTAAACTATCAGTTAACCCTGAATGTAAATCTTACCGGAGATGAAATTCCCGGCAATAACACTTTATTGTCTTCGGTCGCCCGCTTTGCCCCCGCTACCATGAGCATCTCGTCAGATACTGCTATTTGCGCAGGTGGGGAGGCTATCCTGAAAACCTTTGGCGCTGGCAATACGCAGTGGACAGGAGGCCCGGCAAATGCTACCTATAAAGTAAGCCCGTTGGTAACTACCACTTATACTGCTCGGGTTACAGATGTAAATGGCTGTAAAACAGAAACGTTTACGGTAAAAGTTACGGTAAATGCCAACCCGGTGGTGGATGCGGGCCCCGACCAAACCATTTTGCGCGGGAGCAGCACTACGTTAACTGCATCAGGGGCTGTTAGTTATCTTTGGAACAATGGCATTACCACAGCAGAAAACACTGTTTCGCCACAGGCAACCACCAACTACAGTGTTACCGGAACCAATGCGGCAGGTTGCACTGCTACTGATCAGGTACAAGTTGTGGTAAATTTTAGTGCGCTTACCGTAGCGCCCGGTCAGGTACAATTTGGTGGGGTAGTCGTCAATAATACCGCTAACGCAGCCATTACCATCACAAACACGGGTACCCTGCCCGAAACCATTACGGCCATCAATGGATTAAGTGTGCCATTTACCACCAACATGGTTTTACCACTTACCCTGCCCGCAGGTACAAGTGTACAGGTGCTGGTTGCCTTTAACCCAACTGCCACCCTGATTTACCAAAACAAAGTGGATTTGGTAACTACTGCAGGTACTTTCAATATTACCATTCGCGGTACAGGGGTTAATCCTGCACCAGCTTGGACAGTTACACCTGCCTCCTACAATTTTGGAAAGGTGCCTATCAATACCAATGTTACCCAAATTGTGGTTATTAGAAATACCGGTAACGTGCCGATTCGCATCAGCAGCATCAGCAGTACAAGCCCGCGGTTTGTGGGCAGCACTTCAGGCATCCTGGATTTACCGGTAGGTGAAAGCATTAACATGTCGGTTCGGTTTAATCCGCTGGCTATTACCGCATACACGGGAAGTATTTCCATCAGGTCCACCACACCCGGTCTTGCATTGGCAAGGGCCATTGTGGCAGGCAATGGGATCATACCAGGCACTCCGCCTGAGCTGGATTTTGTAAATCGTCCTCCTTTCGATGGAAACGGTGGCGTAAATCCACCGGTTGGAAACCCCGGCTTTTACACGTATACCGTTACTTATAAGTCGCCCAATGGTTTGGCGCCCATGGCCGGCTTTCCAAAGGTTGGTATTGATAAAAATAATGATGAAGACTTTGTGGATGACAACGAAGGGCTTTTCAGCATGGAAAAAGAAGGAACCAGTACCAATTGGGCAGCAGGGGTAGGATACACGTTTACTACAAGTTTGCCGGTTAGCGAACTGTATGGTTACCAGTTTTTTGCAACCGATGTAAATGGTAACGAGGCCAACCTGACGCTATACAAAAAAGGCCCTATTGTTTCGCGCGAAGTGCTTGACCTGCACATATTTGCCAGCGATATTATTTTCAGTAAAACGAACCCTGCGGTAAACGAAGACTTTACCGTAACTGCTACCATCAATAATAATTCGCCTTATGCTGCATCCGAAATACCCATCCGTTTTTATTACAAGGATAGCCTCTTCCTGTTTGATGATGTGATTCCTTTTATAGGCGGCAGAAGCAAAGTATCTATTACCAAAACGCTCAATTTTTCACCCGATGGTTTTTATCCTATAAAAGTATGGATTGATAGCTCCAATACGCTTGGAGAAGGCAATCTGCTAAACAATTATGCAAGCAGGCCGGTGATTGTGGGTGACTTTACGGTACCTGGCACCATTGATCTTGTAAGCACTGCCACCCCATCGGGTTGCACCAAGGGCAGGATTACATTCAGCGGAAGGGCAACCTACCGCGGGCTAAACCTTGCTGGCACCCCACCTGTGGAAGGGGCAGAAGTAACCATTACCATACCTGGTTATGAGTTGGGTCGTGTACTAAAAACCACCACGGATATTAATGGCAACTGGTATATTTATGATGACCCTTGTGCCCAGGATATTAATCCTGAAGATTGCAGCGGTTATCAGTGTGGTGTTACCTACAACTATACGGTGGAAGTAACCGATTTCACTTTAACGAGCCCGTTATTTGCATCAAGTGTAACAAGGCCTTGTGTACCCTGTGACAGGGTAGGCAGGTTACGCTCTGGCATTGGTGCTTCGGCATGTATTTTGGAAAACCAAGCCTTTACCATCAGCGGTTCACTCGCAAACTATGAGTATGATTTTACCACCAATCGCAAGCTATGCGCACCAAGCATATACAAGGATACCATTACCTTCTATGTAGATGGTCAGTTGGTAAATACATTCATCATCGATTCGCTGACTACCTGTGGTGATGCAGCATTTACCCATGCAGCTACCGGGCTTTCGGTTGGTAACCATCAGGTTTCCATGAACCATGTGTACTATTTTGCTAATGGAGATAGAGTGGAAGAATCCCATTCAGGAGGGTTTGTAGTATTACCCATTATTACCGATATTGAAATTGGTGATGGAATAATAAAGACAGGTCATACATCTTTTGTCTTTGGTGAAAAAAATAAAACCTGTGGTGTACCGGCAGGGCCGCATACGGTTTACCTCTACGATTCATTACCGGGCTATACAGAAAAAGTATTGATTAAAACCTACACAGTAGCTTCCTTGCTTCCTGATGCGAGCATAGGATTCTCTTACAGCAATCCGGATATGGAAACGGGCAATCACTACATTACTGCCTACACAGATGAAGACGGGGAGATACCCGAGTTGCGGGAAGACAATAATATGATGAAAGCGGTCTTCTATGTTCAGGAACCTGATATTGTAGTAGAAGAACTGAATATTTCAAGCGGGGCGGTTATTGCAGGTTCACTCATCAATTTTACAGCCAAAATTTCGAATGCTGGCTCTCCCATTCACCGGCCCTTCAAAGTTCAATTCAGGGTAAATGGCAGCTTGCTTGGGAGTAGTATCAGCATTCCATCGCTCGAAACAGGCGAATCCGAAGTAGTGGTTTCGGCGCCATTTACGGTACCGGTATCGTTATGCCCGGTAGAAATTGTGGCCAATGCTGATATTGACAATGAAATTGTAGAAGTTGATGAAATAAAGAATAATACGGATACTACATTATTCGGTGTAAATATTAATGCTGGCCGCAGTTGCTTTGCAGAGGATGAAGAAACGGTAGGGGCAGGCTTTTTCAACGAAGAAGATATAATTGGTACCATTCAATGTACTCCGTACATCGCGCCCAAAGGTGTACTCACTTATTTTGCCACCACCGTGCGCAATACAGGCTCGCGTGATGTGCGTAATGTACGGGTACAGTTTAAACTGGAAGGAGAAGAATTGGGAACCGATGTTATTCCATTGCTGAAAGCTGGCCAGAAAGTGGAAAGCGGTTTCTATTATGCCTTTGACACATTAGGACGGTTTATCATTAATGCCTTTGCTGATTACACAAGGGAGGTTTGCGAAACCAATGAAAAAGATAACATTGGCAACATACACGTGGATATCAAGCGCAGTGTGTCTGATCTTGAAATTCTTTCCCAATACATTGCACCGAGTAACCTGAACCCATCGCCCGGCCAAACCATCACCGTAGTATCGAGTGTGGTAAATAAGGGGGATGCACCTTCTACACCAACCACCATGCGGTTTTGGGTAAATGATGTGCAATTAGGAGTGGATATTCCCATAGATAGCTTGTACCCCGGCATGGATACTACCGTCATGGCTACGCTTACCTACGCTTCGGATATTGTTGGGCCAAAGATTGTAAAAGTAAGGGCCGATATATCCAACACGGTAATTGAACGTACAAAGGGCAACAACGAAGCTACAAGGGCCATTATAGTTGGAGCAGCCCCCGATTTTGCCAATGCTATTTCAGAAGCCATCACACTGAGTCCGGCAAGCTTTAATGTTGGCGATGAAATTACCATTCGTAACTATATCCGGAATTATGGCGGCGATGCAGGTGCTGCATGGATGCGCTTTTATTACCGTAATGCTGCCGGAGAAAAAATCCTGATTGACAGCCTGCGGTTTGGGCTTGAAAGCAACGACAGTGCACGCATCAGCATGAAGTGGAAGGTTACCGAAAGCGCGGGCCAAATCATCACAGAAATTGTGGGCGCCCTGCCACCGGAGTTTAACGACCAGAATAATATTGACAGCCTGCCATTTGGCGTAGCCCTGCCGCTGACCTTGTTGAGCTTTAACGGAACGGTTCGAAATGAAGAAGCCGATCTTACCTGGCGTACAAGCAGTGAAATAAATGTGAAGCAATTTGAACTGGAGCGCAGTTCTGATGGAAGCCGGTTTGAAAAAGTAACCATTATAAAGGCCATCAACACATCGGGACAGCATGATTACCGGTACACTGATGCAGGGTTTAGCAAGCTCATGGTTCCATATGTGTATTACCGCCTGAGAATGGTTGATCTTGATGGCAGCTACCAATACAGTAAGGTGGTCAGGCTAGTACAGCCTAACCTCATCAGTACGGTAAAAGTGTATCCAAACCCGGTGAAGGACATTTTGCAAATACAGGTGCAATCTGTAGCTGCCGGCGACTTTACCCTAAGGGTGGTAGATGCACAGGGAAGGCTAATGCTTAGCAGGAAATACGGAGTAGCCACCGGCGCGCAAACGCTTACCCTGCCTGTACAAACGCTGGCCAAGGGCTGGTATGTGCTGGTAATGGTGCAGGCAGATGGAACGATGCGGGAGGTGAAGATTATTAAAGAATAATAACAGGTATAAACCATGAATTCCTTTCTTAAAAAAATTATTGCTTTGCTATCAGGCGTATTCCTTTTATCAGGATTCAGTCAAAAAGTAGTTGCCCAATGCACACCTGGTTTTTTGGGCCCGGAGAATGTTGGTTATATTTTATGTTCGCCTACAGCGCAAATAGATTATATAAATTTATTCCAGGTAGATGCCAGCTATAATCCAATATTATTGCCTCCCAACGATACTATTAAACGGGCAGGCCAACCCGATACAATCGTTACCAATCAGATAAAGTATATGGTAATTGCAACTTTGGCAAATGGGTGTAAGGATACAGCAATAATAAGGGTGCCTTTTAACATAGATCCATACCCTGATTTGGGACGCGATACCATTTTTACCCTTTGCCGCGGAGATAAAAAGGATATTTCTCATCTATATAATCCTTCGCCCTTTAAGCCAATTTGGAGCCTTCCTTATCCTGAAATGGCAGATACCGGCCACCATACATTAAGGATTGAAACCCGAGATGGATGTCAGGATACAGCGAATATTACCATTTCCCAATTTCCGTATATCTCCCTCGGGAACGACACCGTATTAACAAGACGGCCGGGCGAGCTGGTCAATTTGTTTTTACAGGTAGATACGGCCAACCTTGCCCTAACATGGAGTACGCCAACACCTGCGGCAGCGCCTATTGGCTTTTATTGGGTAATTGGGTTAGATAGTAATGGATGCCGCGATACTGCCATAGTGGAAGTGTGCAAAAGACCCGATATGGGCAAAGACACAACTATTAAGGTTTGCCCGGGTTTGACAAGGAATTTGAATAATGTTTATACACTGACAGGTTTGTTGCCTGAATTTAATACTACAACACCAAGTGCCGTAACATCTGGAATTTTCAGGCTAATCGTAACCAATTATTGCGGAGGCAAGGATACAGTAAATATAACGGTGGTAAATGGTACCAAACCAATGGCAGGCATTGATTTGGAGCAGACAATTTGTGAAAATGAAACAAGCAATATTGCCGCCTTATACCCAATTACTGAGTATCCAACATTCTGGAACCTACCCGACCCCGAATTTGCACCCGAAGGTACGCATCGGCGAATTATAAGAAATGCAGATGGTTGCCAGGATACATCTTATGTAACCGTAATTGCCCTTCCGCGTAAACCCTTTTACAATGATACAACCGTTTATATTTGCGGTGCCCAAACTAAAGACCTGACACAGGTATTTCCATTTGGGGAAGAAGCGATAACTGAATGGGTTAATATTGATGATGAAACCAATGCTGCTACCGGCGTTTACACGGTGAGTATCGAAGAAGATGGTTGTCGCTATTTGTTGAAAGTAACCGTTGCGAGCGAAGCAACCCGCAATGCTCAAATAGGTGTTTGTACTTATACTACTTTGTCAGGATTTAGTACCAATAATTTTAGAAGCATCATTGTTGATAAGCAAGGAGTTGTATGGGCTGGAGCCGACGGTAATGGTACTACCGGGGGATTATACCGGTATAATAGAAATGCCGATGATTGTGTACTGAATAACTGGTCGGCATCTCTTGAAAATGTCAATAGCAGTTATCGCGATTTGCATGTATCACCAATTGAAGGAGACAATACCCTATGGTGTGCAAGCAACGGCCATACAGCGGTACAGGCCATTAGGGGTGGGGTGTACAAAATAAATTCGATTAATGATGTTAAACGCTTTGGATCGGTACTTGATGGTGCTGGTGATGGTAGTCTAAGCTCAAGGTTTGTAAATGCACTGGCCATAGCACCAAATGGAAAGCTCTATGCAGCTATGGGTTTATCATTTAATAATAATACCCAAATTTATGGAAAAGGCGATGTGAATGAATACAACATTATCACCAATCCTGACGATTTTACGAAACCAGCCGGAATATTTCAGAGTAGTGATTATACTGCAATTAGTACCGCTGGCATGCGTGGAAATGAATTATGGTTTGCAGCAGTAAAAAGCAATGAAGGAAATGGTACAACGGTAAACCCTTTTATTCAGCGTTGGAATACCATTACCAACAGTAGTGCTGGTACCATTAGCCAAAGTAATTCACCATTGCCTTTTGACGATCGAAATGATATTGTAGTGCGTAGTATATTCACCGCATCAAGCGGCAGAACTTTTGTAGGTCTTAGCGGCGGGCAAGGTTTTGCTGTTGCCGAAGCTGCTGACCCTAATCAGTCTCCGGTTTGGACGTTACTTACCGATCAGAATTCAGCCTTTCCCAAGGGCGCCGCAGTAAATTTTAATGCAATAACCGAAGTAAATGGAGAGATATGGATGGGTACCACCCAAGGTATACTTGTATACGATGGCGTGGGCCCACTTACTGAATGTAGTTCTTATACACTGTACAATTTAAGCAACGGATTGCCTAGCAATAATATTACGGATATTGCCTATGATGTGCAACGACAGGAAGTATGGATTACAAGTAATGCCGGTGTAAGCAGGGTTGTAAAATCCTTCGTTGTAAGCGGTATTGTAAAGAATGTTTTTGTAGGTGCCTATCCAAAGGGACTTAATCCAAAACTGAATACAAGGCCCCTTAAAAATGCATTGGTGAAATTGGTAAAAAGCGATGGAACGATTGCCGATCAAATTACTACTTCTGATGATGGGATTTTTAATTTGAAAAATTCTGTTGCCGGACAGGTTTATAAAGTTGTAGTTCAGTACAAAACCTATCAAATTGAATACGGCGATGTACAGGCCAATAGCTTTTTTGAAAATGTATTAGTGCCAGATAGTTTAATACTTGATTTAATTGCTTTGAAAGATTCCATAAAACAAAAGGAATACCAATTAAAAATTCCTTTTGAAGATAGGTTGAGTATGGTATGGGATGGAAAAGTGCCTCCTGTAACAGTTGACGGATTTGAAATTACTGATTTTGAAAAAAGCTTTGAAGCCTTCCAGGGTTTGGTAGCCGACAGGCATCTGGAAAGAATTGACAACCTTGCCAATTTTTATTGCACATTGGCCACCATTAACGATGTGGGTGAAAATGCGCTTTCACTTGTAGATCAGGGTATCGAATTGGCCCAGGAAACGATTGTTGGAGTTACGGAGTTTGCAGGTTCTTTAAAAGATTTAAAGAAATTTCAAAGGCTGTGGAAAGACCTTGCTAAATCATCGGAAAACTCGCCCGCATTAGTGAAAGCAGCAATCAAAGAAGTAAATAAAATGGTAGATGAAGGTAAAAAGGATTTATTAGGTAAACTTCGGGAACAATTGGCAGACATGCTGAACGAAAGCGTAAAAGGCAGCCTGGATTCAAATGGACAGAAAGTGTATGATGTGGTTAAGATAGCAGTAGACAAATTGCTGGATAAAGTTATAGCATCCGAATCGGCAGATGATGCAGACGATGAAGATGATAATGAAGATGAAACAGAAGAAGAAGAAAATGAAACCATTACAAAGATTAAAGATGAGATAAAAGAAGTTGCCATCGATGGATTAAAAAAACTATTGAGTGGCTTGTATTATAAATATTATACACGCATCAAGCACGATCTTTTGATTCCAAAATTAGCTATTTCAACCCGCGATGTTTTGTCCCATCAGCGCTACAACGAAGTGCATGGAAAAATTTACGACCCAATGCTTCTGTTAGGAAAGGAATTTCCATCGTTGCGTAAACAGGCTAGTGATATGACAGAGAATGCCAATGAAATCATTACAACTGAAAAGGGATTGGCAGCTTCGGCATCCAACTGGTCCGATATTACAAAAACTGCCAGCAACCTCGCTTTGGCAAGTGTGGCTTTTGCTGAATTAGCCCCCATTCTCAGGGCATTCAGTACTGGCTTGCAGGGTTTAAAGTTGGGTTTGAATGGAGTGGCACTGGGTACCTGTATTTTAAAGGGGGTACAGGTAGGTAATATTTCGGAAAAGGTAGTTGCTCAAACCGGATTTCCAAAAGTGCTTCGAAGCTTTACGCTAAATACTGAAGCCTGTACACCTATTTCTCTATTCACACTGGAGCAAGCATACAAAAATTATATACAGGCACTAAATCAGTATAAGATTGTAATAAGTAATCCATTTGATACGGTGGAATATGCCCGAAGGTATAGGGAAGTGAAGACATCAGATGCTGCTTTTAGTGAGCAATTATTCAACATCCAACAATCCATTTGGGCAAGGCATTTCAATGCACAGCAATTATTACCTCAATACAACAGCCAAATCAAAGAGCTTATTACAAGCACGTTCCCATTGTTTAAGGGTCAGCGCATCGCTTTTGTTATGGAAAATATTGGCTATGTATTTAATCCCAACAAACAGTTTAATGCATCCAAAATACTAGGGCTAACAGATTCAATTGCGGGTAGTGCATTTGTTGCTTACAATGCCCTTGCAGATATAATTAATGGTTTAAATCAAAGCTGTGTACCTGCCGGAGCTTACCTCGTTCAATCAGGGTTTGCCGATTCTACCACACAACAACCTTTAAGTACCGGATATTTTCAGTACAATTTTATCAATTTCGGCAGTGTAGCGCTTAGTCAGGTACAATTTAAGGTTGTGGATGTAACGCCGGGGTATAGCTTAATTAGTTCGCCAGGCATACAATTTAATACTATTGAACCAGGCCAAATGGTAAGTGTAAAATATTATTATACGCATCCTTCTTTGGATAGTGCCGGTAGTTTTGATTTGAACATTACATCAGGCAATGGCAGCAAAAAAAGCCTTTCCGGCAGCTTGTACACCCAATTGTCAGCTTTGCCAAATACTTACCCCATTTCCGTAAAATCCGGCTTTTGGAGCGATCCCACCACCTGGAACACAGGTCAGGTTCCCACAGCAGCATCAGCCGTCACTATCCGTCACACCGTAACAATTGATATTGATGTTGCATGCAAAACCCTGAAAGCCGAAAGCCCGGCCCAGGTGCAGGTAGCAGCAGGTAAAAAGCTTACGGTATTGGAATAGTTATCAAAAGGAATATAATTTCCAAATAAAAGGAGATGCTTCTGATTAAATTCGAAGCATCTCCTTTTCATTGTGCCTACACTTCCACCAGCTTCCACTTTCCTCTCCGGAAAACCATCCATGCTGCCAACGCAATCAATGTTTCCGCTACAGGAATAGCTATAAAAACACCCATCGGGCCAAATGCCATGGTTTTCGCCAGCCACCACGCAAAAGGTACCTGGAACATCCAGAAGCCAAAGAAATTGATGATAGTAGGTGTACGGGTATCGCCTGCGCCATTCAGTGCATTAGCCATAACCATACCAATGCCATAAAATATATAACCCATGCTTATAATCCGTAGTGCTAACACAGCATGCTTTATAGCTGCTTCATCATGAGTGAAGACGCGTATAATCCATGGTGCGCCTGCTACAAAAAGCACCGTTACAAAACCCATAAAATAAATATTGTATCGGGTAGTGGTTTTTACCGATTGCTCTGCCAAATGCGGTTGCTGTGCCCCAAGGTGCTGACCTACCAGCGTAGCCGCTGCATTGCTTAAGCCCCATGCGGGTAAAATGAAAAACAGTAATACCCTTATGGCTGTTTGATAGCCTGCGGAAGCATCGGCATGGCCTGTTTCGGCAACCAATCTTGCCAATACGATCCAACTGCCCGATGCAATAATAAATTGCAGGGTACCCGGTGCTGCAATACCCGCCAGGGTTTTCATAACCGGCACATTCCAATTGAGATGACGTTTGCTTAATTTTATCTGACCGGTACCTTTTTGTAAATGATACACCTGATACGCTACGCCAAGTCCACGGCCTATGCAGGTAGCAATAGCTGCCCCGTCAAGTCCAAGCCACCAAATGAAAATGGGATCCAGTACAATATTGGCGATGTTGGCAATCCAAAGGCTTTTCATAGCAATGGCAGCATTGCCCGCACCGCGAAAAATACCATTGATGAGAAACAATAGCATAATAACTCCGCTACTACCCATCATGATGCGGGTATAACCGGTACCTATGTTGATGGTGGTTTTATCGGCGGCCATAAGGCGTAGAATATCTGGTGCAAACCATGTGCCGGCAATGCTTATCACCACCGTAATGGCAAGGGCAAGCAGGATGGATTGCATAGCTGCTTCTCCTGCACCTTCCGTATTTTTTTCGCCAATACGTCGGGCAACCATTGCCGAAGCAGCCATACTGATACCAATGGCCAATGAATACACGATAGTAATGAAAGATTCGGTTAATCCAACGGCTGTTACTGCGTGATTACCCAGCCAACGGTTTACAAAAAAGATGTCAACCAGGGCAAAAACGCTTTCCATGCTTAGTTCAAGCACCATGGGGATAGCAAGCAGCACAATGGCTTTGCGGATATCCATGGTGGTGAAATCGTGTTGGGTATCGCTGAGTGAAAGTTTGATGGTGTGGTAAACGGAAAGCATCCGTTTACGGATAGAAATAAATGTCATTTGATAATTAATGAGTAAGGTAAAAGAAATAGTTGTTACCGGTTGGCAGGTAAGCCTTACTCATGCGTGGCAGTGGAGTACAAGGCTTACGACATCAAGAAAATCATAGTCGTAAAAATTTTATTGCAGTGCAAAAGTGAAAAGAATATTTGGAATAAACAATAGGGCAGGAATAAAATCACATCAACATGTGATGAATGGTCTTGGATAATAGGTCTACTGATATCTTCGAATGTGCCCAATTTTTGGAATAAGAAATTCCTGGGATTAAGAAGGTCGGAATTTGTGATTTCTCTTTTTGGGATCTCTACTTATCCCAATCATTCTCCCTGATACTCTCCCTTATATTCATATAAGAATAATACCGATCGCTGCTGATTTGTCCGGTTTGAACAGCCGCTTTAATTGCGCATCCTGGTTCATCCAGATGCTGGCAATTATTAAACTGACAATCGTTCATCAGGTTGCGCATTTCAGGGAAATATTGCGCGAGTTCTTCGCGGTCAATATCCACCAATCCAAACTCGCGTACACCGGGCGTATCAATTACGCGGCCGCCAAAAGGAAGATCATGCATTTCGGCAAAAGTGGTGGTGTGTAATCCTTTACCACTCCAACCGCTTACTTCGCCGGTACGTAGCTCCATATTGGGGAACAATACGTTTAATAGGCTGCTTTTACCTACACCACTATGCCCGCTTAGTAAGGTCGTTTTGTTGGCTAATAAAGATTTAATCGTTTCAAGTCCGTCCTGTAAGTGAATGCTTGTTGCAGCTACTTTATAGCCGATTGCTTCATACATTTCGCGCCATTCATCGTAATGTGCTTCTTCTTTTTTTCGCCAGGTATCTTTTTTATTGAAAAGTATAACCGCGGGTATATGATAGGATTCGCATGCAATCAGAAAACGATCAATAAATCCTAAAGAAGTACGCGGATCTTTCAGCGTTGCAATCAGCATACTCTGATCGAGATTGCTAGCTACAATATGATGCCTGTGCCTTGTATGCGGGCTTTGCCTTGCCACATAATTTTTGCGGTCGTGGATATGTGTAATGGTTGCGGTATTTCCCTCTTCATTTTCTATTTCGAAATCTACTTTATCGCCAACGGCAATCGGGTTGGTGCTCGAAATATCTTCGTTTTTAAACAAGCCTTTTATGCGGGCTTTCCATGTTTTGCCCTGTTCGTCGGTAATGTTATACCAGCTTCCGGTAGATTTATATATGGTGGCGGTCAAGGAAGTCAATTGGTGAATGAGTCAATAAGTGAATGAGTGAGTTGTGCGTGGGTGTGAGTGGGATAGTTTGTGTGTTGTTTGATGATTGTAAAATTAGCGACTTTAGAGTAAATGTAGTTTTACAACCATTAAGTATTGCTATGGAAATTTTCGGAGCCAGGTGTGGGTAAGTATCCATTCCATCAGCAGGAGTGCAAGTGTTGCAATAAGGATAGGAAGAAAAGCATCTCTTTTTTTATTGAAATAGGTTGTACGTATATCCGATGTTTCTAATTTATCAATGGCGCTATAAATATTTTCTAATTCGGCTCCATTTTTTGCCCGGTAATAATTGCCGCCGGTTTCCGATGCAATTTCTTGCAGCAGTTTTTCATCAATGGAAACCTTTGCTTTTTCCAATACTGTACCCATGGCAGTTTGAAAAGGAATATCGGCATATCCTTCGGTACCTACACCAATGGTATATACTTTTACGCCAAAGGTTTTTGCAATCTGTTTGGCTGTGAATGGATCCATACTTCCGCCGGTATCTTCCCCATCGGTTAGTAATACAATAATTTTAGAAGGAGATGTGCCCGTGCGTAATCTTTCTACTGCACTAGCCAGCCCGGTACCAATTGCAGTGCCATCGCTTAGAATGCCATAATTGATATTATCCAATTGGTAGAGTAACGCTTGATGGTCGGTAGTAATGGGGCAAAGGGTAATGCTTTGCCCGGCAAAAACTACAAGGCCAATTTTATCACCTTTTCTGCGCTTTATAAACTCGTTGGCAACCCGCTGAGAAGCCATAAGACGGTTGGGCTCAAAATCTTGTGCGAGCATACTGCCGCTTACATCCAGGCACAGAACAATCTCAATGCCTTTGCCACTATTCAGTTCTACATTCTCTTTATGTATAGGACGCGCAATAGCTATAATAATTAAGATGAATGCAAATAGCCTTAGTATCGTTGGCAAATTACGCAGCGATGTTTTTAAATTATATCCTTGCGTAAGTGGTGAAAATTCACTCACTTTCATACGCGGAATATTAGCCTTTTTCTTATAAAACATTTTCCATGCAAGCCAGGGTACCACCACCAGCATCATAAGCGCCCATGGCCATTCGAATTCAATATGTTGAAATAATTGTCGGAGCATGATGATCAGGACTCAGGGTTGGAATTGGGCTTAAGGTCGATAAATAGTTGTTCAAGGTGTGCAATGGCCTTATTGCCGTCATTAGGTTGCGCTATTTGTTTTCCAAAGCGCCATGCATCGCAATGTTGCAAGGTATTTTGAATGTCTGTTGTAAGCAGCTTTCCATTGGTCTTTTTTATGGCTTTAAAAAATTGCCTTGTACTTTTTTTAGCAGTAACGCCCAATTGTGCCTGCAGGCTGTTTACCAATCCTTCGCCCAATTGCAAACTATCTAATACTCCACCCATCCATTGGTTTTTTACCTGTTGCAGCAAGGCGGCACCGTTGGCTGTAATAGCAGGAGATGTCACTGCTTTCTTTTTGCGTTTCAGCAGCCAATAAGCCAATGCAAGTAAAGCTGCTAATCCGGTTATCAGCAACGGCCATTTTAGCGGGGATGTTTCGTCGCTGGATGGGAAAACCAACTCTTTGGGTGGTGCGTAATTTTTTATGCTTTCTTCGGGTGGCGCCGTAACCCTTATGGTTAGCGTTTGTGCATTTGCTGCCGCTTCGGGTAAACTTACCGGCAAAATAAAACTTCCGGTATCATAAGCCACCAATAAAAGATTGTACGATATGGGTGATTGTGATGTAGTGTCACCTGCTGCTGCCACTTCAAGTATCTCGAAGCTTCCCAGCATTTGCCCTGTTTGTGGTGCTGCACTGCCGGGCATTGCGGTTATTTTTTGCTCAAACGGATCGGCAAGCATAACAAACTTTTGCGTTTGTGCATGGGTAAATGCCGTTATGCAAAATAGAAAGGAAAAAGTATATATGAAATGCTTGATCAATGCTTCATTCGTTTTAAAAAGAATTTTTGCAATACCGCCATTTCATCATCGGGTGTACTGCAAAAAAGATAATCCCAACCTGATTTTTGCAAAAAGGTTTGAATATGTTTTCTACGTCGTGTCTGCAATAGCGGCCATTGCTGCTGCAGGGTGCTATCGCTGCTATCCACCCAGGCAATTTCACCAGTTTCAGCATTTTCCAGTGGAATAAGTCCCGCTTTAGGTAACTTGTCTTCTATGGGATCATGCAAATGAATGGCAATGGCATCGTGCCGTTGTCCGGTGGCCTGCATGTTTTTAATAAACTCACTGCCTGCAAAATCACTGATGAAGAAAAGTATGGTTTTGCGACGGGTAGTTTTTTGTAAAAAAAGTAACGCTTCTTTATAGTCAGTTTGTTGCGATTTTGGCTCGAAGGTGAGCAGCGTGCGCACAATATAGAGTAAATGCTGCCTGCCTTTTTGTGGCGGAATGTATTTTTCTACTTTATCTGTAAATAGAATGGCACCGGTTTTGTCGCCGTTACTAAATGCAGAGAAAGCAAGCACGGCTGCCATTTCGAGCATCAGTTCTTTCTTGGTTCGCTTTTGGCTGCCAATGCTTGTGCTGCCGCTCAGGTCTATCATCAGCATTACGGTTCGTTCGCGTTCTTCTTCAAACACTTTGCTGAACGGATGCCCAAACCTTGCGCTTACATTCCAATCAATAAAACGGATATCATCACCGGGGTAGTAGTCACGTACTTCTTTAAAAAGCATGCCTTTGCCCTTAAAAGTAGCATGATACTCGCCGCTGAATAGCTGCGTAGAAAGCTTTCTTGAACGAATTTCAAGTGCCCTTACTTTTTTTATGATATCACTGATTTCCAATTGGATAAATCCCAAATTTTAAAATTCCAAATTCCAAATGTTCAAGTACTCATGTATTCATGTACTCATTTGTTCATGTATTCATTTGTTCATGTATTCATGTACTTATTTATTCATGTACTCATGTATTCATTTGCTCATGTATTCCTTTGTTCATGTATTCTATTATGCTCATGGCACCGCCACCGTCTTCAATATCTTTTTTATTACGTACTCCACATTTACGTCTTCTGCTTCGGCTTCGTAGGTAAGCCCAATACGGTGTCGAAGAACATCCGGTGCCAGCGTAATTACATCATCGGGAACCACATAGGCGCGATTGTTGAGCATAGCCATTGCTTTGGCGCCATGTGTAAGGTGAATGCTCGCTCGTGGCGAAGCACCATAGCCTATCAGCGGACTAAGCGCGGGTAACCGAAACTGATCGGGTTGGCGCGTTGCCTGAACAATATCAAGAATGAATTTTTCAATGCGCTCATCCACATATACCTGTTTGCAAAGATTTTTTGCCCGCAAGAGTGTAGCTCCATCGGCTACGGCTTCCACTTTTTCAAAGCCGGTTTCCTTCATGCTATTCCGCACAATTTGTATTTCTTCTTCGCGGGTGGGGTAGTGAACCATCACTTTCATCATAAAGCGGTCCTGCTGTGCTTCGGGCAGGGGATAGGTACCTTCCTGTTCCAATGGATTTTGCGTAGCCAACACCAGAAAAGGTTCCTGCAGCCGGTAACTCGTATCGCCAATGGTAACCTGCTTTTCCTGCATAGCTTCCAATAACGCACTTTGAACCTTGGCAGGTGCGCGGTTAATTTCATCTGCCAACAGCAGGTTGGTAAATATGGGGCCTTTACGCACCATGAAATCACCTTTTTGCTGGTTAAAAATCATGGTGCCAATTACATCGGCGGGCAACAGGTCGGGGGTAAACTGAATACGGCTAAAATCGAGTGCCAACGCCTGCGACAAAGTGCGCACCGTGAGTGTTTTTGCCAAACCGGGTACGCCTTCCAACAGTACATGTCCATTGCAATATAAACCAATCAAAAGCCGGTCTATCATTTCATATTGTCCAATAATACTCCGGTGAACGGCTTCCTTTATGGCATTGGTATGTACCGCAAAATCGGTTATTTCTTCCTGCAGTTGCTGAATTTCATGTGTAGTATCCATCTTTCTTTTTTTACAAACGCATTACGCGAGTGCAAATAGACAAATAACCTTTGAAATTGCAGTTTGTTATTTAGCCACAAAGGAGTTAAGAAATAAATATCCCTTCATTTTCGGGGTTATAGTGGGCAATAATGGATTTTTTGGATGGATGACGTAAGAAATTCTCCTTAAAATTGACAATCGTCAGGCTTTATGCCATGGGTATTGGTTAGCTTTAGCCTGCCAAATGGATTTCTACATTATAAATAATCACTTAACAATAAACACATTATGAAAAATATTCTTGTACCGGTTGACTTTTCCGCAACTGCTAAAAACAGTGCGCTTTATGCGGCAGGTATTGCCCGGGAATTGGGTGCCCGGAAATTAGTTTTGTATAATGCATACAGCATGCCGCTTGCCACCGAAATGAGCTGGGCAGTACTTCAAACCGAAGAATTACAAAAAGCGAGTGAAGAAGGACTTAAAGCTTATAAAGAAGAACTGGGGAAAGTATGTGGGGCCGATATTGCAATTGAAACCATATCGGACTTTGGTTTTTTGGCCGAACGTATTGATGCTGTGGCCCACCAGGCCGATGCAGACCTGATTGTAATGGGTATTACCGGCGGCGGCAAACTGGAAGAAGTTTTAATGGGCAGTAATACCACCCACGTAGTTAACCATACTACAATTCCTGTTTTAATTGTGCCTTCCAATGCACAATGGAAAGATGTAAAAGTGGTGGGATGGGCATGCGATTACAAAGATGTTTTAAAAACTACACCTGCTACTGCCATCAGTAATTTTATTCAATCGCTGAAGGCCCGGTTAATTGTTTTACATAATAATCCAGACCCTAAGGCTTTTGATCCTGAATTGTTTCATAACAATGTAATGGTGGCCGAAATGTTTCAGCGTATTAAGCCAGAATTTGAAATGGTGAGTTATGAAGACTTTTTAGAAGCTACTCAGAATTTTGTGGAAAAGCATAATGTTGATATGTTATTGGTAATACCCAAGAGGGCAAGTTGGTTTGAATCATTATTTAAGCGCAGCCACACAAAATTGCTCGCATTCCATAGCAATGTTCCATTACTTTGCTTAAGGGCTATGTAGTTTTTTTATACATCCTAAAATAAAAAAGCCATCGGCCGGATTAATTCCTGTTGATGGCTTTTTGCTATTATACATTTTGTACTCAAAACAAACCCAACTGATTTTTGTCCACATCCTGATAGCCGTACTCATCATCTTTTCCCAATAATGGCCCATTGTAAATGGCATTCCTTAATATTTGGTAAGCCATCCAAATTACGGGTATGGGCGAAAGCATAAAAAGTAAAAAGAGCAACCAAAGCGGTGCATCGAGTTGAAATGTTACAACGTATAAAAGCAAATAGGCTGTTGCCAAAATGATGGCAGTTTCATAACGTTTCATTATTAATAAACACGCAATACAGCCAATGTGTTTACTGCTGATAGCTAAAATTTAAGTGAACTCTTGTGGTCTAAGGATTTGGCCTAATATTCATTAGCGTTTTACTGCTGCATATCCAACAACCAACACTGCAAAGAAGAAAAACCCGCTAAAAAACATTCCTTTTACCCATGCTCTTTTTTTTTGGGTCTATGGATAATATCACCAACCTGCCGGAATGCTTTTCTCTTATTCAAACAGCATTCCTGCACCACCCGGTTTTTTCCGGCCTAAATGCGCATAGGCTTTGGCAGTTACTTCGCGGCCACGGGGAGTGCGCTGCATAAAACCTTCCTGTATAAGAAAGGGTTCATACACTTCTTCCAGTGTGCCGGCTTCTTCGCCTACAGCGGTGGCAATGGTAGTAATACCTACCGGACCGCCTTTAAACTTGTCGATTATTGTGGTTAAAATGCGGTTATCCATTTCATCCAATCCATGTTCATCCACATTAAGCGCTTTTAAGGCATGTTGGGTTATGCCAATATCAATCTGCCCATCGTTGAGTACCTGTGCAAAATCACGTACGCGTCGAAGCAAACCATTCGCAATTCGCGGTGTGCCGCGGCTACGACGCGCTATTTCACCGGCAGCATCGGTGTCAATATGAGTTTGCAAAATGCCGGCAGCTCTTAATATGATTTTCTTTAGCACTTCAGAATTATAATATTCAAGCCGGCTTTTTATACCAAACCGGCTAAGGAGTGGTGCAGTAAGCAGCCCGCTGCGAGTAGTGGCGCCTATAAGAGTAAAAGGATTTAAATTAAGCTGAAAACTACGTGCACTTGGTCCGCTATCAATCATGATATCGATGCGGTAATCTTCCATAGCGCTGTACAGGTATTCTTCCACCACGGTACTTAGCCGGTGAATTTCATCTATAAAAAGCACATCGTTTGGCTCGAGGTTGGTCAGCAGTCCGGCAAGGTCACCGGGTTTTTCAATTACAGGGCCGCTCGTCTCTTTTATATTTACACCAAGTTCATTTGCTACAATACGGCTTAGCGTTGTTTTACCCAATCCCGGCGGGCCATGAAACAGCACATGGTCAAGCGCCTCACCGCGAAGTTTGGCGGCCCTTATAAAAATGGTAAGGTTTTCAATGAGTTGGGGCTGTCCGCTAAAATCGTCAATCTGTTGCGGCCGTATGGTATTTTCAAATTCGCGGTCATTGGGCGATAGTTTGCTTTTTTCCGCATCAAGATTGGTGTTGGACATAGGACAAAGGTAAGGTTGACGAGTTGAAAAGTTGACGAGTTGACAGGTTGAAAAGTTGAATAGATGATAAGTTGACTATGTAAAAATTATAAAGTGGAATGATTGAATTTCGGCTATAGATTTTTTAAAAAAGAAAAGCCCAATTACCCTTAAGGCATTGGACTTCTCAAATCATTTATTCTTTAAGATGATCAAGTGAACATCAAACTTCAAACTTCAAACGGCCTTTAGCTTTCCTGCTCTACCAACCTGAAACCATTACCGTGAATGTTCACGATTTCAAGTTTTTCGTCTTCTTTCAGGTATTTGCGCAGTTTGGCAATATACACATCCATACTGCGGCCATTAAAGTAGGTATCGCTACCCCAAATTTTCTTGAGTGCTTTTTCGCGGGGTAGCAGGTCGTTTTTATGTTCGGCCAGCATACGCAGCAATTCATTTTCCTTCGGGCTAAGCGTTTGCTTTTTGTCGGCAATGCTTAATTCACGCAACTTGGGGTTAAAATGGAAGGCACCAAGGTCAAACTCCATGTTCTCTTGTTCCTTATTCAATTCTTCGTTACGCTTAAGGATAGCCCTTATTTTATGCATCAGCACTTCGCTATCGAAAGGTTTGGTAATATAATCATCGGCGCCCAATTTGTAACCTTGGATTATATCTTCTTTCATGGTTTTGGCACTTAAAAAGAACAGGGGTATATCGGGGTCCACATCGCGTATTTCTTCGGCAAGGGTAAATCCATCCATATGGGGCATCATAACATCGAGGAGACATATATCAAACTTTTCGCGCTGAAAAGCAGCAAGACCGAGCCGGCCGTCACGCTCAAGTATTACATCGTAATCGTTCAGCTCAAGGTAGTTTTTTAACACCATACCCAGGTTGGTGTCGTCCTCGCAAAGTAATATTTTGTATTTTTTGGTATCCATATTGTTTCTTTTAATTACAAATTAAAGGTGCTTTTATTATGTTTTGGCAAAAGATTTTGTTAAGTATGGTAAACTTTCACATATGCCAATACGTGGAAAGGTACTCATAAAATATGAAATTCCACTAATGTGTTAGCTAAGTTTCATGGGAGCTATCAGGTTAAATTCAGGGATATCTGCACGAAAAGATTGATTATGGGTAAGATCCATCATGGTGTAGAACCCCGACATTTTGCCCATATCGCTTTTTAGGTTGCATCCGCTTACATATTGGTAGGTTTCATTGGGCTTTAGCACAGGTTGCTGTCCTACTACACCTTCGCCTTCTACCTGCCTGTGTTCGCCGTTGCTATCAAAAATATACCATTGCCTGCGTAATAATTGAACGGTATTGGGACTATGGTTTTCGAGTGTAATACGGTAAGCAAACATATACTCCTGCTGAAGTGGCTGGCTATAATCCGGCTGGTAGAAGGTTTCTACCGTTATTTCTACTCCTTGTGTAATCAGTGAATACATATTATATGAAACGATCCAAACGAAAATAGGTTAAACATTCATACAATATACATATTGTAGGGAAGCAACTGCAAAAATTACGATAAAAGGTATTTATTCCCGAATTTGGAATATTGGCCATTGATGCGCAGCCTTACCTTTGCGCATCTTTTGAGTTATCCCTTCTTCAAATAAGAAAAACATTAATATGATAAAAATAGCAGTAGCTAATGGCGATGGAATAGGTCCGGAAATAATGGATGCCGTACTAACCATTTTTAATGCCGCCAAGGTTCCATTGGAATACGAAATGGTAGATATGGGCAAATGGGTTTTCGATCTTGGCCATGCAACCGGAATGACACCCGATGCTAAAGAAACCATTGAAAAACTCGGTATCCTCTTTAAGGGACCCATGGAAACGCCAAAAGGAAAAGGGGTAAAAAGCATTAATGTAACCGCCCGTAAAACCTGGAATACTTATGCCAACAAGCGTACTTTTCAAACCCTGCATGGGGTAGATACAGTGTTCAGTAAGGCAGGTATACCAATAGATGTTACCATTGTACGCGAAAATATTGAAGATACTTATGGTGGCATTGAGCACATGCTTACCCATGATGTGGCACTTAGCCGCCGTTTTATTACCCGTCCCGGTAGTATGCAGGTAATAAAATATGCTTTTGAAATGGCCAAGCAAAAAGGCGCCCGCCGCATTACCTGCGGGCACAAGGCCAATATTATGAAACTTACGGATGGGCTTTTTCTGGAATGCTTTTACGAAGTAGCCCGTTTATACCCCGAGTTGCAGGCCGATGATGTAATTGTGGATGATCTTTGCATGAAGCTGGTTACACGTCCCGATTTGTTTGACGTGGTAGTATTAACCAACCTGCAGGGTGATATTGTAAGTGATCTTTGCGCCGGTTTGGTGGGCGGTTTGGGATTTGCCCCTAGTGCCAATATTGGCGACCATATCAGCATTTTTGAAGCTGTTCATGGTACCGCACCGGATATTGCCGGTAAAAATATTGCCAACCCCACTGCACTTTTATTGAGTGGTATTGGTATGCTTCGTCACCTTGGTATGCTGGAAAGTGCTGCCAATATTGAAAATGCGCTGTTATACACGCTCGAAAATGGTACACATACCGGCGATTTTGGAGATAAGTCGAAGCCATCTGTTGATACTACCACTTATGCAGCCACGATTATTGCCAACCTTGGAAAACAGCCATCCAACAATCCCAAACCACTGCAATCGGATGTGCCAAACACCTGCACGGTAATGTCTTTGGAAGAGAATGCCATGATGGTAAGCCATGAAGAAGAAGCGGAAAAAATAGTGGGTGTAGATATGTTTATTGAAAGTGATGCCCAACCGGAGTTTATTGCTACAAAATGCAAGCGTCACGGCGGGGTAAAGTTTACATTGGTAACTATTAGTAACCGTGGTACACAAGTATGGCCTACCGGCAGCAAGTTTACCAACCTGATTAACCAATACCGCGTTCGTTTTGAAAGTATTGACCTCGAACCCCTCAATCAGCAGGATGTAATAGGTCTTTATGTAAGCCTGAGCGGCGATTTTAAAATTTGCTCGCTTGAACTGCTAAATAGCTGGGGCGATAAAAAAGGTTATAGCCTTGCGCAAGGGCAATAATCATAAAGCCTTTACAATTCTATAATTGGTTCAGGCATTAAATATTTTTGCCGCGGGATGCAGTCCTGCGGCATTTTTCGTCAAAAGGGCAACCCGATTGAGAAAATATGTCAGTATTAGTCTCACTGGCATTCCTTTTGCCAATGAGTTACCAAAATCATATATTACCTAACTAAATATTCAATACGATTATGGCAAAAGGAAGTATTCGTGTACACACGGAAAACATTTTCCCGATCATTAAAAAGTTCCTGTACAGTGATCACGAAATTTTTGTGCGCGAACTGGTGAGCAACGCAGTGGATGCCACCCAAAAATTAAGGACACTTTCAGGTGTGGGTGAATTTAAAGGCGAAGTAGGCGAGCCTAAAATTGAAGTAGTGCTCGATGCCAAAAAGAAAACCATCAGCATTATTGATCAGGGCATTGGTATGACCAATGAAGAAGTAGATAAGTACCTCAACCAGGTGGCTTTCAGCAGTGCCGAAGAGTTTTTGGAAAAATATAAAGGCCAGAACGAAAATAATATCATCGGGCATTTTGGACTGGGTTTTTACAGTTCATTCATGGTGGCCGAAAGAGTAGAAGTATTCACTAAAAGCTGGCGCGAGGGTGCCGAAGCGGTTAGGTGGGAGTGTGATGGCAGCCCTGAATATACACTGGAACCTACCACCGAACATACAAGCCGCGGAACCGAAATCCGCCTGCATGTAGCTGCGGACAGCGAAGAATTTTTAGACGAATACCGCCTGCGTGGCATACTCACCAAGTTCTGTAAGTTTTTACCCGTACCCATCTTTTTCCGCGATGCAAATGCCAAAGAAGAAGAACCTAAGGAAGGTGAAGAACCGGTTGCGCCAAAGGCAATAAACAATACCAACCCCGCCTGGACCAAAAAGCCAAGCGAACTGAGCAAGGAAGACTACGAAGCTTTCTATCGCGAGCTGTATCCCATGTCGGAAACACCATTATTCTGGATTCACCTGAACGTTGATTATCCATTTAACCTTACAGGTATTCTATATTTCCCTAAAATAAAGCACACCTACGAAATACAGAAGGATAAAATAAACCTGTATAGTAACCAGGTGTTTGTAACGGACGAGGTAAAGGACGTAGTACCTGAATTCCTGATGCTGTTACATGGTGTTATTGATAGTCCTGATATTCCATTGAACGTAAGCCGCAGTTACCTGCAGGGCGATCCCAATGTAAAAAAGATTAATGCGCATATTACCAAGAAGGTAGCCGATAAACTGGATGAAATATTCCGCAACGATCGTGCTGATTTTGAAAGCAAATGGGAAAGCCTTGGATTGTTTGTAAAATATGGTATGCTCACCGACGATAAGTTTTATGAAAAAGCCAAAGCATTTTGCCTGATGCAGGAAGCTTCGAGCGATAAGTTTATGACGCTCGATGAATATACCATGGCTGCTGAAACCTTGCAAACCAATAAGGATAAAAAGACGGTAGTAATTTATACCACCGATGAAATTCAGCAGGACGCCTACATTAAAGCAGCAAAAGCAAAAGGGTATTATGTAGTAAAACTCAACGACCTGATTGATGCAAGCTGGATTGGACAAATGGAGCAGAAGTACGACAAACTCCAGTTTGTACGTGTGGATTCAGACATTGCTGATAACCTGGTGGATAAAGCCGAAAGCAACGAAAGTGTGTTGACATTGGAGCAAGCAAACCAATTGGTTGACTTGTTTAAGGGTAAAATAAGCAATACTACTGCTGTAGTAGAAGTTAAGGGACTAAGCCCGGATGTAGCGCCGGTAGTGGCTACGCGCCCCGAGTGGAGCCGCCGTATGAAAGATATGGCACAGGCAAGCGGTGGCGGCGGTATGATGGGTTTTTATGCCCAAATGCCCGACGAAGTAAACTTTACGCTGAACGGTAACCACCCCATACACGGGCAGATTCTTGCCGAAGGTGATGAAGGCAAAAAGGAAAAGCTCGTTCGCAACTTGCTCGACCTTGCACTGCTAAGCCAGGGAATGCTGAAAGGCAGCGACCTGACTGAATTTATCAGCCGCAGTGTGGAATTGATGGATCAGCCAAAAGGTTCTGTAGTTGTTGAAGGATAATTAGTTTTTTCAGCTAAAAATAGTAAAAGGCCGGGCAGCAATGTCCGGCCTTATTACATGGCAGGTATTTGCCAGCACAATGGAAAGAAGCAAAAAATCGAAATTTGATAAACAAAAAAATCCCCCGACGCATGGCCGGGGGATTCTTAATCTCTAATTCAAAACCTATTTGAATTTTGGAATCAGGCTTTGAGCCAATTCGGTCATTTTTTTCAGACTTTCATCATTCAATACGCCTTTCTTAAATTCTGCAAGGATATCGGAATAACGTAATTCCATTTCATTCAGGAAAGCTTCTTCGAAATCTTTCATTCTGTTAACCGGTACTTCGCGTACAAGACCCTGGGTACCAAGATAAATAATAGCTACCTGCTTTTCAACTTTTACCGGGCTATACTGAGGTTGCTTCAATATTTCTACGTTACGTGCACCTTTATCCAGTACCAATTTAGTAGCCGCATCAAGGTCGCCACCAAATTTGGAGAAAGCTTCCATTTCACGGTAAAGCGCCTGGTCAAGTTTCAGGGTACCTGCTACCTTTTTCATGGATTTAATCTGCGCGTTACCACCCACACGGCTTACCGATATACCCACGTTAATAGCGGGACGGATACCGGCGTTGAACAGGTTATTTTCAAGGAAAATCTGTCCGTCGGTAATAGAGATTACGTTGGTAGGAATATAGGCAGATACGTCACCTGCCTGTGTTTCAATAATGGGAAGCGCGGTAAGTGAACCACCACCTTTTGCCAAATGCCTGATGGAATCGGGAAGGTCGTTCATTTGCCTTGCGATATCATCATTACTGATAATTTTCGCAGCACGCTCCAACAAACGGCTGTGCAGGTAAAATACGTCACCGGGGTAAGCTTCGCGGCCCGGCGGGCGACGGAGCAGTAGCGAAACTTCGCGGTAGGCTACAGCTTGCTTACTAAGATCATCATAAATAATAAGGGCAGGACGGCCGGTATCGCGAAGGAATTCCCCAATAGATGCACCTGCAAACGGAGCGTAGAACTGAAGCGGGGCGGGTTCGCTCGCACTTGCAGCTACAATTACGCTGTACGCCATAGCGCCATTGTCTTCCAGGATTTTCATTACCCCGGCAATGGTGCTGGCTTTTTGGCCAATGGCAACATATATACAAAACACCGGTTGGCCGGCTTCGTAAAATTCTTTTTGGTTAATGATGGTGTCAATAGCAATGGCGCTCTTACCGGTTTGGCGGTCGCCAATGATCAATTCACGCTGTCCACGGCCTATCGGAATCATTGCATCAATCGCTTTGATACCGGTTTGCAGGGGTTCTTTTACCGGCTCGCGGAAAATTACACCCGGGGCCTTACGCTCAAGCGGCATTTCGAACAATTCTCCTTGAATAGGGCCCTTACCGTCAATAGGTTGACCAAGGGTATTGATTACGCGACCCAATAAACCGTTACCCACTTTAATGGATGCAATTTTTCCGGTACGTTTTGCTTTGTCGCCTTCTTTAATATCAGAGCTTTCACCCATCAATACCACACCTACGTTGTCTTCTTCAAGGTTAAGTGCGATTGCTTTTACGCCACTTTCAAATTCTACGAGTTCGCCGCTTTGTACATTGTTTAGTCCGTAAATACGGGCAATACCATCACCCACCTGTAATACGGTACCAATTTCCTGCAGGGTAGCTTCGGAATCTACATGACTAAGCTGCTGGCGTAAAATCGCTGAAATTTCGTCCGGCTTAATGTCCACCATAAATATATCTGTTGAAATGTTTGAATGATTCTGAAAACATAAAGGATAGCTTTAAATTTTCAGGCTGCAAAAGTAAGGGGCATTCGTTGAGTAATCAAATGCATTTTTTGGTGTACCTGTCTTCCACTATTTTTTTGAAAATTTATGATTTCGGATAGGGAATAATTGGGCAGTTTATTGCGTTAGATGGGCATTTTAATGCAAGTTCATGTTCAAATATTCAACAAATTTTCTTTTTTTATTATTTACGGCAATCATCTGCTTGGTGGTGCCGGATAGCGCTAAAGCACAAACGCGGTACATAGCTTCCCGCAATACGGTAAATGATGGTCCTACAAGGCCCGACGGTAGTTTTTTATCCAATAAACTTTGGGAAGCCGACGATTTTTGCTGGGAAAATGACTTAAATACAGATGTGGGCATTTTTATTGACCTTGGCATGAACAGCGGTTATTTCCGGTGTTGGGTTATTGGCTTTAATGATGGCGTAATAAAAATGCAGGGTTTGGTGGCACATGGAAGTGGAAAAGCCAACTGGTTGCCTACAGGCACCCGGAAATATTCCAATGAAAAGGGAAGCCTGCTTTCATCATTGGGGAAATACAAAACCGGAAATTCTTATTTTGGAGAATATGGTCTTGCGTATAAACTCTATGGTATGGAACCATCCAATAGCAATGCCTTTAGCAGGGCTATTGTTATACATGCCCATCGAAGCATTCCGGATATCCAAAGTACGAAAGCGCTTTTTCAAAGTTGGGGCTGCCCGTCGGTATCGCCAGGTTTTCTAAAACGGTTACAGACCTTGATTGACCAAAGCGACAAGCCATTATTGGTTTGGATTTTTGATAGTACCCTGGAAAAGTGACGAGGGAATGCAATGATGACAGATCCTGAAAAGGGTATTTGAACGAATGTTAATACATTCGTTTATGGAATTTTATTGACACTTAATCAGTATGTTATGGCATCCCGTTTTTGCATGTTGTTCGGCTGGGTTTTGGTTATTTTAGTTTTTTATAATGATGCGGAATCACAGTCAGGATCATCATTTGCGGCCAATTATTTGTATAAACCACCCATATCTGATGGTGCATCGAAACCCAACGCTGCCGATTTTGCAAACCGGGTAGCAGAAGCAAAAGTATTTTGTAAGGAAAAAAAATTACAAACGCAAACAGCCATTTTTATGGATTTGGGTTTACATAGTGGCAAGTACCGTTGCTTTGTGGTTCGTTTATCCGATGGCGCTATACGGCAAAAGGGGCTGGTAACGCATGGTAGTGGAAAAGCAGGCCTTTTACAGGGCGAAAGAAAATATTCAAATGAAGAAGGAAGCCTTTTGTCGGCACTGGGAAAATACAAAATAGGCAAATCTTACAACGGACAATTTGGGCTTGCTTATAAACTATATGGGCTTGAAGCTACCAACAGCAATGCCTTTAGCCGATACATCGTACTGCATGGCCACGAATGCGTAACCGATACCGAGTCGGAAGAAATGCTCTGCCAAAGCTGGGGCTGCCCAACAGTATCGCCTGCTTTTTTACAATCCCTGAAAAAGGTAATTGAAAATACACCAGGGTCGTTGCTGCTTTGGATTTATGATAGTAGCCTTAAGTAAATAATTACATAAAAAAATACCACCCTACCAATACTAAGCCATACAATAATAGGGCGAACCAAATAGAAAATTTTGGAGATTGGATGATCTGATACGGAACCAAAATAACCCCCAGCAATATCAACCACCAGCCCTGACTGCTAAAACCCACTGCTTTTTTTCGATAAGCTTTATAATCTACCAGCCAACTATTATCTGTTTTTTGCAGTAAAAGTGCTTTGTAAAAATCTTTTCTACCCACACCGTCATTCCAGTTTGTGGCATCGGTTGCTATAAGATAGGCCTTCAACGTTTCACCTTTTGTAAGTGCAAATATTTGAATGGTATCGGCTGCAGCAAAAGCTGCAGGGTCAAGTGCAAGTACACGTGCCCCGGTTATCGGGAGCAAAACAGCGTTTTTCAATTTTGGTGTTCGGTAGGGTGGTGCCTGTAAATCAATATTTATTGCAACCAATTCTTTTTCTTTTGGAATATGGGTTACCAGTAGAATGGCAATACCTACCAATATCAGCAAGCCAATGCCCATAAATCCAAATTTTGACGATACACCTTCCAATGAAAGCCCATCGGCATAAATTCCCCTCGATTTTTGCGGTCTGCCAAACCGGTTAACCTTTTTTCTTTCCTGCCCTTCATGCTTCATCATGATGCTGCAAGTAACGAAAAAGCGGGATATCCCTATCAGGAAATCCCGCTTCTGCTCTTATTAAATATTAAAATGGATTACAACTTACAACTGTTTAATAATCCGTCGCGCTTCCTGCATACCTTCAGTTTGTACCAGCAGCGTGTAAGCGCCGTTAGGCAGTTGGTGTACGTTTAACCGATAAACATTGGATCCGTTACCGCTAAATCTTTGCTGCAATACGGTTCGTCCGCTTATATCCAATAGTTTAACTTCCAATGCTTTTTTAGGTGCATCATTCAGGGTAAAAATCAGGTTGGTACTCATGGGATTTACTACCGAAACCAATTGAAGCGGAAGTGCATCAAGCGTAAGTTTTACCACTTGTGAATACCTGGATTTTCCATCTTTATCTACCTGCCTTAACCGGTAATACTGCGCTCTGCCTGCCGTAGCGGGATCGGTAAATTGATAAACAGATCGTTCCCCGGTATTGCCTTTTCCCACTACAAATCCTATTTTATTAAATGCCCTGCCATCGGCCGATTTTTCTATATCAAAACCTTTGTTGTTCGATTCGGTAAGCGTTTCCCAATACAATTGGCTTTTACCATGAACAATTTTTCCTTCAAAACGCCCCATTTGTACCGGTAAAAGAATATCGGTGACAAATAACCCATTGCCATGGGTTGCAACCAGCATCCTGTTGTCGGCGGGTCTTAATTTCAGGTCAACAACTACTGCATTTCCTATAATGTCGGCTCCTTCTTTCACCCAATTCGTGCCATTTCCATTGATTTGGGTGGTGCTATACAAACCAGTACTTGTACCCACATAGTATTCAACTGTTCCATTGGAAATAACAATTGCAGCCGTACGGATAGATGGCAGCGTTAAATTACCTTCAATGGCTGTCCATGTTGGGTTAGCTGTTGTAGCATTTCCACAAAACCAAATATTGGTAATTCCATAATTGGCATAAACAGCTACAATGGTGTCGGCATTGCGTGGGTTAACACCAATACCCATTATGGCACCTGCCGGCATGCCTGCAGCCATGTTTATTTCAACGGGAACTGTTGCAATGTCTGCATCTCTAGGGTCATCTATCCTGAAAACCTTTCCATTATTGGTGCCAATATATAGTTTCGAAGTTGCATTGTTGTAAATGCCTCTTGAAGCGGCAATGCTCCTGATATTGGTACTACCAATGGTTGCAGCAACGCCAGTCATCTCTTTCATTCTATCGGCGGATGCGGCGCTTAATGGAACTGTATCAGCCCTTGTATTGCGCCATAGCTCGTTAAAATCAGCATAATAAAGTATGGTGCTATTGTCCGCATCAAGATGGAATAACGTTACAAACAAACGGCTTGCACTTAATCCCGAAGGGGTAAGATTTGCATTAAAAAAATTATTAGCTACGTTAGCCCCTTTTCTATAAACATTACCGCTTTGTGTACCTATATAGTGATTTTGGTTGGCAGCGCTGATTCCTACCGAAACCCCATCACCACCAAAAGTTTGAATATGCCCATTGGTACCCACATTCCGGTAATTCGTACCATTATCCTGTGTGCCACCAATATACTTGTCGGAGCCAACGGTAGGGTCAACAGCGGCATAGTAATACTGGAAGGTGGTAAAGTTATTATTTCGGTTTACCCAGGTTACATTAGGTGTTGAAATATCACCTTCATGAATACCTCCATCTGTTCCGCACAGCATATTATTAGGATTATTGGGGGCAAAGGCAAAAGCATGTACATCAGCATGATGATTAGGGTAAAGACCATAGGAAGAAGTTGAAACATAACCACCAATTCGGGTAGTATTCGTAGTGGTCGTAAAGCCATCTGTAGAGCGATAGGCATTGGTACCCCCTATGAAAATCACATTTGGATTGTCGGGTTTTACGGCAATTACCAGGTCGTAGCCGCCCTGCACGGCAAAGGGATCATTTCCATTGAGACAACCGCCTTCATCCGGTAGGTTTGCACTGAGGTCCGTCCATGTTGTTGTGGAATGGTCATAAAAGCCAAGTTCCGCTTCAGGCACCGGAGTGCCTGTACACGATGATGTAGTTCCATTGTAATACAGCGCATAAATTTGATTTGCATTACCAGGAACGGTAGCAAGTACAATCCTGCCAAGGGAATTACCAGTATTAAACCATGCAGGTACAGGTGTGGTTCCTTCCGCAATGCGTGTCCAGTTGCCGGCTTCTTTTCTCCATATTCCCTGATCGGTGGCCGGTGCACCCCCTCTTCCATTAATAGATGCATAAACTATGCCGGTAGAAGTAACCACTACATCTGTTATGCCAGTAGAGTTTCCACCAAAAGCCCCTAAATCAGTTGTCCAGCTTGTTCCGCCATTGGTAGAAAGGCTTATAGAGTTAAGCGTACCTGCATATACATCACCATTTACAGGGTTCACCACAATTTTACTATTTACATCAAATCTGTTATCAAAACTAAACTGCGAACCACCTGCGGTAGAAGGCAATTGCGTCCAGGTAATTCCATTGTCAACCGATTTAAATATCCCATGGCCGTAATAAAATGCCGATCCCGATGCCCCAGCAGAATTACCAAGGTTTTCTCCTGTTCCAAAATACCATGTATCCTGAAAACCGGGTCGGGGATCTTGTGCCACAGCGGTAACGCTATGAATGTCGTTCAGGCTGCTTACCCTTGTCCAGTTTTGCCCACCATCAGTACTACGAAACATGCCACCCGAAACGCCGCCTGCAAGCACCACCTGGTTTCCTGCTCCGTTATATCGAACATCATATGCAATAGCCCTGCATCGTCCACCTAGGTTGTTTGGACCCTGAAAAACATAGCTGTTACCTGCCATAAGCCCTAGTTCTTCTTTCAAGGGAATGGTAGCAGCTTCTGCTAACTCATCCCTGTGAATATTCTTAGGGATTTTTCCTGTATACGGGTTTTTCAGCATGTCAAATTCTTCATGCCACCTTTTTTCGGGATCGCTTTCCGTTTTCTCAAATAGCTGAATGGCGTCTTCCTGCTTCGATTGCTGATTACAGCTTACGTTGATGCTGACTATGGCAATAAGACCCATAGCAACGCTCAAAAATTTGGTTTGCTTCATACGCGATTAGTTAAGGAGTGCAATTAACGATAAAAATAATATTTCCTTTGTCGAAATGCAAGTATGCTTCAATTATTTTGATAAATGGGAATATTTAAACAATTTACGCCAATCGGAAGCTTTACAATTTTCGTACTTTAATGTTATGAGTGTTTCCAATCAATTATTACTGATTAAGGGCAATGATCTTTTTTCGCAGATGGCAGATGAAGTATTTGACAGTATGCAATTGGTTCATCATTTTAAGGAGACACCAAAAAATGCCTACATCTATTTTGAAGCCCATTTACATAATGCTTTGTATTTTTTGAAGGAAGGATATGTGAAAATTGGTTATTATGATAAAGAAGGACGTGAAGTTATTAAGGAAATTATAGGAAGGGGTGATGTGTTTGGTCAATTTACCTTGCTACCCAATAACCTTGATGGTGAGTTTGCACAGGCCTATAAATCAGATGTAAGCTTATGTATGTTTCGGGTTACGGAATTTGAACAATTATTAAAGCTTCATCCTGATATTGCTTTACGTTTTACCAAACAGCTTGGGCAAAAAATGTTGCGGGTTGAAAACAGGATGGTTAACCTTTTACACAAAACAGTTCCTGAAAGGCTAGCCTATTTTTTTATGCATCTTACACGTCAGTTTCCTGAGTATCTGAAAGATGGGGTATTTGCAATGCCCAATATTTTTACACATGATGATATAGCCCGGCTTATTGGAAGCAGTCGCCAAAGTGTAACTACCCTGATGAATGAAATGGAAACGGAAGGAATATTACAAACAGGGAAAGGCCAGCTATGCATGCCTGATGTGAAAAAAATGCAAAACCGTTAAAGTGTCGTGCAGCTGACAAAAATCGCAAATTGTGATGAATAGGTTTGTATGGTAAATATAAAAACATGACATCAAAGCGTAGCTCTTTTTCTGCAATCCTTGTCAGGTTATTCTTTCTCTCTATTTTGTTTGTAGTTTTTGCTTTTCCTCAAAATTTGCAGGCGCAGGGTTGCAGCGATGCGGGCTTCTGTACGATTGGGCCATTAAAACCTGATGCAAAAACATTAACTTCTGATAAAAAATATGGTCAGCGCATTACATTCCTTGCACCCTTAGGTCAGGGCGATGATGATGTTTTTGTATTAACCCCCGGCTTACAATATGATTATTTTACATCAACCGGTTGGAACTTCCAGGGAAAGATTACGGCCAATTATGCTAATGGATTATTGGGTACTGCGTTTGGCGCAGGAGATATTTACTTTACTGCATCGCATACAAAAAAGTTAAAAGGTAATTGGAGTTTTACACCTACGCTTGGTTTTAAAATTCCATTGAACGCTTCCAATTTAAGTGAAAACGGCATGCCGCTTCCTATGCAATACCAAAGCAGCCTTGGCACTTTTGATGTAATTGCCGCTGCCACCTTCAGCAATCCATTCTGGCAGTTAAGCGCGGGCTATCAACAACCTTTAAGTGGTGAAAATAAAAATGGCTTTTTACAGGAATTCTGGAACGGAAAACCTGAAGCCAATAATTACCCACCGTCTTTTTTGTTTGACCGGAAGGGTGATGTATTGCTAAGGGCTTCGCGTAATTTTAATTTGGGTAAGCCAATTGTTTTCAATGCCGGTTTACTCGGTATTTATCATTTGGGAGAAGATAATTATACCAATCCCTTTGAGGGGAATATGGTGATTCCTATTGAAGGGTCTTCGGGACTCACATTGAACTTTACAGGTGCTGCTTACTGGCAGGTGAGTGAAAAAACAAGGCTAGGGATTACCGGTGGTGTACCATTGGTAGTGCGCGATGTGCGGCCTGATGGGTTAACGAGAAGTTGGGTTGTTGCGCCGGAAATTAGTTGGAATTTTTAATTTATTTTGTCCCATAAAATATCACTATGCGATCAGCTTTTAATTTACTATTTAATTTTATTTTAGTAGGAATGATGACGGTAAATGGTTTTACCCAAATACCATCTTCTGCCGACTCTGTAAAGCCGATGGCCGTTGGTTCTGTTTTACCTTTAATTAATTTGCAGGATATAGATGGTAAAATGGTTGGCACGCCCGAAGTATTTAATCAACCTGTGGTTATGATAGTTTACCGAGGGGGTTGGTGCCCTTATTGCAATCAGCAGTTAGCAGGCCTGCAGCCAATGGAGAAAGATATAATTGCTATGGGCTATAAAATAGTTGCCATCAGTCCGGATGCACCAGAACAATTGAAAACTACCATTGAAAAACAAAAGCTTTCCTATACACTTTTGTCGGATAATAAAGCAGAGTTGATCATGGCAATGGGTCTTGCATTTAAAGCCCCCGTCAAGTATAACGATATGCTGCTAAAAGCATCAGGAGGCGGAAATTCGCAATCCGTTTTGCCGGTACCCGCTGTTTACATATTTGATAAAAACCGGAAAGTGCTATATGCATATACCGATGCGGATTATAAAGTGAGGATGGATGAAAAGGAATTGATGGAACAATTGAAAAACTATTCTAAATAATATAATTTAATGTTTATGAAATTATTTTTTCTTCTCCTGATAACAACTATGTTATTTTCTTGTAAAAAGGAATCAACTTCTACCGAAGAACTGATGGAAATGGAAATGGCAGGTGCCAAACGGACGCATACCGGATTGTTTGTAAATGGTCCTTATGGAACGGTAAGTGGTACGGCACATATTGTACGTAACCCGAGTGGCAGTATTCAGTTGTTAATTGAAAATTTGAAATCAACCAACGGACCTGATTTAAAGGTCTATCTCAGCAAGGAAGTGCAGCCTGTAAATTTCATAAATCTAGGCGCGCTAAAATCAATTAACGGTACGCAGGTGTACGATGTTACCGGCATGCCGGATATTATGGAGTATAAATATGCGTTGGTGCATTGCCAGCAATTCAATCATTTATTTGGAAGTGCAGAGTTGAAGAAGAATTAGGCTTAATGATTATTGAAAGGTGAGATCAATAAGTTCCTGTTCAAACTCCCTGAATACGGGCCGCAGTTTACTATCGCCGTTAGTTCCCTATAGAATACACCATACTGCGCGAAGGACAGGTGGCGGATTATATCTGGTTTGCCGAAAGCGGCAGCATCAGGATTTTTTACAAAAAGGACGCAAAAGAAATAACTGAATGGCTTGGCATGAACCAAGTTTTTTTCATGTCTATAACGAGTTTTTTTAAACGTACATCAAGCAGGCTAATCATTCACACATTGGAACCTGTTCAATTATGGGGTATTCACCATAATGATTTTATAGCCCTGGCGGATGCGCGTCATGAAATTGAAAAATTGCTTCGCAAAATGGTAACAGGTTCGCTCATTCTTTCACAGGAGCGCATGGAATCTTTGCAATTTGAAACTGCTATGCAGCGTTTTCAGCGACTTATGCAATCATCACCGGATGTTATTCAAAGAGTGCCTGTTCAATATATTGCTTCATTTCTCGGAATTACCAAAGAAACGCTTAGCCGGATTCGAAGCATGCATTTACTTTCCATTTATTGATAAATATCAATTCGGCGGGTTTAATGATGGCTCATCTTTACATCCTAAATTGTTTGCATATATGAAATCCCCACAAACGAAGCGTATACCCCGCACAAATGAGTATTGGGGATTCCATGTGACAAATAAAAAACAATAAAAAATTACACATGAAGGAAGTATTAGCTACTGCCATGGCTTTGATGTTAAGCCTCGTTTCCATCAGCCAAACACCGGCACAGGTAGAGAAGGCACGTACCCTTGTAGGAAAAATGACGTTGGATGAAAAAGCTCGCCTTGTGGTAGGAATGGGTATGAAAATACCCGGGCTGCCTTCGGTTGGTGTACCTACAGTAGGTCAAACGGAAGATAAAGTTTCGGGCGCGGCTGGTACCACCTTTTCTATTCCCAGGCTTGGTGTGCCAACTACGGTATTGGCTGATGGCCCTGCTGGTTTGCGCATCAGCCCTTTCAGGAACAACGATAGCTCCCAAAGTTTTTTCTGCACGGCTTTCCCGGTTGCAACCCTTATTGCCAGTTCATGGGATATGGAAATTGCTAATAAGGTAGGTAAGGCAATGGGTGCAGAAGCAAAAGCCTACGGTATCGATATTATTTTGGCCCCCGCGCTCAATATTCACCGCAACCCATTGGGCGGAAGAAATTTCGAATACTATTCTGAAGATCCGGTGGTATCTGGATTAATGGCTGCTGCTGCCGTAAATGGAATAGAAAGCAATGGGGTAGGTACTTCTATTAAGCACTTTGCTGCCAATAACCAGGAAACCAATCGCAACCAAATAAATACTATTGCCAGCGAAAGGGCTTTGCGCGAAATCTACCTCCGTGGATTTGAAATAGCTGTGAAAAAATCGCAACCCTGGACGATTATGAGTTCCTATAACCGGCTTAATGGAGTATATACTTCTGAAAGCTATGATTTACTTACTACCATTCTCCGGAAAGAGTGGGGCTATAAAGGTTACGTAATGACCGATTGGTTTGGCGGCAGCGATGTGGTGGCACAAATGAAAGCAGGTAATGATATGATAATGCCCGGAATGCCAAGCCAGGTAAAGATGCTTTTAGATGCTGTAAAATCCGGTAACCTTGACGAAAAAGTGTTGAATGAAAATGCAACCCGCATACTTGCCGTAAGCATGCATGGTCCCAGCTTTTTACATCTGGCACCTTCCAATAAACCCGACCTGAAAGCACATGCAAAAGTGGCCCGCGATGCTGCGGCGGAAGGCATAGTGCTGCTGAAGAACAATAGGGCATTACCCATGGATAAAATGGTGAAGGTGGTAGCTGCTTTTGGTAATACGTCCTACAATTTTATTTCAGGCGGCAGCGGCAGCGGCGATGTAAATGAAGCCTATACCGTTTCGCTGGTGCAGGGTATGCAACAAGCCGGCTTCGGTTTCTTTGAACCTTTGGAAAAACAATATCTTGCACACATTAAGGCTGAAGAAGCTAAACGCCCGGCCAAGAAAGTATTTTTTGAACTTCAGCCACCTTTGCCAGAATATAAACCCACCCTTGATGGTTTGCAACAAGCAGCGTCCAATGCGGATGTTGCTATTATAACCATCGGGCGCAACGCCGGCGAATTTCAGGACCGCAAAAAAGAAAATGATTTTGATCTTACGGCCGATGAAAAGCAACTGATTACCGATGTAACGTCTGTCTTCAGGGCAAAGGGTAAAAAAGCTATTGTAGTGCTGAATATTGGTGGTGTTATAGAAACGGCTAGCTGGAGCGATAAGCCTGATGCCATCGTACTTGCATGGCAGGGCGGACAGGAAGCAGGCAACGCGCTGGCTGATGTACTTACGGGCAAAGTAAATCCATCCGGAAAACTTACCATGACCTTCCCGGTGAAATACGAAGATGTTCCATCCGCGGGCAATTTTCCGGGGAAAGAGATTTCTGATAATGTGGTAAAAGGGCCATTTGGCATGGCGATGGGCAAGCTAAGCGAAGTGGTGTATGAAGAAGGTATTTATGTAGGGTACCGTTACTTCAATTCCTACAAAGTTTCAGTTGCTTTTCCATTTGGTTTTGGCCTTTCTTATACAACATTTAACTATGGAAAATTACAAATTGAAAAGCAGGATGGTAAAGGAAACCTCACAGCAAGTATTTCTATAACCAACTCCGGTAAATCCGCAGGTCGCGAAGTGGTGCAATTGTATGTAGCAGCACCGGTAAAAGAAATGGATAAGCCCGCTGAAGAATTAAGGGCTTTTGCCAAAACCAAATTATTGAAACCCGGTGAAAGCCAGGTGCTTCGTTTTGAATTGACACCTAAAGATCTCGCATCATTTTATTCGGATCGCTCTGCATGGATTGCGGATGCTGGTTTATATACCATCAGTGCCAATGCATCGGCAATTGATTTCAAACAACTTGCAACATTTACACTACCGCAGGAAGTAGTAGTTGAAAACTGTAATAAGGTATTGGTGCCACAGGTGGAAATTAATGAGTGGACGGGTAAGCGTTAATCCATTTGCTACCTACCTAATAAAGAAGGAGTCCTAATCAGGCTCCTTTTTTTATGTATGGCTGAAATTTTTTGCATTGTATTTAAATTGTAATGAGTACTTTGAAAGTATTGGCACAATTGATTTTGAGCGATTTTAGCCTGTGTTGTCTTACCATTGTTTTATTAAAAACTCAAAAAGTGATAAATGTTGTACCCCACCCACGCTGTTCCTGGAATTTCCATAAAGTGAAACTACCATTTTTGGGTACTGGTCTGCAATTGATAGAAGTGGGTTGAATTCCCGATCAGCGGTTTTTTCGATATCAATCTGCATGCATGCCTGAATGTAGAGCCGCTCCCCGTTTTTTTCGGCAATAAAATCAATTTCGGTACCTGCTATTTCGCCTACCATTATTTTATAACCGTGGTAATCGAGGTGGTTAAAAACAGCATTTTCGGCAAGTTTACCAAGGTCTGAAGATCTGTAACCCGTAATGCTATTGCGCAGCCCCGTGTCTTCAAAGTAATATTTGGCACCTGATTCAAAAATTCTTTTTCCTTTTATATCGTACCTGTCAACTTCCTTTACCAGGAATGCATTTACTAGGTGGTGGATGAAATTAATGACTTGATTATGGGCAATATTTACTTTTTGCGATTTCAGATAATCACTTATCTTTTTTGCGGAGAATAAACTTCCAGTCGTATCCGCAAGGTAATGTATAAGCTTTTCGAGAAAGCCTGTACTTCGGATTTGGTGCCTTGCTACCACATCTCTGAAAACCACTGAGTTGTAGATGTTTTTCAGGTATTCATATACAAGTTCGTCATTAAGTGCAAGGTTACGCAAGTAGGGCATTCCGCCATATTTAAGGTAAAGCTCCAAACTTTTTTCTTCTTCTTTTAACGAATGAAAAGCCAGAAACTCAACAAATGAAAGGCTATGCACACTTATCTCAATGGTTCTTCCGGCAAGCAGGGTTGCCAATTCGCCCGAAAGTAATTCTGCATTGCTTCCTGTGATATACAGATCATTTTCCGGGTTCAGTAAAAGGGAACGTACCACTTTTTCAAAACCGGTTACTTCCTGAATTTCATCAATAAAAATGTAATTGAAGCTGCCTTGCTTCAGCCTGTCCTGAATATATTGATAAAGCTTTTCACCCTCCTGAAGGGCAGAAAACTGCATATCTTCCATGTTGATGTAGATGATATGAGGATCGGCTTCCCTTTTTCTTAAAACCTCCATCAATTGAAAAAGCAAATAGCTTTTACCAACCCGCCGTTGACCGGTAAAGACCTTAGCAAGCGGTTTTTGCAGGTAAGGAATTACTTTTTCCGTGTAGTACTTCCTTTCAATAATTGTATGAACTTGCCGATGGTTGGGCATTAAAAGATGTAAATATAGTTACAAATATAGGTAGAAAAGTATAAAGTTGTAAGTATGATTACAAAAAATTCTTAAAAATGGTGGAATTTTAACTAAAAGGGTTCGAAATTAAAACAGGCATTGCACCAAAAATTACAAAAGGTATCTCGGTAGCTTCTCAGGATTTGGGTAACCTGCCTGTGTAGGTGGTTACCCACTCCGTAGATGAAGACTATCCCCACAATGAAAAGGTGCGGGTTACTTCATTTGAACGGATATTTTTTCATTTGGAGCAAATGCGGTTGTTACAGTATTAAGGTGCTAACACGCTTCATTTTAATTCCACTCCAGCGGCCTTTAGCGCATTTGCAAGTTCTTCTTTGAGTTCTTGAATAAACAACTCCAATTGCTGACGGCTTACCCATTGGTCTATTTCAAAAGGAGAACTGCAATCGGTATTCGAAACTTCAAGATTGAAAAAACCGGCATTAAATCTCCATTGCAGCAAAAAATAGTTCGAAATGGTATTCCCGTTACCTTGTATATTGTTGGGGTCGGTCAATTCAAACCTTGCTATTGCATCTTCGTTAGCTTCCCTTGCGGGCAAAAGGCAAATAGTAAGGTCGGGCGGTTCAATGCTGCACCATTCAGCATTGCCACCCTGTATTGCCTTTTTCAACCAGTTTTTAATGGAGCAATACGGGCCGCCCTCAAATACAGAAAAAGTACCATGCGGTTGTTTCCAACGCTTTAAAACATTTGGTCTTAAAAAGGGCTGGCCATACAAAAGTGGTTCAATTATGTAATAAAAGTGCCATTCATTTCCTTCTACCAAAGGATAGACTTTTAAATCGTAAGTAATCCGCAGACAAAATGGGCTGCTGTGTAAGGTTGCCATGGTAAACACATTTTAAATGATAAAGCAATACGCTACCTGTGAGCCTTGGCTGGAAGGAGCGTTATTAAAATGTGTTGATAGTAAGACCGTGGGCCTTTAAAAGGGACAAAATTAGTAGGAAGTAGGGGTGAATGATTAAAAAATTACCTTTTCAACCGCATTTGTAATTGTTTTTCATGCGAAAGCCCATTTATAAGCATTTTTCACGGGGGTTAAATATTTTCCATATTTTGGCAACAAGGGTCGGTTAATGGCTTTTTGTGTTCTAAACCTTTTCTTTTATTTATTAATATTCAATTTTATACTATGTTGGAAAATGTTTATGACTTTTTTATTTGGAAGACAACCAAAAATATTCATAGGTTTGCAACTGGAGTTTAGTTGCATATAGTTCAAATAAAATATTTTTAATAAAAATTCTTAAGTATGAAAAAATTAATTAATCTGGTTAATGTTGGAAAATGGCAAAAATTGATAAACTCATAGCAAGGCTATTAGTAAGGCCAACTGATTTCACATGGGATGAGTTGACAAATGTTCTAATTTACTTTGGGTATCAGGAGTTGAAAAAGGGAAAAACGGGTGGCTCAAGAAGAAAATTTGCAGATGAAGGAAAACGAATGATAAATCTGCACAAGCCTCACCCCGGAAATATTTTAAAGCGTTACATGATTGATCAGGTAATTGCGGTTTTGAAAGAAAATGGGAATTTAAAAGATGAATGACATTTTACAATTCAAGGGTTACTATGCTGAAGTTCATTTCAGTGCAGTTGATGATGTATTCTACGGAAAGCTTTTGGGAATAAGCGATCTGGTAAGTTTTGAAGGCACTAGTGTTGGCGATTTAAAACAAGCATTTCATGAAGCTGTTGAAGATTACCTAATTACTTGTGAAGAACTGGGTAAAGAACCAGAGAAAACATACAAGGGAAGTTTTAATGTGCGGATTCCCCCAGAATTGCACCGCAAAGCTGCCAACTATGCCAGCATACGGAAAATGACCTTGAATGAATTGGTGAAGCAGGCGATTGATGGGGTTGTTTCGAAGCCGTTGCACATAGGCACCCTTTAAAAATCATGAAGAAAAATGTATCACCCGCATAAATTGCGGGTGATTTCTTTTAGGGATGCTATTTTATAAAATAATTAATCCTGTCCATGTTGTTAAAATGCAGGCAAAATGAAATTCGACTTCGCAGGAGTGCAGGAGTTGTTGGTGAAAAACACCAACAACGGCGGCAAACTTCAACATTGGCCAATAAAAACCAACAACTGCTGCGTTGAAGGAAATTTCACAGCGAAGCAAAGGAATTGGCTGAAAAAAAGTGGAGATGGCAAGGGGTAATGAAAGTCAAGCTTTTCATGATATTCATATTTACCTATATTTGTAAGTGGATTATAAGTAATAATGCTAATTGATTACTTTTACCTATTTAAACCAATTTTATGAAATTTAGAACCTTCTGCCTTTTTATCATTGCGTTAAATTTTTTGTCATGTTCCCGAGGAACAAATGACCCTGTTGCACCTACTGCACAATTGAAGGTGACGGCGAATGGTTCTGTTTTCGAATTCAACGAAAGTGATCGTACATTGGAGTTTGGTCCCAAATTTTCAGGCAATATTAATTCCATTTGTGCTCAAATCCTTACTGTTAGAAAGACTAGCTCAAATTTCTATTTTGATATCGGTTTAGTGTTCTCTTTAATGAATGATGAATTAAAAGTGGGTACATACAATTATGTACAAGGCATTAGTCCTGCAACTTGCGGCAATTTTATATTTGGAGAATGTAGTCTTAATTCTGTAAATTATCAATCCAAAAGCGGTGATAATAATGAATTTGTAATTACAAAGATTGAAAACAAACGTGCTACAGGCCGATTTAAAGCATCAATATCGTTAAGGGATGTTGGAACAGGAAGGGTCACACTTGATGGAGAATTCTCCAATATTCCAGTAAAAAGATAGTCGTGGCAATTTTAATACTAGGTATAAAAAATTATTAGATTATTTATTTATATAATTTCAATGTCTTGCCTGTCTTTTGACAAAAGATTTTAGACAGAATAGCCGTTAATCTACTTTTGAAGTTTGGTACTTATTTCCTTTATTAACTCATGCATAAAACTTTCATAAAGATTGCATGATTTTACTAATACAGACGCTTCATTAATCTTGACATAATTTCTTTCATCTACGATTACATTATGAATTCCTTTTACTTTCCTAATTCGAGTGCTTTTACCCTCAGGTATGGGGTTTTCATTATGGGCAAATACATGTCTTAATTCTTGATGTGAATCTATTTCAATCCATAGCTTGTTGAGATTTCTTGTTGTGGAAATGCATAGCAGTTCGGCAGTACAAAGCGTTTTCTTAATATCTCCTATTTTCCAAGCCTTTAATAAATCACATCTGGCAATAGTCACATTTTCTATTAAATTATACCGGCTCAAAAAATCAAATACATCCGTAACGAAACTTTTGAAACTACTCTCGAATTCATTAAAAGCACCAATAAATAATAGCGGCAATATTTGATTATTCTGATTTTCAAGACTTAGCACTTCTTCTTCGCAAACATCCCATCCATTTATTGATATGGGAATTCCATTGCCATCAAAGGCAATTTCACCTGAAAGTCTTGCATCAAGATTGTTTATCCTATCCTTCAAATTAACAAATTCGTCCTTATATAGATTCAAAGCCTTCACTGAAAAATCTTTCCAAAAGCTAAAATCTTTATAGGGTGAATGTTCGAAATACTGTAGAAAATGTTCTTTTCGTGTTAATGACTTATTTGTTGATATACTCATGGTACTTTAGTTTTAAGAATTTTTTGTAATAACAAACCTAATTCCTCACCGGCTTCCCTCCCTTCAACACACTCTGTATCCTTTCTAACGTTTTCTTTTCCCCTGTCAAACTCAGGAAAGCTTCGCGCTCAATGTCGAGTAAATATTGTTCGCTTACCAAAGATGATTCGCTAAGGTCCCCGCCGCACATTACGTAAGCGAGTTTGGTAGCAATTTTTTGGTCATGTTCGGTAATGTAATTGCCAAGTAGCATGCCATTTAATCCCGCAAGCATGGCACCGAGTGCGCCACGACCAAGCACGCGCACGTCTGTTCGTTGCACTGGAGTTACATATCCTTCTGCATGCATTTCGAGAATGCTGCGTTTGGCATCGGCAATGCGTCGGCTTTGGTTCATACTTATTTCATCAATGCCTTTGCGCATAATTCCAAGATCATAAGCTTCCTGCGCGCTTGTGGCTACCTTGGCCATACCAATGGTAAAAAAACGGCGTTTAAGCGGTTCAATTTCTATTTCACCATCAAAGTATTCATCACCCGCGCGCAATGCAAATTCTTTGGTACCGCCACCGCCGGGTATCAGGCCCACGCCCAATTCCACCAGGCCAATATAGGTTTCTGCTGCCGCCTGTATTTTATCAGCATGCAGGCTAAACTCGCAACCGCCACCCAATGCCATGCCATGTGGCGCTACCACTACCGGCACACTGCTGTACCGTAGCCGCATACTTGTATTCTGGAAAAACCGTACCGCCATATCGAGTTCATCATATTCTTGTTCTACGGCCAGCATAAATATCATGCCCACATTGGCGCCAAGACTAAAGTTGGCACCTTCATTGGCAATCACCAGCCCTTTGTATTTTTCTTCTGCAATGGCCACGCTTTTTTGGATACCACCCAGCACATCGCCGCCAATGGTATTCATTTTGGTATTCCAGGTAAGGCCCACCACATCATCGCCCATATCTACGAGGCTACATACACTGTTTTTCCAAACCGTTTTTTCTTTTAAATCACTTAGTATGATGAACGAATCGCCACCCGGTGTTGGCTTATAGGTTTTGGTTGCAACGTCGTAGTATTGACGTTTGCCATTTTCTATTTTGTAAAACGTTTTGTTACCATCTGCAATGAATGTTTCAATCCAGGGAGCCACTGCAAAACCCGCAGCTTTCATTGCTTCGGTTGTTTTGGCAACGCCTAAAACATCCCAGCTTTCAAAGGCACCTATTTCCCATCCAAAGCCTGCCATCATGGCATCGTCAAGGCGATACAATTCATCACTTATTTCGGGGATGCGATGGCTGATATAGCTGAATAAATGATAATGGAACTGACGGAAAAATTCACCGGCTTTATCGGTACCGGATACCACAGCTTTCAACCTTGTTTTCAGGTCGTCAATTTGTTTGGCAGCTTCCAGTGTTGCAAATTTTGATTTTTGCTTAGGCTCATATTCACCCGTTTTCAGGTTGAGCGTGTATAAATCTTTTTTACCCCCGCTGCGGTCCATTTTAAAGAAACCACCGCCGGTTTTATCACCAAGGCGATTATCGGCAACCATTTTCTCCAGCCATGCAGGTATGGTAAAAAGTTCCTTTGCTTCATCATTTGGACAGTTATCCTTTACACCCTGCGCAACTTTTACTAAGGTGTCAATTCCCACCACATCCGCCGTGCGGAAAGTGGCGCTTTTGGGGCGGCCCATTGCGGGTCCGGTGAGGGCATCAATTTCGTCAGTGGTAAGACCAAGTTTTTCCATTACATGCATTACCGCCATCATGCTAAACACACCAACGCGGTTGGCAATAAAGGCAGGTGTGTCTTTGCACAGCACGGTGGTTTTACCCAAATACAAATCGCCGTATTGCATTAAAAAGTCAATAACAGCGGGATCAGTATGCGGGGTAGGTATAATTTCAAGCAGCCGTAGGTAGCGCGGGGGATTGAAAAAGTGGGTACCGCAGAAGTGCTTTTTAAAATCATCGCTACGGCCTTCCGCCATTAAATGGATGGGGATGCCGGAAGTATTGGAACTTATAAGGGTACCAGGTTTGCGGAATTGCTCCACCTGATCGTAAATAATTTTCTTGATATCGAGGCGTTCCACCACTACTTCAATTACCCAATCGCATTGGGCAATATCCTTCATGTTGTCGGTAAAATTGCCTGTGGTTATGCGTTTGGCCACATCTTTGGTAAAAACGGGACTGGGATTGCTTTTTACGGCTGCGGCCAGAAAATCGTTTACCAATTTGTTCCTTTCGGCAGGTTTGGTGCTTTCTTCGGCACCTTTAGGTACCATGTCGAGTAATAAAACCGGTAACCCAATACCTGCAAAATGGCAGGCAATACGGCTTCCCATTACTCCCGAGCCCAATACGGCTACTTTCTTAATCGTGCGGTTCATATAGCAATAAAATTGACGTTGAAAAATTGTAAACACGAAGTAAGTAGAAATTAGTTGCATAAACAACTAATTTTTGGAAATAGGATGCATGAAAATTGCTTATTCGTTAAGTCAATGATTACATTCCACCTACTTTTGCCTTCCAAATCAAAACTCACCTCTTATGCCTTTAAGAAATTTTAAGAACCCGATGATGCTGATGTTCATGGTTGCCTGCCTGGCTGCTTGTGTAACTCCTAAAAAAATGAATAAGCACTTTACCCGCCATTATGGTGAAATGCCCGAAGTAAAAATGCCTGCGCAAACCTTGTCGTTGATAGTAGAAACCAAACTGACCGATGGAAGCAGCAGCATGGAAATGTCCACAGGAAAGCGCTACTGGAAAAAGTTTTTGCCCCTAATTGTTTACAACAGGGAGCATATGGTAGTGCAAACTGACCTGAACTACAAAATTCCAGTAAATCAGTTTACCAATAGCCTTTACCAATATGCACGTACACAAAAGGTTTTGGATAAGTTGGCAGGCAAAAAATTAACCGTAACGCTTGATCAATTGCCGCGTACTTTTTCCTTTAATAATAAAACAACCAATATTTTATTACTGCTCAATATTACAAAAGTGTACCTGGAGCCAAATGAGGAAGATGTAAAAGTTTCCTGGTCATTGAATGATGGCGCAACTGTAGTTAAAACCGGAACCGTGCAGGTACAAGACCCCAATAAGGCTTATGGCATTCAATACTTTCAATCATTAAAAGCGGCAACGGATGATTACCTTAATGCCTATGATAATTATTACAAAAATCTTGGAAGAACGGTGTTGGATAAAATAATGTTGGAGCTATAAAATTTTGAATTTTTTTGCAGGTAAGCTTGCATGTTTAATTATTTACATTTCCGGTAACCGTAAGTTTAATTCCCTCGCCTAGTTTGAGGTCGGAGGTTGGGTCTACAAATACCTGGTAACATTCAGTGTTTTGCAATATCTGTATTTTGTGTCGTACGAAAACACGATCGGTCGCTTTCGGTACCGTACCTGTATTCCAGATGCTGGCATCGTGCCAACTTCCGTCTTTTATGGAAAAGATATAATCAGCCGGAACCATGCCTGTGCTTAGTTGCGAAACATAACCTGATTCTTCAAGATCGGATGGTAGAATACCGGAAGCAGCATTCAATGCTGAAATTTGGTTGAGCCCTACAGATGCGGTAGGGGTACCTTGCGACCTATAGGCAATTATTAAACTAGAATCAGCGAAAAAGTCTAAATCAGTGCATATATCAGAATAAACGGAAGCCACATTATAAAATTGAATCAGATTTAGAGAAGTATCTAATTTAAGAATAAGACCGTCACCCTCGCCTTTGTGTGAGATTTTAAGAGCGCCGAAATGTAAGGTTTCCGATTGTGCTCCAATTACATAAATGTGGTTGTTTACAGTCTTACTAGCTACGGGTAAAAAGCTGTGTGCTAATAATCCCGGAACTTTTGAAAAAGTAATTTTCTTAAGAAAGTTTCCATCTTTATCTATGGAGAAAGTCCCACTTTGAAAATTACTTTCTGCAGGCAACAGAACTTGATTTTTATATTTGAGTATATCGTTTGATGTACCCGTTCTGAATGAAATATAAGAATTATGATTGTTGTTTGTCAGAGATGCTAAAACACCTGCTGCTGAAAATGGTCCTAAAGCATTGGCGAACACATTTTGGTTGAATGAAGCTTTGTAAACAATAAAATAATATTTCCTGGTTGGTGAATTTGGACTTGGATTAGGAATAGTAATGGAAGTTTCCTGATTTCCATTTCTGGCTGATATTATTCCAAAATCGGGACCATTTGGTGGTATATCACCAAAAATGCTTGTAATAATATTATAGGTTCCCTTTTCAACAAAAATTTCATTGGACGAAAGAGATGTTAAACCTGTAGTAGGGAAAATTTTCATTGCTTGAATTAAATTACCATTTTTAGCACTACGAGCAATATAGAAACCATTTCTATTTGGAAAAATCTGTCCATTCAGATTTAAACTAATAGAAGTGGTTCCTGTCATTAATGCAAAGTCGCCATTAGGAAAAATATCAAAGCTCCAAACTGCGCTAATCGGGGTATTGTGCATATCCCGAATGGAAAAGTTTCCCAAAGTATCAAGGGCAATTATTATACTATGAACCGAGCCTGGAATATTTTGTGCGTAATTCCCAATTTTAAAAAAATTAAACCCTGCCTGATTTCGGGGTGAAGTGAGTCTTAGTAATATAAAAACAGAATCTTCAAATGTTTGTACACTTCTAATAATGCTTGTTCCAAAGCTGCTGAAAAGCCTGTTATATTTTATTATTTGATTATTGCTATCTACAATAGCGTAGAAAAAATCCCGCCTGTTACTTGCTTTTCCTAATACATTATCTGTTTCGTCAAAAGCATTAAGACCATTTGATAATCCAAGAAGCAGTTTTGTTTTGTTTGAAAAATATTTAACCTTTTCAATATAATCAGATTGATCTGCAAGTGGCTTCGATCCCCCTTTTACTAATTGTAAGGATAAATCTATTTCCCATGGATTAAATCTGTTATCGAAGATTTGATAGAAATACATACTGCTATCCACAAAGTTAATGATGTCGATATATAAAGTATTTGATTCCTGGATTGTATGGTCACCAATCCATGTGTGGTTAATATAGGTAAGGTTTTTATCTAACTTTAAAATGAAACTCCTCGTGACGTCATTTAAATTGAATAGGATCGTTTTATTATTTCCGAATTGAATGTTCAGCATTATTGCGGGTATAGGAGGGCCGCCGGTATTTGTTAATTTCCCAACTAGCGTTCCGAATATGTAGTAGGCGCCTTTGTATTCCTGAATATGATTGCAATTGATGACACCTTGATTCTCTAAAATTATTTTGAATTGTGTCGTATTTAAATTGGTATCGAGTATAGCAATACCATATTTGCCATTCAAACTTTGATTATATCCATCTAGGGAATAAGTACCGATGTTCGCAAATAAATGCAGGGAAGTACTATCCTCTGAAAACTGTATCCGATTTGCGGCGGTTGTTACTCCTGAATAAAATCCAGGACCTGATGGATTAAGAATCTTGTGGGATTTAACATTGAAAGATGTATCTGTTTTTACAAGTACTGAATTTGATGAAGGGAATTGCAATGGTATGATGCTTCCATTAAAATTTAATTCGTTTTTACCGGTTTGAACCCCTAAATTGCCTGGTGATAATAGAAAATAAAATTGGTTATTTTGAACATGGCTTCTGGTTATTACACCAATATGAGCATTTGAATTAAATGTATTTATCAATGGATAGCAACTCAAGAAATTTCCGTCCCTTGTAATTTTTATTATAAGGGTTGACTTTTGGCCATTTAAGTTATAAATAGTTTCATTTTCTATTTTTGGGTTCATTTCTTCCGAAATATCATAGGAAATTGCAGCGATACTTCCTCCATCAATGTCGTGAAATTCTTTTATCCCAAAATTTGACCTTTTCATCCAAAGGATATTTCCAGCAAGGTCTAATTTTAGGGTCGCGTATGTAAGACTTGGATCATTTAGTGGTTCGATTATCTGATTTTTAAATGTAACAGAAGCCGGTAAGCCGAAATGGAGAAATAAATTTCCTTGAATCCATGATATATGAATTAAATATTGATCGGTTTGTACACTTCCAAAAGGTATTACCCATTGTAGAGAATCTTGTTTGTTTTTTTTTAATAAAAAGTAATCTTCTCCGCCCAAACCGTACGCAAGTGTGTCGCCATCCACTATCAGCGCACCTTTGAAAAGACCGGCATAGTAGGTATTCCCATTGTCATCAACTGCCTGACTTTGGATTCTTGTGGTTACTTCCTGATAGCTAACTTCCAATACATCCGGAGTTTGTGCATTTGCAAATGGGGAAAGGAAGCAAAGCATTAATGTGAAGCTAAGGATACGGGGAAACTTGATACCAGGGGTCATGACTACTTTTTTAATAGTATTATTGTTTAATTGGGATTTACAAATATAAGAAGGAATATCATTTTAAATATTGCCTGAACCATAATGATTGTTGTTTGTACTGCCGTAATGTTGGAACTTGCAGCTCAAACATCTAACCGGTATGGGCGAAGTACCTATTCCTGAAAATGCAAAGAAGTCTTCCTTTCAAAAGAAAGTATTACAATGGATTTTTCCCGTCCTTGCTTTTGCGCTGTCTGCTTTGCTTTGCGAATGGAAAGGCGATAGTTGGGAAAAGCGCATCAGGTATGGCTTTTATAATGCTTTCCTCGATTCATTCCCTAATTATGCACCCAATTTTACCGACCTTCGGGGTATTCCGGTAACCTATTATCCAACGCAGCAGGGTATTACCGCCGGCTACCAATACAACGGAACAATTGTTGCCAATTATGCAATTGATTATTACGGGCTATTAAAGCAAAAGGATGATTCGCAGATGCGGACAAAATTTTTTAATTGTATTGCATGGCTTGACAGCGCCATTACAGAAATAGACGGCCATGCTTTGTATGTATTTGACTGGCAGCAACCCTGGTATTTACAGGTTGGCGAGCCCTTTACCTGTGGTATGACGTCCGGCCGGGCCATCGAAGCATTTACTTATGCCTTTGCGCTTGATGGTGACAGTAACCACCTTAAACAGGCTGCCCGGTTGGTGCTTGGCTATGCACTTTCAGTAAAGGATGGCGGATTTACCTACAAGGAACCGCAAGGGTGGTGGTACGAAGAAATAGCCGATACCGGACAGCAAACCCCACGAATACTCGATGGGCATATTTTTGCCTTAACCGGACTCAACTATTATTACAGGCAAACAAATGACACACTTGCCCTGCAATATTTTGAACTGGGAGAAAAAGCCCTGAAAGCCGCACTACCCCGCTATGACAGGGGAGATGGATATGTTTATTATGATGCCCTTGGTAAATTAGCCGATGAAAATTACCACCCCTTGCTGGTAAAACAAATGAACGAACTATGGCAAATGACCGGTGACCCTGTTTACAAACACTATTACGAAAAATGGGGCAAACCGCTTTGGGAGCCCTACATGCTGCGTATTTGGAAACAGGGAAACAAGTCGGGTTGGCTGTTATTTGCAAGTCTTGCTTTATTTATTTGGTTTGTCGGAGCTGTATTTATTAAGTTATTTTTTAAGGGGAAAGGATAATAAGTCAATAAATCAATAAGTGAATAAAGTCAATGGGTGAATGAGTCAAAAGTGAATGGTGAGTAGTGAATGGAGTTTGGGAGTGAGATGTGGTTTGCGGTTACTGATAAATAGTACGATTGTTGTGTGAGGGGATTGAATGCGTCAGCCACTATCAACTTTCCATTTTCAACTTTCCATTATCAACTATCCACTAAATGTGTTGAAATAATTCCACGTTCTCCAGGTAGTGCGGCACATGTGCATTCCAACCTTTTTCTATCAAAGTGTCACAAAGCGCATTAGCAGATTCTTTTTCGCCGTGTACTACAAATGTTTGCTTGGGTGCCTGTTCAAAACCATTTAACCAATCGAGTAATTCGCTTCTGTCGGCATGTGCGGAAAGCCCGTTTATTGTAAATATTTTTGCCTTTACAGGAACATCCTGTCCGAATATACGCAGGGTAGGTTCTCCATTTTGTAATCTCCGCCCACGACCGCCTTCAGGTTGATAGCCGGTAATGAGAATTACATTTTCTTCATGTGGCAAACGTTTCATTAAATGGTGCATAATGCGACCGCCGGTCATCATACCACTGCCCGCAATGATGATAGCATCGTGCGTGTAGTCATTTATTTTTTTGGACTCTTCCGCGGAACGTGTAACCGTTAGGTTGTTCCGCAGCATGAGAAAGGCTTCGTCATTTTCAATATCTGTATCAGCAAGTTTGTGGTAAGATTTGTGTTTGCGATAAAACTCCGATGCTTTTATGGCCATCGGGCTGTCAAGAAATATGCGCACTTTAGGTATTTCTTTGCTGTGCAAAACATTCTTCAACATCATGAGTAAAGATTGCGTGCGCCCAATGGAAAAAGCAGGTACTACAATATTTCCATCGTTTTCAAAAGTTTCATTCATCATATCCAATACCACATCCCGTTCCGTAGGAGTAATATCCCTGTTGCCATATGTTGATTCTACAAAAAGCACATCAGCTTCTTTCATAATATGTGGCGGATGTAAAATAGGGTCATTGGGACGGCCGAGGTCACCGGAAAAAACAATTTTTTTTGTTTGTTCTAATCCGGTAAGTGTAATTTCTACAATAGCTGCCCCAAGTATATGTCCGGCATTATAAAAGCAAACGGAAATACGGGGCGCAATTTGAACAGGGTTTTCAAAAGTGGTGCCAACAATATGTTCTTTAATAGGAATTACATCGTCAATGGTATACAGCGGTTGGGGATCGGCGTGTTTTGAAGTGCCTTTTTTCTTGGCATATCTAGCTTCTTCCATTTGCAATCCTGCTGAGTCCATTAGAATCAGGTCCATCAGGTCGGCAGTGGCGGTGGTGCAATATACCGGACCGTTAAAACCTTCCTTAAATAGTTTAGGTAAGTAACCTGTATGGTCGAGGTGGGCATGTGTAATCACAACGGCATTAATCGTTGCAGGATCAATAGGAAACTTATCCCAGTTTAGCAGGCGCAATTCTTTGCGGCCCTGAAACAACCCGCAATCCAGCAGCAAGGTAAAATCGTCTATTTGAAGCAGGTATTTAGACCCGGTAACTTCGCCTGATGCGCCAAGAAACTTTACTTTAACGTTCATATGTTAATCGTTTTGTTTAAGTAAAAGCCTTTAATAAGACCAAGGGCATAAAACTATGGAATAATGGGTATCGCCTATTCAAAAAGTTTCAATGTACGAATTCACGAATAGGTATAAAAACAAAAAAGTACCACCCGAAGGCAGTACTTTTTTATAAAATCAATAAAAAAAAGATTACTTAGGTAAAATAACGGCATCAATAACGTGTACCACACCATTACCAGCACCTAAATCGGCAGTAGTAACATTGGCACCATTTACGGTAACCTTACCTTCTTTAACGTTAATTGTAATTTCTTGTCCATTTACAGTAGTAGCTTTCATGCCATCTGTAAGGTCGGTGCTCATTACCTTACCTGCAACTACGTGGTAGGTTAAGATAGAAGCTAATTTCTCTTTGTTCTCAGGCTTCAACAAATCGTCTAATGTACCTGCAGGCAATGCGCTGAAAGCTGCATTGGTAGGTGCAAATACGGTAAATGGTCCGGTACCGCTAAGTGTTTCTCCAAGACCGGCAGCAGTAACGGCTGCTACTAATGTTGAATGATCGGCAGAACCTACTGCAATATCTACAACTGTTGCAGGTGCTGCAGGTGCTTCCACTACCGTTTCGGTTGCTACTTCTTCTGCTTCAGCAGGTGCTTCGCCACATGCTACCATGCCAAGAATGGTTAACATAGCAAGGCTCAATTTCAATGTTTTCATTTTAATTATTTTAGAACGATAGAACATCATAGTTATGCAATTGTTCAACAAAATCTATATTTAACATTTTATGTTTAATTATTAATGCGGTTTAGGAGTATTACCTTAACAAAGCTTGTGTTAGATACATTATTGTTATGATAATCTGAAATTCAATTTAAATTTTTCAAGAAAATATTCTTTCCTTGTTGCACCAATATCTAGTTCCGAACCGTCGTTCATAATTACGGTTGCTGTTTTACCTTTTATAAAACTTTTCAGGAAGCGCATGTTTATGATATGACTTTGGTGAATACGTACAAAACCATCCGAATCGAGCAATTCTTCATATTCTTTAAGCGTTTTGCTGATTGTTATTTTTTTTCCGCCAACCATATAAAAATGCGTGTAGTTACTTGCCGCTTCCAAACGGATTAATGAGTCAATTTCCACTAGTTCAAAACCATTAATGGTAGGAAGCGCAATTTTTTGTATGCCTGTAGCCTTATCTTTCAATTGTAATATTGCGTTGTGCATATGCGAAAAGTCGGGCCAGGGGGCTTCTTTCAGTCTCAATTTTTGAATGGTATGATCTAACTCTTCGGCTTCAATGGGTTTCATAAGGTAATCAATGGCGTTGTACTTAAATGCCTTAATAGCATACTGATCGTAGGCAGTGGTAAATACAATTTTAGGAATAGGTCCGGTTAGTTTTTCAATTAAATCAAATCCGGTAAATGGCCCTAAATTAATATCCAGGAAAAGTACCTGCGGATTGTATTGTGCTACCGCCCCGGGCATATCCAGTATGTTGCTTATAGCTGCAACTATTTCCAATTCTCCGGCATAGACCTGTAACTTGGCAGTCAACGAGTCTATACAATATTGTTCGTCATCAATTATTAAAACTTGAATCATACATGAAGATTTCGGTAAGTGAGTTCAATGGTGACTTTCGTACCAGATGAATTCCCATTTTTATCAAACAGGTCCTGATAAAAATAGTTTGTTTTTATAGGTAGTACATGTTCCATCATCTTTAAACGTTCGTCAGTAAGCCTTGTGCCCATGCTTTTGTGGTGGTTTCTGTTAATCGTATTTTTAATTGATTCGTCACGGCCAATTCCATTATCTTCAATGGTAAAAATAATTTGATTCGTGAATTTTTCCGCTTTTATGAGGATATGCTTTTTTTCTTTTAAGCTATTTTTCAAACCATGTATAATAGCATTCTCCACAAATGGTTGCAGTAATAAAGGAGGTATTTCCACTTCATGCTCCAATCCTTCTTCAATATCAATTATAAAAGAAAAATTATCCTGCATACGTAGTTGTTCCAGTTGCAAATATAGTTTCAGGGTATTTGCTTCGTCGGCAAGACTTATCAGTTGTTTTTCTGATAATTGTAAAACCTGTCGCACCAGTTTTGAGAATTTTGCCAAATAAGACGAAGCTTTTTGATTTTGTCCTGTTGCTATTAATCCATCAATTGCTGTAATGCAATTGAAAATAAAATGCGGGTTCATTTGGCTACGAATGGCTTTGAGTTCGCTTTGTGCCAGTTGGAGCTGCTGTAAATTCTTTTTGTTTTGTTGGTGGAGTCTTACACGGAATGAAAGATATGCCAAGCCCGCAAGCAATATACTAGCAAGCACCCGGAACCACATTGTTTTCCAAAAGGGGGGAAGTATGCGCAGCAATAAAATGGTTTCGGGTGAATAAAGGCTTGCGGCGCCTGCTTCCCGTACTTTTAAGGTGTAAAGCCCTCCGGGCAAATTGGTAAAAGTAGCCGTTACGTTTCTCCGCCAATTATTGTCATAAGGCGGCAAACAATATTCAATGCTATCTGCTTCTATACCTCCTAACATAAATGAAACAGTTCCCTTTTGATAGGAAACTTCAAGCGGGTTATCAAAATACCTTGCCGCCGGGAGCGTATGGTTGGTATATTGTATTTGTATTTGATAGATTTCAGGAGTAGGTGGGGGTATTGGTTTTTCAAGCAATTGTTTAGTTGTAAAATGCACTAATCCTGCATCCACGGTTGCCCACCAATCATTTTGATGACCCGTGGTAATGTGCGTTTGCGCGCTCATATTTTGTCCCCACCAACCCTGTCTCATGCCTAATTGATAAAAGCTATGTGCAGAAAGGTTAAGTATGGTCAGTGGTTGATTGTTTTGTACCAGTAATATATTGTTTTGATCAATAATATTTATTTGGTTAACGGCATAAGGCAATCCGGGTTTGTTTAATGATAGGGTGGTGATTAATTTTCCATCTTTAGGTGAAATAATCCATATTTTGCCTTCTCCAAAAATGATTAATTGTATCTTTAAGTGGTGAAATGCAATTTTTAGCTTCCCCCTATAAACATTATCAAAGGCTTCTAATGGTGTAAGAAGCGTCCATGCTGCAGAAGGATTTTTTTGCATCATCAAACCTTTGTTTGTTATGGCAAATAATTCCTGTTGAGGTCCCTTTATTAAATCATGTATAGTTTCCAGACCATTCGTTATAGGAATAATTTTATCAGGGGAAAAAACGGAGCACTTATACATGTTATAGTTTCTATCCTTTATGATAATCGTGTCGTCTATTACCAGGCATTTGGTTAATTTCAAAGGTTCACCAGCATAGGTTATTTGGGAAAATGTATTTGTGGTGAGATTGAACCTGAATAAACCCTGAACAGCATTTACCAGCCATTCGTTGTTGTTTAATTCGGTTAACCCAATTATGGAAAATTCTTTTTCAACAGGAAGAGTAGTTTGTTGAATTATTTTTTTTAAAACTGAATCATACACATGAAGGGTTTTCCCTGCACTATACAATACAATCGGATGGTATTTGCTTACACTTATTTGTTTTGGCTCAAGGAAATCGCCGATGGGCAAATCGGGAAGTTTATCAAGATGGGTAAATGCTGCATTAAAACCAATTTTAGGTACATCAAACCAAAATAAACTCTGATCATTTGGAATCCATACCCGCCCATAACTATCCTGAACAGGTGTGTTTGTTCTTGGGTAAAATTTGGCTCCCGTTTGCCTTTCACTACTGTGCCAGCTAAACCGGGTGTCGCTTTTGGGTTCAAAAAAATAGAGACTATCTGTGCCGCCTAATAATGCATATTGTTTTTCATTTACTAAAATTTTCCCTAAAGGACGGCCAACTGCTTTACCAATTGAATAGCTTTTGTAGTTGCCGGTAGGCAGGTGGATGCGGTACAAGGTTGGCTGACGGCACCACATATACAACCATTCATGGTTCAACAGGGTAGCGCTTAATATCTCTGTTCCAGCCGGCAAGGATGCCACTTGCTTTACCTTATCTTGTTCATTTAATAAAAATATTTGTGAACCGCAGGATATAAGTACATCCTGTCCGCCTAATCCTATAACCCTGATTGGAGGTTGGATGCCAACATTAAATCGCAATGCCTTACATTCCCTGGTATCAGGATTATAAATATAAATCATTGTATCAGGAGACACGACCAGCAAATTTTTTCCCCAGACAGCAACTTTTAAAAAGCCTGGCCATAAAGTATCGCCCTTAGCAATTATTTTATGCGGTTCAAATTGATTTGTTTGGCTATTGAGCAAGTACATTGTTTGTTTACTCTCCGCCCAAATGCGGCCTATGTTATCCCGAAAAACCAAATTTACACCACTCGAAATACCACCCAATCCCTGCCCGGCGATGGCTTCCAATTGGTTTCCTTTTTTTGTAAATAAGTACAGGCCATTTGATAAATACATCCGGCCATCTTCACCTATGCAAAGGTTTTCAAGCCTGTTTTCATTTTTCAGGTGATTAGGCAGTTTTATTTCACCAAAATGAAAAGCTTCAATAGGCAAGGGTTGAGAGCCGGCAGAAAGGCTGATAAAGCAGGTTAAAAGGAAATAAAATAAATTTTTAACCTGTTTACGCATTGAGATTACCTGTAGGCTCAATATAGATTGCATGCACCTGACGACACATATATTTTTACCTGATGATAAGTTTTGTGAATAATGTCCAGTTCCCATTGAGTTTGTCAAAGAACAGAAAAATTTTGGAAATTTCTACACATTTTCATCGGAAGCGTTTAAGTACATCATGGGCTCATATAAAAACTGGCTTGATCTTTTTTAAAGAAAGTGGGCTTTGGTTTAAAGTGTCCTTGTTTGTGATATCATTTTTATTGGTTCAGTTATGGCTTGTTTAGAATTAGAGAAATATTGCAAGTAAAAGATTCAACATAATATTAAAATTTAAATATAAGGGTTATGACAATCAGGTTAATTATTGGAGTTACTTCGCTAATGCTGAATATTTCTTCAGTTGATGCCCAATCTACCACCACCGATCGAGTTGCAGAAAATGCCAAATGGAAAACCGAACAGAAGGTGAATGAAAAGGTGGACAAAGCCATTGATGATGTATTGGACGGTAAATTGTTTAAAAAGAAAGCTAAAGGAAGCAGTGCTGATGAAAGTGTTGATAATGGGCCGCAGGGAATTGCTATGGATAAAGGTAATCAAAGTAGTAAGAATGGTATTGCTGAATCTGACAGTTTGAAGGTGTACCGTAAATTCGACTTTGTACCCGGAGAGAAAATTATCTATTATGAAGATTTTGAAAGGGTTGAAGTGGGTGATTTCCCCACGGGTTGGAACACCAATAGCAGCGCGGAGATTGTAACCCTTGGAAATATTCCCGGTAAATGGCTAAGCATTACGAAAGATGGTTTTTTTGCTCCGGAGATGGTCAAGGACATGCCGGATAATTTCACCCTTGAGTTTGAGGTCCGCAACCGCTATCGCAGCACCAACATTCTTGCCTACAATTTTATGATTTACCAAAGTGCTAATCCACGTAAGGATATTGGCGAAGGGTATCTAACCGATGCATCTTTTAGATTCAATTGGGGAGGATGTAATGGCTCCATGGGCTATGAGGTATATGAGGGTGGAGAACAAATGGGTAAAAACGAAGACCTTTCTACCCAAAAATTAGTCTGCCAGGGAGAAAATGCTGAAAATCCTGTTCAGGTAAAATTTTCACTTTGGCGACAAAAGAACCGGCTGAGAATCTACATCAACGAGGAAAAGGTTTTGGATATACCACAAGCCTTTAACAGCACTATGAAATACAATGTGTTTAAACTGGGTGCCAGTTATATGAATTACAGCGATGGCCGGGAGCATGATGATGAATTTATGGTTTCGAATATGCGCTATGCCATCGGGGCTCCGGATACCCGCAATAAATTGATTACAGAAGGCAGATTCAGTACAACCGGTATTCTGTTTGATTTTCAGAAGGCGAATGTAAAGCCTGAAAGCTACGGCGTTATAAAGGAAATTGCGACTGCACTAAAAGAAAATCCAACCGTCAAAATCAGCATCATTGGCCACACAAGCAATGATGGAGATGCTGCTGCTAACCTGCAATTGAGTAAGCAAAGGGCTGCGGCCGTAAAGCAAGTACTTATTAATGAGTTTGGTATTGACGGAGCCCGCATGGAAACCGACGGCAAAGGCGGAACCCAACTTGTTGATAACAGTGGTACTGCCGCAGGAAAAGCAAATAACAGAAGAGTGGAGTTTGTAAAACTGTAATTGTTTTTACAAAACGGCTTTTCCATAGATCCATCATTGCAGGATACAGTTTTTATGGCTCTTCATTCCATTTACTGATAAACATATCACTGACTGCTGATACAAGTATTGTCAACTAAAGCTTATCACAACAATAATGTTTCGTTTTTGCCAAATAAAATCGCCATGAAATACACCAATAAACCTACAAAGTTATTTGCATTGCTGCTGTTGCTGAGCCTTACTGCTTGCCAAAGCAATAGCCAAGACAACAAAAAAACTAGTACGAAACCAGCAGGAGATTTACAAACGCAAACTTCCGTACTAAAGGCTGATTTGTATAAGGACAAACTAGACGAATTGCTTACCCCTGACATGGCTGCCAGCGCTGCCGGAAAAGAGGTAAGCCAAGCCGAAAAATCGGTAAACAGCATTGGGGTAAAATACGAGTTTGGGAAGAGTGGAAGGAAGAAGAAGCAACTAAATATAGAGTATGAGACGACCAATATGGTGGAGCTGAAGTTTGTACAAGATTTTACCCTCGAAAATTTCAAGCAAATGTACCATACGCCCACCGCAGAAGAATTGAAGCGTGCCAACGAGGCAATGAATGCAAAACTGGCAGAACTGGAAAAGGAAGGTAAGGCTAATAGTCAACAAGCGGGCATGGCCGGTGATATGGCCAACTCAATGGGCAAAAACCTGACTTTCGACGAGGTGCCGGCCGTAGGCGACTACGCCGTATGGAACAACAAGGACAAACAACTTCATGTATTTTACAAGGGCATTGGTTTTCAATTACTTGTGGATGCCTATGCCGATGAGGCCACAAATAAGGCCAGGGCCATAGAAGCTGCCAATGCCATCATTAACGAAAAACTAAAGTAATACCATAAACCACTTTATCAAAGGTTACCTCCTTTAGCCATCTCTCTGTAAAAGTACACTTATGAGAAAATTACTATATTTTATTTTTTTTATATTGCCTGGTGCCATGCAAGCGCAAAATGTTGGCATTGGTACCAATAGTCCTAAAGCAGGCTTTCACGTGGCCGACGGCAGTGTATTGTTTAGTAGCCCCACTCCATTGCCGGCTCTTATTACTGACAGTCCAGCAGAAGGCGCCACAACCGGTATGATGTTTTTTTCCAACAAAGCTGCCTTTCGATTAGGCAGCGAAACTGGCACCGGCTGGAGTGGACAAAATATAGGAGCCTACTCGGCAAGCTTTGGCAGAGATAACGAAGTGCGGGCAACAGGTGGTTTTTCTGCAGGCTTAGAAAATCTTATAAGCTCAACGGGCAATTTTGCTAGTTCGTTTGGAGCTTACAATTTCAATTCGGGCATAGGCTCTGTAACCTTGGGAAATTTTAATGTCAACGATGGAAGTTATTCCACTGCGATAGGTTATTTCCTTACCAACAGTTCGTATGCAAGTACGGTGTTGGGCCGGTATAATGTGTCGGCAGGCATTCCTGACACCGACGTGGCTACCGACCCATTGCTGGTAGTAGGTAATGGTACGGCAGACAATGCCCGCAGCAATGCTATGGTTATTTTAAAAAATGGCAATATAGGTGTTGGTGTCAACCACCCAACGGTACCTTTTGAGCTGTCCGATGCCCAGTCATCCAATACCTTATTAGTGAACAACAAAAAAACGACTGGGTCAGCGAGTGCTATAATGGCTACCACTACCACCAATTCAAGCGCATCTTATGCCGTTTTAGGAATAGCCTATGAAGCGGGAGGGGGTATTATACCAGGCTATGTAGTAAGGCCCAATGCTATTTTTGGTATTGGCCAGGGTAATAATAATGGTGTAAGTGGCATTTCATATAGTGGCGTTGGTGTTACGGCCAGTTCTACTACCGGCATTGCTTTGCAAGCAAGTGGCAAAATTCAAATGAGCAACAATGGTGAAGGCGTGGGCAAACTACTGGTAAGTGATGCCAATGGTAATGCCACCTGGCAAAACCCCATCAAACTTACCATGGATAATCCATCGGCAACCGGGCTTGCCTCTATTGAGTGGCGTACAAATAATATTTACCGCGGTGGTTTTGGCTACGATGGTAGCGCCGGCAGGTTTTTCTTTTACGATGGCGAAAGCAGTACCAATACCTTATTTATAAACAATGGCCGTATTGGCATACAGCGGGATGCTACCACCAATGCACTGGAGGTAAATGGAAATGCAAGCAAAAGTTCTGCCGGTAGTTGGGTTGGAAACAGTGATGCCCGACTTAAGAAAGATATAAGGCCGATACAAAGTGCGTTGGATAAGCTGCTTCAATTGAATGGGATTACTTACCAATGGAATGATAATAAAACTGGCAATACAAGACCTGAAGGAATTCAAATGGGTTTTACCGCGCAAAATATTCAGCAAGTTTTCCCTGAAAATGTAAGCACCGATGCGCAGGGTTATTTACAAACTGCTTACGGAACTTATGATGCTTTGCTGGTAGAAGCTATTCGTGAACTTACTAAAAAGGTAGAATTGCTGGAGCAAAAACTTGCTTCTATTCAAAATAAATAATCATCCTTACAAGTACTGTAATCCCAGTTGTTATGAGAAAATTATTACTCCTTTTACTTTTAATCTGTTGCATTTCGGCTTTTGCACAACCTGCAAACGACTTATGTTCAAATGCTACGGTGGTGACTCCTTCTGCCGGCAGCATTCCGGTATTTATAAATGCATCCAGTAAAAATGGAACTGCATCCATGGCTGGCTGTAGTGGAACCGCTACTGCTGATGTTTGGTTTAAGTTTACAGCAACCGCCACCCAACACACCTTTTATGTTCGTCACGGCCTAAGCGGAGCTACCAATGCAGTTATACAATTGTTTAGCGGTGCCTGTAATACCCTGAATAGCATTTTCTGCAAGAATTTTGGCACCAATTCAAACTACGCCAATACCCTGGTAGTTGAACAAGCTGCATTAACCATTGGTGCGGATTATTATTTCAGGGTTTATTATTCCGGAACCAGCAACGATTTTGAAGTAGCGGTTACTGCACCACCTGCCAACGATAATTGTGCCAATGCCATTTCACTACCGGTTTCGGCAGGTAATGCAACTACTTTTGCCGAAAATAACCTGATTGGGGCAACCACACAGGTGCCCGCTACTACTTGCAATACCACCAGTAACAATGAATTATGGTATTCATTTACAGCAACCCAAACCTCGCATAACCTCGATGTTTTGCAAAATTCCAGTATGGCTTCGCAGTTATTTACAGGGGATTGTAACTCACTAACGCCCTTGCCCTGTACCTTTTTGCAGGAAAATATTGGTGATACTTTGCGGACCTATCTGGAAAATTTGATCCCCGGTACCAACTACCTGATGAAAATTTACAGTACCAATAGTTTTGTAATTGGTAGGTTTTCAATAGGGATGGGTACACCTTATATTGCACCAAACGACCGTTGTGCAGGTGCTATTAATCTGGTGCCCGCTACAGGTACTTGTACATCCATTCCGGTATCATTCAAAGGTGCATTACCCAACGGTTTTCAGGATGGGATTTGTAACCCGGGTCCTTTTGCCAATATAGTAGATGTATGGTATAAATTTGTAGCCACTTCGCCATTTATCAGCATTCAGTTCGATCAGCAAGATCAGACAAACTGGAGCAGATGGCTTGATATTTATGAAGGCAGTTGCGCTGGCCTTACGCCTTTGCCATGTAGTGGAAATCCCGCGGATTTTGGACAACTAACTGTAGGGAGTACCTACTATATCCGGCTGGCAAAATCAGGCGGACTTCCGCTTGACTCCATGGGTTCTTTGTGTATCAGTATCCCCAACACGCAATCAAATGATGAGTGTGCAAATGCATTGACAGTTCCTGTGCAAAATGCCGGATTGTCTGACTACAAACAATATCATAACCTGCAATCAACTTTTAGTTTTGCTACCAGTAAGCTATTGAGTTTATCGGCCGTTACCCGTAAAAACGATGTATATTTTAAGTTTGTTGCAACGTCAGATAAAACCCTTGTTGGTTTTACCCCTGAAAATGGTCAGTTCATTGAATATGCGATCTTTAAGGGGGACTGTATTACGCCTGAAATTATTTGGGCTTTAAATCAACCTGCAAGCGGTACCAAGTTGGTTCTAAATACGTTGGTTGGAGAAACTTATTATTTAAGAATAGGTTCCGTAAAAAAAGGATATTTCGGACTTAGTATAAGTGAAGCCAAACCGCCTTCAAACAATGAATGTAGTGCCGCAATATCCATAACACCTGCAGCAAGAATGAATACTGCATCGCCTAACCGGGTTGTTTTTGAACAGGCAACCCTGAGCATGCCAAGCTGTTTATTCGGGTACACCTCGGATGTATGGTTTCAATTTACAGCGCCATCTGATTCTGTAGGGATCAGTATCACTAATGGTTTTTCACAATTTGGCTATCAGGTTTTTTCCGGTAACTGTGCATCCCTGGTGTCAGTAAAATGTTCTACTATTACTGCAACCAGCACAGTCACATCAAATCATGTTATAGCGCAATTACAGGCGGGTACTACTTACTATCTGCGCTTATTGAGTAATACCGTTTCGGCTGAAATGGAAGCATTCAATCCTTTTTTACATTTGTTTGATGCTAAAAAAAGAGGAAATGATTACTGCACACAAGCGTTAGAATTAACCGTGCAAAGCAGCCAGGGGTATCAGCTTTTGGAGGGAACACTTTCCGGTACTTATACAGATGTAACGGGATGTACCACCACTCCTGATGTATGGTATAAGTTTACCGCAACTGCAACCTCCCATAACATTACGGTCAGGGGGTCCTTATTTCCAAGAATAGCCATGTACACCGGTTCATGTGGTAGCCTCACCCTCATTCCATCGGGTTGTTTTGGCAGTACACTAGGTACCGAAACAAGAACGGTAACCGGGCTTACACCGGGCACTGTTTATTTTATCAGGGTTTCAAGTTCTTCCAGTTCAGCGCAAAATGGTGTATTTGGCATTGCTGTTACCAATAATGTGCAGCCATCGAATGATGATTGTAATTCTTCTATAAATCTGGATGTTTGTACCACAGGAAATTGCCCAACTGATAAATATTATTCCACAAGGGGGGCAACAGCATCTGCTGCTGGTGCGGTGCCGGCAGGAAATTGTACTTTCTTTGGATCACCCGGTGATGTTTGGTTTTCGTTTACCGGTACCGGAAAAATGGTGAATATTGAAACCGTTTCAACCAATGAAAATTTCTTGTTCCAGGTGTATACCGGTACCTGCAATGGGCTAAGTTTTGTAAGCTGTAACCGAAACAATGGGGTGTTAAGGATGGCAACTACCCTTGGTGAAAAATACAGTATTCGGGTGCATGGGCAATTAACGAATGCAACGCTTGATTTTACAATCAAAGTGTACGAACAACCGGAAATAAATGAAAATAGTTTGGTGAATGTAAATTGTACCGGTACGAACCTGGTGTTAAATCCGGGTTTTGAAACCCTGAAAGATCCAACAAATTGCCCGGGTACTTTTGTTACGCAGCCGGGTTTTGGATCTTATTCCTACGATCTTTTGTCGGTTAGCCATTGGAAAATGCCTAGTTATGCCACAACCGATATTTATGCTTCCTGCAGCAATGTGTCTTCCAGTGTAAATCCCCTGTTCAATCTTTGTATGGGCTTTGAAACACCCCGAAGCGGAGGTAATTATGCCGGTATTTATGCACACATTAATAATCAGAATTATAGTGAGTACCTTCAAGGAAAGCTTTCACAAACCCTTATGCCGGGTAAGCAATATTTGGTTCAATTTAATGTTAGTCTTGCTGATTATGCACTTTTAGCCATTTCCAGATTAGGGGTATATTTTTCCGGCACTGAGATAGCCTATGAAGGTACAGGTGTACTTCCTTTTACCCCACAGTTAGAAACACCTGCCGGGCAGTTTTTTACCCAAAAGGAGGGTTGGCAAACCATTAGCTTTTTGTACACGCCTACTGAAGAAGTGGAGTATTTCGTAATAGGAAATTTCAGGCATAATCTTCAAGCCGAAACACTGGATGTGCCGGTAAACAGAGGCAGTAATGCAGGCGGTGCAAGCAACGGATGCGGAGGTACAGAAACGGGTGCAGCATTTGCTTATTATTTTGTAGATGATGTATTTATTTCTGAAGTAATTGGCAACGGTTGTTTATTACCCATTGATGATTTAGCATGGGAAGCTATAGGCAAACAGGGGCAGGGAATAATTACCTGGCGTAAAAATGATGAAACCGGTGTGGCAAGTTACTCCATTGAACATAGCATAAACGGATCTGCATTCGATGTGGTGTACAGGGAACAAGTAGCATCTCTGTCCTCGTACCGTTTTGTAGATCATAAACTCACGACAGGTAAACATTTTTATCGCATCCGTGTACATTACAAAGACGGGCAAACGGAAGTTACAGGCATAAAAACGATTGAGATTTCTTCACCGGGAAGGATACAGGTTTACCCCACCGTTACAAAAGGAAATGTAATGATACGTGGTATGGTAACACCTTCGCAGGTGCAGGTAATAATGCCGCAAGGAAGTGTACTACAAAGGCATGTAATGAATGGTGATGGAAGTATTGATTTGAGCAGATATCCTGCAGGTCTTTACATTATTACCATTACCAATACCAGGAAGGATAATTTATATTTTAGGGTGATAAAGGAATAGCAAAATTTTAAAGCCATGAATGCGCGAATAAATACCTTTTATTCGCGCATTCGTGGCTAAAGTGCATTTATTGTCAGATAAAATTTGCAACTATTTTTAACTAACTGCAGAGCCCGGATTAACGGTATGCTCCGGCATCAAAAAATGCAATTTACCTGTTGCATCTTCGGCCATTAATATCATGCCCTGGCTTTCAATGCCGCGCATTTTACGGGGTGCAAGGTTGGCAACAACCGTTACTTGTTTTCCTACAATATCTTCGGGCGCAAAGTGCAAGGCTATGCCGCTTACAATGGTGCGGATTTCAAAGCCCATATCTACGGTAAGTTGCAATAGTTTATCAGCCTTAGGAACTTTAATCGCTTCGGTAATAGTGCCAATGCGCAAATCAAGTTTGCCAAAGTCATCATACACAATTTCTTCTTTTACAGGCGCATAGGCAGGCGCGGTTTCTGCAGCTTCCGGTTCGGCAGGTGCATTATTTTCGCCGGTTTTTGATTGTTGTAATTTTTCCAATTGAGCAGTTATTTCAGATTCTTCAATTTTACGGAAAAGCAATTGTGGTTCGCGTAGCGAATAACCTACGCTGAGTAGTTTTTCTTTACCCCCATTTTCCCATTCCAGCATTTTTTCAACCACCTTCATCATGTGGATCATCTTTTTAGCCGTATGTGGTAAAAAGGGATTGATAAAGATGGCAAGGTTAGCAGTAAGTTGCAGGCAGATGTGCATCGTGTTATCAATGCTTTGCCTTGCAGCAAGTTGTTCTGCGTTACCCAATCCACCTTTATTGGCAGCAAGATCTTCAGTAAGCACTTTCGCTTTAATCCAGGGTTCCTTTTTCTGCATGTATTGATTGCCCTTGCGCGACAAATCAATTACTTCAAACAGTGCATCACGAAATTTATATTGCTCTATCAGTTCTTCAATGGTATGCTTGGCGCGTTTAATATCTGCAAAAAGATTATGGTCATCATCATCCATTACATCAATGTGCAACGGTGGCACCTTGCCGCTGCATAATTTATGCATCAATACAAAAGTGCGGTTTACATAATTGCCGAAAATGCTGACGAGTTCACTATTGTTGGCGTCCTGAAAGCCTTTCCAGGTAAAATCGCTGTCTTTGGTTTCTGGAGCAATGGTGGTAAGATAATAGCGCAGCACATCTTCGCAGCCGGGAAAATCGTGCAGGTATTCGTGCAGCCAAACGGCCCAGTTGCGGCTTGTGCTTACTTTTTCATTTTCAAGGTTCAAAAATTCGTTGGCTGGTACATTATCCGGCAACACATAATCTCCATGCGCTTTAAGCATGGCGGGGAAAATAATACAGTGAAAAACAATGTTATCCTTCCCAATAAAGTGTACCAGTTTGGTATCTTCTTTTTTCCAATAATCTTCCCAGGTATCGGGCAGCAATTCACGGGTGGCGCTTATGTAACCAATAGGTGCATCGAACCATACATACAGTACTTTCCCTTCGGCATCGGGTAGGGGTACACGTACGCCCCAATTGCTGTCTCGGGTCATGGCGCGGGGTTGCAGGCCGCTATCAATCCAGCTTTTGCATTGCCCGTACACGTTATTTTTCCATTCTTTATGACCTTCAATAATCCATTCTTTCAGAAAGGGTTCAAACTCATTGAGCGGAAAATACCAGTGCTTGGTTTTACGCCTGACCGGCGGATTGTTGCTCAGTGCACTTCTTGGGTTAATGAGCTGGTCGGCGCTTAAAGAACTGCCACATTTTTCGCATTGATCGCCATAGGCACCGTGGTGGCCACAAACGGGGCAGGTGCCAATAATGTATCGGTCAGCAAGGAAGGTTTCCTTTTCTTCATCATAGTACTGTTCGGTTTCATGCTCTTCAAACATGCCGTCATCATACAGTTTCTTAAAAAAGTCAGATGAAGTTTCGTGGTGAATGGGTGCAGAAGTACGACTATATACATCAAAGGATATACCTATTTTTTTAAAGCTTTCTTTAATTAGCCCATGATATTTGTCCACTACATCCTGCGGGGTTATACCTTCTTTCATGGCACGAATGGTAATAGGTACGCCATGTTCATCGCTGCCGCCTACAAACACGATATCCCGTTTGCGGGCGCGCTGATAACGGGCATAAATATCAGCAGGCAGGTAACAGCCTGCAAGGTGGCCAACATGCACGGGGCCATTGGCATAGGGAAGGGCTGCGGTTATCAGTATTCGGTTATATGTGTTCATTTGGTAGTCTAGCTTTAGTGCCTTTTTTTAATTGTCTTCCTAAAAAGGGAGGACAAAGGTACGAAAACCAGTTGCCAATGGAAAAGTATAATTGACTGATTTCAGGACTGTTCAGTAATTGTTTCAAAAACAATTCCGTCATATATTTCAGCCATTGGAATCTGTAAATCCAATTCCAAAAGGACAACTATTGAATCCAACCCTTTAAAATCCTGGAAGTAAAAAAGCGATTGGGAATGAGGGCGTCCATAAACTTCAATCATGGGTTCTTTTTGACTAACCATTAAGAAATAACGTAAGGATGGTATTTGTCGGTAATAATTCCACTTTTCAGAACGGTCGAATAATTCAGTGCTTTCACTCAATATTTCAATAATAATGGACGGATTGTCCACAAAACGGCTTTGTGACGATATATCTTCAGGGTTGCATGTAATCAGTACATCAGGTAAAAAAAGGGTATTTTTATTTTTAATACGCAGAAAAACACTTTCCTGAAAACTCTTACATCCTTTAGATTTAAGCTTATTTTTAAAGATAGCAGTTAAGTTTCCTGCAACTTCTGCATGTGCTTGCGTAGTTGCAGCCACAGGCAACATTTCACCGTTCCAATATTCAAACTTAAACTCTCTCGTTTCAGTTAATTGAAGAAATTCATTCATTGTGTAATGAGTGCCATATGCTATAGCAGGTTCTTGTAATTCATTCTCCATAAAAAACCATTTTCTCAAAGATAATTAGTTTTTATTTTGATTCAAGCCATAATTATTAGCAGATGGGAATGAATATTTTATATATCAACACCTTATACTCAACCTACCACTGCCGGTTCCTGCTGACTCAAACAATGAAAGCTTCCCAAACCCCAAATAATCTCGGTGCTGTCAATGCCTATAACTTCCCGTTCAGGATGTGCTGATTGAATAATCTGCATGGCTACATCATCTTTTTGCTGCCGGAAAGTAGGTACAATAACATACTTGTTGCTTACGTAATAGTTAGCGTAGCTGCAAGGTAGTCTTTGATCTTCCCACACCATCAAATCAGGCATAGGTAATTCTATGATGTTGAGTTGCTTTCCGGTAGGCAGTCGCATGGCTTTCAGTTGTTGTAAATTATGTTGTAACAAGCCAAAATTTTCATCTTCCTTATTGCTTTCAATTACGGTAATAACGGTGTCTTCATTTACAAAACGTACCGTATCGTCTATATGCCCATCGGTATCATCCCCCACAATACCTTCGTCTACCCAAAGCACTTGTTGCTGACCATAATAATCGCACAGAAATTGCTCAATTTGCGCCTGGTTTAAATGCGGGTTGCGGTTCTCATTGAGCAGGCATGCGGTGCTTGTCATTACGGTTCCGGCGCCATTAAATTCTACAGAGCCACCTTCCATTACAATACCCGGATGAAAAACATCTAACCCGAAATGTTTTCCAATCAGGGTTGGTACCACATCATCAAGGTCATAAGGCGGATATTTATTTCCCCATGCATTATAGCCCCAATCCACAATAGCTTTTTTAGCTTCGGTTTTATGCAGTAAAAATGCAGGACCATGGTCGCGGCACCACGCATCGTTGGTGGGGTGAAAGAAAAATTCCACCTGGTTCAGGTTAACATTTGCCAGTTCCAAATAGCTCATGGCAAAGGCTTTCATTTTTTCATCTGCCACATTTATCCGCACCTTTTCGCTCAGTGCCAGGTATTTTACAAACTGTGCATAGTAGGGAAAAATGGTATGTATTTTATCGGGCCAGCTAGCTTCTTTATGCGGCCAGCTTAACCAGGTAGCTTCGTGGGGGGCAAATTCGGCGGGGAAATAGTATCCAAGTTCTTTAGGGGTTTTAAGTCCGTAAGTCGGTAAGTCGGTAAGTCCGAAAGTAGCTGTAATTCCCATATTCAAAATATTCATTTCTTGTTTAATAAAGTGTTCCTAAGGCTATTGATCATAACCAGTAGCTCTTCGCATTTTTTATAGATTTTATCGAAATCCTCTACAGAAATTATATCTCTTTCTTTTGCAAGGTAAATGCAACCCACCACTTCAATGTCTGATCGGAGCGCGATTCCAAGAAAGCGGTTAAATTCTGCATTTGATTGGCCGGTAGACCCTTCCGCAATATTTAATGAAATGGAATCGGCTGCCCTTTTAAATTGTGAACCCAGAACATATATTTCATCCCTTGGGAATTTTTTAGCCACTTCATTTACCAATCCACTTAATGTTAGGGCCTTCTGCCAAACAATGAGATTTTCAAATTTAAATGCCATTGCAAAAGGATTTTGTTCGTTTATAATTTTATAACAAACTTAAACGCAAGTTCTATAAAATCCTACTTTCAATCACGATTCCTGTTTACCAGTCTTTCCATCTTCCCATCTTCCCATCTTTCCGTCTTTCCAACTTACTGTCTTCCCGTCTTCCCAACTTCCCGTCTTCCCGTCTATCCAACCCTACTCTTCGTCAATATATCGTTTAGTAATAGGCTGATAACTATCAATCCTCCTGTCGCGCAAAAAGGGCCAATGCGTACGATACTGATCCGTTTTCTGTGTATCAATTTCCACCACGGTTGTTTCTTCATCATCGTGGCTAGCCTTGTAAATGAGTGAGCCAAAAGGATTACTTACAAAACTGCCACCCCAAAATTTCATGGCGCCATTTTGTTCAAGTCCTACGCGGTTTACACTTACCACATGTACCCCATTGGCAACGGCATGACTACGCTGAATGGTTTGCCAGGCATTGTATTGTTCATCGTTAGTAGCGGCATCCTGATTGGTGGCCCAGCCAATTGCCGTAGGGTAAAAAAGAATTTCGGCACCCATCAGGCTCGTAATGCGCGCGGCTTCGGGATACCATTGATCCCAGCAAATAAGTACACCAAAAGTGGCGTACCGCGTTTTCCAAACCTTATAGCCGAGATCGCCCGGCGTGAAGTAGAATTTTTCGTAAAAAGCAGGATCATCGGGAATATGCATTTTGCGGTACTTGCCAAGGTAACTTCCATCTGCATCAATTACCGCCGTGGTATTGTGATAAAGTCCCTGGGCCCGTTTTTCAAAAAGGCTGGCAATAATAACTACCTGCAATTCGGCAGCAACTTTTTGGATGGCTTCGGTACTTGGTCCCGGTATGGCTTCGGCAAGCAAAAAATTGTCGTAGTTTTCTTCGTCGCAAAAATATAAGCTGGTAAACAGTTCCTGCAGGCATACAATTTGCGCGCCTTTGGCTGCAGCTTCCCTTACCTTTTCAATAGCTTTTGCCAGGTTTTGGTCTTTATGGGCCGTGCAACTCATTTGCACTAACCCTACTTTTACTTTGCTCATGGTTTCAAAATTAGCTGCGCAAATGTATTTGTTCTGGGCAATCCCGTGAGCTGAAAATTTTAGGTTCATATCACGGAATGAATGTAAAATGGCTTCAATTCACAACAAAAGAAATAGACTTTTAATTCTCCAACTATTAGGTACAATCGAAGGTTAGGCAATTTCAAAGCGTCAGATAAGCGTATGAAACAAGTTAGAAAAACACTCACCCTGGTTTTTTTTGGATGCATGGCAATTATTGCAACTGCATTTGGGCAAACCTACCGCGTGAGCGGCACACTCATGGATGGAGACAGCAGCATTGTACTGGGTAAAGCCACCATTTCATTAGCTCCCAGGGCCGATACTGCTAAAAAACGTTTGTTTTCGGCGGATGATAAAGGTGTTTTCAATATACAGGCCCCCAACGGTGATTTCGTACTTGAATTCAGTTTTACCGGTTACGATCTTTCTAAACGTAATGTTAAAGTAAGTGGTGGTAATGTAGACCTTGGCGAAGTGCTGATGTTTAGAAAACAGAAAACGCTTGGTGATGTAACGGTGGTAGGAAAAGTACCCCCTGCACGGCAAAGAGGTGATACCACCGAATTTAATGCGGCAGCGTTAAAGGTGAACCCTGATGCAACAGTAGAAGATCTTGTAAAGAAGGCGCCGGGCATTACGATGGAAAATGGGCAGGTAATGGCACAAGGTGAACAGGTGCAACGGGTAACCATTGACGGACGCGAATATTTTGGAAGCGATGCGGCAGCAGCACTGCGCAATTTGCCGGCAGAAATTGTAGATAAAATACAGGTATTTGACCGCATGAGCGATCAGGCGCAGCTAACAGGAGTAAGCGATGGCAATGAAACGAAAGCGATAAATATTGTAACGAAAGCCAATATGCGTAATGGCCAGTTTGGTCGTATTTATGCAGGCTATGGTACAGATGAGCGATATGCTGCAGGTGGAAATGTGAATATTTTCAAAAAAGACCGCAGAATAAATTTACTTGGGCTGTTTAATAATGTAAACCAGCAAAATTTTTCGGGTGAAGACCTGTTGGGTGTAAACGGACAAGCCAACCAGGGCGGCGGCCGTGGAGGTGGTGGCCGCGGTGGTTGGGGCGGAGGCGGAGCTTTTAATACACCGCAACAGGCCGGTATTGCAACCACCAATGCAGTGGGTATAAATTTTAGTGACTTGTGGCTAAAAAAGAAAATGACTGTAACCGGTAGCTATTTCTTTAACAACAGCAGAACCATTGCCTCCAGCGAAACCAAACGCGAAACTTTTTTAGGAGATACGAGCCAGTTTTATTCCGAACTTAATAAGAGCCAAACGGAAAATTTTAACCACCGTTTAAATGCAAGGTTCGAATATAAAATTGACTCCAACAATACGCTGATTGTGGTTCCCAATGTAAGTTTTCAAACCAACGAAAGACAGAATAACCTTGTAGGTGGCACCCGTACTTCGCAAGATGAAATTATCAACAGCACCATAAACGACCGGTTGACCAAAAGTGAAGGATATAATATCCGCAATGAAATAACCTACCGCCGTGCATTTGAAAAAAGGGGGCGTAGTTTTTCAATAAACCTCAATACCAGTTGGAATAAGCGTGATGTAGATGCTACCCTTGATGCCTTAACAAGTTCGCGTAAATCAGGTAATTTAATTTATGATACACTGCGGCAGCAAACTGATAATATTTCCAACGGAAATACGCTAAGTACCAATATTACCTTTTCGGAGCCCATTGGTAAAAAGGGAAGTTCAATTCAAATAAATTATAACCCGCAAATTATTTCGAGCAAAGCCGATCAGCGCAATTTGTTGTACGATAAAGCAACCAATGATTATACCGATTTCGATACATTACAAAGCAACCTGTTTGATAATAAAACCATTATTCAAAATGCAGGATTAAACTACCGTATCGGACCGCGTGGTGACTTATCATTTGGCCTGAATTACCAGAATACAAGGCTTGAAAGCGACCAGACATTTCCCATTAAAGGAAGTATTAACCGTAGTTTTTCCAATTGGTTGCCGAATATAAATTACCGCAAGGACTTTAATAAGCAAACAAACCTGCGTATGCGTTATCGTGCATCCGTCAATACGCCATCCGTTAACCAGTTGCAGAATGTTGTCAATATCGGCAACCCGCTGTTTCTTACCAGCGGTAATCCTGAATTGGGTCAAAGTTTCACCAATTTCATTTTTGCCCGCTTAGGCTACACCAATACAGCAAAAGCGAAAAGCTTTTTTGCCGGGGTATTTGCACAGCAGGTACATGATTATATTACCAATGCTACCTGGGTAGCTTCGCAGGATTCGCTGGTGGCAAATGGTATTTTGCTTCGCGAAGGATCGCAGTTTTCCAAACCGGTTAACCTGAGTGGTTACTGGAGTTTACGCTCTTTTGCCAACTATGGATTTGCCATTGCACCCATTAAAAGTAACCTGAACCTGAGCGGTGGTATTAGTTATGTGCGCACCCCGGGCGCCGTAAATGATGTAAAGAATTTTACCAACAACTTTACTTATACCGCCGGTCTCGCATTGTCGAGCAATATCAGTGAGTTTATTGATTATACCCTTAGTTATAACGGTAATTTCAATAATGCGGTTAACTCATTTAATCCCAACCTCAACAACAGGTTTTATTCACATACTGCATCAGCTAAAGTAAATCTGCTTACCAAAAAGGGTTGGTTTGTGCTGAACGATCTGAGTAACCAAATTTATTCCGGTCTGGCAGATGGTTTCAATCAGAACTTCTGGTTGTGGAATGTAAGTGCAGGTAAAAAATTCCTGTCGAAGCAGCGTGGAGAAATAAAAGCGACCGTATTTGACCTGCTTAAGCAAAACCAAAGTATTTCAAGAACTGTAGATGCCTTGTATATTGAAGACGTTCAAACAGTGGTATTGCAACAATATTTTATGCTTACTTTTACCTACACCTTACGCAATTTCGGAAAGCCTTCTGCTGCTCCCCGTTCAGGTATGGGTGGAAATACCGAATTTCGCAGGCAACAATAGCATAAACAACCACTTCTTGGGCGAACAGGAACTCATTCAGCAGTTAAAAAGCGGTAGCGAGCCGGCTTTTAAGTACATGGTAACAACCTGGCAGGACATGGTGTATAACACTGCGTTGGGGCTGGTGCAAAGCGAAATGGATGCAGAGGATGTTGCGCAGGATGTATTTGTGAAAGCATGGGAGTCGATTGAAGGATTTAAAGGCGAATCGAAACTGAGCACCTGGCTATACAGGATAACGGTAACCAAGAGCCTTGATTACTTGCGGAGCCGGAAGCGGAAAAAAAGGTTTGCCTACGTACAAAGCATATTCGGGTTGAATGACGAATTGGTGGTAGATCCGGCCGATTTCAATCATCCGGGGGTAGTGGCGGAGAAAAAGCACTTATCGGTAACCCTCTTTAAAGCGATGTCGGAATTGCCGGAACAACAAAAGGCAGCTTTTGTACTAAGCAGGGTAGAAGGGCTGAACCATAAAGAAGTAAGTGAAGTTTTGGGTACCTCTGTGCCGGCGGTAGAATCGCTGCTGCAAAGGGCTAAATTGAACCTTAGGAAAAAATTAGAAACTACATACCGAAAAGATGCGTAAAATTGGGCGTCTTATGATTGATGTCGGTTTCGATATTAAATAGAAGTAAATGAAAAAATTTAAAAACAACAATCATGCTGCAGCCGGTGAATGGGCCGATAAGGTTCTTGGCAGCATTGACGGTATGGAAAGGGCGGCGTCCAATCCATATCTCTACACCCGCATTATGGCCCAACTTAACCAACCTGAAAATAATTGGGAGAAAGTTGCCAACTGGATCAGCAAGCCTGCTTTTGCTTTTGGTGCAGTAGCATTATTCCTTTCAATTAACGTTTGGGTTTTTATAAAAGACAAAGAAGCAGAAAATGCTAATATGGCTGTGAAAGCAAGGCAAACAGAGCAACTGCTTGCTGCAGAATTTAGCGGCAATTCGTCTTATTCGCTGGTTGAAACAAATGATGACAAATGATGGTGCACCCCCGAAATAATCGTACACTTTTATTCCTGATTTTTGTTTTACTCCTAACCAACGGGGTAATGCTTTACCTTATTACGCGTCCCGAACCTGCAAAGGAACCCGAACTTACCCGTAATGAGCGCAGTATTAAAATGGTACAGGATGAATTGGGGCTAACCCCTGTACAAACGGAAAATTATCTTTCGCTTCGCGAAATGCGCGATTCGCTGATAAAACCCCACCAATACAATTTGCGCGCTGCCAAGCAGGAGTTAATGCTACTACTGCAAAAAGATTCGGTTTCTGATGCCGATTTACAGGCAGCTGCCCAAAAGGTTGGTGCTATGCAGGCACCCATTGAAATGGAATATGTAAACCATTTTCGCAGGATGAAAAATATGCTGGAATCTGAGCAAAAGCCCAGGTTTGATACGCTTTTGCAGCGCATGGTCATGCGTGCTACAGGTGCCGGTGATAGCTTGCAGAAGGCAACTTCGGTTCCTGCAAATTAAGTATCTTCTTTTTTACATACCATCTTCCTGTTCGGATAGTCGTCCCGATAAGCCTTTTAGAATAGCAGCGTTATGCTTTTTTACTTCGGGCTTATTCTTTCGTTGCCATAATTGCTTTCGTGCATGTTCTGCAGCCTGCGCAAGGTCAATAACCGGTGCAGGAAATTCGTCCCCTATTTTACATTGATAAGTTTGCTGCTCCATTTGTGTCATTAGCCATGGCTGATGCAATAAAGGCAGCGGCAATTTTTCCAGGGCCGGTATCCATTTTTTTACAAACAGTCCATGTGGGTCGTGGTCCTGCGCCTGCTTTACGGGGTTGTAAATGCGAATGGTGTTGATACCTGTTACGCCTGACTGCATTTGAAATTGCGGGTAATGAATGCCCGGTTCGTAATCCAAAAAATATCTTGCCAAATGATGCGCGCCCGATTGCCAGGGTTGCCATAGGTGATGTGTAAGAAAACTTACAAGCATGGCGCGCATGCGGAAATTAAGGTAGCCTGTTTCTTTGAGGCAACGCATACATGCATCTACCAAAGGATAGCCTGTTTCGCCCTGCATCCATGCCTGCAGCAAGCCGTCGTCCGTTATGGTGCGTATATTGTTAAACCCCGGGTTGGTATTTTCCCACTCGAGCGCGGGGCGGCTTTCTAATTTCTGCATAAAATGGCTATGCCAGCGGAGGCGGTCAAGGAAGGCAGTGAGGGGACGTTTCCGGTATGGGATATTTTTTATTTGCTCCTTCGTAGCCTGGTGCACCTGCCTTATGGATAAACAGCCATAAGCAAGGTAAGGCGATAACCTGCTGCAACCGGTGCGGGCGAGGTCGGGTTTGCTGATATGCTTTTGATAGTTGATGCAGCGACCCTGTAAAAAACTGTTGAGGTACTGCCATCCTTTGTTTGTTCCCCCGGGCTGTATTGAAGCGTATTTTTCTGCCGCGCCGGGAAACAAATCGGTAAATGCATGAACGCTATTGGAAAAATCGGGTAGGGTAGCTGCCTGCAGGTTTTCTAATGTAATAGAAACTTGCGGTGCGTGCATATATTCATACCATTGTCTGGGCCAGTTATCGCGTTGCTGCAAGCCACGCACGATGCCCCTGTCGCCCCATTGCTGCCATGTAATGCCCCTTTGCCGGCACCAACGCGCAACGGCTTTGTCACGTTCGTAACTAAGCCAATTGCCGGTTTCCATGTGGCTGAATAAGCTTTTCACCGGTTGCTCCATGCAGATGGATTGCAGTACATCTGTCACTTCGCCCTTAACCACAAGTATTTGGTTGCGCCCGGCAAGTTGCTTTTGTACATCCTGCAGGCTTTGCCATACAAACCGCGCATGCCGCACATCGTAATCGGGTGCGTACATTATGGAAGGCTCAAACACATACAGCAACAAAACCGGCATCCCGGTGGCTATTGCTGCCGCAAGCGGTGCATGGTCGATGATGCGGATATCGCGTTTGAGCCAAACAATGTGAAGCAATGGAAGTGGTTTGGGAATAGAACAGGGGAAGAATGGAATGGTTGGGCGTATGGAATAATTAAGGCGATTTTTGGAGCGATGATTTTTGGGGTGGTAAATCATTCAATGAATTGGTCGTCCGCAAACTACAATCACAAAACATTACATGCGTACTTTGGCTTGCTTTGCCCCTATACTGATCGTTTACTACCAAAAATCCATACTGAAATTTTGCCATACCTTCCCAATTCCAGGAGGTATAATTGTAATCATCATTTTTTATATTTTCCGGGAAATTTCCCATTGGCTCCCATGAAAAAGTATCGCCTTTTAATTCCAATTTAATAATCCTGGCAAAATTTTTAAAAGCATCCGGTGCACCAGGGACTTTAATTAAATCTTCTTCTTTTGAAGTTAGGTTTTCTCTATAAATGCTTTCCGCTTTTCCGTTGAAAAAAAAGTTAAGCGCATAAAAAGTACTATCGTTTTCCCGCGTAATATCAGTAATTCTAAATGGGATAGGTTTGTTGATTTTTAAGGATACTATCTCATTTTTTTGCGTATTAATTTTTAATACATTGTTTGAAGCGCTGTCTATAAAGTGATTGAATTCGAAGAAGGCATATAAATTGTTATCTACCATCGCTAAAGCCTCGAAGCCGGCATTATTCACCTGCTTAATGGTATGGTCCTGAGGCCTTTTTAATGTAAGCAGGTAATTGGTATCAAGTTCAATAGTATTGCCTGATAAACTGCCCCGAATCAGATAACAATATTGAGAATTTCTCCAATTTGTTTCAAGGGAAAAATAAAACGTATCATTTGAAACTACCATAGCTTCCATTCCATCAAAGCTTTCATTGTCTTGGGTTATTTTCTTTATTGCCCAATCCAGGTTTTTAATTTTTAAAGTTTGATATTGGATTATATAATTTGCATCAACCATATTTTTTGCAATCTCAATACTATCAATGCTGAATATGTTCTGGCTTGGGTCAGTTGCATCTTTATCATGTTCACCAAGTAGATAAATTTTTCCTGCATGGGCGTATAAACCGGAGATTTGCAGATCGCCATTTTTTAATTCATGGGGTAATGAGATATCGGTCAGAATGCAAGTGTTCTGCCCGTATGAAAGGGTTGAATAGAGTAGAATGAGAGTGAGAAATATTCTTTGCATTTGGTAAAGGTAAAGATGCTTATGTACAATGTCGATTTGATGTTAAATATAAATCATACATGTAATATTTTTTCATGATGGGTTATGGCTTTTCTGTAGATGCTGGATTTATTTTACTTAAATTTATCCATTAACTTAATAGGCCTTTCAGCCTATTGTAAGATGAATCGGCCCTTTGGGCTTTGTAGTAATCTCAGGCCCAAAGGGCCGATTCATTAAAAGGATGGGTGAAGCCCGTCCGTAATCTAAAGTTATATTTTCTTGTATCGTCACAGGCCTTTCAGCCTATTGTAAGATGAATCGGCCCATTTGGCCATGAGGTACCCAAAGGCCCAAAGGGCCGATTCACCAAAAGGATGGGTGAACCCCATCCAAACCCACAACACTCAACTACCTTTGCACCCATGAAAATCATCATCATCGGGCAAGGCATTTCCGGCACATGGCTCAGCTATTGGCTGCAACAATCTGGTGCAGAAATAATCGTGATCGATGAAGAACGCCCCAACAGTGCTACCCGTGTTGCAAGTGGTATCATAAATCCACTTACCGGTAGAAGGGTGGTTGAAACCTGGATGGCCGATGCATTGCTGCCTTTTGCAGAAACGCATTACACAAAAATGAGCGAGCTGCTTGCTGCACCTGTGATACATAATTGTGGCATTGTGGCTTTTCCACCTTCGGAAGACATGGTGGATGCTTACCAAAAAAGAATCGATGAAGGTTCACCTTACGTGCATGGCTTGACGCAGGCCGATAAATGGGATACATGTTTTAACTACCGTTTTGGCGCGGTACATATTCAGCCTGCGTATTGGGTGGATTTACAAACCCTGCTTACGGACTATCGGCAGTGGTTATTAAGCCATGGCAGGTTGCTGCAGGAGCGTTTTGACGAAACCCGGTTGAAGGTGCAGGCAGATGGCGTAGTGTATAAAGATTTCACTGCAGATTATATTGTGTACTGCGATGGTATCCATACTTTTCAATCAACATACTGGCAGGGCTTACCTTATACGTATAATAAGGGCGAAGCATTAATTGTTTCTATTGATGGCCTGCCGCATGGACAGATTTACAAATTTGGAATTACTGCATTAGTGCCCTGGCATAACGGGCAATGGTGGGTGGGAAGTTCGTACGATAATCAGTTTGTGGATGATAAACCAACAGCCGCTTTCCGGCAGCGGATGGAGTTTTTTTTACAGCATACCTTGCGCTTAACTTTCAAGGTTACCGATCATTTGTCAGCCATACGGCCGGGTGTATTGGAACGGCGGCCGTTTGTGGGCAGGCATCCGCATGCAGAAAGCGTGGCGATATTGAATGGAATGGGTACCAAGGGGGTTTCGCTTGCGCCCTATTTTGCGAAACAGTTGGCGGAGCAATTAATGCTTGGTGCAACACTTTTGCCGGAAACGGATGTAAGAAGGTTTAAAAGAGCTTTTATGTAAAGCATTGTAATTTAACCGCAAAGTGCGCATAGGTTTTGGCAAAGAACGCGAAGTTTTTTAAAGACCCATTGGCTTTACATTGTCCTAACCAATATTTTTGCGACTTCTGTTTACCTTTTTAGCTACAAAGAATGAAAATACAAGGCAGTGAGCCACACTACGCTATTCCATTACGGTACCGCAAAATGGAAAATCTACATATCGTTTTCTGGTTGTTTAAGGACCTGGCCTGGTGTCTTGAATGGAAGCTTGTGGGATTAACCATGATTGTGCCCACCCTTTTGGTAGCTATCATTATTACGTGGCGCACCCGAACAATTGTGGCGGAGTTTTGCCATAATGCAGCGGTAACGGTTTGGATTATGGCCAACAGCTATTGGATGATCAGCGAGTTTGCAGGATTCGATGAAAATATTTTTTTCGGTGATTGGACGTATAAGCATCTTGCCGTTATTCCGTTTGTAATAGGACTAATGTTTGTAGGCTATTATTATATCTTTTATCAGTGGATGCACCGCCGCCGCTCTCCTGTATTAACGAGTAAAGGATTGGAAGAAGCGGAAGATGATGCCATGGTACCGTTGGGGTAAATTAGAAAAAATTATTATGGAATACGCCTATGTCAATGCGCAGTTGGTTCGGAAAGATACCGCATCCTTACCCATCACCGACCTCGCCATCCTCCGTGGTTATGGCGTGTTCGATTTCTTTATGCTAAAAAATGGAAGGCCGCTCTTTTTCGATGCGCATTGGGAGCGATTACAATCTTCTGCACATGCGATGCGGTTAACCGTATCGTTTGAAAAGGAAGATGCCCTAACCATGATTGAAACGTTGCATACCTATATGCCCTATGCATTATCGGGTGTTCGCATAACACTTACCGGTGGCAATAGTGCAGATGGTTACAGCCCCGGCCCGGTAGCGAATAGCCTTGTTACTTTAGTGCCTTTGCAGCCATTTCCGGAACAGGTAGCAGAGAAAGGCATTGCATTAATGACTTACCATTATCAACGGCCTTTGCCACAGGTGAAAACCATCGATTATACCATTGGCATTTTGTTGCTGCCACAGGCAAAGCAAAATGGTTTTGATGAAATACTTTTTGTACAGGATGGAAAAGTGAGCGAAAGCCCGCGCAGCAATGTGTTCGCCGTTACCCAAAGCGGAACATTGATTACAACTAAGGGAAATGTACTGAATGGAATTACACGTATGCGGATTTTGCGTCATGCAACTACGCTAATGCCGGTCGAAGAAAGAGATATTACTTTGCAAGAATTGTGTGAAGCATCAGAAGTGTGGATCAGCAGCACCACCAAAGGCATTTGGCCGGTTCGGCAAATAAATCAACATGTAATTGGAAAAGGAACTACCGGCCCTGTGGCAAAACAATTGTATAGCTTGTTATTGAAAGAAATGGATGTCTGAATTTCCACTAATCTTTGTATCACATGGCTGCAATAATCTGCTGCTGAATGGAAACGAATTCGTCTTTACTCAGCTTAAGTTTATGCGCAAGTAAGTTGGCATCGCCCATGCCATTCATGGGTAATAAATGAATATGTGCATGTGGCACTTCAAAACCTATCGTAAGAATGTTGATACGATCGGCATGGAATGCTTTGCGGATAGCGTTGGCAATCGGTTTGCAAAAAGTAAGATAACCATCAAGGAAATCATCGGGTAAATCAAATAGCCTGTCCACTTCCACTTTAGGTACCACAAGCGTATGCCCTATGGCCGATGGAAAAATATCGAGAAAGGCAATGAACTTATCGTTCTCCGCAATCTTATAGCAGGGAATTTCGCCGGCAATGATTTTTGAGAAAATAGTCATGGGGGAAATGCAAAATCCCAACGTTTAAAATTCCAAATTCCAAAGCAACTTCGCACTTTGGAATTTGGAATTTCCCTATTTGGAATTTCTTTTTTAATTTATTGAACAGTTATTTCTTCTACCTGGAATTTCAATATCCCGGTAGGCGCTATTACTTCGGCAATTTCTCCAACGGCTTTGCCAATAAGGCCTTTGCCAATGGGTGATGAAGCTGAAATTTTTCCTTGCTTAAGGTCAGCTTCGCTTTCACCAACAATAGTGTATTGCATGGTTTTTTTGGTTGCAAGGTTGGTGATTTTTACGGTGGTTAACACGCTCACCGTGCTCGTATCAATGGTTTTGGTATCTACAATACGACTGTTGGCAACCAGGGTTTCCATTTGCTTGATTTTTGCTTCAAGATGGCCTTGTGCTTCTTTGGCAGCATCGTATTCTGCATTCTCCTTGAGGTCACCTTTTTCACGTGCTTCGGCAATCGCCCTTGCAGCAGCGGGGCGGTCCACAGAACGCATATGCTGCAATTCGGTTTGCAGTCTTTCAAAACTTTCCTTGGTTACGTAGTTAATCTGCATCACATTTTCCTCCTGTTCTTTTTAGTTGGCAATCATTTGGGGTGTTTAATACCTTTTTTTCTTGGTTTGGACAGAAAAAAATAACAACGCCTCCACTACTGTGAAAGCGTTGCCTGCTGCAAACATAATGATTTCTCTCAAAATTCCACCTACCTGGAGAAAAAGGGAAAAGCTAAACCCCTATCTTGGGCTGAAATTAACAGGACCTATGCATAACATCCGCATCTTTTGCATCACTGCCGTTTTCTTTTTAGGGTTTATACAGCTAAATGCCCAACTACAATTTGAAATTCCTTATCCCGCCGCATTTGGAAAAGCTACGCTTGACGGGCGTTTGCTGGTACTCATCAGCCGCGATAGCACTTCTGAACCCCGGTTTGGCATTGGGGATGGTTATAAATCCCAGCAAGTGACAGGTATTGATGTTGAAAACTGGAAGCCCGGCGAAACAAGGGTGGTGGATGCAAAGGCTTTTGGCTACCCGGTCGAAAGTTTGGCCCAATTGTCCGCCGGATTTTACCGTGTACAAGTGCTGTTACATAAGTATGAAACCTTTAAGCGAAAAGATGGCCACACCGTAAAATTACCCATGGACAGGGGCGAAGGTCAGCATTGGAATACCGCACCCGGTAACCTGTATAGCGAACCCAAATGGCTTGGGCTCGACCCAAAAGGGAAAACCAGGCATGTAGTGGCGCTTAACAAAGAAATTCCACCCATTAAGCCACCGGAAGATACCAAATACATTAAGCATATCCGTATTCAAAGCAAACTGCTAACTGAATTTTGGGGAAGGCCTTTTTACCTTGGTGCGCATGTGCTGTTGCCCGAAGGATTTGATGAACACCCCAATGTAAAATATCCGCTGGCTATTTTTCACGGCCATTTCCCCGATGATTTTGGTGGGTTTCGCACCGAACCGCCCGATCCAAACCTGAAACCAACCTATAGTGATCGCTTTAAACTGGAAGGTTATAATATAATAGAACAGCAGGAAGCGCACAACTTTTACAAGCAATGGACCGGGCCCAACTTTCCTCGGGTCTTAGCCATTGAAATACAGCATCCCACTCCTTTTTATGACGATAGCTATGCGGTAAACAGCGCCAACAGCGGGCCTTACGGCGATGCCATTGTATATGAACTGATACCCGAAATTGAAAAACAGTTTCGTGGTATCGGGCAAGGTTGGGCGCGCTTTATGTATGGCGGCAGTACCGGTGGATGGGAAGTACTTGCAGCGCAACTTTTTTACCCCGATGCTTTTAACGGCTGTTACAGCGCCTGCCCCGATCCGGTAGATTTCAGGGCCTATACCGTAGTAGATATTTACAAAGATAAAAATGCCTATTACCGCGAAGGGCCTTTCAGCAATACGTTGCGGCCGGGAACGCGCGATTACCTTGGGCATATAAGCGCTACGCTAAAAGATGCGAACTATAAGGAACTGGCACTCGGTACCAAAAGCCGTAGCGGCGATCAGTGGGATGTATGGGAAAGTGTTTATTCGCCGGTGGGAAAAGATGGATACCCCAAGCCAATTTGGGATAAATACTCGGGCAAAATAGATACATCGGTGGCGCGCTATTGGCGCGATAATTACGACCTAAGCCATATTCTGCAAAGGGATTGGGGCAAATTGGGTGAAAAACTGCGCGGAAAAATCCGGATTTATTGTGGCGATATGGATAATTATTACCTGAACAATGCTGTGTACCTGATTGAAGAACGCATTAAACAATTGGATAATCCAAAACCGGAAGCCATTGTTGCTTATGGCGACCGTGCTGAACATTGCTGGAATGGCGATCCGAATAATCCCAATGCGCTTACACGGTTACGGTATCATAGTATGTTTATTACGCAGTGGGCGGAGGAAGTGAAGAAGCGCTCGCCGAAGGGAGTGGATTTGGTGAGTTGGATGTATTAGCACCCGGCTTCGGGAGCATCGCATCATCCCTTCTTTTCTTTGCGCAAAATCTTCGGCTCTTTGCGGTTAACAATACAGGTAACCGCAGAGAGACAAAGGGGTTCGCAGCGCACGCCAAGGATTTTTTTAAATTTATTATGCTGCATAAAACAGAAAACCCCGATAGAAATCGGGGTAATAACTGTATATGAGAAAACTAAAAAAAGATTGCGTGATGTGTGCGTGTGCTTTTTAACCCGGGTGTGTATATTGATTTCTTTTTGACATGGCAAAGATGCCTCCGGTAGGTTACCGAATGGTTACCGGATTGTTAAGTGAATAATAAAAGTGATAAATACAAAAAAGGTGTTAGCCAAAAAGTTTTTGGTACACCACTTCCGCCATTTTTAAAAAGGCCTGATGGCTATAACCGGCAATATGCGGGGTTACAATAATATTAGGCTGCGTGGTTAACCATTGCAGCATATTGGTTTCGCTTTCATTATAAGTAGATAGCTTTTCATTTTCCAATACATCAAGCCCGGCACCACTAATTTTTCCGGTTTCATTGGCTTTTTTTAAGGCTTCCAGGTCAATTATTTTACCGCGGCTTGTGTTTAGTATGATCGGTTGTTTCAGCAAGGCATCAAAAAAGGCATCGTTGGCCATTCCGCGGGTTTCATCCGTTAAGGGCACATGAAAACTAATGGCATCTGCATAGCGTTGAATTTGTTCCAATGAAGCTTCTTTTACATAGTCGTGTGAAAAATCGCACTTGCGGTTATCATAAGCCAGCACCGTTACATCAAAGGGTTTGAGTAAGCGGGCAAATGCGCTGCCAGTATTACCATAGCCAACAATACCAACGGTTTTGCCCCTTAGTTCGGTGCCACGATTTTCATCTCGTAGCCATATACCATCTTTTACCTGTATGTGACTCCATGCAATTTTATTCAATACGCCCAGCAGCATGCCCAATACATGTTCGCCTACTGCATTGGCATTTCCTTCGGGACTGCTTACTACTTTAATTCCCTTGTATTCTGCATATTTTACATCAATCAGTTCAAGCCCGCTTCCCAGTCTTCCAATCCATTTTAGTTCGGCAGCGGCATCCATAAAGGCTGCGTCAATCCGCAACCGTGTGGTAACAATCAGGCCTTCCATATTACCGGCCATTTGCAATAATTCGGTATAGGTAATGGCAGGCAAATATGCCACACGATAGCGGGTGGATAAATGTTCTATCAGCCAGCTATGGCATTTGGCAGAAATAACGACCACCGGAAAATTTTCGTTTCCGTAAGAGCCTGTTTGGTAAATCGTATCGTTTGAAACTGACATATCTTATCCGTTCATTTTGAATGTAAGTGCAGCAAAATCTTCCACACTCAGTTGCTCCGCTCTTTTGGTAAAAATTGTATCTGCCAATACATCCGGCGTAAACAAAGGTTTAAGCCCGTTGCGTAATTGTTTTCTGCGTTGGTTAAATGCGGTTTTTACCAGTATTTTAAAATCCCTTTCGCTGCGCATAGCCGGTGTTGGGTTATCAGGTGTACGAGGCGACAATCGAAGCACACCACTTACCACTTTGGGTGGTGGTTCAAAAGCTTCGGGTGACACATCAAACAAGTATTCTACATCAAAATATGCCTGCACCAAAACCGATGTAACGCCGTACACTTTGCTGCCGGGTTTGCTCGCAAGCCGCTGCGCCACTTCTTTTTGAAACATACCTATCATGCATTCCACCTGCGTTTTCCAATCAAGTACCTTAAATACTATTTCGGTACTGATATTGTAAGGGAAATTTCCAATTATGGTAAATGGCCCATCAAAAGGCGCATCCATATCAAGGATGCTTTTATGAATAATTTTATCTGCAAGTGCCGGAAAGGTTTTGGTTAAAAAAGCCACTTTTTCATCATCAATTTCAATAGCCCTGAAATCAATATTGGGTATTTTAACCAGGTATTTGGTAAGTGCGCCACCACCCGGGCCTACTTCCGCCAATTGCTGATAGCTATGCTGTCCGAGAACATCTACAATTTTTTTGCAAACGGATTCGTCGCGCAAAAAGTGTTGCCCCAGCGATTTTTTTAGTGTAAATGGAAGCTTTTGACTTTGCTTATACATCGTGCAAAGGTAATCTTTAGTTGGGCCTTATTGGCAGGGTTTACCTATCCCTATTCCACCAATCCACGTAATTATGCATGTTTTCGGCCCCCGCGGTTTCAAAAAGTCCCGTTAAAAGGCTTTTGGAATCTGGGGGAAGAGAAAGCTTCAAGTGGTTAATTAAATCTGATGCAAGCGGGTAGGGGGACTGAAGGCCCCGCCGCAATTGCATCCAGGTGGCAAGCGTAGTATTCAAATTGGCTTCGCCCACCTTTTCCGATAAACTGTAAAATGCTATCGATCCTTTTCCATAAGCTATATAATCTTCGTTGGGCGCAACTGTTACCAATGGGTTTTCGGTAGTTACCGCATCAGCAATCCCAGACAAGTAACGATTTTTTTGAATGCGTAAAAATTTCATAGCCCTTTCCTTGCCATATTTTTTTTCATAAATACGGGTGGTAATGTATTCAGCCATACTTTCTGTAAGCATATTGGCGCCGGGCGCATCGGCAGGCAGTAGTTGGTTGCCCCACCAATGATGCGTGAGTTCATGCGCCATTACATAAAAACCCAGGTCGGTGCCGGTTGTTTGCAGGCCGGTTGTATCCTGCATAAATCTTATTTCGGAAACCGTTATGCAATTGGCCGATAAGCTAGCAAATGTGCCTTGCGAACGGGCAAATGCAACAATATTGATGTCTTTGTGCAAATAAGGTCCAAACCATTGGGTATTATAATCATAAGATGCTTTTACACCTTCCATTAAATGGGTAAGTGCACTACTATGATGAGGATGATAATATATGCGTATCGGAATGCCTTTGTACTTTTCTTCATACGTTTTATATCGGCCGGATAAAATACCGAAAACTAATTTTACCGGGCTTTCGGTAACATAGGTAAAATAATTTCTGTTTTCCTGCCTCCATTTATTTGTAAGACTACCCGGTGCCAATGCGGTCTGATCTCCGGATGTACTGATCGTGGTTTTTATTTGCACACCATGTTCATCCGCACCCTGGTAATGATGATCCGTGGAATGTACTGGTAATGAATTAATGATGGAAGATTGCCATCCTAAACGGGGTAAAAAATTACTTTTCAGGTAAGTGCCATTTTCGAGTACGGGACTGTTTTGAGTAAGTAGGGTGTTGGGTTTGCTGCTTACGGTAAAATGCAGCAGCATACTATCCTGTGGTGCCAATGGCTTATCCAATTTTACAAGCATCACCTGCATGATGGTGTCGTAGGCAAGCACCGTAACTGTTTTATCCCACCTGTAATTAGTGATATCATTAAATGAGCCTTTTAACAGCAAAGTATCTATGTCAAGCGTTCCAATGTTTTTAAGCGTATAAATGCCTTTGCTATGAAAAGCATTATTTTCGGGATATAAATCAATGGAAAGATCGAGCGCTGTAATAACTGGTTGGGGTAATGACAAGTAGGGTTTAAACTTATGTTCGAAGGTTTGTACAAAAGCTTGTTCTTGTTGGGATGTGTAAATGATATTCTCCGGTTTATGTTCATGATAAAAAAGAAAAGCGCCAAGACCTGCCAATGTAAGTAATGGAAAAAGTATAATCAACAACGGGTAGCTTCTAAACCTTTGCATGGTTAACAGCATCCTTTCTTTTATGGAAAAAGTTTTTTCTCTTTGCCATCCTGTGGTGCCAATAATAATTAAAATAATGCCTGCTACTATCCAATAGCTTTTATACCATAAAAATGGAAAGATTGCATGACCAAAACCATTCAAATCAGAATAGCGTAAAAAGAAATCGGGCTCGGGTGTTGTATTAAACCTGAACAGCGATGATTGTATGCCAATATCAGCTAACTGATAAATAGATAAACTGAAAAGTATCAATATAAATATCCCGGAATAAGTATTGGATGTAATTGTATGCACAAAAATGGCTGCCATAGCCCATACAATAAAGCCGGGTAAATGAATGCTAACAAGACTTTTAAAGTAAAGAAAGGTTTCAATATGATAATAGCCTGCATACAATTGCAGGATTATACCCGAGATTGCAAAAATAATAAGCAATAAAATCTGCATGCTGATTACAGCTAATAACTTCCCGGTAAGCATCACCCAATTAGGTACGGGTGTTACAGAGAATAAATCCTGCATGCCGGATTGTGATGCACGATTTACCACTACGCCTGCATATAAAAAGGTAAGCAATTGAACCAAAAAGCTGTAAAAAAAAATGGGGTAACCCAGCACTTGCGGCGTAGTTGGTAGTAGCTTCAAATCTATGCCGGGGTTGGTTTGCAGCAGTACTACGGCTGTCATTAATTGCCCTGCGCCCGCCAATATCAGGAAGCCAGGATTTTGAATGATAAATTTGAAATCGAGTTTTGCAATGGAAAATGCATTGGATATTTTTGACCATACATCAAAGTGTTTGTTGAGTTTTCTTTCATAAGAGAATATACTTTCAATGGATTTGTTTTTTGATTCTTTAGGGTGTCTTATTTTTCTTCCGCTTGCACCATGAATGTTGAAACTATATTTTTGAAAAGCAAAAATGAAAGTAGTTATTGAAACAGTTATCCAAATGAAACGGTTTGCCATAAGCACTCCGGTTATGGGCAACTTCATTTGATTGCGCTGTGAAATATTCAGCAATTTTGTACTTTGTTGGATAATGTTTTCTCCTAACGGATCCCACAAAGCACCATGATCATTGCCGGTAGTGATACGTAAAATGATTTCGCGTAAAATCCAGATTACTAAAATGCTTAAAAATCCATTGTAAGGGTTTCGGGAGAACAGTACGATGGCAAAAACAATAGTAGATGCGAGCAAAATATTTGGCACCAGGAATACCCAAAATAATTTGGCATAGATAAAAAAATCGAATGGAAAAATAATTGCACTTGATGGAGCTAACCATGTTCCTGCCATCAAACCCAATAACATAACCAATGCCAGTAGCAGGAGTAAGCATAAGGACGCTGCCATTTTTGAAATAAGAAATGCAAACCTTGTAATGGGGTATGTAAAAAGCAGGCTATGCACATTGTCTTTAATTTCCCGGTTTACAATTATACCTGTAATGGCAGGAACGAGCAGGAGTAAAAGCTTATTGAAGAACAGCGTAAAAGAAAACAGGCTATAAGGGGAATTGGCAACACTGCCTTCCTGTGCTGAGCCTTCGCCAAAAAAGCCGGCAGCGCCGGCCATTGTTGCACATGCAAATGCGAAAATGGTTACAAGGTAAAGGTAGAAAACCCTGCTGCGGAGCCAGTAACGCATCTCAAATCGAAATAATATTCCTGTCATCCGGTAAGCTTGTGGTGTTTGATAATGATTGGCAGGGTAAAATATTAACCTTTTTCGGCAAATGCATGCAGCACAGTTTGTTTTTATTTTTTATCGTTATGAATGGTTCATGGCCTATGCCAATGGTGGATATTTGAAACGCATTTGCCGTTGCTGCCAATCCTTATCTTTGCTGTCTATGAGCGACCAACAAAAACCAATTATCGGCTTCAGTTGCGGCGACCTGAATGGCATTGGAATCGAAATTATCATCAAATGCCTGAGCGATAGCCGTATGCTTGACGTATGCACGCCTGTTATTTTTGCCAGCAATAAAAGCATTAATTTTTACCGGAAAGGGATGCCGGAAGGAAATTTTCAGTTTCAGAGCCTTAAGGAACTGAGCCGGCTGAATCCCAAAATGATTAACCTTTTTAACTGTTGGGAAGAGGAAGTGCAGATTACACCCGGGGTGCTCAACGAAATTGGCGGGCAATATGCAAGGCTAAGTTTGGTTGCGGCCACCGAGGCGCTTAAGAATGGCGAAATTGATGCCCTCGTTACGGCACCTATCCATAAAAGCAATATTCAACACGAAACTTTTCATTATACCGGTCATACACCTTTTTTGCGCGATGCATTTGGTGTGGAAGATGTGGTAATGCTCATGGTTGCCGATAATATGCGGATTGCATTGTTGAGCGAACATGTACCTGTGAGCGAAGCAGCGGCTGCGGTAACCAAAGAAGCTATTCAGCGAAAAGTGAAAATATTGGTTTCGGCATTGCAAAGGGATTATGGAATTGATAAACCCAAGATTGCGGTGCTTGCCCTGAATCCACATGCCGGCGATGAAGGACTCATTGGCAAGGAAGAGCTTGAAATCATACAACCTGCGGTGAGAGAGCTTAAGCAATCAGGTGCAATGGTATTTGGCCCTTATCCTGCCGATGCATTTTTTGCCCGCGCCCAATACCAGCATTTTGATGCCGTGCTTGCCATGTACCACGATCAGGGGTTAATTCCCTTTAAATCGCTTGCCGCCGGTGAAGGCGTAAATTATACAGCCGGTTTACCTAAAGTACGGACAAGCCCCGACCATGGCACTGCTTTTGATATTGCAGGGCAAAATAAAGCCGACCATGCGTCAATTCTTGCTGCGTTTTACGAAGCTATTGAGATTATTAACCGCCGGAATAATTATGACGAAAACCGCGCCAACCCTATGCGTAGAATGGGTCATAAAATTGTAGCCAATGCAGTGGATGAGCGGATTGATGCAGGGGTAAGGTATGGGGTCGCGAAGGTGCAGGATTAAAGCAAGTTGACGAGTTGAAAGGTTGATAAGTTGATTTTGTAGAATAAAGGGATGGAAAAACTTAAATGAATAATGATTCATTTATATTTCAATCATAGTGCCCTTTGCAACTTAGGATTTCAATATTTCCTTCATCTGAAATTTTATTAATTAACCGATGTTCATCGGTAATTCGTCTGCTCCACCAACCCTTGAATTGATATTTTAATGGCTCCGGTTTCCCCTTACCTTCAAATGAATTTCGCTGGATATCCTTAAGGAGTTCGGCAATGCGCTTGAATATATTTTTATTTACTATCGACCAGTTTATAAAATCCTCATAAGCATCAAAATGAAATATTATTTTTCTCATTACTAATGCTTCTTAGATTTTTTCAAATATCATTTCATCTAATTGTTCGTCTGTAATCGTAATCCGATTTGCTGGATCTTTAAATTCTTCAAGACATTTTTGAAGCCGTTCGATGTATTGTTCCGGACTTTCTGGCTTCATCAAATTAAAATCTTCTGATGCCGTAACTGTAATTTGTAGCTGTGATTTATACTTGAATAATTTTTTTAAGGCACTTAAAAAATCATTGTTCAATTCATGTTCCCTTATAATGAATGTAGTTTCCATAAATGCTATTTAAAATTAAAATTACGGAAAAATCCTTTTCAACTAGTCAATTCGTCCACCCGTCCACGCGTCCACCCGTCAAGTTTTTAAATCGTCAACTTTTCAACTCGTTAACCCAAAAACTCACTTCACAAAATAACTATCCGGCACGCCCTTATTAATCTTGTAATCCAGGTAGGTAATCTCTACATACCCTTTTTTGTCGCTCAACCTATTGGCATCGGGGCGCTCGCCGTCGTCAAATTCCATGGTAACACCCTTCGGTAATTGGTAATCCTTGGTGTTAAAAGTAAACATCGTTTTGTCCGGCAGGGCATATTGTGTCCACTTGCTGTAGGTAAGATCCACTGTATAAGTACCATTGTCTTTAGTGGTGGTAATGGCTTTTTTTACCAATAAATTCTTTTCATCAATATATAAAATGGTAAGCACCACATCGTTATTGGTATTGCCAGGCAGTACCCTTACTACGCGCACCGCCTGACCGTTTAATTTTTCTACACCTGCATCAATGGCTACAAAATTGGGGTCGGCCAAAATATTTTGCATGCTTACACTTACCCCGCCTTTTGGTAAAATACTTACGCCTTTTTCTTTGGTAATCTTAAACCTGTTGGGTAATTTAAAATACACCTGTACCTCGGCAAGGGGGACTTTTAGGAAGGGCACATCGGTACGTAACGTGGCATTGGCGCTGTAATCTTTCACTTTATCCATTTTGGCTTTTACCTGTTTAACCAATTGGTTTGCATCTTGTGCATGAAGTGATGTTGCCATCATTATTATTGCCATTAACATGGCCGTCCATTTCATTATCTTAATCATCATAAAAGGTTAAACAAAGTTTTAGTGCGAAAGGTTTGAAAACGGGCTTTTCCCTTTTCCGTAATCCGTTTTCCCGATACGGCACTCATGGTAAAATTCGGGGGAACAACTTTGCCATTTGAAAAACTAACGTTTATTTATGAGAAGGATAATTTTAGGGATCGCTATTGGAAGTTTATTGATTTTGAAGGTGAATGCACAGGAAGAAAACAAAAAAGATACATTATACGCTAGTGAACCTTATGCAAAGGATGTTACGGTAATTGGTCAGCAAAGCCGGGCAGATATCCACCAATTACCCGAAGTGGTAGGCACAAGCATAATGGCCGGTAAGAAAAACAGCCTGATTGTAATGGATAATATTAATGGTAATGTGGTAACCAATACCATGCGGCAGGTAATGGCCAAAGTGCCCGGTGTGCACGTATGGGAAAGCGATGGCAGCGGTATTCAGATAGGGGTTGCTGCCCGCGGACTAAGCCCCAACCGGAGTTGGGAGTTTAATACCCGCCAAAATGGCTACGACATTGCTGCGGATCCTTTTGGATACCCCGAAGCCTATTATACGCCCCAATTGCAGGCGGTTCAGCGCATACAGGTGGTGCGTGGTGCCGGTTCGCTGCAATATGGCCCGCAATTTGGCGGTATGATCAATTTTGTAATGCGCGATGGTTCGGATATCAACAAAAAATTTCAGTTCGAAACACAGAATACGATTGGCAGTAACGGGTTGGTAAATACGTATAATGCTTTAGGCGGCGAAACGGGAAAAGTTCATTACTATGCTTTTTATGATCATAGAAACGCGGATGGCTGGCGCGAAACCAGCCGCTATAAAGTAGGTACAGGATTTGCCACTGCAACCGTAAAAGTGACCAAAAAGCTGAAAATAGGTGCAGAAGTTACGAGTTGGCAGGCCAATAGCCAACAGCCCGGAGGGCTTACTGATGCGCAGTTTGCCGAAAATGATCAGCAAAGCGTGCGAAGCCGTAATTGGTTTGATTTGAAATGGAATATTGGCAGCCTGCAAGCGACTTACGATTTTTCTGAAAATAACCGTATGGAAGCAAAAGTTTTTGGCTTTGCCGGCGACCGCAGCAGTATTGGGTTTATGCAGCCACCTACTGTAAAGGACTCTGTCAATCCCCAAACACTTGCCTACAACCACCGTACTTTATCGGTGGATGAATACCGCAATATGGGTGCCGAACTACGATACCTTGGTGATTACAATTTATTAAAAGGTAAAAGTACCCTTTCGGCAGGTGTGCGCTATTACAAGGGGCAAACCAACCGTTTCAACAATGGCAAGGGCGATACGGGAAGCGATTTTAATACCAATGTAATAGGTGAGTACCCGCAACAACTGGAATTTAATACCACCAATTGGGCTGCATTTGCTGAGAATATTTTCAGGATCGGACAAAAATTCATCATTATTCCGGGCATCCGGCTGGAGTATATAGGAAATGATGTAAGCGGGCAGTTGAATATGGTGAATAACACACCGGTAAAGGCCGCCGATCAATCCAAATCAAGACAGTTCTTTCTTGCAGGCATCGGTGCAGAGTATCATATTGGCAAAACTGAATTGTATGCCAACTGGAGCCAGGCTTACCGTCCTGTATTATTCAGCGACCTTACAGCCAATGCTACTACCGATGTAATTGATCCCGGTATGGAAGATGCAACCGGATATAACCTCGATTTGGGTTATCGGGGTAAGGTTAAGGACTTCCTGTTTTTTGATGCTGGTGTTTTTTATATGCAGTATAATAACCGGATTGGCTTATTAGTACAACAAAATGCAGATGGAAGTTTTTATAATTACCGCACCAATGTGGGCAACAGCTATAGCAAAGGAGTAGAAACACTTATGGAATTTAATCCTGTTAAAGCTTTTAGCCACAACCTGAAGTATGGTTCTGTAAGCTTATTTGTTTCCGCCGGTTATATCGATGCCCGATACGATGATTATTCGCTGACAACGCGCCAGGGAAGTCAACTGGTTACAACCAACTACCAAAATAAAAAGGTTGAAAATGCACCGGAATGGATAGTTCGTTATGGTGTCAATTATTTTTATAAAGGGTTGACTGCAACGATGCAATGGAGTTATGTGGATGATGCATTCAGCGATGCGGTAAATACCGTTTCCCCCACTGCTAATGGTTTAAATGGGCTTATGCCATCTTACCAGGTGGGTGATCTTAGTGTGAATTACAAATTCATGGAGCGATATAATGTAAGGGCCGGGCTCAATAATATGTCGGATGCAAGTTATTTCACCCGCAGGGCAGGCGGCTATCCCGGTCCGGGGTTAATGCCGGCTGATGGCAGGAATTTTTATATTTCGTTGGGTTTGAAGCTTTAAAAAGTATTCATCATAAAAGGCGGGAAAAGTCTGCCTTTTATGATGAATCCAACAGTGCCATATTGTGTTATACAGCCTTTGCACCTTTGCCGGTTGGTTGGCCTACATTCATGATATCCCTGTCAAACAGATAAAGCCCGCTTTTATCGTCGCCAATCATTTCCAGTTTATCGTTCAGCGTGCGTGCAAGACGCTCTTCTTCTATTTGCTCGGCTACATACCACTGCAAAAAGTTGTGCGTAGCATAATCTTTTTCCTGAAGGGCAATATGTACAAGGTCATTAATGCCGGCGCTAACAGCCATTTCGTGCTTTAATAATTCCTTAAAAGCATGTTGCAAACTTGGATAGGTAGCCTGTGGTTGTTGCAATGCAGGAATAACCGCAAAACCACCCCGTTCGTTTATGAAGCCAATCAGTTTTAGCATATGCATTCGTTCTTCGTCGCTATGGCGGTAGAAAAATTGACTTACTCCTTCCAAACCCGGTTGTATTTCCGCCCAACTTGCCATAGCAAGATATATCTGGCTCGATTGTGCTTCCATTAATACCTGACCGTTCAGCGCATTCTTCATGGTTTCTGATAACATAACTTATATTTTTTTTAATTTATGGGTAATCGTTTGGCCACAAATTTCGTTTAATTTAATTATGTTTCATCAAAATTTAGGGTTTGCTGATTTATGTCATATTATTCTGTCATGGTATTGTCATATTATTTAGGAAACCATAAAACATGATAAACATTAGCAAAAAGTGCGGGTTCATGGGGGCATTTTTGCATTTGAAATGAATACCAAAGGTTTTATAAGTCATCTTTTTTTACTCACTGCTTTTGTTTTCGGGCACACAGTAACTGCCTTTTGCCAAACAGATACGCTATCCGGTGAAAGCCAGGATGTAGTGGTTACAGCTACAAGAACGGAAAGAAAATTGAGCAATATTGCAGTGCCTGCATTTATAATTTCACAAAAGAATATACAAGCAACCCAACTGCGCAGGTTGAATGAAATTTTGCAGGAGCAAACCGGTGTTTTTGTAACGAGTGGTTCAGGAACCGGTGGATTTGGCGGTGGTATTTTTGGTAACGGCGCACAAATGCAGGGAATGAGTCCTGAGTATACCTTGATTCTTATAAATGGGGAACCCATTATTGGCAGGCAGGGTGGGGTAGTAAACCTATCACGTTTAACACTATCGGGCATTAAAAAAATTGAAGTGGTTAAGGGCCCGGTGAGTAGCTTGTATGGTAGTGAAGCCATGGGTGGTGTAATCAATATTATTACTGCATTGCCACATACTACTCAAACCAATGTAAACCTGAAAGCAGGTGGATATAGCTTGCTTGATGCGGGTGTAAATAGTACCATTGTTGCAAACAAAACACGTGCTACCCTGTCATATAATTATTTTAAACAAGGTGCTATTGATCAAAATAAAGAACAGTTTGGTAATCAACAGGATCCTTTTTATAACCATACGGTGCAGGCAAATATTTCGCATCAGTTTTCACAACGTACCCGATTGTTGGTATATGGAAGATTTTTTGCAGAAGCATCGGATAACGCTTATGAGATAGCAGACAATAATTTGCAAATGCAAAGAGTAGGCGGACAAACACAAATTTCAGATGCGAACGTAAATACATCGCTTCAACATAATTTTAATCAAAACATTAGTACCACCTTCAGGGCTTATGGCACTGGCTATCGCAGCCAACAAAAGCTTAATAATCTAAAGGATGCTACTCCTTTTTATGAAGATGATTTTCGCCAGCAGTTTTATCGTTTCGAAAATCAAACAGATATTAATTTACCTGCATCCAATAAGCTTACTGCTGGTGGTGGCTATGTGTACGAGCATTTACAAACCACGCGTTACGAAGGTGAACGCAGTAATGGTATTGCTTATGCCTTTTTGCAAAATGAATGGAAACCCACCGAAAATTTTAACCTGATAGGTGGTTTACGTTACGACCATAATCAGGCTTACGCAAGTCGTTTGAGTCCAAAGCTTGCAGTAAGGTATTCGCCATCTGAAAAGCTTAAGTTAATGGCATCTTATGGTGCAGGTTTTAAAGCGCCTGATTTCCGTCAGTTGTATTTGAATTTTATTAATAATGCTTCCGGTGGATATGCTTTATTTGGTGCCAATGAAATTTCAATAGACAAATTAAAAGCATTGCAACAACAGGGTTTGGTAGGAGAAATTTTGCCACGTGCGTATGATTTAGCTCAACTCAACCCGGAAACAAGTAATGGTTTTAATGCAGGTGCTACCTATACCTTCAACGAAAAATGGTCAGGGGATATTAATTTGTTTTACAATGATATTGCTAACCAGATTTTATTTGATGTAATTGCACTTAGGCCCAATGGATCACAGGTATTCAGTTATTTTAATGTAGCCCGTTCCTATACCACCGGAGCCGAAATGAATCTGCGTTACAGGCTGCATACTAACTGGACCCTTTCAGGAGGTTATCAATTTCTTTCTACGGGAGATAAAGATGTTGTTGCAAAGATTAAGGATGGCGAAATGTATGGCCGTGATGAAGCAACCGGTGAAGTTTATCTGCTCAAACGAAGCGACTACTATGGCTTACCCAACCGTAGCAACCACATGGCCAATCTGAAATTGATGTATGAAAATAGTACCAATGGATGGAATGCATCGGTAAGAGCTATTTATCGCAGCCGTTGGGGAACATTCGATCAGGATGGGAATGGAATTATCAACCGTAAGGATGAAACAGCACCTGGATTTGTTTTATTAAATGCAGCCATGCAAAAACAAATTTCCCCATCGCTTATGCTGGGAGCGGGTGTTGAGAACATTCTTAACCATCGCGATGCCTTGAATCTTCCGAATGTGCCGGGTATCAATGCTTTTTTATCTATTAGCTGGAATATTAAGGCAGGCAAAGCAAACCTTGCTGCTAAGAATAGTGTAAACAAGACTCAGTCCAATACATTTTAAAAACAACACAATAAATATATGCGTACTATGAGACCAATGATTTTCGCGTTAGTAACTATTTCGGTTATGGGTATAGCCTGCGAAAAAGACAACAATGATGGCGATGCAAAGCCCGAAGTAAAATTAGTGACCAATTTTGCAGCAGATACAGTAATAGGTTTTTCAGCAACAGGTCGCCCGGTGGGTGCAGGAAAGTTTACCTATTTTAGTTTAAGAGAGAATAAAATAATTACAGGTGCCGATACACTTTCTAATAAGTGGGATATAGCCATCAAAGAATTTTACATAAAAGTAAATGGTGGTACAAGTGCAACCGGTGGTGGTAATGGTGCAGCATTTTTAGCAAACAGTACTTTTGATGCTTATACTGCGGTACCTGCTGGCGAAACCGCATGGCAGCAGGACAATGCTCCTAACTATGCCATTAGTCCTGCACCGGGCAATTGGTACACTTACAATTTTTCTACTTTTTTAGCATTACCAGTACCCGGTAAAGTTTTTGTAATACGTACAGCCGATGGCCGTTATGCTAAAATGGAAATTACCAGTTTGTATAAAGATGGCATTACGCCAGATGTAGCCCTTTCTCCTGCGCAAAAAGCCTTGAAGCAGTTCTTCTATCAGTTCAGGTTTGTTTTTCAGGCAAATGGGAGCGTGAATTTTTAGAAGTGAATAAGTGAATGAGTGACTGAGTGAATAAGTGAATGAAAGTAGGAAGATAGAAGTACGAAGGTAGAAGGATGGGTTTGAAGGGTGAGTTAGGAATTATATAGTGATGTAAGAGGGTGTGAGAGTGAGTGTGAGTGTGTTTTATTTTAAAACTAAGGGTTGGTGTTAAAACCGGCCCTTAGTTTTTATATTGCTAGTATTTTATTGGTTGGGGAAACACCAACCAATAAAACGGTTTAGGGTTTTGGTACTAATGGTTGGTGTCCTCACCAACCATTAGTACCAATTTTCACAGCTCAATCGTTATGCCGGCATTAATCAGGAAGGGAATAGTATTGTATCCCCGAATGTCAAAAAAGGTGTTATTGAATGCATTTTGTACATCTATAAAAGTGCTGAATTTGTTATTGAAATGATACGATGTATATGCATTCAATAAAAAGTAAGCATCCATTTTTACATCCGGTACCTGGTAACCACCCGCATCGAAGCGCTCGCTTACATACTTGCCGGTTAGGGATGCTGTCCATTTACTTGTTATGGAATATGAAGCAGTAAGATTTAGATTATGTTTAGGTCTGCGTAGTAAATAATTATAGGTAGTGTCTTTGGTAGAAATTCTGCTTTGTGCATTTTCTTCGCTCAATAGCAATGTGTAATTTCCGCTTATGTTTAATTTGTTGCCTATTTTAAGATTTGATTCCATTTCCAAACCGCTTACGATTTGTTTGGTAATGTTGAAATAGCTGTATTGAATATTGTCGAAATCAATGCCGTTATTAATATTGCGGTTAAAGTACACAAGGCGATTGGTAAAGTTCTTTTGATTATACTGTACACCTGCTTCAAAAGTTGTTCCCTTTTCCGGATCCAGATTTTTATTTCCGAAGGATGCATACAACTGGTACAATGATGGTGCTTTAAAGCCACTTGCTATGCTGCCAAATACCCGCCATGCATCATTTAACTGATACGAAGGATTAAATGTGTAAGTCGCGTTGGTGCCGTACTGTTCATGCATATTAATCCGGCTGCCTAACTCAACATTAAATTTCCCTTTGTTGTAAATTATTGATCCATATACTGCGAATTGATTTACCGATGTATCATTAAAGTTACTGGCAAAAGGACCAAAACTACTTATGGAAAGATACTGGCTGTTCATGCTGCTATAACGATAGTCGGCGCCAAGTATTGCCGTAAAACCTTTTCCAATATTATAATTTCCATACATTTCAAAAAACTGATTACGGCCAAAATAGTCGTCGGTAACATATTTTGAAAAGCCGGAAATATCGGTAGAATCATTCAGGTAGTTGCGTTGAATGTCGCTGTATTGGTAATTACCGGTGAGCGATATTTTGCCGGACTTATATTGAAAGCCTGCACCGGCCATGGTATTCTTGTTGTCGATGGTAAAATCTTTATCATCCATAAATACACCGCCATCCACATCGGATTCGTACAGGTTTCTTTGTACAAAACTTTTCAGCAACCATTTTTCATTCGCCTGAAATTGTACCGATGCACTGAGTGCATGCCCGCTATAGCCATCATCCTCAAAATTTTTGTTACCTGTGCTATCGTTAGCGGCCGAAAAACCATCCGTGCTTAGCCTTGCATATTTTGCCGAATAGGATAGTTTATCTTTTTTACCATACAACTGCAGGTTGCCGCGAAAAGTATTCAGGCTTCCATAAGCTGCGGTGGCTTTTACATTGAAAGGTTTTGATACGCTGCTTTTTGTAGTGATGATATTAACAACGCCACCTATAGCATCGCTGCCATATAAAGTACTCTGCGCGCCGCGTGCAATTTCAATACGCTCAATGTCATTCAGGTTCATAAGGTTTAAATCAAACTCACTATTGATAAGCGATGGATCGAAAGCAGGAACCCCATCTACCAAAACCAATGTACGCCCTGGCCCTGCACCACGAACCGAAAGTGTTTGCGGACTACCCATAGCATTGAGCGCACCGGGGATGGTAATGCCTGCCTGTTCATTCAACACTTGTCCGAGCGTACGCCCCGTGCTTTTTTCAAGCTGCTCCTTGTTAATTACAGAGATTACTTTGCCTGTTTGGCTTTGTTTTTGTGCCAGTTTATTGGCGGTTACTACCACTTCATTGAGTGTGGTGTTTAGCGTTGTGTCGCCCTGTTGTTGGGCGTTTGTCGTGGTTGCCAGCAGTAGCGCGGCTCCCACCCATACACATGTTGTTTTCATACACATTTGTGTTTGTAAGGTGAAAAAGACCGCTTCCTGGAAATGATTGGATGAGAAGACACATTTACGCCGGTTGCCTGCAGGTCAAAGCCGGAGATTGGGTGGCAACTCAGCTTTTCCTCCGAAAGCTTGTTGATACTTGCGCAATCGGCAGGTCTTCTGGCTTACCCTTTGTCAACGGCCTTCCCGATAGTTTTATCAGTGGCCTTTAGTTGATCCCGGGCGCTAATGTTAGCGCCGGGAGGCTTACAGCTACGGGGATAGCGCCGGTTTTACACCGGACTTCCCTTTTAATCCCGGCAATGAGGCACGGGAACCGCTTACAAGTGCAAATGTGGGGGAATTTGTGGCAGAAAGTTTTTTTTATTATAAGAAATTTGCATTAACGAAGTTTGAATTTTACCCCAGCAAAATAATTTCTCCCCGCAGCTACATTAAAATATCTTCCACCAAAAGCATTGATATCATTACCTAAACTGTACGTTTGATTGAGCAGGTTATCAACGCCGGCATAGAACTGAAACTTTTTTCCATATCCCATTTTTAAGCCTATTAATTCATACGCATCTGTCTTTGCCGTATTCGCATCATTTAACCAAATTGTTGATGCTGCATAAAATGTACTTTGAATAAATAGACTATTACGCCATAGCAAATCGCATAATAGAGAAACAGTATGTGCAGGCACAGAAGGAAGTGTTTTGCCGCTAAAGTCGTTATTGACAACTTTATAATCCGTGTATCGAAAATGGCTAAAAGTGTAAGCCGATTTCAGGCTAAAAACTTGCAGTGAATATCCTGTGGTTCGTGTAAGTAAATAACCACCGGTCCATTCAATGCCTTTTTGCTTTGTGCCGCCTGCATTCGTGTAAAAATCAGCGCCGGTGCTATCGCGGCGTTGTACCAATGCTTCCTGTAAATCGAAAAGGAAAAAATTTATGCCTGAATTCCATCTTGCATCTTTTGATTGCCATTTAATGCCCGCCTCATAATTCCAGCCATATTCAGGTTCTAACTCCGTACTTATAATACCTGTGGATGGCAGCAATTCGCTTACCGTTGGTGGACTAAACCCGCGTGAAACAATGCCACTCAATTGCCACTGATTGGTTGGGCGAAAAATAACCGAAACCCTTGGTGCCCAATCGTTGGCATAATCTTTTTTTAATGCATCGTTGCCTGCGGGAAACACGCGCTGAATAGCTACCTTATTTTGAAAATAACTGATACCTGCTGCAATATCCCAACGGTCGCCGTATTGACGTTGCAATTGTGTAAAAGCATTCCAGGTAAAAAAATTGAGATCATCATCAGTCATTAAGGTTCCTTTTTCACCCTTGTTATTGGTGTAAACCTTTGTGTTGAAATCGCCCCATTGCGCTTCCGCACCGGTTATCCATTGTTGCTTAAAATTTTTCCTTAATATGTTTTGGGTAAAAGCCGTTCTTCCGCCCCAGCCGGGTTCACTGCGTTCTTCATAATTTCTGATGGACGGATTACGCACATGTGCATACGCGCCATACATCCCGGTTTCATTTTGCCAGCGGTTATTCATTTGCCAGTTGTTCACGATACCCGCCATCAGGTTTTGCTGGTAAATGGCCGCTTTGTTTTCTTGTGCCGAAGGCTGATTACCCACTTTTGGCCTTGCCTGCCGTGGATTTGCATTGTATTCTGCCTGCGTTAAGCCGCCGGGCGTTTGGTAATACAAGTCCGATGCAAGCAAATGTCCGGTAAGCCTGTATTTTTCTTTTTTCACCCAACCGCCGCTGTACGATGCATTTGCCCTGTGCATTTGGGTTTGATCGCGATAACCATCTTGCCTGCTGTAGGAAATACCTGCGGCCTGCATTTTATTTCCTGCCATCCATCGCGCATTACCCATTGCATTCAGTAAGCCATAACTACCACCCAACACATCCGCTTCTACACCTGCATTTCTGGGTGTAAGTGTATTCAGCAGCACCAATCCGCCTGTACCTGCACCATACATACTGCCGGCTGGGCCTTTGGCAATTTCTATGGAAGCCACATTGTTGAAAGCCACCTGGTTAAAGTAGGTATTTCCGCCAGCATCGGTAAGTGGCAGGCCATTGTAATACACTTTTACATTGCGCACGCCAAAGGGTGAACGAAGACTACTACCCCGCATATTGAGCCGGTAGCTGCCGGGCGACCTTTCTTCCATGCGCACACCGGGCAGGGTATTCAGGCTTTGCACCAGGCTTGTTTTATTGTAGCGATCGAGCGCCGCACCCTGTAAGATATGCAAGGATGGCTGAACCTGCCTTTCGATGCGGTATTGGCCAAAAGCGGATATTACTACTTTGGAGCTATCGGATGGTTGGTACTCCCGACTGCTGCTATTCGTTTGGGCAATAACTGTATGGTAAGTAATACAAAAAGCAATACCAATGATACCCTGAACTATTCTGTTTTTGCGCACGAGGCAAAGTAAATGTGAAATATCCAGAAAATTCCAATAAGGAAAATTCCAAACCTGCCTGTCGGCAGACAGGTTCCAAAACTGCGTTTCCATCCTTCCTTATTTCTTATTCCTTATTATTTATTCCTTATTTCCCGTTCAACATTCCTCCTCAAAATACTGTACCAAAAGAATTCCACCCGAACTCCCTATTTTTAGCCCTTCAACCAATATACATGCAGAGCAACGCCAAACTTCGCCTTTTCGACCTGGTAATCATTGTGATAAGCCTTGTAATAGGCATGGGTATTTTTAAAACACCTGCAGGCATTGCTGCCAAAAGTGGAATCCCCGGGATTTTTTATTCCGCATGGGCAATGGGGGGCATCATGGCATTGGTGGGTGCACTCATATTTGCCGAGATAGGCGCACGGCTTCCGGTGGTGGGTGCGTATTATAAAGTGTATTCTTATGCCTATCATCCTTCGGTTGGCTTTACGATTAATATCCTTATTCTTATTAGTAATGCGGCTTCGCTTGCGGTGGTTGCCCTAATTGGAGCTGAGTATGCAAGCGATTTACTCTTTGGAAAACAAATGGGAAATGTTTTCAATGTGTTGGTTTCAGCATTTGCAGTAGCCATATTTTTTGTGGTCAATTTGCTGGGATTACGTACAAGTAGTCGAACCCAAAATATTTTAATGATCCTTAAGATTGGGTTGGTACTTATTTTAATTTCTACCCTTTTTGCCGGAACACAAGTGGAACCTACCGGTTATACCGATGATCCTGTACGAACCTATGATGGCAATAATGCGCTCTTGCTTTTTGTGGTAAGCATGGTGGCCGTATCGTTTACTTATGGCGGTTATCAGCAAACCATCAATTTTGGCGGCGAAGTAAATAAAGAAGGCACCTTACAAAAGGGCATTATTATTGGTATATTTATCATTATTGCTTTATACCTTACCGTAAACTATGCGTATGTGCAGGTAATTGGTTTTGATAAAATGAAAAACGCCACATCTATTGGTGCATTACTATTCGAAGCATGGTTTGGAAAAATTGGCGGAAAGGTTTTCGATTTTGCCATGTTTATCAGTGTACTTGCCTATGTAAATATTTTATTGATGAGTAATCCGCGGGTAATGTATGCTATGAGCAAGGATGGTGTGTTGCCGAAAATTTTCGGTTATCAGCATCCCAAAACAGGAGCGCTTATCCCGGGTTTGATTGCTTTTTCTTCCATTACGGTAATCGTTACTTTTTTTGGAAAGGGCGTTGATAATATTTTAGGCTTTTCCATATTCCTTGATTCGCTTGGGTTTATTACCTGTGCAGCAGCTTTACTCATTTTAAGGAAACGCAAATACAATGAAGAACTTGTAAAAGGTGGTTGGAAAAAGTGGACACCTTTGCTAGGCGCGTTTTTTATTATGGCCTATACGGTGGTAGCCACGGCGGTTGTAATTGATAATTGGAAAGCTGCTGCAACCGGTGTTGGGTTGTTATTATTGTTTGTAGGCATTTATTTTGGCACCCAGCAACTTAATAAAAAGGATGAAGTACTTTTGGATATAGAAAATGATGTAAAAAATTGAGTGAACTACTAAACATATTGGACAAGTGGAAACAACTTCAGTTACATAATGTATTGGATTTTGAAAAATTCAATCAATATGCCATTGTACATCATTCAACTACCATTGAAGGTTCTACCCTAACCGAAACCGAAACCCAGTTACTACTCGACGAAGGGACTACACCCAAAGGCAAGCCACTTATGCATAGCCTTATGAATATAGACCATTTGGCCGCATTAAAACTTGTGGTGAAATGGGCTTCTCAAAAGGAACCATTAACCGTCCCGTTAATACAATCGATAAATGCCTGTGTAATGAAGCAAACCGGAAGTGTTTACAATACTGCATTTGGAACCATTGATGCAACTTCAGGTGCATTCAGAAAAGGAAATGTGCGCGCAGGAAACAGCTATTTTGTAAATTATGATAAAGTGCCGGGTTTGGTAAACAAACTATGCGAAGTACTAACCAATAAAATGCAATTAGCCCACGAAGCACAGGAACAATTATTCCTGAGTTTTGATGCTCATTTCGACCTCGTAACCATTCATCCTTTTTATGATGGTAACGGTCGTACATCAAGATTACTCATGAATTTTATCCAGCAGTATTTTGGTTTGCCCATGGGCATTGTTTTTAAAGATGATAAAGCTGCTTACTTTGATGCCCTTATTCAAACAAGAGATGCTGAAGATTTATCCATTTTCAGACAATTTATGCTTCAGCAATACATCCGTTTTTTAACGCAGGAAATTCAACTTTTTTCAAAAGCAAATGAAGGGAAAGAAAAGAGCGGTGGATTTTCATTCGTCTTCTAAAATTGTTACCAATGGATACATCTTATATACTCAATCACTTAGGGGAAGAACATAACGAATATTTCAATGCCATTGCGCCACCGATTGTACAAACAAGTAATTTTTTATTTGAAACGGTTGCGGATTTACGAAAAGCTTTTGAAGATGAATATGGCGGTTATTTATACAGCCGCGGATTGAACCCAACAGTGGAGATACTACGTAAAAAATTGGCAGCCCTTGATGGCGCAGAAGATTGCCTTGTATTCAACAGCGGAGCAGCAGCCATTTACGCAAGTGTAATGAGCGTGGTAAAAGCCGGAGATCATATGGTAAGCGTAATCGGTCCTTATACCTGGGCTCATAAGTTGTTTGTAAATACCCTGCCAAAGTTTGGTGTAACCTGTACGTTTATTGATGGTACACAAATAGAAAATTGGGAAGCAGCTATTCAGCCAAACACAACCCTGTTTTATTTGGAAAGTCCCAATAGCTGGACCTATGCATTACAAGACCTTGCAGTGGTGGCAGCGGTGGCAAAAAGTCATGGTATTACTACTATAGTCGATAACAGTTATTGCACACCAATTTATCAGCGGCCGATAGAACTTGGGATTGATATGAGCCTGCAATCGGCAACCAAATATATAGGCGGGCATAGTGATACGGTAGCTGGCGTGCTTACAGGTAGTCGTGCACGCATGGAGAAAATATTTAACGAAGAATACCTTACAGTTGGCAGTGGCATTCAACCATTTAATGCCTGGTTATTGCTGCGTGGATTGCGTACGCTTCCTATGCGGCTTGAACAAATTTCACGCACAACCATCACGGTAGTTAATTGGCTGAAAGAGCACCCGATGATTGAGCAGGTTATCTTTCCGTTTGATCCTGACTTTCCGCAATATGAACTGGCAAAACTACAAATGAGTGGTGCATGTGGTTTGCTTACATTTATACTAAAGCATGATAACCCGCAAGCCATTGAAACTTTTTGTAACAACTTAAAGTACATACGCATGGCGGTAAGCTGGGGCGGTCACGAAAGCCTTATTATTCCAAAGGTTGCAGGTATGAAACATGAAGCATTTGATGATGCGAATCCGTTGCATCGCTCATGCAGGTTGTATGTGGGGTTGGAAGATGCAGGGTTTTTGATAGGGGATTTGGAAAGGGCTCTGATGCCTTAGGTTTTCTTGGCTGAAAAGTAGCTTGCCGTTGCTTTTCTCAGTGCCGCCGTTGCAGTGTGTTTTCGCCTGCAACTTCTTAATCTGTGTATTCTAAAATCCCCTGATTTGTTTAGATTCATCTTTACATCAACTATTAGGAGAGTTTTGATGTCCTTGCTTTCAATGTAGAGCTATTTACCCTTATGCGAAAGGATGGAATTATTTCTGATTAATAGCCATGTTGAGTATCTTTTTGTTATATTAGTATTTTATTTTACATTAGTACTACTTGTTAATGAAGAAAAAAATACACCTATGCAATCAATTATTCCATTTCTCGCCATTTGTATTTTATTTACAAGCTGCACGCAACAGCCACCTACTGTATCACCTGTTGATTTTGAAAAGGAGAAAGCTGCCATTCAGGCTGTCATTGCCATGGAAACCGAATCTTACTACAAGCAGGATTTTGATGCATGGAAAGCAACCTACCTTCAATCACCTGCTTTCAGAAAATTTGGTTATTGGGAGGGGTATGATAATAAAGTGGTATCCAATATTGGATTTGAATCGTTGGCAGCGGAAAAGAAAAAACAGTTTGATGCCAATGAAACAATTTGGAAAGGCTCGACCGAGGAACGTACCAATGAGAATTTTCGCATAACCAACGATATGGCCTGGTATACTTTTGAGCAAAACTCCTACGAAAAGGATACCCGGAAGTTTCTTGGAAAGTCGTTAGAGACCCGCATTCTTGAAAAGGAAAACGGGGAATGGAAGATTGCCTATTTGGCGTTTCATTATTATCCGATGGAGGAAGAAAAGAAATAGGGGAGATGCAAATGCGTTTTCATGGTTTTCTTTGCAGTAACAGCTTTCATAATTATGATGGTTTAGCTTTTAATAAACAGTTACGATAATTAGCTTGGAATAATAAAAACACAAATGGACTACAATAAATATACTAAAGAAGCCCCCCTTGTTTCTGAAATTGGACTGGGTGCCTGGCAGTTGGGCAATAATTCCGGATGGCAGGGAATGTCAGAAATAGATGCAATAGCGTTAGTGGCAAAGGCTTTGGAATACGGCATTAATTTTTTTGATACAGCGCCCAATTACGGACGGGGTACGGCAGAAGAAAGGCTTGGTAAAGCGCTGAAAGGTGTTGATAGGGAAACCATTGTAATCAATACAAAATTCGGGCATACAGATGCAGGCGTTACAAATTATAATGCAGGTAATATCCGGGAATCTTTGGAAGGCAGCCTGAAAAGATTACAAACGGATTATGTTGATTCGCTCATTATGCATAGTCCGCCTATGGGGTATCTTGATGGTAATAAAAATGACCATTATGAGATACTTGAACAATTAATAGCAGAAGGGAAAATAAGAGCCTATGGCGCTTCTTTAGACACACATGATGAGATGAAGTTGCTGATGGACACTACCAATGCCAAAGTGATTGAAGCCTTTTTTAATATACTGCATCAGGATGCTGCACGCGCATTTGACCTTGCCAAAGAAAAAGGCGTTGCCATCATCGCTAAAATTCCGCTTGATTCCGGTTGGCTATCGGGAAAATACCATGCTGAAAGTACCTTTCAGGATATCAGGAAACGATGGTCCAAACAAGATATTCAAACAAGGGCACACCTTGTTGAGCGGGTAAAGGAAATACTTGATACAAAAGAGAATCTTGCACAAAAAGCCATTTCGTTTTGTTTGGCATATGATGCTGTTGCTACCGTTATACCGGGTAATATAAACATTACTCAGTTGACCAGTAATGTTGAGAGTATTAACCATCCTGTATCAAAAGAACTTGTTGAAAAGTTGGAAGCATTTTACCGGGATGAAGTTAAGCAGCTAAAACTCCCATGGTAAAATACAATGTACTTCTTGCATAAAATAGTTCCTGCTATCAATCTTTTCCAGTTTACGGGTAATATTTTGAATAGCACCTCAATATTTACGCTGCCATTGGTCTTTTAAAATTGATAAGTATCATGGTTCCGTTACTCACATCCTGTATTAGTTTGCCATCAATTTGACGGGTAAGCAAATCAACCAATTGTGTGCCAAAGCCGGTACCTATAGCTTTTGCATCCAATGCTTTTCCCACACCATTATCGCTGATCTTTAGTTGGAAATTATCCTTATCCAGGTCTTTCAAACTTAATTCAATATTGCCTTTTTCACCTGAAGGAAAAGCATATTTAAGTGAATTGGTGAGTAGCTCATTTACGATTAAACCTAAAGGTATTGCCGTGTCAACATCTAATTCAAGTTCCTTCATTTCGATATGTACATTTATCCTTTCAGTTTCGTTGTAGGAGTCCAAAATATTTACACAAAGGTTCTCAAAATAATTTTTCATTTCAATAAAAGCCAAATGCTCGCTCTGATAAAGTTTTTGATGCAATATACCCATGGATTGCACCCGGTTTTGGCTTGCCAGCATAGCTTCCTGCATATGCGGGTCGTCCATTTTTGCAGATTGCAGTGCCAGTAAACCCGACACTACTTCGAGGTTGTTTTTTACACGGTGATGTATCTCCTTCAGTAATAATACATTTTCATTATTTTTCGCCGACAATTCATGTTGGGTTTTTGTCAGGTTGCGGATCGTGTCGTTTAGTTGTTGCGTACGTTCTTCCACTTCCTGCTCCATAGCCACAAACAGCCTGCCATACTGATTGGTTATATAAATGTAAATACCCAGGGGATAGCATATATATAGCAATATAAGATCCAGGTAATATAAAGATGTACTCAGCGAAATAATACCCGTATTAATCATCCTGTTCACCAACAGGAAAATGGATGTACCAATGGCACCAAATGTAACATAGTTTACTCCTTTGTTTTTATTCTGAATGGCAATGCGCATGATGATTACCATAAGAATAATTACAGCCAGTATAATGGTAGCATCAAAAACAATAAAATTGAAAACTTTTATAAAATAGTTGCCGGTCCTTAACAACGCCAACCAACCAATGTGCTTTGTCCAATAAAATTTTTCTATGCGGAATAGCAGGCTTATGGAATAGGGTAAAAAAGCATACCCCAAACCAAAGGCGGTTGAATTTAAAATACCACTGAATATGGGATTTGTAAAACCGTTGAGATCGACAAACAATAATATATGCGCACAAATCGCTGCGCACAAAAACAGAAAGGTGATGAGCGTAATTATGAGATTCGTTTCTTCTTTCCTGAATTTAATGTACAGCAGCACATGCAACAGCAGCAAAACAGAAAGCACCACTACGATAACCGCAAGCGTAGCAAGGCTATTTGCATATCGAAAGTCTGAAAAATTACCCCTTATTGGTGAAGAAAAGCCAATGTTAAAACCGAGATTTTCGGAAAAGTACCTGAATGTTGCATAGTTTTTTTGAGCCTGATGATTCGAAAAGCGAACGGCTATGGTATGAATCTCTTTTGGGGTAATTTTAAAAGGCCTGTCTCCACTATAGTCGGGCGTATAAGTTTTTTCACTTTGGCTGTTGGTTGAAAAACTTCCGTAAGTAGCAACAAGTTGTCCATCCAAATATATTTCTGCTGCACCCCAGGTGTAAAAATAGAGCCTTTCTATCTCATCAATAATTTGTGGGTTGGCCGTAAAAGTCATTCTCCACCAGCCAAACCCCGGCCACAAGCTATCCGGCATTTGGTAGGTTTTCAGGCCAATTGGGTCTATTTTGTACCATTTGGTATCATCAAAGCCCGGATTTGCCCATTCCATATTGTCGCCCGGCTGATAGCGCCAGGTGTCCTTGAACTTCAACTCCAGCAAGCCTTCCTTAAACAGGCTTGGTTCTAATTGTGGCTGTTGGGCATAGGTTTCTCCATATCCGAATGGAAGGAATATGAAGAAGGATATAAAAAAGTAGAAATATTTGGTTTTTATAATTTGCATAAGCACTTGGCAGCCATCCTTAAAAATCAAACATAGAACATATTTTTTTAGAATAGGTTGGTTTAAGGGCCATGGAAAGGGAATAATAAGGATTTAGTGATGCTATTCCAATATCCAAAATCTTATTTCACTAATCCTTGCCATTTGTCGCTATAGATAGATTTAATCTCTTAGCGCTTAATTATTCCTGCATGTACGTTACACGATCAGCAAAAACAAATCTTATCTTGCAACCCTTTCATTATGCCCTTGTCATCTGTTTTACAAACACCTATTGAGTACCTTAAGGGCGTAGGCCCGCAAAGGGCCGATTTGCTGCGCAAGGAACTGAACATTGCTTCTTTCGAAGATTTGCTCAATCATTTCCCGTTTCGGTATGTAGATAAAACAAGGGTTTTTCCTATTTCGGCTATTACCCCGCAAATGGAAACAGTACAGGTACGTGGGCGGCTTATAGAGCTGGAAGAAAGCGGTATGCAAAAGGCACGACGGCTAAATGGGGTACTCGAAGATGAAACCGGGAGTCTCGACCTGAGTTGGTTTCAGGGGATTGTATGGGCAAAAAAGGGTTTGGTGAAGGGGGGCGAATACGTTGTTTTTGGAAAAGTGAGCTGGTTTAAAAACCGACCGCAGATTACCCATCCCGAAATTGAACCCGTGGATACTGATAACATAGCGGGTAAAAATTATCTTGAACCCATTTATCCTACTACGGAAAAACTGAAGCAGCGATTTATCACCGGGCGGGCCATTGGTAAAATGGTTTCGGCGCTGCTGCCTCAGGTAAGTATTTCAGATATTCCCGAATTTTTGCCTTTCACAGTTTTGCACCAAATGGGTTTGATGACAAGGTTTGATGCCATGCGGCATATTCATTTTCCACCTAATATGGCATTGGCCGATGCGGCACTTACCCGGTTAAAGTTTGAAGAGTTGTTTTTACTGCAACTACGGTTGAATGAAGTAAAAATTAAACGGCACCGGCAAAGCCGCGGGGTTATTTTTAATACCGTTGGAGAAAATTTCAATCATTTTTACCATAACCACCTGCCTTTTGAACTTACCGGGGCACAAAAAAGGGTAATAAAAGAAATACGTGCCGATACCGCACGTGGCCACCAAATGAACCGGCTGTTGCAGGGCGATGTGGGTAGCGGAAAAACAATGGTGGCACTGCTATGCATGCTGATTGCCATGGATAACGGTTACCAATGCTGCATGATGGCACCTACCGAAATATTGGCACGGCAACATTATGAAGGCATAACCGAACTGCTTGCACCCATGGGTTTGCAAGTGGGCTTACTTACAGGCAGTGTAAAAGCAGCCGAAAGGCGAAGGCTGTTGGCAGCGGCATTGGATGGTAGCCTCCCCATACTGATTGGTACGCATGCGCTAATTGAAGATTCGGTACAATTTGCCAAACTAGGTTTCGTGGTGATTGATGAACAACATCGGTTTGGTGTAGAGCAACGTGCCAAATTGTGGCAAAAAGCGGAAATTCCACCGCATGTGCTCGTGATGACCGCAACGCCCATTCCACGTACGCTCAGTATGACGCTTTTTGGCGATCTCGATTGCAGCGTGATGGACGAACTGCCTCCTGGTCGTAAACCGGTTACCACCGTACACCGCATAGAAAGTGCGCGCCACAACGTGATGGAATTTGCCCGTCAGCAGATTGAACTGGGCCGGCAGGTGTACATTATTTTCCCGCTGATTGAAGAAAGTGAAAAAATGGCTTATGAAAACCTGATGCGCGGGTACGAGAATGTAAAAGCTTTTTTCCCGGAACATAAATACACGATTGGCATGGTGCACGGCCGTATGGATCCTGCGGAAAAGGATACGAATATGAACCGGTTTAAAAGCGGAGAAGCAAACATATTGGTAAGTACTACCGTAATTGAAGTGGGGGTAAATGTGCCCAATGCATCGCTAATGATTATAGAAAGTGCTGAAAAATTCGGATTGAGCCAGTTGCATCAGTTGCGCGGAAGGGTAGGCCGTGGCAGCGATCAGAGTTTTTGTATTTTACTTACCGGGCATAAATTAACCACCGATGCGCGCGAGCGTTTAAAAATTATGTGTGAAACCAATGATGGGTTTAAAATTGCCGAAAAAGACATGGAATTGCGCGGCCCCGGCGATATTGAAGGTACCCGTCAAAGCGGTTTACTCAACTTCAAACTCGCTTCGCTTATAAATGATCAGTCGCTTATGGAAGACGCCCAACGGATGGCCCTGGCTATTTTGGAGCAGGATATTGAATTATTGTCTAATGATAACGCCCCTTTGCGGTATTATTTGCTCAACCAAAAGAGAAAAACGCCCTGGAGCAGGATTTCATGATAATTTTCACATTCCTTCAAGCGTTATAGCTGTAATTTTATGCCTGATTTAAATATTTTACGCTTGAACAGATATATCCAGATAATTATATGCGTGTTTGTTTTACTTCAAAATGCCACTGCCCAGGATTTTGAATTTTCTGAGAACAAAGGCCAATGGCATCCCGATGTTAAATACAAAGGGGAATTACGAACAGGTGCTTTTTTTCTGAAGCAAGGTGGTTACCGTGTGCTACAATATCAGCATGAAGATTTTGAAGCAGCCATTGCTGACTTAACCGGTCATCCGCACAAGCATGGCGAAACGGCTAAGAAAACCGCACAAACCATTTTACCCCCCACAGCCGGTGGTCAGCAAGATGATATCCTTGTACGTTCACACGCGTACGATGTAATTTTTGACGGGGCCAATGCAAAGGCCACTGCCGTTCCCGAGCGCGAAATGGTGGGTTACGCCAATTATTTTTTGGGTAACGATCCTTCCAAATGGGCATCCGGCGTAAAGACTTATGGCGGCGTAGTGTATAAAAATATGTATCCGGGAATTGATGTAAGATATTATTCAGATAACGGGTTTCTAAAATATGATATCCTGGTTTATCCCGGCGCTAATCCCAATCAAATTGGTTTATTGTACAATGGGGTAGATAAATTATCGCTCGATAAGGGCGAATTGGTAGTTAAAACATCCGTAACCGAAGTACGGGAGCGTTCACCCTACAGCTATCAACTTACCAATGGCGTTCGCAGGCAGGTTGATTGCCAATATGTATTAAACGGTAATAAAGTAAGTTTTGCACTAAAGGGATACGATCCCAGTGCCGTATTGGTTATTGACCCAACATTGGTATTTTCCACTTTTGCAGGCAGCACGAGCGATAACTGGGGCTACACTGCCACTTATGATGCAGCAGGAAATGCTTTTGGAGGTGGCATTTGTTTTGGAAGCGGTTTCCCTACAACGGTGGGTGCTTTTCAACGCACATTTGGCGGCGGTAGTAATACAGGCGAAGGAACGGGTTTTGACATTGTACTCATGAAATTGAACCCCGGCGGTACGCAACGTATTTTTTCTACTTACCTGGGAGGTAGTGGAAATGAACAACCGCATAGCCTTGTGGTGGATGGTTCAGGTAGTCTGATTGTATCGGGTAGAACCACTTCCCCTAATTATCCCCAAACCAGTGGCGGTAAAATAGGTGCCGGAGGTGGTTGGGATATAATTGTTACCAAGTTTAATGTGGCAGGTTCTGCACTTATAGGATCTATTCAAATAGGAGGCTTATTAGATGACGGTGTAAATATTAAGCACAAAGCTTCGCCACCAACCGGACCATCGAGCCTTTTCGAAAATTATGGTGATGATGCCCGCAGCGAAGTACTAACCGATGCAGCCGGAAATGTATATGTGGCAAGTTGCACCCGCAGTGCTGATTTTCCTACAACGCCCGGCGCCTTTCAATCGGCCCGCAGGGGTGCGCAGGATGCAGTTTTATTAAAATTTAATTCCGCAATGGCATTACAGTTTTCTACGCTTTTGGGCGGATCCGGCGATGATGCAGCATATGTGCTTAACCTGGAAGATGATGGTCATATTTTGTTAGCCGGCGGAACAAACAGTAATGATTTTCCCGGCGACAGAACGAATACCGTTGGAACCACTTACAATGGTGGTATTGCAGATGGATTTATAGCACGGATGAACCCTACGGCTACCAGTGTATTGAAATCTGTTTACATAGGCACCGCCGCTACTGATCAGATTTACGGGATTCAAAAAGATAAAAATGACTTTGTATATGTAGCAGGTACAAGCTCAGGTAGTATGCCTGTGCAAAATGCAGCTTTTAATCAGCCAGGTGGTAAGCAGTTTATTATGAAATTGCAGAATGATTTTTCTGCATATGTGTATGCTACTGTTTTTGGTCCAAATACACCTACGCCCAATATTTCTCCTATTGCCTTTTTGGTTGACCGGTGTGAAAATGTATATATGAGTGGATGGGGTGGTCAGTTAGGTGGTTCTGTACCTTTCCCCAATAGTGGAACCAATAATTTACCCATTACCCCGGATGCCATCGATAATAATACAGATGGTAAAGACTTTTACTTTTTTGTACTGGAAAAAGATGCTGCCAGTCAATTATACGGAACCTTTTTTGGCCAGCAGGACCCAATAAACAGTGGCACACCCGACCATGTGGATGGTGGCACGAGCCGTTTTGATCCAAGGGGTGTGATTTACCAGGGTATTTGTGGCAATTGCAGTCCTGGTCAGTTTCCTACCACGCCGGGTGTGGTTGCCCCTAATAAGCCGCCGGGTGCTACTTGTAACCTGGCAGTGGTAAAAATTGCTTTCGATCTTTCGGGTGTTTTTGGTGGGGTAAAATCCAGTATTGATGGGGTGGATGGTGATACAAGTGCTTGTGCGCCTACCATTGTACAGTTTCGGGACACCATCGGAATGGGACAAAGCTATATCTGGAACTTTGGGGATGGAACTCCCGAAATAACAACTACAGCACCTAATATTGACCATGCTTATTCTTTACAGGGTAATTTTCGTGTGAGGTTAATTACAGTAGATGATACCCGTTGTTTTCCCCGTGATACTTCTTATGTAAATATCAGGGTGCGTACCGATAGGGTAACGGTAAATGCATCGGCCACAAAATTAGACCCCTGCCAAAGTAACCAATACCGATTTGATAACTTAAGCTCGCAAATTCCTTCTAAGCCATTCAGCAATACTTCCTTCATTTGGTTATTTGGCGATAACTCAGCACCGGTAAATGCGGGAATGGCACCTGTAACTCACCAGTTCCCGGCACCGGGCACCTACACCGTTAAGTTGGTGCTTGTAGATACCAATTATTGCAATGCACCCGATACATTCTCCATCGTTCTTCGGGTAAGCCCGCAGGTAATTGCCGATTTTGAAACCGATCCACGGGGTTGTGCACCTTACCTTGCTACCTTTAATAATACTTCTGCCGGCGGACAAACCTTCTTTTGGGATTTTGGAAACGGAACCACGAGTACAGATATAAATCCTGTTGCTTTTTATCCTATTCCGGGTATCTACCGGGTTAAACTGTTAGCAACCGATCCATCTACCTGTAATTTCGTGGATTCATCCTTCTTTACTATTGATGTGCGAGATAAACCACAGGCTTTATTCACTTTTTCTCCCAACCCAGCTGAAGAAAATATTATAACCACATTTATCAATCAATCGCAACCAGCTATCAGGTATAAATGGGATTTTGGCGATGGCGATTCATTAATAACCATTCGCCGCGATACCATTGTGCGTCATCAGTTCCGTCAAACCGACGATTACCAGGTATGTTTAATTACATTTAACGATTTGGGATGCAGCGATACGTTGTGCAGGGATGTTCCCGCAATTATTAATCCTGCACTAGATGTAGTTACTGCCTTTACGCCCAATAATGATGGTATAAATGATAGGGCAGTTGTATTTGGGTTTGGAGTGGCAAAATTGAATTTTCGCATTTATAATCGATTGGGACAATTGATGTTTGAAACAAATGATGCCAACTTGGGTTGGGATGGAATGTATAAAGGAAAACCACAAGTAATGGATGCTTATGCTTATACGCTTGAAGCAGAGTTGTTAACCGGTGAAAAGGTGCGAAGATCGGGTAGCATCACCCTTATTCGATAACCTATCAATTTTTAAAGAATGAAGAGATTTTTTAATATTTATCGCATAATACCTATGATGGCTGTTTTGGCAGCCACTATGGGTAACGGGGATGCATTGTCGCAAGACCTGCATTTTACACAGTTTATGAATAATCCTCTGCTAACCAACCCCGCAAACACAGGCTTTAATCCCGATCATGATTATCGTATTGGTGGGAGTTACCGCAACCAATGGTGGACCTTGCCTGTACCTTATAAAACCGCTAGTGTGTGGGGCGATGTACAAATAAACAGAGAAAGTATTCCTAATGGTTGGTTTGGCGTTGGAGGGATGCTACTTACAGATAAGGCGGGCGATGGCGGGCTTACCAGCACCAAAATGTATGGTAGCATTGCTTATCATCAGGAATTAGGTGAAAATCATTTATTATCTGCTGGTTTTAATGTAGGTTTTGCAACAAAATCCATTGATTTAGCTAGCTTTAAATGGGAGAACCAATGGAATGGTAAATTTTTTGATGGCAATGCACCCACAGGAGAAGCATTTAAATATTCCCAGATAGGATATATGGATATTCAGGCAGGATTAAATTATGCCTATTTCCCCAGTGACAAATTATACCTGAACGCTGGGGCAAGTATCATGCACCTTAATAATCCCCGCGAATCTTTTTTTAGTGAAGAAGTAAGCAACAATAGGATAGCTCCAAGGTATAATTTGTTTGCCAATGCTTCCTATAAAGTAAATGAGCAATGGATAATAAATCCAAACGTGTACTATAGTAACCAGGCCAGTGCCAGTGAATTAGTAGGTGGCATGATGGCACAATATAACCTGAGCGGTGGCGGCGAAACACAGGTGCTTGGCGGTGTATATTTCAGAACCGGCGATGCCGTAGCGGGAATGGTAGGCCTTGAATGGAACGCTACCCGGCTTACGTTTAGTTATGATGCCACAACAAGTACTATGCGGAATTTTAATGGGGGCAATGGTGCTATTGAATTTTCGCTTATTAAGTTTGGAACCTTTAATACGCGTGGTCCAAGGCAATCACGCTGTCCTAGTTTTTAATTAAAAAAGAACATAGTGCGGTAAAGCATTTTATCGCTACTATCTCCCTTTCCAAAACAACTGTGCATGGTTCGCAATTCAATATTTTGGGGAATATTTTGCCTGCTGAGTTCGTATGCATTGCAGGCGCAAACCCTTGAGTATATTGAAAACAAAGGTCAGTGGCATAAGGATGTTCATTACAAAGCGCAGCTTTCAGCAGGTGCTTTATTTTTAAGGCCTGATGGGTATCGGGTGTTGCAGTATCATACCGGAGACTTTTCACAAGCTATGAAACTGGCATCAGGTCATGATTTTGCCGGTGGAACAGAAATAGGGCCACATGCAGTTTCTGATGAAGTTACCATGCGTTCACATGCTTATGATGTAGGGTTTGTAAGCGCCAATCCTACGGCCGTTGCAAATACCGAAAGGCAAATGCCCGGCTATAATAATTATTTTTTGGGCACAGATACTACCAAATGGGCAGGCGATGTGCATGGTTTTGGTATTGTTCGTTTCAATGAAATTTACAAGGGTGTAGATGTTCGTTATTACTCCGATAATGGATTTGTAAAATACGATTTGCTGGTGTCACCGGGTGCCGCCGTAAAAGATATTGCATTGGAGTATAAAGGAGCTACGGCCCTTCGGCTGGTAAAAGGAGAATTAATAATAACTACTTCAGTTGGTGAAATTCATGAACAGGCACCTTATGCTTATCAATTAATTGATGGGGTAAGAAAAGAGATAAACTGTCATTATGTTGTAAGTGGAAATACGGTTCGGTTTAAAATGCCGGATTACAATCCTGCGTATTCTTTGGTAATTGACCCCACACTGGTATTCAGCACATTTGCAGGCAGCCCACCCGATGATTGGGGGTATACGGCTACTTTTGATTTGCAAGGCAATGCATATGGTGGTGGTATTGTTTTTGGTGCTGGTTACCCTGTTTCAACGGGTGCTTTTCAAACCACATTTGGCGGGGGAACCAATACCGGTGAAAGTGGAACAGGATTTGACATTAGCATCATAAAACTTGACCCGCTTGGGCAGAACCGAATATATGCAACCTACCTTGGCGGCAATAGTAATGAGCAGCCACATAGCCTGATCGTAGATAAGGATGGCAACCTCGTTATGGCGGGACGGACACTTTCGGGCAACTATCCATTAGCCGGTGCGGGTTTAATTGGACCCGGGGGAAACTGGGATATGGTGATTACCAAATTTAACCCTGGCGCAACCGCGCTTATTGGATCAGTGCGTATTGGTGGCAGTGCAGTGGATGGTGCCAACGACAGGCATAAATTTCCGGGACCCACACCCAATGCAACCAATCAATATTATGGCGACGATGCCCGTAGCGAAGTGCAATTGGATGAACAAGGCAATATTTATGTAGCATCCAATACGCAGAGCACTGATTTTCCGGTAACAGCTAATAACGTGCAGGGGAGTTTATCAGGAATTCAAGATGCACTTATTCTAAAGTTCAACCCAACGCTTACCACACTTAATATGGCTACCTATTTGGGTGGTACCGGTTACGATGCGGCTTATGTAATTACGGTGGAGCCATCAGGGGATATGTTAGTGGCGGGTGGAACAACGAGCAGCAATTTTCCCGGTATAAAATCGGGTACGGTGGGCCCCAATTTTGAAGGTGGATTGCTGGATGGATTTATTGCGCATATAGGTGCAAGTGGAAACGCTTTGGGCGAAGTGGCTTATATAGGCACATTGGGTAACGATCAGCTATATGGCATACAAAGAGATAAGAATGGATTTATATATGTAATGGGTACCAGTACGGGTAATTTTCCCGTTCGTAATGCTGCTTTCAGTGAGACGGGCGGAAAGCAGTTTATTGCCAAAATGTTACCGGATTTAAGTGCCTACATATATTCAACAGTGTTTGGTACCAGTGCAGCCAATCCTAATCTTTCACCCACTGCTTTCCTGGTAGATAACTGCGAAAATGTGTATGTAAGTGGGTGGGGTGGTAATATAATTGCCGGTACACCTTATCCCATTTCACCTACCACCGGGCTAACCGTTACACCCGATGCCATACAAAGTGCTACAGACGGAAGGGACTTTTACTTTTTTGTTTTGGAGAAAGATGCCGTAAGGCAATTATATGGATCATTTTACGGGCAGCAGGATGGTGCAACCAACCCGGGTTCGCACGACCATGTAGATGGAGGAACCAGTCGTTTTGACCAAAATGGTATTATTTACCAGGGAATGTGTGCTAACTGTAATGGCGGACAATTTCCTACAACACCAGGCACCGTAAGTCCTTCCAATCCTTCTGCACGCTGTAATCTTGCGGTGGTAAAAATCAATTTCAACCTTTCGGGGGTGCGCACGGGTATTCAATCTTTTGTAGATGGTATTCGCCGCGATAGCAGTTATTGCGTTCCCGCTACCATTGAATTTGTGGATAGTGTAGCCATTGGTAAGCGCTTTGAATGGAGTTTTGGAGATGGTAGTCCTATGTTGGCAACGGATACGCCACGCGCGCTGCACACTTTTGCAAGAGAAGGTGTTTACCGCGTGCAATTAATTGCTATTGATGACGAAAAATGCATACCCCGCGATACAGCTGTTATGAATATACGTGTACGCATCGATAGGGTTGCCCTAAATGCACGTGCCAGTTTATTACCCCCCTGTGAAAGCTTGAATTATCGTTTTGAAAACCTGAGTACCCCTTTTCCGGGAAAGCCTTTTAAGGATAGTTCCTTTGTTTGGATTTTTGGAGATAACTCAGCACCAAGGCGGGCCGGACTTGCTCCCGTTACCCATCGCTACCCTGGGGCAGGCACTTATAACGTGCAACTTATTTTGGCCGATACCAATTATTGTAATGCACCCGATACCTTCAGATTCCAGGTACAAATAAACCCAACCGTTACCTCGCGTATTGAAGCGCCCTTAACCGGTTGTGCCCCATTTGCCATTAATTTTCGTAACACAAGCGTTGGTGGTACCAGTTTTGAATGGGATTTTGGAAACGGACAAACCAGTAATCTTGCTACTCCTGTAATGACTTATCCTAACCCTGGTCAGTATCGCATCAGGCTTGTGGCCAATGACCCCAATACCTGTAACCGAACCGATACATCCTATTTCAATGTATTTGTTTCCGGGTCGCCTAACGCATCATTTACTTATAGCCCACTTCCTTCACTGGAAAATATTCCCACCACCTTTGTCAATCTGTCGGGGCCTGCTGTATTTTACCGATGGAATTTTGGTGATGGTGATACGCTCCTAACGGCAAGGCGCGATACCTTGGTAAGGCATCAATTTCCGCGTACCGAAACCTTTAATACCTGCCTTATTGCGGTAAATGAATTTGGATGTGTAGATACAACCTGCCTTCCGGTGCCCGCTATGGTAAACCCACTGATAGATGTGGTTTCAGCCTTTACGCCCAATAACGATGGCGTTAATGATCGTGCTGTAGTATATGGGTTTGGTGTGGTAAAAATGACCTTCCGCATTTACAACCGATGGGGACAGTTGATGTTTGAAAGCGCTGATCCCCGGCAAGGTTGGGACGGTATTTTTAAAGGAAAACCACAGCCCATGGATGCATATGCCTACACGCTTGATGCCGATTTAATAGATGGCGAGCGGGTAAAAAAGGGTGGGAGTATTACCTTGGTGCGGTAGCATTGGTAGCTTATTTTATTTAACATCTGCAATATCCCTCTCATCAACGCCGTTCTCCCTTCCATTCCTTTACTTTGCAGCCCAATACATGCGCTCCATTTTTTTAAAAGACTTCAGGCAATTTTTCAGCGGGCTTTCGGGCTATCTGAGCATTGGGTTATTCCTGTTGCTCATGGGGTTGTTCCTATTTGTATTTCCCGATACTTCCATTTTTACCTACGGGTACGCCACGCTAGATAAGTTTTTTGAACTAGCTCCCTGGATATTAATGATGCTGGTGCCCGCCATTACCATGCGCAGTTTTAGCGACGAATTCAGAACCGGTACCTGGGAATTGTTGCGTACCCGCCCACTTCGTCTTGGGCAAATAGTTGGAGGAAAATTCCTGGCATCACTTGCAGTAGGATTACTTGCCTTGTTGCCTTCACTTATTTATGTATTTACCATAAAAAATTTAAGCCTTAATAATAGTATTGACAGCGGCGGCATAGCCGGTGCTTATATCGGGCTTATCCTGTTGGTTGGCATTTTTGCAGCCATCGGGGTTTTTTGTTCGTCGCTTACTGCCAATCCTATCATTGGATTTTTATTGGGTGCCTTTGTTTGTTTTGTTATTCACACAGGCTTTCAAAGCATCAGCGCTATTCCTGTCTTTCGGGGTGGGGCCGATTATTGGGTGCAGCAATTGGGTATTCAGGCCCATTACAACAATATGAGCCGCGGCGTAGTTGAATGGCCGAATCTTATTTATTTTACGGGGGTTACCGGTATTTTTTTTCTGGCTACCCAGCAAATATTGCGTAATCGCTGATATGGGGAAACTTTTTGCACATAAATATGGTTGGCTGGTTTTCGGTTTGGTTATGCTGGTGCTTTATGTGCTTTCACTAAATGTTCCACAGCGATTTGACCTTACGGCAGAAAAACGTTACACGGTAAGCGATCCGGTAAAGAAAATGCTGGCTAACTTGCAGGAACCGGTGCAGGTAACGGTATTGCTCGAGGGCGATGCACTGCCTGCGGGATTCAAAAAATTACAAGCGGGTATTGAAGGTTTACTCAGCCAATTGCAGGGTTACAGTCGCGGCAAACTCAGCTATCAGTTTATGAACGTGGATGATTTTGTTGCCGATACAAATTTTACAGGGCTAAGCGATACCGTAAAAGCAGAATGGCTGAAAGCCAATGCCATAAAGCAGAATGAAGTTACCAAAGCCGGGACCAAAGCGAGTTTTGTATATCCCCTGGCCTTGGTGCAGGTAGGCGAATATTCCGCCACCGTCAATATGATGCAGGGTTTGGGTCAAATGGGGTTTCAAAACCCGGATGCGGGTGTTTTTCAGCAGGAACTTATCAATAAGGCAGAAGCCCAAATGGAGTACCGGTTTGCTTCTGCCATAGAAGCGCTTACCCGAACCCGCACCCCAAGGGTAGCTTATGCTGTAGGAAATGGCGAACCTACCGGTCCTGAAACCTTCGACCTTAGCCAAACGCTGCAATCCAAATATGATTTTTACCTGCTCAACCTGCAGCAGCAGCCATTTATTTCAGATAGTATTGATGCTGTTTTGGTGGTTAAACCATCTCAGCCTTTTTCCGATGCAGATAAGCTGAAGCTCGACCAATATCTTATGCGCGGCGGTAATATTATTTTCTGCATGGATGCGTTGAATGCCGATATGGACAGTCTGCTTCGGACCGGCACCGATTTTACTGCCTATGCACGTGCTTTGGAAATTGAAGATCTGCTTTTTCGCTATGGTGCGCGCATTAACCCTAACCTTGTTCAGGACCGGCAAAGCGATGTACTGCCACAAACGGTGGGTAATGTAGGCGGACAGCCGCAAATAGAGTTGCTGCCATGGCCTTATTTCCCCTTACTTTACCCATCTGGAAATCACCCCATCAGTAAAAACCTGGATGCAGTCGTAATGCAATTCCCGAATAGCGTAGATACAGTAGCAGCGGAAGGCATTTCTAAAGAAATTTTATTGGCAAGCAGCAATACATCCCGCATTGTGGGTACACCTGTAATCGTTACAGTTGAAATTTTAAAGCTACTGGAAAATGCTTCCAACTTTAAAGATGCCAATGTGCCCATTGCCGTTTTACTGGAAGGGAAATTTCGAAGCCTGTATGCCAATCGTATGGCAGGCGACCTTGCCGAAACGCAGGCCTTGATAGGAATGCCTTTTTTACGGGAAGGAAATACCCCCGGAAAAGTAATCGTAACCGGCGACGGCGATTGGGTGCTGAATGCGATAACCCGCGAAGGTCCGTTGCCCATGGGCACCAACCGTTTTACACAATACCAGTTTGCCAACCGTGATTTTTTACTGAATAGCCTTGATTATATGACCGAAGAAAGCGGTATTATGGCTACCCGCAGCCGTGAATTTGTGCTACGTTTACTCGATCCGAAGCGGCTGGAAACCGAAGCCAGCGGCTGGCGCTGGTTGAATATTGGGCTGCCGATTGTGCTTCTTTTACTTACAGGCGGCATCTGGCAGTTGGTAAGACGCCGCCGATATGCTTCCTAACCTATATCTTTGCCGGCCCGCAATACCGGTGAATAAAAAACAAGCCGGCCGGAGTTTAGTAATATGACGACAACGCAGATCGCCTACCTCACCTTCGGTGGGGTAATTTTATTAGCGCTTATATTCGACCTGGGTCTTCTAAGCAAAAAAAACCAAGCCATTTCCATTAAAACAGCCGGAAAGCAAACCTTCTTTTGGGTGGCACTTTCCTTAATCTTTTTTGGTTTTTTGTGGTGGGAAGAAAGTCCCAATGTAGCATTGAAATATGTTACGGCTTACCTGATGGAGTGGAGCCTGAGTATTGATAACATATTTGTATTTATCTTAATTTTTTCATTCTTTAAGGTTAATGAAACCGATGCGGGGCGTGCCTTGCTGATTGGTATCATGCTTGCTATTGTTTTCAGAATCTTATTTATAGCCGTTGGTATTGAATTGATCGACAGGTTCCATTGGCTATTGTATGTATTCGGAGCCTTCCTGGTGTATACGGGTGCAAAATTGTTTTCGCCCAAAGGAGAAGATGAACATTTCGACCCGGGCGATTCAAGGATCTATAAATTATTTACGAGCGTTTTCCGTGTGGTAGATGTAGAACCCAATGGTCGTTATTTCCTGAAACATCATGGAAAGTTTTTCTTTACCAAACTTGCCGTAGTAGTTGTAATGCTGGCTGCAACCGATATTGTATTTGCGCTTGATAGTATTCCTACCGTTGTTTCACTGGTTCGCGACGATCCAAAAATACCTTTCAGCCCGAGTGATGTGTTGGTAATTTATTCATCCAACATATTTGCAGTATTAGGATTACGTTCCCTATTCTTTTTACTAAAAGGTGCGGTGAATAAATTTGCTTATCTACAGCAGGGTATTGCCGTTGTTCTGGTATTTATTGGTATTAAAATGCTTATTGAATTCTTCCACATAAAAATTCCCATTACCTATTCTTTGGGCTTTATTGTTTTATGTCTTGGTTCTTCTATAGCCTACTCATTATACAGGGCAAAAAATGATCCGGTGGTAGAAATTGATTTGGATATTGATGAACCTAAAGCATAATATGGGTGTATGGCTTTTACCCTTCATGAAATATGTGATATATTGGGTTTGCCCGCTCCGCAAAACAATACTGCGCCGGTTATAAGCCACCTCTGCGTGGATAGTCGTTTAATAAGTTTCCCTTCGGAAAATATTTTCATTGCCTTGCAAACCAAAAGGCGCGATGGGCATGATTTTATTCCTGTGGCATATCAGCAGGGCGTGCGTGTTTTTTTGGTAAGTAAAGATATTTCATCCTTTTTGGTTTCCATGCCGAATGCTGTTTGGTTAAAAGTTACTGATACTTTAGCAGCGTTTCAACAAATTGCTGCTGCATCTCGAAGCCGCTTTAATTTCCCGATTATTGGTATTACAGGAAGTAATGGTAAAACCATCGTAAAAGAATGGTTGTACCAATTGTTAAGTCCTGACTTTAATATTTGCCGCAGCCCGCGAAGTTATAATTCTCAAATTGGTGTGCCACTGAGTGTATGGCAGCTACGTGCCGAACATCAGTTAGGCATTTTTGAAGCCGGCATTTCTACCGCAGGTGAAATGGAAAAACTCGAGGAAATTATACAACCAACGATTGGCATATTTACAACCCTGGGTGCAGCGCATGATGAAGGGTTTTCGTCGCAGGATGAAAAGTTGGCAGAGAAGTGGAAGTTGTTTTCACATTGCGAAAATATTGTATGTCATACGGACGATGAAGCAGTTTGGCAACAATCCTTGACATCAGGAAAACAATTATTAAGTTGGGGTTTTCGGGATGATGCAGCCTACAGGATAAAAAGTTTGGAGCAGAAGGGATTAATAACGGTAGTCAGCCTGGTGTATGAAAATACTTCATTAGCATTTACCATGCCATTTACGGATACGGCTTCGGTGGAAAATAGTTTGCATTGCATAATTACCTGCCTTCATTTGGGAATGCATGCAGAAAAATTACAGGAGCGGTTAATGCATTTGCAACCATTGCATATGCGGCTCGAATGGAAGAAAGGTATTTATCAGAGTCTGCTTTTAAACGATAGTTACAGCCATGATATGTATGCGTTGGAAATTGCGCTAAACCATCTTTCGCAACAGGCAGGAAACAGTCGTAAAATGGCGATACTGAGTGATATGCCTGGGCATAATGATAAGGATTCCTATCATCAAATTGCAGATATCCTGGTACAGAAGAATGTAAAAAGGTTAGTGGGCGTTGGGCATATGATGCAGCATTATGAAAATGTTTTTAGGGAAGCAGGATTAGACACGGAGTGTTTTCCTGATACACAAACACTGCTGCTAAAATGGAACCGGCAACATATTGAAAAATCAACGATTCTTATTAAAGGTGGACGTGTATTTACCTTTGAAAAGATAGTAGCTGCTTTACAGCAGCAACAGCATGAAACCCTGTTGGAAATTCATCTCGCATCGCTTGCACATAACCTGAATAGTTATCGCGCACAACTTAAGCCCGGCACTAAACTGATGGTCATGCTGAAGGCTTTTGGTTATGGAAGTACCGATGCAGAGCTGGGTAGATGGTTGCAACACCACGGCGTAGATTATCTTACCGTAGCCTATACGGATGAAGGTGTATCGTTGCGGCAGGGTGGGGTGCATTGCCCTATCATGGTCATGAATCCTGATTTGGCAAGTTTTGAAGCGATAATAGCAAATCGCCTTGAGCCGGAATTGTATTCGATGGAAATTTTGCAGGCTTTTCAAGAGTTTGCAACGGATAACGGGTTGACGCAGTATCCGGTACACCTGAAACTGGATACAGGAATGCATCGGCTTGGTTTTTTAGCCGAAGAAGTGGATGCCATAGCTGACTTATTAAATGCTACTCCATCCTTAAAAATAATTACTGTTTTTACGCACCTTGTTGCTTCAGAAAACCCGGCGCATGATGATTTTACAAATGCACAGGCTAAAAAATTTGATGCTTTTTGTGCGCATCTTGCAGATGCATTGCCTTATTCATTTTTAAAACATGCAGCAAATACGGCTGCCATTATACGTCATCCGCAATTACACTACGATATGGTGCGGTTGGGTATTGGTCTTTTTGGGGTAAGTAACGCAGCGCAAAAGGCGTTGGAATTGCAAGCCGCCACGCATTTATTTACAACCATTGCGCAAATAAAAAATGTAGCTGCAGGGCATACCGTAGGTTATGGCAGGCATGCTGTATTGCAGCGGGATAGCCTGATTGCTACGATTCGTATTGGCTATGCAGATGGTTATCGACGTCAGCTTGGCAATGGTGCAGGAAGTATGTGGTTGCGTGGCAAGCGTGTACCTGTCGTAGGAAATGTTTGCATGGATATGACGATGCTTGATGTAACTGATGTGCCTGATGCTGTTGCAGGCGATAGGGTAGAAGTGTTTGGCATGCACACAACAGTTAGTGACATCGCAAAACAATGCGGTACGATACCATATGAAATTATGACAGGGATTAGCCAACGGGTGAAAAGGGTACTTATTGATGAATAAAAGTTTATTGAACTGTTAATGTATTGGGTATAAAAGTAAACCTGAAGGAAGATTGCGCTAAAATGGTACTGGCAATGGAAGCATCCTTGGTATAAATTTTATACTTAAACCGAAGGTTACCCGGACCGCCAACGGGAAGTTGGTGTTCGATGGTAGGATTTGAAAGGCGACTCAGTGGAAGCAATTTATACAACGTGGTTATATATGCATTCCCCGGGGCATATTGATCAAGTTTGAATTCAATGGTATGCCCTGCCGGCCATCCGGGCGGAGGATTAAGTCGTTCAATCCAACCATTTATTGATGCCTTGATTAAAAGAGTTCCTGCTGCCGGAACTTCCACAGTTGCATCTATGAGTATGGCATCCAGCGAAGCACCATTCAAAATTGTAACCCTAATTTCTTCGTCCCTTTTTTCCCCAAAAGCAGGCATATTTGGGGCATATAAAGATTGGCCAGCAATACCTCCGCTGGCGATGAATGATGTAGCATTTACTGAACTTGCTTGAAGGCTGTTTGCCTGAATGATACCGGTGGATCCATTTAAGGTAATCGTGGGAATTCCTGCTCCATTCCGCACATCAAGCTTTCCTGCCCGGGTACCATCACTGCTTGGAAATATTTCTATGGCATTGCGCAGCCGCATGGTACCTGCAAGGGCATCGTTGTTATTGGAAGAAGCAATTTCCAGGGTTGGTATTACATCATTTTTAAACCGAAAATTTCTATTTACACCTACACCAATATCAAGCAATGCCTGCGGATTATTGGTACCAATCCCAATATTTCCATTGCCTGCTATATGCATACGTTGGGTACTCGATGTATAAAAATCCAACCCATACCGGCCAATACCTTCTGTTCGTTTGCTGCCAATGCCCTCCCCACTAAAGTCTCCAAAACTCAGCATATTGGCTATTGTGCCCGCATTGAGATTTTGCTGGTCAATATTCAACCCACCCGCTATGCTCAAAAACTGCTGAGGTGCGGTTGTGCCAATACCTACCCGCCCGGCTGTATTAATCACCATTGCCGTTTGCTCAGTTCCAGCTTCGGGACGCACCCTGAATTCAAACCGGTTGTTAACCCTGTGCATCAGCATGTACATAGATGAACCGCTATTTGGGTACGACCAAGCACTCCCCGTCCAAAATGCATTAGCAGCAAAAGTGATGGTACCGTTTTGATCGGTACCAATATAGCCACGCGGTTGTCCTGGGGCACTTTCATAAATGGTTTTTATCCACTGCGTACTGCGTATATGCAGCACGCCTTCCGGAGCTGCAATACCTATCCCAACTTTCTGCTGTGCATTTCCTTGCAATAGGATTGACATAGAAATGGATATTAATCCAAAACCTTTCATCATAGCGGAGATATTATTTTTACATAATAGTAACAGGTGGATGTCAAATATAACCATTTTTGCATTCCATAAAAGTACAGGTTTCGGCATTCCACCATCCAATACCCCTACCTTTGCCGCTCAAATTTTTAAATATTACTATGGGTTTTGATAGGAATACGGTAATTGGTTTCGTACTTCTTGCCGTTTTGTTTTTTGGATACTTCTGGTACACATCCACCAATCAGCGCGCGGCTATGGAAATAAAGCAGCGGGAACAGGACAGCCTTGCAGCGCTAAAACCAAAAGTAGATACTGCACAATGGCGCTCCGATTCCGTAAGGATGGCACGTTTACAGGATTCGGTAGCTGCCGGCGATCTTGCTATTGCTTCAGGCGGGGTAGAAACCCTTACATCCATTGAAAATGAAATGGTTAAGCTTACTTTTAGCAATAAAGGGGGGTGGCTTAAAACCGTTGAACTTAAAAAATATAAGGGTCCCGATAGTCAGTGGGTGAAAATGGGGGATATGGCCACTAACTATTTTGGGTACAATATTAATACAGGTACCAATCAAAGCACTGAATCGGCAAAACTGTTTTTCAATCCCGCAGTTGTGGCTAAATCAGCGGATGGTACGCAAACCATCAGTTACCAGGTAGCCGCCACAAGTGGCAAATCCATCAGCCATGTTTTTGCTATACAGCCCGATAATTATATGGTGGTAGCCACCATCGATATTAATGGTGCTGATGCCATGATTAGCGGCAAGGAACTGATTTTTAATTGGCGCATGTTGGCCAACCGGCAGCAAAAAGATGTAAAATACGAACGCACCCAAACTAAACTGGTTTATAAAACCGACGGTGGATTTGATTATAACACAGCAGTAGAAGGTACCGAAGAAGAATTGCTGACCCCTACCGATTGGGTGGGTTTGAAACAGCAGTTTTTTAATGCTACGCTACTGAGCGAAAAGCCATTTTCAAGGGTAAAGGCAACGGTAACTGTGCCGGTTGATTCAATAGTGGGCGAAGTAGCCACCATGGACCTGAGTGCATCATTGGCGGTAGCGCCCGGTGCCAGGGTTACGGTTCCGCTGAAGCTATATACAGGGCCCAATGATTTTTATATACTGAAGAAATACGATAACGATATGCATAATATCGTTGATCTTGGCAGTGGCATTTTTGCTTTTGTAAAATGGATTAACCGCGGGTTGGTACTTCCTGTTTTTGAATTTCTTACCAAAACATTGGGCGGTAATAATATGGGTTGGGCCATTTTGATCCTTACCATCATTTTACGGTTGCTGATTGCGCCGCTTACTTATAGCAGTTACCTCAGTGGCGCTAAAATGAAGGCGTTGCGTCCTGAAATTGATTTGATGAAGAAAAGAGTAGGTGATGATCAGCAGGCCATGAGTATGGAGCAAATGAAGCTCTTTAGGGAAGCGGGGGTAAATCCCCTTGGCGGTTGCATACCGGCATTGCTGCAGATTCCTATCTTTTTTGCTTTGTTTAGTTTCTTCAACAGTAATATTGATTTACGTGGAATACCCTTCCTGTGGGCCGAAGATTTAAGCAGCTATGATTCCATCTACAACTTTGGATTTGAACTACCCTTTTATGGTAATCATATAAGTTTGTTCACCATTACCGCATGTATTACCAGCTTCTTTATTTCGTGGTATACCATGAGCAGTACGCCCGATACCGGTAACCCAATGATGAAATATATGCCTTACATTTTCCCATTTGTAATGCTTTTCATCTTTAATAAAATGCCATCGGCACTTACCTGGTATTACACCGTTTCCAACATTATTACATTGGTTCTGCAATTTGTAATTCAAACCTATATTATCGACCACGATAAAATTCTGGCACAAATACAATCCAATAAGGCCAAGCCAAAAGGCAAAAGCAAATGGCAGGAGCGAATGGAAGCCATGCAGCAAACGCAGAAGAAAGTGGAAGACATGAAAAAGAAAACGCAAGGCGGTAAAAAATAGAAAGTTACCGGGCGACAATTTCTTATTTTGTCGCCCGGTTTTTTATTGTTCATAGCATGCAAATACATATTCAATACGACAGGGGAAAAGTGCTGCAGGCCTTACGGTACCATTTTATTTCGCGTAACGAAATTAAAATACTGCTCATACTGGTAAATGTTTTCGCTATTCTTTCAGCCGGATTGTTTGCATTCAAAATGGTAGGGGCTATGCCCTTTCTTATCAGTTCGCTCCTTTGGTTTTTATTGATGCTAACCTTTTGGTTTTGGATGCCAAGAATGATTTATAGCCGCAGTGCCACCTTTAGGGAAGATATTGATTTGCGTTTCCGGGATTATGATATACTGTTAGAAACAGGCAGGGGCCATACCAACTGGGAGTATAAAAAATTTCAGTATTATATGGAGAGTCCCCTTTTTTTTCATTTATATATTAATGATAAATCCTTCTTTCTGATACCTAAAGATGCCTGCGAACCGCCTGCCGATACGCATGAAGTAAGAAAACTGCTCGATGAAAAGATGGGAAGAAAATAATGCCATTTACCTTTCGAAATCAGCGTAAGCCAATCTCAGTAGCCATTAGCAACGAAAATATCAGGATAATGATAGTATAAACAATGCTGATTTTTTTGGAAGGTGAAAGGAACAAACCCATGGTGGCAAGCAGCGCAAGGAAGCCTGTTTCAAGCCGGAAGAAGAATATGCCGCCAATCATCCCTAAAAAAATTACATGACTAAGGATGCGTTGGTGTCTCCAAAAAATTGTAACGCCTGCAATAGCTTCCATAATGATAGCTATCCATCCAAGGCTTTTTGCTAATAGAGTGCTGTTTTGTATAGGATATTTTAATTGAACATCCAAATACTCATTTGGATTTGTAGCCATTAGCGTTTTATACAAATCTTTATTGCCGTTTGTAATTTCTTGCCATGTGGGAATGATAAGGTTCAGGGGTTTCAAAAAATAATTCATATCCATTTGCAACTGAAAAAAAGCTCCGCTTACATAGATTGGTGATAACAGTTTTTGTAATGCGCCTAACAGTAATATGGCGAGCAATAAAAAGCGTACATGAAAATGTAAAAAGGATTCGTTTTTAATGTTTGTTATTTGATGTAAGATAACAGCGGCCAGGAGATAGCAAACCACAAAGTGATGATTGGCAACGAGGTAAAAATTACGGCTGAGTGTAATAAAAAAGTATAAAAACCAAACGCCCCAAAAAAGTGGGTTGGAAGTAAGGTTCGGTTTAATAAGCCACACCATTAAACCAGCTAATAAAAAGGTTGGCTTTAGCCAGAAAATGGCAACCGGTTGTTTAATAAGATAAACCAAAAGCACAAGCAACAGGCAATGCAAAAACTGGTTTAAATGCGATTCCAAAATATTTTTACGATAGGTTGCAAAAAAACCAGCCGATAAAATATTGCTTTTATTTTGCATATTTTACCTCCTGTATCTGTTTTCTGCTTAGCCTGTTCGTAGTAATATCCAGATGTGGCTCCCATACCTGAATGGTAATATTGTCTTTGTGGAATTGGTTTGCTGCAATAACAGCAAAAGCATGCGTATTTTTATAATCAGGCTTCATTTTTAACCTGTAAGCCGCGGCATAAAGTTTAGGTTGTTTTTTTACCTGGAAAGTACTGTCATCTGAAATTATCCATACCTGTCGCCATAGTGGATGCACTTCGCTGTACATGCCAAAGCCGCCGCCTTTCCAACGCGAAAGCTGATGATAATAAACCTGGTAAAACTGAAAAGCTGCAACCCCGATTATAATTAGAGGAAGGGTGTATTTTAGCAATGAACCCCTCATGGTTACATCAAAAATTTTTCCATTTTATGATGCGGAATGGTTACTTCTAAAAAACCTTCTCCTATTTTTTTATAACCCTGCTTTTCGTAGAACCCAATGGCAGTGTCGCGTGCATGCATGGTAAGTTTTCTATAACCTTTATCGCGTGCTACCAATTCGGCAAAACGCATAATTTGTTGTCCTACACCTTTGCCCTGCAGGTTATTACGCACGGCCATTTGCCTGAGCCTGATTAGGCCGTCTCCTTCGGGTTTTAATATGCAGCATCCTAATATGCGTCCATCGTCAAAGGCACCAATTAATATTTCGTGCTTTTCATTTTCCAGATCCTCGTTGGAATAAGTTAATCCCAGTGGGCGGCGCAATATTTCATCCCGAAGCATTACCATTTGCTGGTATTCAGGCGTGCCGTGGTCTATTTGCATAATAGGCATGCGTAAAAATACGGGGTTGGACGATAGTAGGCAAAAAATAAATGCTTAATAGGCTAAATGGTTAGAGCTATGTGCTTAAAGCTTTCAGCCTTTGGCTTTCTGCTTTCAACCTTTGGCTTTTCCGCTTACACCGTATATTTGCGCCCTAAAGAAAATAAATGCAACAGGATACGCTCGTTTTTGACCTTTTGAAGAAAGAACTTGACCGTCAACGTCACGGAATAGAATTAATAGCCAGCGAAAACTTTACGAGTTTGCAGGTAATGCAGGCTTCGGGTAGTGTGGCTACTAACAAATATGCGGAAGGGTATCCCGGTAAGCGTTATTATGGAGGTTGTGAAGTTGTGGACGAAATTGAACAACTCGCCATTGACCGTCTCAAGCAGGTTTTTAAAACAACGTGGGCCAACGTGCAGCCGCACAGTGGCGCGCAGGCCAATGCTTCGGTATTTTTGGCTTGTCTTAAACCCGGCGATAAAATTTTGGGTCTCGATCTTAGCATGGGTGGACACCTTACCCATGGCAGCCCCGCCAACTTTAGCGGTAAAACCTATGAAGCACATTTTTATGGTGTAAAAAGGGAAACAGGGTTGATTGACTATGAAATGCTCGAAGAAAAGGCCTTAACCATAAAGCCTAAAATGATTATAGTAGGCGCAAGTGCTTACAGCCGCGATTGGGATTATGCCCGTGTGCGTAAAGTAGCCGATGAAGTTGGTGCGCTTGTGCTTGCGGATATTGCGCACCCGGCAGGTTTGGTGGCTGCAGGTGTGCTGAATGATCCTTTTGACCATTGCCATATTGTAACAAGTACCACGCATAAAACTTTGCGCGGTCCAAGGGGCGGGCTTATTACCCTGCGTCACGATTTTGAAAACCCTATGGGTATAAAAGATCCCAAAGGTAATGTTCGCATGATGAGCGCCCTGCTCGACCTTGCGGTTTTCCCCGGCGTTCAGGGCGGGCCACTCGAGCACGTAATTGCAGCAAAGGCCGTTGCTTTTGGTGAAATATTAACCGATGGGTTTAAAGCCTACCAATACCAGGTGCAGAAAAATGCACAGGCATTGGCCAAATGTTTTGTGGATAAGGATTACCAACTCATCAGCAATGGTACCGATAATCACCTTATGCTGATAGACCTGCGAAACAAGAATATTACGGGTAAAAAAGCACAGGAAACACTTGACCGGGCGCATATTACCCTCAATAAAAATTCGGTGCCTTATGATGATAAGAGCCCGTTTGTAACAAGTGGTATACGTATTGGGGTGCCGGCGATAACTACGCGTGGGTTTTTAGAAAGCGATATGCAGTTTATTGCTGATAATATTGATAAGGTATTGATGAATGCTGATGATGCAGCGGTGATTGCCGCTGTGCGTGCTGAAGTGAATGCTTCTATGGAAAAGTATCCTTTATATCCTGAACTTGGTTAAGATTATTTGCTTTTACTATTTGTTTCGATTAAATACAATTTGTTATGATTCAACGTATTCAGTCTGTTTGGCTCCTTTTGTCTGGATTATCCATTCTTTTACTTTCCAAATTTGCCATTTACTCAGGTACACTTGGCGATGGAACAAAGAAAGTTTTGATGACTATGGAAAGAATGCATTTAATGATTTTGGCCTTGTTGCTCATCATTCTGCCAATCATTGCTATCTTTCTTTTTAAGAACCGGACCGGTCAAAAGAAGATTATTTGGGTTCATATTTTGCTCAATCTCCTGCTGCTGTTATTTTTCTATATTGCTAAAGACGGATTTTTAGATGCACACAAAGAGCCTGAGTTTGTTTCATCGGCCTATGGGCTTGCTTTAATAGCCCCTTTACTAAGCCTTGTTTTAGATATAATGGCTTATAAAGGAATAAGTAATGATGAAAAGCTGATAAAGGCAGCAGATAAATTTAGATAGAAAAGAAGACAGAGGGGAGATAACAAATGACAGGAAGGAGTAATCTGTCATCTAAAAATCTGTCATCTCCTCACTTTCGTCTGTCGTCTGTCGTCTGTCATCTGTCATCTGTCATCTGCCATCTGTCATCTAACATCTGCCATTTAATCTTACGGGGCAATTACATTCCTGATTTGGCCATCAGTTTTCTTAATAAAATAAATACGTTCGTTTTCCAGGTAATCTTTTTGATTGATAATATTTACACCAACCGGCTCAAAATAGAAATCGTTAAAGATTTTAAACTGTGCATCATTTATATGTTGCATAAAATCGGGTCCGTAAGCAACTAATAATCTTACATATCTAAGGGTTATTTCATATCCCCTTGATGCCATATCGCCAGGTAGCGCATTTGTCATAGCCTTGAATTTCCTGGCAAATGCTTCATAAAGTTCTGTATTGCCCGAAGTGGTTAAAAAAGGCGTACCATAATAAACATCCACACCTTTAAACTCAGGTTTTGAAAGTGCGATGGTTTCCCAGGTTGGCATTCCTACTACCGTACAACGGTATGTGTCCTTCATTCCGGAAAGCACATTTACCAATTTTTGAGCAATATTGGTTTGCAGGGTAGGCACTATCAAAATATTATCCTGCATACTATCCAGTAGCGGAGCCAGGTAAGCCGCCGAAAAAGAATCGGGCAGCGAATACTCCTTCCATTTAAGCGGTACAGATGGCGAGTTTTTTGCTGCAGCTTTTACATAGCCTTTCAGCCTTGTTTCTGCTGAACCTTTGGGTGTAAGCAATACCAGGTTGTCTATACTATGATTACGCTGCAACATTTTGTACAATTGTGTACAATGTGTTTGCAAGGTCGGGTTGATAATCATAAAATTCGGATACCCATTTATGCCCGCATCATTTGGAAGCATAGAAAGCAATGGTATGCCCGATGGTTTTAATTTATCTGCAATGGTCTTAAGTTCCATTGCCGATTGGGGGGAACAAATAACAATGGCTGCCTGTCCTTCAATAGATTTTTTCCATTGATCGGCATTAAATTTAGCACCTTTCGTATCTGTAACTTCTATACGAACATGCAGACCCTCAGACTGTAATTCTTCCGCAGCAATTTTTACACCATTATAAAACTCCAGTCCATTTACCAGGTAGGGTGGCACATTACTACCATACTTATACTTTGCATCTGTAAATGCAGAGTCTAAATAAAGGGGTATTAAGATGGATACGAGAGGTGTAGCATGCTGTTTAGCACTATCGGGAACTTGGGCCACCAAATTTTGGGCTACCAAAACAGTAAATAATAAACCCCAAACAGTAAAAAGTTTTCTGTTCATACAGATTCAGGTCTAATTTTTATGCGGTTCAAAAAAAGCAAATACCCCATATTTGGGATTCTTACGGGGTAAAGATGCACATTCAGCATGCAAAGAAACCTTAAATCCCCGAAGAAGAAAAAAAGAAACCGCTTTTTGGTTGTTTGCCTTACCTTTGCCGCTCAAATTTTTTAAGCAATTATGAAATCCCCACGAACTGGGTTACTGAAAGGTTCGAAGGTATTTGGGGATTCCATGTGACAATTTTAAAAAAATAAATAAAAACACATGAAAACAATTACAATCGAAGGGAATCTGAGGACCGGAGCGGGTAAAAAAGCCACCCACGCGCTACGCTCTCAGGATCAAGTGCCTGGTGTAATTTACGGGGGTGCACAGGAAGTGAACTTTTATGCCGCTGCCAGTGCTTTCAAATCCTTGGTTTACACCGCCGAATTTATGCTGGCAAATGTAGTAGTGGAGGGTAAAACCTACCGTTGTATTATGAAGGATCTGCAATTTGACAAGGTTACTGATTTGTTGAATCACGTAGATTTTCTGGAACTGGTAGAAGACAAGGCAGTTATTGCCAACCTGCCCATTAAGTATACAGGTACTGCTGTAGGTGTTAAAGAAGGTGGTCGTTTGATTACCAAAATGAAAACCTTGAAAATAAAGACACTTCCCAAAAATTTACGTGAATTTATCGATGTGGATATCACAAACCTGCATTTGAACGGAAACATTCGGGTTGAAGACGTTAAACTGGAAGGCATGGAGATTTTAAATTCTCCCCGTATTCCTATGGCTTCCATCGTAATGACCCGTCAGTTGAAGCAGGAAGAAGCAGCTTCTGCTAAGGAAGAAAAGAAGAAGAAATAAGCTTCGGCTCAATATTTTATACATTTAATCCCCGGAAAGCATTTTCCGGGGATTGTTTTTTTAATCTCGGTGATATTAATTTCATTTACCGCTCAAAATTGGGTTTACCTTTATACCGGATGAAGAAGTTCCTGATTATTGGCTTGGGCAATATTGGTGCCGAATACGCACATACCCGGCATAATATAGGTTTTGATATTGCAGATGCTTTTGTGAAATTGCACGAAGGGTCATGGCGAATGGACCGTTTGGCAGAAGTAAGTGAGGTGAAGCTAAAAGGTCGCACAGCCATTGTAATTAAGCCAACCACTTATATGAATCTTTCTGGCAGATCTTTCAGGTATTGGCTCGATAAAGAAAAAATTGAAGTAGGAAATACCCTTACACTTGTGGATGAGATTGCCTTGCCGCTTGAAAGGTTGAGAGTAAGACCATCCGGAAGTCATGCAGGACATAATGGTTTAAAAGATATTGAAGCAGCGCTTGGAACACAAGATTATCCGCGTCTCAGGTTTGGTATTGGAAACGATTTCCCCAAAGGCGGGCAAGTTGGTTTTGTATTGGGAAAATGGAATGAAATAGAAAAAAAAGTTATTGGGAAGAAGATAGAAACCTGCACGCAGCTTATCCGCGACTTTATGTTGGAAGGTTTGGATGTTGTTATGAACCGGTATAACACGATCAAATTTTGATATATATCAATTTGTGATTTTTGATTTGTATTTGTGGTTAAAAAGAATAAATTTTGAAAGTATTATCAAGGGCTGCCTTGAAAATGTATATATGAACCCCCAAATTTTAGACTCAGAAGCCTTATGAAAATTATTTGCGTTGGAAGGAACTATGCTGATCATGCCAAAGAATTAGGCAATCAGGTGCCGGATGAACCGGTAATTTTTATGAAGCCTAAAAATGCATTGCTCAGCCCGGGTAATAACATCTTTTACCCTGCCTTTACCAACGAGTTGCATTATGAATGTGAGTTGGTTATAAAGATCAATAAGAACGGGAAATTTATTCCTATTCACCGGGCAAAAAATTATTACAATGAAATTACCCTTGGAATTGATTTTACCGCAAGGGATATTCAGGATAAATTGAAGAAAAAGGGGCTGCCATGGGAAAAAGCGAAGGCTTTTGATGGCTCAGCAGCAGTTGGAAATTTTATTACAATGGATAGGGTGAAAAATCCAAAGGATATTCATTTTCAATTTTTTAAAAACGGGGAATTGGCCCAGGATGGTTATTCCCGTGATATGCTTTTTTCCATTGATACCATAATTGCTGATGTATCGCAATATTTTTCGCTCAATATTGGTGATCTTATTTTTACAGGTACACCACCCGGGGTGGGTGAATGTGTGATAAGCGATGTGCTTGAAGGCTACCTGGAAGGCGAGAAATTATTAGAACTTACGGTAGAATAAAGTAGGGTACTAGGTTCGGCATTTAAAAGGTTTTGTTAACCAAGTAAGCCCCTATTTTTGCAGCGCTTTTTTACAAAGCTATTTTGCTTGCACCATTGCCGCTACTATTTTAAGGTATGACCGATCCTGCATTACTGTTAAAGGCTTTTCGTCTTATGGCAGCTTCTCACCATATGGCTGCCCTGTATGAAGCCAATCGTACGGTTTGTAAATATGTACACTCCACGAGTATTGGTCATCAGGCTATTCAACTGGCAACTTCATTTTTATTGCAGCCACAGGATTGGGTAAGTCCCTATTATCGCGACGAAAGCCTATTGTTGGGTTTAGGATTTACGCCTGGTGAACTCATGCGTCAATTATTGGCCAAAGGAGATGATTACTTCAGCGGCGGACGCAGTTATTATAGTCATCCCAATAGTTTGCTGCCCGATAGACCACGGATTATCCACCAAAGCAGTGCAACCGGCATGCAGGTAATTCCCACCACAGGCCTTGCACAAGGGTTGCAATATCTTTCTGGCATTGGATCGGAATTATACCGCAAAGGTCCTGATGGCGAATTGCCATTGGTGGTTTGTTCTTTGGGTGATGCATCCATGACCGAAGGAGAAGTGAGCGAAGCCTTACAAGTAGCTGTACACAAAAAATTACCTATTATTTACCTGGTACAGGATAACCGTTGGGGAATAAGTGTAAGTGCAGAAGAAGCAAGGGTAATGGATGCGGTAACCTTTGCTGCCGGTTTCCCAGGATTACAAACCTTAAGGATTGACGGAACCGATTTTGAAGGCTGTTACCAATCCATGGGTGAAGTAATGGAAAGTGTACGCTCGGGAAACGGTCCATGGTTGGTTCAAGCCGATGTTCCATTGCTTGGCCATCATACAAGTGGTGTTCGCCGCGAATTTTATAGAAGCCCCGAAGACCTTGAAGCGCACCGCGAACGTGATCCTTTTAAACGTTTGCGTAATCATTTGCTTGAAACAGGCATTTCCCCCGATCATCTGGATTCGGTTTTTGCAAATGTAAAGCGGCAGGTTGAAGAAGCTTTTTCGGAGGCGCAGGCTGCCCCCGATCCTTTGCCATCCACGGTTGGCGAACATGTTTTTGCCCCCACGCCCATTACACAAGAAACAGGCATAAGAACACCTCAAGGTGCACCAACGATTATTATGGTGGATGCTGCCTTATTTGCCATCCGCGAAATAATGGAAGCACATCCCGAAGCCCTGCTGTATGGTCAGGATGTAGGCCGCAGACTTGGAGGCGTTTTTCGCGAAGCAGCTACCCTTGCAGAGCAATTTGGTGACAACCGGGTTTTTAATACCGCCATTCACGAAGCTTATATTATTGGAAGTACGGCCGGTATGTGTGCGGTGGGCGCAAAACCCATCGTAGAAATTCAGTTTGCCGATTATATATATCCCGGTTTTAATCAGTTGGTTACCGAGCTGAGCAAGAGTAATTATTTAAGTGTAGGTAAATTTCCTGTGGGTACCGTTATCCGCATTCCCTGCGGTGCCTATGGCGGTGGTGGACCTTACCATAGCGGTTCCATTGAAACAACGCTTTTAAGTATAAAGGGAATAAAAGTAGTGTATCCCAGCAACGCTGCCGATATGAAAGGTTTGATGAAAGCCGCTTTTTACGACCCCAATCCGGTAATCATGCTCGAGCACAAGGGCTTATATTGGAGTAAAGTTCCCGGAACCGAATTGGCTAAATGCCCTGAACCTTCCGGTGATTATATGATTCCGCTGGGTAAGGGCAGGGTAGTGCTTGAAGCAAATGCCGATGCCGTGGAAAATGGTGAAAGTTGTTGCGTAATTACCTATGGAATGGGCGTTTATTGGGCCATGGCTGCGGTGGCTGCTTTTCCCGGCAGCTTAGAAATTGTGGATCTACGTACGTTAAGCCCGTTAGATGAGAACCTGGTAATGCATACGGTTAAGCGCCACGGAAAGTGTCTCATTCTTACAGAAGAACAGCAAACCAATAGTTTTGCCGAAGCGCTTGCCGGGCGCATTCAAAAAGCTTGTTTTCGTTGGCTTGATGCACCAGTGGAAGTAATGGGCGCTATGGATTTGCCGGCCGTTCCCATAAATGTTGTGTTAGAACAAGCTATGTTGCCAACGGTACAAAAGGTAAAAAACCGTTTACAAAGCCTGCTAAATGCATAGGTTGCTAAAAATATTGAAAGGATTGGTGGAAATATGGAGGCTACCTCCTAATTTTGCCGCCCATTCGGCGCAGTATTACTCACGATAGCAATCTGAATGGTAAACACTCAGGATACATTACCAGGATTCTAGGTGTAAAAAATGGCGGGGTAGCTCAGCTGGTTAGAGCATCGGATTCATAACCCGAAGGTCGGCAGTTCAAGTCTGCTCCCCGCTACTAGAGGCTCCTTCGGGAGCCTTTTTTCATTTTCTTTTAGCCTTTCATCAACATTTATTCCAATAGATTTGCTTACCTGAAACAGATACAAAATGGAAATAATTTCAAAGCAATGGGTTGGATGTTTGGTTGGAGTTTTCGTATTTCAATGTGCTTTTAGCCAAATTAATTTCAAAACTTACAATACATTCCCTGCCTACAAATTGGTAAACAGCAATGGTGAAACATTTACATCTTCATCCATTCAGAAAGCAAACCTTCCTACAGTGGTGGTCTATTTTAGTCCCACCTGCAGCCATTGTCAGCAGCAGGCGGAAGATATAACTTCCAATATGAGCCAGTTTAAGGATGTACAGTTTTTATTTGTTACATCCTATCCGCAGTCAGATACCAAACCATTTCTTGACCAATATGCTATCGAAAAGTTCAAGAGTATAACCTTCGGATACGATTCTACCTTTGCCATGGGGAGGTTTTATTTATTGGAGTCTTTACCCGGCATATTTATTTACAATAAAAAGGGTGAATTAAAAACCTTTTTCAATACCAATATAAAACCGGCCAATTTATATGCTGCCATTTTCGATAACTGAAAAAATGCGAAAAATCATAAGTTTCAAATTAGTGGGTAACTACCTTTGCCGCATAAAAAATTAGTCTAACACATAAAATTTTCACGTATGAAAGTAACTGTTGTAGGTGCAGGTGCCGTGGGTGCTACCTGTGCTGATAATATTGCCCGCAAAGAACTTTGCACCGAACTGGTTTTATTGGATATTAAAGAAGGTGTAGCTGAGGGTAAGGCACAGGATATGATGCAGACTTCTCAGCTGCTTGGTTTTGATACAAAAATTACTGGTACTACCGGTGATTATAGTAAGACTGCCGGAAGCGATGTAGTTGTAATTACAAGCGGTCTTCCCCGCAAACCTGGTATGACCCGCGAAGAGCTGATCGGTGTAAATGCAGGTATTGTAAAAAGCGTTTGCGAGAACATTTTAAAGTATAGCCCCGATACCATTATTATCGTAATCAGCAATCCGATGGATACTATGACCTACCTCGCGCTACAAAGCACCGGTATGGCCAAAAACAAGATCATTGGTATGGGTGGCACATTGGATAGCAGCCGCTTCCGTTATCAGCTTAGCCAGTATCTTTGTTGCAGTCCATCCGACCTGAATGCAGTTGTAGTAGGCGGTCACGGCGATACTACTATGATACCACTTATCAGGTTGGCAACATGGAATAGTGCACCTGTTACGGGTTTCCTGAGCGAAGAGCAGCAAAAGCAAATTGTGGCTGATACCATGGTGGGTGGTGCAACCCTTACCAAATTGATTGGAACAAGTGCCTGGTATGCACCCGGAGCGGCCGGAGCCATGCTGGTAGAAGCTATTTTGCGCGATGAAAAGAAAATTCAAACCTGTTGCGTATACCTGGATGGGGAATACGGCCAAAAGGATATTTGCCTTGGCGTACCGGTAGTAATTGGCCGTAATGGCTGGGAGAAAATTGTTGATTTTGGCTTAAATGAAAGCGAAATGGCTGAATTCAATAAAAGTGCAGATGCTGTGCGCAGCATGAATGATGTGCTGAAAACATTGTAATTATACTATCCGAGTAATAAATATATTAAGGTGCCGGCAAATTTTATGTGCCGGCACTTTTTATTATAACGGCGCCGCATTTTTTGGATGCGGCGTCATTATTAACTCATCTATTTAGGATGATCCATATTATGTAACTGTTGTTTAAAGATTTAAACCTGATTTTTGAGCTTGTAATTTAATCAGGGGTTACTGGCCTTGGAACTAAATGGAAACGAGTAGCTTCATACCAATTTTCTAAATTTGCATTTCTTTGATAACCTACCCATTGAATACGTCCTGTTGTTGGTTTAATAATTAATTGTGAGAAGCAGAATGGTCCATCTTTTGCGATGTATTGAACAGGGAAGTTAATACTGCCTTTACCAGGAGTTTTTGGATTATCATGACCTTGATAAAAAACAGCATCCCTTAAAACACCATCACACCACATTTCTACAGTACCTGTAGCACTATTACCACCATTAAAAACCAGTGAAAATGACTTCATTACAACATCTGGCATCAGGCAATTTGATAAGGTAAGAATGAGTTCTTCACCTACGCTAATATAGCCATCATTCACGCCAATTGCACCAGAATTTGACATATGCATTGGTGCGCCGCCTGTTGCAGTAATAACAAAGAATTGTTGATTGGTAAAATCGCTACCGCTGAAAGTTTGTTTGTTAGCAGCAGGAACTGTTTGGGGATAATCATTCTTACCACCTCTCCAGAAGAATGGCGCAGTGCCCTGGCGGTGTGAAATAAGGCTGATAAAATCACCAGTTGCGGGTGAGCATTCTCCATTCAGCAGGGCAACTTCCTGGTTTTGTTTTGCATTTAAATCCTCCATGTCTTTTGTGCAGGAAGAGAATAGTAATAGGAGGGAGGCTAATCCTATTAAACTTCCAAGGATTAATTTAGGTTTCATAAAATATAAATTTTGATGAGACCTAAATTTCCTAAAAAAAGCATTAAAAAAATAAGATATATATCCTATTTTTTTCCAGAAAAATTTTGTATCTTAGTGTATTTACTTTGTTCTTTTTATTTAATACCAGGTTGATACCTACGTTCCTTATTTAATTTGATTTTTGGAATTATAAGGTATTGATTACTAGCAGCTAATATCTTAGAAAATCTAAATACAATTAGTTGATTTTTTTGGGTTTAGCAACATAATGCAATTGTTTATTTAATTTCTAAAAATAAAACCCAAAAAATACCCGCCTTTTTAAAAGCGGGTATTTTTTATGGGCTCTCTTCGAGTTTTGCTGACTAAGGGTAAGGTATTTCCATAGGCTTTTAAAAAAAAGCCCATGGATTTTTATGGTTTACTATTACCTTATTTATTTACCTAATTCCTTATTAATCATAAATAGCGTAGTGCTCATCATTTTACTGTAGTTCACTTGCGATTTAAGATCTTCCATTTTTTCCATTTTTCCGTTTTCTTCAATGCTTGTGATCAATTTAAGCATGGCATACCTGTATTGCAGCATACTCTTTTCATCTTCTAACTTGCTTTCCAGTTCTGCAAGCCGCATTTTCAAAACGGTATTTTCTTCTTGCAGTTGTTGCATACTCATTGTTGTTACAACTGTTGTTGGATTAGAAGCCGTTGCTGACTTTCCTTTTTTCCCTTTGTCTAATGAGTCATTTCCATTAGGCATTGCCTGGGCAATGGCCATTATCATCAAGAGCATGGATGTGAATACGATTTTCATAGTAGTGTGATTTATAAGTGCAAAGATACATCGGGTATTGGCCCTTGCCAAATCTTTCAAGTGCTTAAATTTAATTTTCTTTAGAAAATATCTAATTTTAAGCTCAAAAATGGTATTGTATCTAATTTTTGATGTATTTTTTGGCCTAAAAATTGAAAAATTTATCAAAGGGTAAAATCTTATTTAATTTGGTTTTGTTTAGGTATTTTGTGATTTCTTTAAACAAAAATGGGTTTAAACACAAAAAAGGGACAGCAATCGCTATCCCTTTCCTCAACCGTAAATTTTATTTAGCCAATTGTGGCTAAATACCTTTTATTGTACCACAACAATGTCAAGAATGGATTCCATAATGGTTGCATACTGTACGCCTGCCTTCATGTCTTCCAACGTATTGTTTAGTTTTTCTTGTTCAATGCTTACCAGCAACTTGGTCATTATTGAATGGTAATTCATCTCAGCACGCAGGTTTTCTACCATGTTGTTGTGCTTTTCTACTTCAATTGTATTGAGCAAAGCGGCCATAGACTGCTTATAATTTAATTGGCCGTTGATGTCTGCGTTTTTGTCGGCTACCATTTCCATTTTGCGGGCAAGCTTTTCACTTTCTTTGGTGAAATCAGCGGCAACAGATAGTTCCTTCTTGCCTTCTTTTGGTTCGGTGATTTTGTTAGGGGTTTTTCCTTCAACTGTGGTTGTTGCGATAATTGAAGGATTTGCAAAACTTGTTGCGGTAATGGCCATTGCCAGAACGGATGTGATGATCGTTTTCATTTTGTGTGTGTTTGTGTTGTGATTTGATACAGCAAAAATAAGTTGGCCGCTACTATGTAATGCATAATACTTAGTGAGGCGGAGGAAATTAATGATGAATGGTGGAATTTCCCAAATGAATTAACAATTAAAGGCTCCTATTTACGAAAAAGTGGAAATCCCGGCATCTGCAATACCATGTATATCTTGCTGCATCATGCAGTTAAAATGGTCTTTCGGGCATTTTTTATATCCAATTTTACTGCAGGGGCGGCAACTTAAGCCAGCTACTTCAAATTGTTTAGAAAAGGGTGTGTTGCTGTTACAATAGTAGGGTCCCATTCCAAAATCGGGAACTGTATTGCCCCAGATACTGATAATGGGTTTTTGAAAGGCGGCGGCAATATGCATTAGGCCGGTATCGTGGGTAATAATCACCTTTGCCTGCCTTACCAAATCGGCACTTTGCCCTAGTTTAAATTTACCGCAGGCATTAAATGCTTGCGCGTGTTTAAGCGCAAGGGCTTCCCCGGTAGGGGAGTCTTCGGGTCCGCCAAGTAAAATGATAGGCTGCTGAAATCTTTTACAAAGTTCATCGAGTTGGCTAAAGGGCAATTGCTTGGTAGCACGTGCAGCACCAATTACCAATCCCGCATAACCATTTCTATGGGTTTCAGGTAGGGTCTCCAGGTTTATCCTATCCTTTTCTTCGATAAAATAGTCCAAACCCTTGCCATCATTTTTTACCCCAAAGCTATTCAAGGTTGCCAAATAGCGGTCCACAATATGAATATCTGGCATGTGGTTAACCTTTAAGGCGGTAAGCTTCCATTTTGCAAGGTTCAGTTTATCAAACGAAAAGCTTTTTACACCAAGTCCCCATTTTACCCGAAGCGTACGCAGGTTATGGTGAAGGTCAATGATATAATCAAAGTGTTCATCTTTCAGCTTTTGTATCGTTGCTGGTAAATCATCTTCATGCAAATGAAGTTTGTCTATATAAGGGTTGGGAAAAAGAATAGCCCCAAAACTCTTCTTGGTTACAAAATGCACTTCTGCTCCGGGTACCTGCTGCTTAAGGCAGCGTATCACCGGCGTGGTGAGCACAATATCGCCAATAGATGAAAATCGTATGATGAGAAATTTAGGCATAGTTGAAATTCCAAATATTTAAATTCCAAATTCCAGAAACCAAAGAACATTTCTTTTGGAATTTGGAATTTCCCCATCTGGGATTTTTTACGGTATCATTTCTTCTACTTCCAAATAATTCAAATCCTTATGAAATGTTTCTTCGGTAAAATAAGCGGCTACTAAAGTAATCCCAATAATAATGGTGCCGGTTACCATTCCACTCTGTATCAGGGACCAGTTCCAGTTTTTCTGGAAAAGATCTACAAACATCAGGTTGATGAGTACTAATGCTCCCCTAACCATATTTGGAATAGTAGTAGCGGCAGTTGCCCGAATATTGGTGCCAAATTGTTCTGCACCCATGGTTACAAATATGGCCCAAAAGCCGGTAGCAAAACCCAAATAGGCACAAATAGCATACATGGTAGCATTGCTGTTATTTAACGGACTGTAAAAAAAGAAAATACCCACTATGGTCATAGCATAAAACAGGTAAAGTGCTTTTTTTCGGCTTTTCAATTTTTGGCTAACCAGCCCTATCGCAATATCGCCAATAGAAATACCAGCATAGGCAAACATAATGGCGCGGCCGCTATCCAGTGTTTTATCGCCGTACAATTCTCCTGCAAAGCGATTACTCAGGTTTACCAATACCCCAATTACATACCAGGTAGGCAGACCAATTAATATGGCCAGGACGTATTTTTTAAAACGCTTTTTGTTATTGAAAAACATCAGGAAATTACCCCTGACCGCGTGGCTGTGCCTTGCCAACTGGAACATGCCGCTTTCGGCTACACTTATACGCAGAATGAGTAATCCAAGTCCTAGTCCGCCGCCAATCATATAGCAAAGCCGCCAATCGTTGCTGAATTTGTAGGTAAAATAGGCTGCTACCGCGCCGCTAAGCCCAACGCCTGCAACTAATGATGTACCAACCCCTCTTTTTTCCTTGGGCAAAAGTTCGCTAACCAGCGTAATTCCGGCACCCAATTCGCCTGCAAGGCCTATGCCGGCTATAAACCGGGCAAGCGCATATTGTGGAACGGTTTCAACAAAGCCTGTGGCAAAATTGGCAGCGCTGTAAAGCATGATGGATCCAAACAAAACCGAAAGCCGGCCTTTTTTATCGCCTAAAACGCCCCAAAGGATACCGCCAATCAACAGGCCAAACATTTGCCAGTTAATGATTTTAGTACTCGATGCAATCATGGCAGCCGTATCGGCTTTGTCAATGCCAATACCCACAAGACTTGGCTCGCGTACAATGGTAAACAGCAGCAAATCGTAAATATCTACAAAATAGCCAAGGGCAGCTACTAATACCGGGATAGAGAAAACGCCGGTTGCTTTTTGTTGTTGCATGCCGCAAATATGGTGTGCAATTGATTACAAAGTTTATCCTTACTTATTTTCTACGGATTTCTTTTTGGAAACGAAAACTTTCCATAAAACAGGTGCGGTAGTAACCACCACAATTCCTATTACAATTACTTCAAGATGCTCTTTGAGATCGAAGCCAAATTGAGCAAGAATCCATTTTTGTAAAAAGTGTCCTGCAAAGAGCATACTGAAAACCCAGGCAAGGCATCCAATAATATTATACAAAGCAAATCTCTTAAAATCCATAGCCACAATACCTGCCACGATAGGTGCGAAAGTGCGAATAAAGGGAAGAAAGCGCGCAATGATAATGGCTAGCATTCCATGATCGTCGTAAAACTCCTTTGCCTGGAAAAGATATTTTTTCTTAAAAAAGAAGGTGTCTTTTCGATGGTAGAGAAAGGGGCCGCCTTTCTTTCCAAACCAATAACCAGCAAAGTTCCCAAGAATACCGGCTATTGAAATAAGTATAAAAAGTACCAACAATTCGGCTACCGGATTATGCAACGTAACAATTTCATTGGCCAGGTTGGTGCTGTAAATACCTGCTACAAATAACAGGCTGTCACCAGGCAGAAAGAAGCCGGCAAAAAGTCCGGTTTCTGCAAAAACCACGAATAATAACAGCCAAAGCCCACCATTTTCAATATAAAATTGTGGTTGCAATAATTGGGTCCAATGGAATGCGTCGAGAAGTATCACAAGTCTTTAGCTTAAAATTAGGTGCGCAATGTAGCCGCAAAATGATTAATTCTTTTCATCCAAGTTGTTAAGATAAAATTATTTAGTATCAAATTTCATTGACCGGCTCCCCCAATTCTCCTTCCCATTTGCTTACTACCGATGTGGCAAGTGCATTGCCAAGTACATTGGTGGCGCTGCGGAACATATCGCAAAAATGGTCGATAGGCAAAATAAGTGCAATGCCTTCCACCGGAATGTCAAACATACCACAGGTGGCTGCCACCACTACAAGGCTTGCACGCGGTACACCAGCAACCCCTTTACTACTCACCATTAATACCAGCAACATCGTAAGCTGCGTACCCAAACTGAGTGGCACATCATAAACCTGTGCAATAAAAATGCTGGCGAATGTCATATACATCATACTTCCATCGAGGTTAAAAGAATAACCAAGTGGCAGAATAAAAGATACTATTTTATCCTTGCAGCCAAAACGCTCAAGCTCCTCGGTTAGCTTGGGGAAAACAGCTTCGCTGCTCGTAGTGCTGAATGCAATAATCATGGGAGAGTAAAGCCTTTTTAGGAGGTCGGGCATACGTTTGCCCAAGAAGAAAAAACCTGCAGCAATCAGTACAACCCATAATAAAATAATGCCTACCATAAAGGCAGCGAAATATTTACCATATACAATTAAAATATCAAGTCCGCGGGATGATATTACGGCTGAAATAGCCCCAAATACACCGAGCGGTGCAAAAGCCATTACATAGCCCACCATTTTTAGTACCACATGCGCAATGGTGTCAAATGCCTTAATGAGGGGTTGTGCTTTTTCACCTAACCCGGCAAGTGCAATACCAAAAAAGATGGAAAACACCACTAACTGCAATATTTCATTGGTGGCCATAGCTTCCACCACACTTTTGGGAACGATATGCTCCACAAAATTTTGCATGGAAAAGCCTTTGGTTTTGCCAACTACATCTTCCACTGCCGATGCATCAATGGTGCCAAGGTTCATTCCTGCACCGGGTTCAAAATAGTTTACCACCATTAATCCCAGGAGTAATGAAATGAGTGAGGCGGTAATAAACCAGCCCAGCGCCTTGCCACCAACCCTGCCCACCGCCTTCAGGTCGCCTAATTTGGCAATTCCTACCACAAGCGTAGTAAATACAAGCGGTGCAATAATCATTTGCACCATCCTTATAAATATGGTGGCCAACAGCTTAATATTTTTGCTGTAAGACGCAATAAATTCAAGGCTTGTTCCTTTATTTATAAGTATACCCACCACGATACCTGCAATCATGGCGCCAATAATGTAAACGGTAAGTTTGTTTTTCTTCATAACAATAAGCCGGGGATAAGGGTGCAAAATAAGGGATAACACCTGCATAATCCATTCAAATTAAATATTGTTATGTCATTGATTGATTGATGAATTAAGTGTAACTTTAGAACACATTGTTTCACCTTAAAATATGCTTTATGGATTATATACTAAAAACGGTGAAATGGGGCGATACCCATCATCCTAAGTGGGTGGATTTTATCCGCATTGCGCTGGGTTTATTTCTCATGTATAAAGCCATTGCCTTTTTATTTTACATGGGCCGGTTAAGCGATTTAATGACCGGCAGTATGAGTTTTGGCCTGTTCGCACTCACGCTTTTGGGGCATTATGTGGTTTTTGCCCACTTATTGGGCGGGCTTGGGCTTGTGCTTGGTATGTTTACACGTGCAGCCTGCATTATTCAAATTCCCATTTTGGTAGCAGCAGTACTGTTTGTAAATGCAAATACGGCAATGATGCAGCCTTACTGGGAAATTGTAATTTCAGTAGTGGTGCTTCTTTTACTGGTATATTTTATGATCATTGGCAATGGTCCGCTGTCGTTTAAAATGCCGGAAGAAGAAAAAAAGCATGGGATTGCCTGATTTGCAGGGGTATTAGCAGGGCAGGTTGGTAATTGACCTGTACATTTGCGATTCATTTTTGAATCGTACCTATAATTATATAGCCTAATGGAAATAACGGCGAAAACGGCCGCGCAATTGCGCATTACCGAAGAAGAGTTTGAATTGATAAAGGAAAAACTCGGACGTACTCCCAATTTTAATGAACTCTGCGCCTTCAGCGGCATGTGGAGCGAGCACTGTAGCTACAAAAACAGCATTAAATGGTTGAAAACGCTTCCACGCGATGGGGGCAGGATGCTCGTAGCCGCGGGTGAAGAAAATGCAGGCCTGATGGATATTGGCGATGGATACGGCGTTGTTTTTAAAATAGAAAGTCATAACCACCCAAGTGCCATTGAACCTTTCCAGGGGGCAGCTACGGGTGTAGGTGGAATTCACCGCGATATATTTACCATGGGTGCGCGCCCCATTGCGGCGCTCAACAGTCTTCGTTTTGGTAACCTTGAAGATGCTAAAACCCAGCATTTGCTGAATGGGGTAGTACACGGCATTGGCCATTACGGCAACTGCTTTGGCGTACCTACCGTAGGTGGCGAAATTTATTTTGAACAAAAATACCATACCAACCCGCTTGTGAATGCCATGAGTGTGGGAATTGTAAAAGCCGGTGAAACCGTAAGTGCCACCGCAGAAGGTGAAGGTAATCCCGTGTTTTTTGTGGGAAGTGCAACGGGCAAAGATGGTATTGGCGGTGCAAGTTTTGCCAGTGCCGATATTACGGCCGATAGTGCGCAGGATTTACCAGCTGTGCAGGTTGGCGACCCTTTTCAGGAAAAGAAATTATTGGAAGCATGCCTTGAAGTAATCCAAACCGGTGCCGTAGTAGGTATGCAGGATATGGGAGCTGCAGGCATTATTTGCTCCACCGCCGAAATGAGTGCAAAGGGTGGGGTAGGTATGCGTATTGATATTGATAAAGTGCCTACCCGGCAAGCAAATATGAAAACCTGGGAACTGCTGCTGAGCGAAAGCCAGGAGCGCATGCTGATGGTGGTAGAAAAAGGCCGCGAAGCAGAAGTACTCAAGGTTTTTGAAAAATGGGATCTGCCTTGCAGCAATATTGGCGAAGTAACCGATGATGGCATGCTGAAGTTTTATATGAATGGCGAACTCGATGCGGAATTACCTGCCGAATTATTAGTGCTTGGCGGGGGGGCTCCGGTATATGACCGTGCCTATACGCGTCCCACTTATTTGGATAAAATAGATGCATTTGATATTAATACAGTTCCGGAGCCAACCAACCTGCGCAGTATGGCAAGGTCCATAAGCATGCTGCCCAATGTTGCCAGCAAGCGTTATGTGTACACGCAATACGATAGCATGGTAGGCACGGGCAATACCGGTACCAATGCGCCCAGTGATGCGGCAGTAGTGCTTGCCAAACCAAGCGGTAAAGCGCTAGCCATTACCACCGATTGTAACAGCCGTTATGTATTTGCCGATCCCTACAAAGGAGCTATGATTGCGGTGAGTGAAGCTGCACGTAATATTGTTTGCAGCGGTGGCGAGCCATTAGGCGTAACCAACTGTCTCAACTTTGGTAACCCTTACGATCCCGAATTATATTACCAGTTTGTACATGCCATAAAAGGTATGGGCGAAGCCTGCCGCAGGTTCAATACACCCGTTACCGGTGGCAACGTAAGTTTTTACAACCAAAATCCCGATGGTGCGGTGTATCCAACGCCTACTATAGGTATGGTTGGTTTACTCGAAAATCCTGCCGATAAAATGACCTTATCTTTTAAGCAGGTGGGCGATATCATTCTTATGGTGGGCTTTAACCGCAACGATATTGGTTCATCGGAATATGTACATAAAATTCATGGTATAGAGTATAGTTCAGCGCCTTATTTCGATATTGAAGAAGAGTTCCAGGTACAGCAGGCAGTAACCGCTTTAATTAAAAATAAACTTGTACAAAGTGCACACGATATCAGCGAAGGGGGATTGTTTAATGCACTTTGTGAAAAGGGATATTGGAACGAACTTGGCTTTTCCATTACCACCCGAATGGAAAGTCTGCGCGAGCGTGGTATTCGCCCCGATGCTTACCTGTTTGGCGAAGGGCAAAGCCGCATTTTGGTTTCGGTAAAACGCGATCAGCTTGCCGAGGTAGAAGAAGTATTGGCGAGTTTTGGCCAAAGCTACGAACTCATAGGTGAAGTAACGCCTGGTGCCGTATGGGTAGACAGCGAACAGTGGGGTTTTATTGGTGGCTGGAAAGACCGCTACGATAACGCCATTGAAAACCTGCTTAAAGGACATGAGAGCGAACATGCATTGAGTGCATTGTAAAAAAAGTGAAAAGCATGGAAAGCAATACCTATATCATTCTTACCGGGGCAGCAGGTTTTATCGGTAGTGCCATGGCTGCCTGCCTCAACGAACAGGGCTATAACAATCTCGTATTGGTTGACGATTTTGGTACCGAAGCCAAACGTCCCAACTGGGAAGGCAAGACCTATGCACATATTGTGGAACGGCAAAGTCTCGAAACATGGCTGCAGGATTGGGGGGATGAAGTGGGTTATGTAATCCATCTTGGCGCGCGAACCGATACCACTGAGTTTGATTATGCCATTCACCAGGCATTGAATGTGGAATATAGCCAGATGTTGTGGCGGTTTTGTACCGAAAAGCAGGTTCCATTGATTTACGCATCGAGCGCGGCTACTTATGGTGGCGGCGAATTGGGCTACGATGATTCCCACGAATTACCTTTTTTGCTAAAACCGCTTAATCCATACGGCATCAGCAAAAATGAATTTGATAAATGGGCATTGGAACATGCCGGCGATGTGCGGCAGGATACGCTTGATGAAGATGGTTGGGTGCGCGATGACAACCAACATACTCCGCCGGTGGAAAGGGAAGGTGGTGCGCCACCTTTTTGGGCAGGACTCAAATTTTTTAATGTGTACGGCCCCAACGAATACCATAAGGCGCGGATGGCTTCGGTTATATGGCATAGTTTCAACCAAATTAAGGCTACAGGGCAAGTGAAACTTTTTAAAAGTCATCGGCCCGATTTTGAAGACGGACAGCAATTACGCGATTTCGTGTATGTGAAGGATGTGGTGAAAGTAATAATGTTCTTACAGGAAAATTCCAAATCAACAAATTCCAAATTCCAGGCAGATACTTCAAAATATTCAGGGTTATATAACCTTGGAACCGGGCAGGCAAGAAGCTTTTACGACCTTGCAGCGGCTACTTTTCGGGGCATGGACCTAGAACCTGATATTGTGTTTGTGGATATGCCCGAAGATATCCGCGATAAGTACCAGTATTTTACCGAAGCCAATATGGATAAGCTGCGGGAAGCGGGTTACAATGAACCTTTTTCTTCTCTTGAAGAGGGAGTGGACGATTATGTAAGGCATTACCTGCGTACGGGGAAGTACCTTTAAATCTGCAGCAGCGTATTAAGGTTGTATCAGTAATTTTTGAATACCTATTTGCTTTTTACCATCGGTAAAAACCATAATGTACAAGCCGGCTGAAAGGTTAGCTACTGAGATGTAATTATCTATTAAGGGTACCAGCATGGATTTTACTTTCCTTCCGTTCATATCCAATATATCGAGGTAAAAATCTTCGGTTTCATCCCGACGATTGATGATTTTTAATTGTCCGCCACGTTTTACCGGGTTGGGAAATACCCACCATCCATTGGTATTGGGCTGAATAATCGTTTGTACATTACTTTCTATGGTTCTACCATTGGTAAGCAGCAGTACTACTTTGTAAGTATTGGCACCAATGGTCAGGTTGTTGTCGGTGTAGTTATAATCGGTAGAATTTACCGGCGAAAAAGATTGCCATGGCGAAAAAGTTCCATTAACTATTTTTTGTATTTGTACCGATGCAATTTCATAAGTGGTACCAAGCGATATCCGAAGCATGGCACTGCCATTGTCCCACTCTGCAAGAAATGATTTGAAGTAACATTCAACTCCCTGTAACAGAATATTAAATGCGTTTACACGGGATTCTAATGCAGGATTGCCAGATGAAATCGGAGCAATCGTTACCCAGTTATTTCGGATCGTTGATGCAGGTAATTTATATACCGTATCGGTGGTAATGCCTATCGGTTGCATCAGCGTATCGCCAAGCGTGTAAATGCGATAACCTGTCACACCTTTTAATGGTTTCCAAATCAGCAGCGAAGTATCGGGGCAAACATACCCGGGTTTTAGTTGAGGATTGCCGGTTATAAAAAAAGTATCACTTAAAAAAACTTTGTTGTTTGCAGTAAATCTTAGGGTAGCGGTGGCATTGGTATCGGGTACCTGCCAATACAAGTATGCCCGTGAAGCCATTATATTTTCATTCACGGTTTTCCAGTTAGTGTTGCCTGTAAAGGTATATTCAATTTTCATGGCCGTTCCCGGAGGAAAGGTTTGTTCCCAGCGCACAGGGATTGGCGCTGCCGCCGCAACTTTATCATTCCTGTTGGGGAAGGTTGCATACAAGGTATCTGCCGATTGGATATCGTACGCAATGGCAAAGCGTTGTCTGGCAGTTGCGAGGTAATAGGGTTTTACTTTCACCAGGTATTTGCCTGCAGCTGGATTTATTATACTTACCTGTTCGGTCGTGTTGCGATGGTCTGCATTTCGTATAGCAGGTAATTGTAATGAATCGGTGTGTGGAAATGCAGAAACCACCCAGGGCAACCATGTTGTATTATTCCCGGTTTGTTCTACAACCAAATCGAGATCGTTCATAAGCGCTTTTGCTGATTGTGGCGTAGCCGCAGTATCGGTCCAGTTAAGGGTTACTTTCAATAATCTTGTATTGGCCGGAATATTTATTTCAAATGTTTGTTCTTTACCTGTTTCGGCCGTAGCCGTTGCATATTGCTTTTTTGCAGCAATCTTTATTGCCCTGAATACATCAAGGTTGCCGTATCCGGAAATATAAGAAGGCCCTTCTGCATCCATATCTTTTGCACTGCCAATGAGTATAGCTTTTATTAAAAATGCAGGCGGATGTTGCCCTGTTTGTGCATGCAGCATTTGCTGAAGCACTAATGCCGCACCCGATGTAAGTGCTGCAGATCCGCTTGTGCCATCAGTGCCAAATGCAACGAGTTCTGGTTTTATGCGACCATCGTATGCAGGCCCGCGCGAGCTTAATGATTCTACGTTGTAGAAACTATCTGTTGCCCCAATGGATAAACTGTTTTTCGACATTTTAAAACTACCCGTCAAATTATTAAATCCGTTAATGCCCTGGTAGGTTCCGGTTGCCGGCGTTTGGTTGCCCCTGTTGCCTGCACTAAAAATATGGAGCAGACTACTGTCATTCCAGCTAAGGAAATCATAGGCAGCGGCATCGGCGGCATATTCATTTTCAATGCCGGTACCGTAAGAATGATTTTGAACGGTAATTTTATTTAATGTGTAATAAGATGGGGATTCGGGCATCAGGTTTTCAAATGTGGTACTTGTTAACCTTGCCTTGTAGGCCACTCCTTTTCCCGTTATACCGGTATTGCCACTGCCGCCCAATAAAGTGGCCATTTCCGTTGCATGTCCATCACTGCTTCTGGAAGTGGATGATGTAAAAAACCATCGTTTCCTGAAGTCGATATCGGTTGTATCAAATGCATTTTCTTTTATAGAAACAACTTTACCATTCGCATCTGCCGAAGGGAATTTTCTGTGCGCAAAACCAATCTGGTTGGTTCCCTGATCATATCGCTGCAGCATGGCTTCGACCGTAGCTTTCCTGGTTTTGTTTAATTCAATAGAGATGATGTTTTTGTTATTCAGCAATTCGTTGAAAGCCGCATTGTTTTTTACTTCAATTATACTGATTGGATAGCCTTCTGTTTTACTTCCAACCACATCTTTTTCATGCTGCCACCATGTAATAAACCCGGCAGGAAATGAAAGTTGATTTTTGTTGGTTTTTTCTAATAATTCATCAGAAAGTTTCCATTGATTGACTGCGGGTAATATAGTTGAAGTGGATGCTTTTAGCTTTTGCTCATTGCTTTCAATGCCTGTTTCAATGATATACCAATGATTATCCAACTGCTTGGTAACCGTAAGTTGTTGTAATAATTCTGGATCGTTAACCTGGATAAGGTGAAAAGGTGCATCCTTGTTTACTACTTTATCACCCGGTTTATAAACTTTTGATTGGGAATATTTTTCATAAGGCAACGTTTTTTGTTGCGCCAGGGCAGTAAAGGAAATTAGGATGAATCCCAAAAATAAAAGGATGCAGGTTGTGTAACAATTAAGCATATACAGACAATAAAGCATTAACGGTTTCCGGATGTTTTTTATGAGTATCTGCAATTGGCAACATTGTTTCAAAAATAATTTTATGGAAATTTTAAGATATTGCAAATAAAATCTATTTTGCTCTTCTAAATTATAACTGTATTATGAAAAGACTAATCTTAGGCGCAGTTTCTTGCGCAATGCTGAGTGGCCTTGTAAGCTGCCAGAAGGAAAATGCTACATTAGAAGAACAAGCAGTTCCGGAATCTGTTCTTAGCCAATTAAAAAATATGGGCTTTGGAACGGATAATGTTCAAAGAACCGAGGGTGGTTTCTTGGTAGAAGGGGATATGATTATTACCCCTGACATGTTAAGCGCAAGCAACAAAGAGCAAAAGTTGCGGATAGCTGAAGCAGAGCAATATCGAACTACCAATTTGGTAACGGGGTTGCCACGTGTAATTCGGGTGGGTACCAGCGGTACTATCAATACAGCGCTTTCTACTGCCATCAATAACGCCATTGCCCGTTACAATGCAGAAGGTCTTGGAATCACTTTCTTAAGGGTAACAAGCAGTCCGAATATTACCATTAGGGTAGTTAATACCAGACAGTATATTGCTTCGGCAGGTTTTCCTACAGGCGGTAACCCTTATAATACTATTAATTTCGCAAAAACTTATACTACCGGCTATTCCGATGGGTTTCTTACAACTGTTCTTGCGCATGAAATGGGCCATTGCATTGGCTTCCGTCATACCGATTATATGAACCGTGCTTACAGCTGTGGTGGTACTGCAACCAATGAAGGTGCTTCAACGGTAGGTGCAGTGCATATTCCGGGTACGCCTACAACGCCTGATGCTTTATCGTGGATGTTGGCTTGCTTAAGCGCAACCACCAATCGTCCGTTTAATGCAAATGATAAAGTGGCGCTGAACTACTTGTATTAATTTTGTTTCATACATTGTTTAAAAAGCTCCGGTTTCAAACGCCGGAGCTTTTTTATTTATAACTACCTTTGAAACTTAACCTACAACATGAATATCGCAATTATTGGCGGCGGCAACCTGGGAACTGCCATTGCAGAAGGCCTTATATCTTCCGGCTATTGTAAACCAGAACAACTAACGGTAACCCGCAGAAATGTGAAGGCTTTACAAGACCTCGAAGCAAAAGGAGTAACCGTAACATCGGATAACCATGAGGCGGTTAAAAATGCAGAAGTGGTAATACTCGCGGTTAAGCCCTACAACTATAAAGATATTTTGGGCGACCTTAAATCTTCACTTGATGGAGAGAAGCATATTTTGGTGAGTGTGGTTACAGGTGCATGGATTGAGCAATTGTCGGCAGTGGTGGCAAAAAAACTACCCATTATTCGTGCAATGCCCAATACCGCTATTTCTATCAGGCAAAGCATGACCTGTCTTGCTTTTGCAGATGCCAATTCCTGCCAGGTAAATATGGTCAGCGATATTTTTGACAGGCTTGGGCGTACCACCATCATTGATGAAAAACTGATGGATGCCGCAACCGTATTAGGCGCCTGCGGAACAGCTTATGCCATGCGCTATATCCGTGCCAATATACAGGGCGGCATTGAAATTGGGTTCGATGTTAAAACCGCATCGCTTATTGCAGCACAAACCGTATTGGGCGCTGCCGAACTGTTGCTTACCACAGGTAGCCATCCCGAAGCCGAAATTGACAAAGTAACTACACCACGCGGCTGTACCATTGCAGGTCTTAACGAAATGGAACATCAGGGTTTCAGTTCTTCACTTATAAAAGGTATTTCTACAAGTTATGAGATGATACAGAAGTAAAGCTTTTAAAAAGGCATAAGGATGGAAAGTAAAATGGATATTACCATTTTGCTTTCCATTTTTTATATAACTGCACATAATTGGGAAAAAAAATATTTGATTTTTCTTGGAAGTTATTTTAAAATGATATTACTTTGATATCAAATTAAAAACTATGATACCAGTTATTCCAAAAGACGAAAAACAGGTTTTCCCGGCTTCGGGTTGGCTTATGTTGCTTATCGCCGTATTATTAATTCCTGTTTCTATTTATCTTGGCATTGCATCAGGCAATCAAAGCAATCCCACGCTTTTTATTATGCTAACCATTTTAACCGGATTAGCCTTTTTTATCATTATTTCAGGTTTTATTGCTGTAGAACCCAATAGCAGCAGGGTACTTACCCTTTTTGGTAAATATGTAGGTTCTGTAAAAACCAACGGCTTCTTTTGGGTAAATCCATTTTTTACCAAGAAAAAATTGAGCCTTCGTGCAGTAAACTTTGATACCGAAACCATGAAAGTGAATGACAAACTCGGCAACCCCATTATGATTGGCGCCGTAGTGGTTTGGCGTGTATCCGACACATTTAAGGCAACTTTTGAAGTGGACAGTTACTCAGAATTTGTACATACCCAGAGCGAGGCAGCTATCCGTAAAATGGCAGGTGCATTTGCTTACGACAATATGGAAGATGAAACAGCGGAAATTACCCTGCGCAGCAGTTCGGCAGATGTTAGTGAGATGCTGGAAGATGAAATTTCGCAGCGGCTTGCTATGGCTGGCATTACCGTAATTGAAGCTCGTATCAGTCACCTTGCCTATGCTACTGAAATTGCAAGCGCCATGTTGCAGCGCCAACAGGCTACCGCTATCATTGCTGCCCGCTCAAAAATTGTAGAAGGTGCGGTGGGTATGGTGGAAATGGCTCTCGATTTATTAAGCAAGCGCGGTGTGGTAACGTTTGATGATGATAAAAAAGCAGCCATGGTAAGTAATTTACTGGTAGTGCTTTGTGGCGAAAGGGCACCTAGCCCGGTGTTGAATGCGGGTACTCTGCATAATTAATGGGAAAGGAAATGTAGTATGGCTGAAAAGAAAAACTTTGTATTACGCTTATCGCCTGAAATGTATGCGGCGCTCGAAAAATGGGCGGCAGATGAATTCAGGAGTGTAAATGGCCAATTGGAATGGTTGCTTGATAATGCATTGAAAAATGCAGGACGCAGGCCAAAACCATTGCCACCAAAGGATACTGCCATAAAGGAAGATATTAGTTGAATAAAACAGGGATTTTTCTGCCAAATAAAAAGCCGTCTTTAGTTGTTTGTTTTGCAAACTTTTCTAAAGACGGCTTTCTTATGACTTTTTTCCGGTAGGAAAATGCGCTTATTTTATTCTTGCTTTTAAAAAGGTAACGCTTTTCGAAAACGCATCGTCACCAAATTCTTTATTGTAACCGGGGTTGCTTGGATTGGCAAATGCATGCACGGCATCATAGCGTACAAGCTCAAACTTCTTACCTGCTTTTTCCATTTTACCGGCAAATTCATCCACGCTTGCATTAGGTATGCCCCTGTCCTGTGTGCCAAAAATGCCTAAAACATCACATTTAATGTTGGCAATACGCGCTTCATCTTTTTCCGGTTGCCCGTAATACATTACACAACCCTTAACTTTTTCGCTGCCATTAATTGCCGTTTGAAGGCTCATCATACCACCAAAGCACCAACCAATGGTGTAAATGTTTGCACCTTTTCCTGCAAAATCCATGGCGCCATCTAAAATGGTTTCTTTTCTTTTGCTACGCAATGCTTCACCAATATATTTTTGCGCACTATCAACAGTCGATGCAATTTTTCCATCATACAGGTCCACTGCAATTACGTTTACCTCTTTTCCCAGCGCCGCATATAATTTTTCAGCTTCCTGCTTAATATGGTCGTTGAGGCCCCACCATTCCTGGATTACAATCAGGTAGTTTTGGCTTGGCTTAACCGAGTTAATCAAATACGCCCTGCCGGGTGCGCCGTCTTTACAATTATAAATAATATTACTCCCCAGCGGGTTTTCAAGCGTAAACGGTAGCGGCTCTTCATGTAATTTCCCAAATTCAGCTGTTCCGGCTTTTTCCATAAATACCCCATCTACGCCTGTTCCCTCTTCAGCATCAGCGGCTTCCATACAGCAACCACTTTTTGCGAGTAACATTTCGGGTGTGGTAATGTTTTTGGGTGCTTTTGATTTGGCTTTGGTGCTTTGTGCCTGAGCCATAGAAAATCCAATAACAGCGCTGAAAAACAGGCATACAACCTTCCCGGTCATCATTCTTAACTTCATAGTATTATGCAAAATTTTTATGAATAAAAAAACGATAACAATATTGTACCTATTAAGTTGGAAAAGCCCTGATGGTTAATTTTTTCCCGGATCGGCTATTTTTTCCTTTTCATCATCTTCGTCGTCATCTTCCCAAAGATCATCGTCATCATCATCGTCTCCCCAAAAGAAATCATCACCATCATCGTCATCTTCGTCTTCAAACAAGCTTTCGTAGATTACTGCTTGTCCTTCGGTTAGTTGTTCCACTATATCAAACAGCTCATCTTTTTTTCGGTTCCATGCCAGGGTTTGCTCATCATCCTGAAATTCAACGAGCACACATTTTTCGGTAATAAGCGGAACATATACCAATTCGAGCGCAGAATTTTCCAATTCCTGCACTACATAATAGAAGTCGGGTTGTAAATCACCGTAAGTAGCCATAAAATTTAATTTTTGAAACAGCAAGTTCGGTAGTTTTTTTCGTTTAACGGCAATCCTTTTTTTAAGCAATTGTTACCATATTGCCCCCATTTTCGCACATTTCTATTTATGGCTCTTGGTTCTATTTGTTAACCGTTGTTTTTGGCTGTATGTTTGCACGACCTCTAAAAATTCCCCAAGGTCAATACTGTTCAATATGTGTATCCTGTTAAAACTGACAGGTTATGCTGCTTTGTATTAAAGCACGGGGAATCAACAGATTGTAAAAAATTGTTATGGCAAAGTACGTTTTCGTAACCGGTGGGGTTACATCATCATTGGGAAAGGGCATTATTGCCGCAAGTCTTGCAAAGCTGCTACAGGCGCGCGGTTTGCGGGTTACTATTCAAAAGCTTGATCCCTATATTAACGTAGATCCGGGAACTTTGAACCCATACGAGCATGGTGAGTGTTATGTAACCGAAGATGGTGCAGAAACGGATCTTGACCTTGGGCACTACGAGCGTTTCCTGAATATTTTTACAACCCAGGCTAATAATGTTACCACAGGCCGAATTTACCAAACCGTAATCAATAAAGAAAGAAAGGGCGATTACCTGGGTAAAACCGTTCAGGTGGTGCCCCATATTACCGATGAAATTAAGCGACGCATGCTATTGCTGGGAAAAGAAGGTAACTATGATGTTGTAATAACTGAAATTGGCGGAACGGTAGGTGATATTGAAAGTCTACCCTTTATAGAAGCCGTAAGGCAATTGCAATGGGAATTACCGGAAGAAGACTGTGTGGTGGTGCACCTTACATTGATTCCTTACCTGCGTGCTGCCAAAGAATTAAAAACCAAGCCTACACAGCATAGCGTTAAGATGCTTAGCCAGGAAGGTGTACATCCGGATGTTATTGTTTGCCGTACCGAAAAGCCGCTTACCTATGAACTGCGTAGAAAAATTGCGCTTTTTTGTAATGTAAAAACCGAAGCGGTAATTGAGGCAATGGATGCACCTACCATTTACGAAGTACCGTTGCTTATGCAACGCGAAAGACTCGATTGGATTTGTATAAAAAAACTCGGTCTTGTAAACCTGAAAGAACCTGAATTGCAATACTGGCGTACTTTTCTGGATAAACTTAAATATCCTAAAAGTAGCGTAACCATTGGGCTTATAGGCAAATATGTGGAATTACAGGATGCGTATAAATCCATCCTGGAATCATTTATCCATGCGGGTTCAGTAAACGAATGCAAGGTAAATGTGGTAAATGTGCATAGTGAACATATTACACACGAAAATGCACATGAAAAACTGGGACATCTTGATGGGTTGCTGGTAGCACCGGGATTTGGCCTGCGTGGCATAGAAGGCAAAATTGTAGCCATTCAATATGCACGCGAAACCGGCTTGCCGTTTTTTGGTATTTGCCTCGGTATGCAAATGGCTGTTATTGAATTTGCAAGAAATGTACTTGGCATAAAGGATGCGCACAGTACAGAAATGGATCCGTCTACACCCAATCCGGTTATAGATATGATGGAAGAGCAAAAGAAAGTAACCAATATGGGCGGAACGATGCGCCTCGGTTCTTTTCCTTGTAAAATAGAAGAAGGCTCGCTTGCCCACCGGATTTATGGCTCAGCCATAATAAGCGAACGGCATCGCCATCGTTGGGAATTTAACAGTAAGTACACAGAAGAATTTACAAATGCCGGAATGGTTTTAAGTGGCATTAACCCCGAAACAGGACTCGTGGAAATTATTGAATTGCCCAACCATCCTTATTTTATAGGCGTGCAATTTCACCCTGAGCTTAAGAGTACGGTAGAAGCACCCGCACCGTTATTTGTTCATTTTATAGCTGCAGCAAAAATTGCCAACGATAAAAAGGGACAAACCAAAGCAACGGCTATGCACAGCGAAATGCGGTAAACAGTCTTTTTGCATAACGTTTGGACAGATAGCACCCTATATTTGCCATCTGAAAAAATGAACCTGTGAAGAAACTGCATGTGGTACTATTGATTCTGGCAATTTTATTGGTAGATCAAGTATTTAAATTTTATATAAAGACCAATTATTACCTTGGCGAAGACCATTCAGTTATAGGAAATTGGTTTCGTTTACATTTTGTAGAAAATGAAGGTATGGCGTGGGGGTGGAAACTGGGCGAAAGCGGTAGTTGGGGCAAAGTAGTACTCACTTTGTTTAGACTTGTAGCCGTCTTTTTTGGCGTGTATTATCTCAATAAAATTATCAGGGAAAAATTTCATAAAGGGTTTATTATTTGTGTTGCGCTCATTTTTGCAGGCGCCGTTGGAAACCTGATTGATTCCATGTTTTATGGAATGTTATTTGAAGGCAGTTATCCATTTACCGAGAATGTCGCCAAATTTTTACCTGAAAAGGGATACGCAGGTTTTTTGCATGGCAAAGTAGTGGATATGCTTTTTTTTCCAATTATTAATGGAACGTATCCATCATGGTTTCCATTTTGGGGTGGGGAACCATTTTTGTTCTTTAGCCCTGTTTTTAATATTGCCGATACCAGTATATCCACCGGACTTATTGCCATCCTCGTTTTTCAGAATAAGTTCTTCGTTCACGATAAAGTAGTTGTGGATGACAAATCCGTTTCGGATGAAGAAGTTAATCAAACAACTGAATAAAATATTCAGGAAACCAATTGAGTATTGAAGTATTCTAATTAAAAATCCCCTGCTTCTTTAAAAAAAGCAGGGGATTTTTATATGGTATTTTATTACACCTTTATTTAGAATAATCCAAACAGTGTACTGTCAATTTTGCTGATGATTTCGCCAAAATCTTCATCCTTCTCGGCGAATTTGTTTTTATCAACATCAATAATCAGTAAGCCGCCTTCGCGGTAGTTATCTACAAACTTGTTGTAGTATTCATTCAGTTTTTTCAGGTAATCAAGCCTGATGTTTTCTTCATACTCTCTGCCGCGTTTTTGAATTTGCCCAACAAGCGTAGGCACCGATGCTTTCAGATAAATTAAAAGATCGGGCGGCTTTACCATGCTGCGCAGGGTTTCAAAAAAAGAATAGTAATTATCAAAGTCCCGCTTGTTCATAAGCCCCATTTCATGCAGGTTGGGGGCAAATATCATGGCATCTTCATAAATGGTTCGGTCCTGTATTACCGTTTCGGTGCCACGGTGAATTTCCAATAGCTGGTTAAGCCGGTTATTCAGAAAAAAGATTTGCAGGTTAAAACTCCAGCGCTGCATGTCTTCATAAAAATCGAAGAGATAGGGGTTGTCATCCACTCTCTCAAACTGAGGAATCCATTTGTAATGTTTGCTCAGCATTTCGGTTAAGGTAGTTTTACCTGCACCTATATTGCCGGCTACTGCTATATGTTTTGGTTTGTATTTGGCCGCCATTTTCTTTAATATATATAAAATGTTGTAATGTTATTTTCAGGCTGACAAGATAGGGAAATACTTGCATGAAACAGACCGATACGTCAGAATTTGCTTTGCTTCTTTATTATCTTGTTAATAGTATGTAACTCCGATAGCTTTTCTAACCATCATAAGGGTTTCATCTGCACTTGCCCGTGCTTTTTCTTTTCCCCTTTTCATAATACCGGCAAGGTATTCCGTATCCTGCAAAATGGCATCTGTTTTTTCGCGAATGGGTTTTATAAAGGCTACCATATCTGCGGCAAGCTGCTTTTTCAGGTCGCCGTATCTTATAACGGTATTGCCTGCAGAAGATTGCCGGAACTGTTCTTCAAAATGACTAACCGTATCCTGACTGCTTACCAATTTCATAAGGGTAAACAGGTTTTCAATATAATCCGGCTTGGGGCTATCGGTCACTTCGGGCCCCTGGTCGGTTTTGGCCTTCTTTATTTTTTTCTCTATCAGTTCGTCGCTATCAGCAAGGTAGAGCGTGTTCATTTCATTCTCACTCTTGCTCATTTTGCCTTCGCCATTCAAACTCATAATTTTCACAAGCTCACCGCCTTCAAAATTAAAAGCCTGCGGTTCGGGTAAAATGGTTTCACCACCGCCATAACGGAAATTAAAGCGTTGGGCAAAATTCCGCGCCATTTCAAGGTGTTGTTCCTGGTCTTTCCCAACGGGTACTTTTTGGGCCCTATGAATTAAAATATCCGCAGCCTGTAATACCGGGTAGGTAAGCAAACCGGCATTAATATTATCGGGATGCTGACGGATTTTTTCCTTAAAAGTGGTCGTTTTTTCCAATTCACCTTTGTAGGCCATCATGTTAAGGTAAAGGTATAGTTCAGCTATTTCGGGGATATCGCTTTGAATATAAAGCGTAACCTTTTCCGGATCGAGCCCGCAGGCAATATTTTCGGCTAATACCCTGCGCACACCTGCCTGCAGGGTTGCTGTATCGGGGTGGGTGGTAAGGCTATGCCAATCGGCTACAAATACATAACAGTCGAATTCGTTTTGCATTTGTAAAAAATTGCGGGTTGCACCAAAATAGT
>JBGSLS010000048.1:0-229943 GCA_041740575.1 Chitinophagaceae bacterium | reverse complement strand
TGAGTATTGACTTTATTTCTGCTGCTGACCTTCTATGGATGGATGGCTTATTATTTAGTTCCATGTATAAAATTTAAATAAGCCAAAAATACAATCACTACCAGGGTACTAACAATACGCGCTATCTCGGGTGTTTACCACTTTTATTCATTTTTTGCTCAAAACTCGACTGCCCAAACACAACCCTTTCAAGGAACGAAGAAATTTGGCTTTGACTTATACTTTCCTTGACAATCATTTTCTGACTTTAGTTTTTGTAGACAAATATATCATTGATACTTATAATCTACAAAGAAACTTTTCAACAATAGGTGCGATAAGGGCGCTCACATAAACGTGGGGTTTGTCAAAACGGTGGCGTATGTTGACGTGTTTCCATCTTTTTGTTTTTCAATTTGGCTTCATATCCAGCAGGATGTTAAAATTTAACTATGTGCAAATTATTAACTTTTATTTATTTAGCTGTATTAAGCAAAGGCGGACTGAAATCAATTGCACCCACTTCTGAAAGCCCTGAACTTTTTTGCCCAATCTTTATACTGCTATCCCTTATTACCCTAACTATCTCATCATTTTTTCAACATTGATAATCATCACCCCAATCCCCCAAAAACCGTAATTTCCCTTTCCATAAAAACCACCGGAAATGCTTACCGAAATTTTACAGTCTCTTTTTGATAGGGACCTGAACAAGCTTACAAAGGAAATCGAACTTTACACCGATGAAATAAATCTTTGGGTAACCGATAAAAACATTGCCAATTCCGCGGGCAATCTTTGCCTGCACCTTATCGGCAACCTGAATGCCTATCTTGGCGCCGAACTCGGTAATACGGGGTATGTACGTAACCGCCCGCTGGAATTTACCCAAAAGGATGTGGGCAGGGATGTATTGCTTGAAAACCTGGAAGCTACCCGGCTGATGGTTAAGCAGGTACTTTCCAACCTGTCGCCTGCACAACTGTCCGCTGATTACCCGCTGATGGTTTTTGCAGCGAAAATGACCACGGAATGGTTTTTGGTACATCTTGCTACGCACTTGAGTTATCATTTGGGGCAGATTAATTATCATAGACGGTTGATGGATGGAATAGATAATAACAAATAACAAATAACAAATAAAGAATAAGGAATAACGAAGGAGGAATACATGAATAAGGAATAAGAGAGAAATTAGGTTAAGGCTAAGGTTGAGAGAATACATGAATACATGAATACATGAATACATGAATAAGGAAGGATTAAGTACGAGGTACGAAATACGAAGTACGAAGTGGGGAATAAGTAATAAGGCTTGCCCTGAGCGGAGCCGAAGGGAAGGATTAAGGAGAACCAACTTATTTTCACCAGAACCGGCAGGTATGAAATTCGTCTTAGCGAGAACCTTGAAACAGATGATGGAACGCCGGTAGAAATAGCAACTGTTTATTATTTCGATAAACCGGGGAAAGAATAGCTGACTTGGTTTATAAGCATTATTCTATTTGATTAATTCTTGTCCATATTTCTTTAATTTTAACATATGAACAAAGAGCACATCAAACAGAGAATCCGGGAAACAGTTATGGAACAGGCTGCAGATGCAAAGGTCATTTTGTTTGGCTCCAAAGCCCGGGGTACTGATACAATTGAATCGGATTGGGATATTTTAGTATTACTAAATAAGCCCATTGTTACTTTTAAGGATGAACAAAGCATTCGGCACAAGTTGTATGAGATTGAATTGGAAGTGGAAGAGCCTATTTCAACTTTCGTTTTTTCAGAAACAGATTGGAATTCCAGGATGAGTGTAACCCCTTTATACAGAAACGTAAAGAGAGAAGGCATCAATTTATGAATGAATTTCAAGCATTTATTTAGTACAAATCATAACAGCCGGAAATTTGACAATTTCTTTTGCATCCTTACCTTGCCCGAATTATTTTCCTTTTTCCCATCCATTTTAACCGGTTACCCAACTATGATCGCACGCATTCACCTTTTCATCCTGCTGCTTAGCATTACCGCTGCATCTGCACAACAAAATATTCCCATACGCAAAACCATTGAAACATCGCAACGTTCGATCCGGCGCGATGTGCCCATGACCGCTTCCATACGCAAAGCGTTTACTGCGGGTACGCGCGATTTTTCGGGAAAACCGGGGCCCAATTACTGGCAACTCGAAGCGGATTATACCATTCACGTAAGTCTCGATCCTGCTACGCAAACCATTACCGGATCGGAAAAAATAAGCATGCACAATAACAGCAAGGATGATCTGAAAACCATCGTACTCCGGCTTGATCATAACCTGTTTCGCCCCGAAGCACAACGGGGTGCATCGGTACCGGCAGAAGCGACAGAAGGAATGGTGCTAACCGCGCTGAAAGTTGGCGGTCAATCTGTAGACCTTGCTGCAACAAGGGGCGGTGCCGGTAAAATCAGCATCTCCGGGCTTACACAAACCATTGCTTATATCAACCTTGCGGATCCGGTAAAAGCAGGAACCACCGTGGAAATAGAAATAGATTGGCATACCAAACTGCCCGGTGGAACCATCGGCCGCGGGCATCGCATGACCCAACGATTTGACAGTACGCTTTTTCAACCCACCCAATGGTTTCCCCGTATTGCCAAATACGATGATCTGCGCGGGTGGGAGACAAGCCCTTACCTCGGGCCGGCAGAGTTTTATAATAATTTCGGAAAATTTGATGTGTTCATTACTGCTCCCGGCGGCTGGATCGTTAGCGGAACCGGTGTTTTACAAAATCCAAATGAAGTTTTAACCCAAACCGCAAGACAACGGCTTTCCAGCGTGCTTAATGCAGATGATGATGTAATGATTGTAAGCGATACTGAAAAAGGCCCCGGTAATGCCACGGCACCGGGCGATAAACTCACCTGGCATTTTATGGCCGATAAAGTGAACGATTTTGCATGGGCTACTGCCAAAAATTTTGTGTGGAAAGCAACCCGCGCCACGATTCCGGGTAAAGGACCTATTCCCATTCACATGGTGTATTTACCTGAAAGGGCAAGATACTTTACCAATGCCGGCAAAATTGCGCGCCATGCACTCGAGTTTTACTCGGGGTTGTGGGCGCCTTATCCATTTCCGCAGTTGACCTTGCAGGATGGCCCAAGCGCGGGCATGGAATATCCCATGGTCATCAACTCCAACCAGGGTGCAGCCGATCATGAAACCGCGCATCAGTGGTGGCCGATGATGCTCGGCACCAACGAAACGCGTTATGGCTGGATGGATGAAGGTTTTAACCAATACATGAATGTGTTATCGGATGCCGATGCTGCAGGCAAACCTTATAAACTGGATGGATACGGGCAAAGCTATGGCCGTATGAGCGGCAACGAAAATGAAGCACCCATGATGTGGAGCGCCAATGATGCCGGCAGCGGATATGGTTTTCAAACCTACAATAAAGCGCCGCTGATGCTTTCCATGCTCGGCGGCATCGTAGGCGACGAAGCGGTAATAAACGCCATGAAAAAATATACCGCCGCATGGGCCTGGAAACATCCGTAGCCATGGGATTATATGTTTTTTATGAACAACGAACTGGGTCAGGACCTTGAGTGGTTTTGGTACTATTGGCTTTTCACCACCGAATCGGTAGATGGATCCATCAAAGAAGTAAAAATCGCCAAAGGCAAAACCACGGTAACGGTGCATCAGGCGGGGCAAATGCCATCGCCAGTTGTACTCAAAGTAGAATTCGAAGCAGCAGGCCCGGCCATAAAACCGATGCCGAATGCTAAAATGATAAATGATTCCACCGCCGAAATTACCTGGTCGGTATCGGTTTGGTTTAACGGTAACCGCAGCTATGATGCCGTACTGAATATGGGTGCACGAAAAATTAAAAAGATTACGCTTGATCCGCATGGGAGATTTCCGGATGGGAATGTGGGGGATAATGTGTGGGAGAAAAAATAAGTACGAAGTAGGTTAAGGTTAAGGTTAAGGTTAAGGTTAAGGTTAAGAGGGGAAAGGGAAGATTAATAATTTAAATATGGCAAAAGAACTTTCAAATCAAAATCTTAGTTTGTTTGAACAAATAAGGCAGACTGACGAAAAAGGAAACGAATTTTGGAGTGCGAGGGATTTATCCAAGGTATTGGAATATTCTGAGTACCGGCACTTTTTACCCGTAATAGAACGTGCCAAAGAAGCATGTAGCAATAGTGGCCAACAGGTATCCGATCATTTCGAGGATATCCTCGAAATGATAACCTTAGGTAAAACAGCAAAACGATCAGTTGAAAGCGTAAAGCTTTCCCGCTATGCCTGTTATTTGATCGTACAAAATGCCGACCCTTCCAAAGAAGTTGTGGCTTTGGGGCAAACCTATTTTGCCGTGCAGACACGTTTACAGGAAATCAGGCAAATGGATGAATACAATCGTCTGAGCACCGAAGATGAAAAGCGATTGTTTCTACGGAATGAAATGGCAAAGCACAATATACAATTGGCGGCTGCGGCAAAAGATGCGGGCGTAATAGAACCTATAGATTATGCCATTTTTCAAAACCACGGGTATATGGGTTTATATGGCGGTTTGGATGCTAAGGCAATACACAAAAGAAAAGGGTTGAAAAAAAGCCAGCAGATATTGGACCATATGGGCAGTACAGAACTTGCGGCTAATTTGTTTCGGGCTACCCAAACAGAGGAAAAACTCAAAAGGGAAAATATTAAGGGAAAACAAAATGCCAATAAAACCCATTTTGAAGTGGGTAAAAAAGTAAGAAAAACCATTCAGGAGATAGGTGGTGAAATGCCTGAAAACCTGCCGGTAGAGGATAGTATAAAAAAGGTGGAGCAAGTCCTGCAACCTAAAGCGCTAAAGCCTAAAAAGTAGTTGTGTAGATTTCTCCACAATTCTATCCATTCCTTATCCATACCAAGAACTCCTGATTTTGTGTGTAGTAAAATCTGTTTTTACTTTCTTGCCCAATACCCGAAAATACTCAACAAAACGCGCGTAAAAATCCTATTGTCGTATTTCATATACTTCTATTCAAAGCCCAAAGCATTAATCTGCAACTATTACAAAGAATAGTGTAACGCTTTACTACCCATTGAGAATGACTTTTGCATGATAGAAATTGAGGGTGATATGTTTCATCCTTAAAAAAAGTTATCATGAGCCATACCGAACATCTAAGTAACAAAGAAGCCGTTGACAAACTGAAAAGCCTGGTAGATGATATTATGGTTTGCCTTTTTTGCACCAACCTGGAAACAGATGATGGCGCTACAACCCGGCCCATGTCGGCCCTTAAAGTGTGCGATCAGGGCAATATCTGGTTTTTTAGCGAAAAGAACAGCGATAAAAACCAGGCCATTGAGGCTGATAACAAGGTGCAACTGTTTTTTTCGCATCCCGGAAAAAGTCGCTACTTAATTGTAAATGGGGAAGCAGAGATCATTTTCGACAAAGATAAAATTGAAGAACTCTGGACACCCGTAGCTAAAATCTGGTTTGAACAAGGCAAAGACGACCCGGATATTTCGGTTATTAAAGTAACGCCAACAACCGCCTATTATTGGGATACAGATGGCAACCGGATGATCAACCTGTTGAAAATGGCTGCATCTGTTGCTACCGGTAGCAATTTTATTTCCGGAAAGGAAGGAACCATTACTGTATAACATTTTACACAATGGCAACAGCAAAAAAAAATTCCTTGGTAAACAATATCAATAAAAAGAAGAAAGCAGGTACTTCTAAATCTAAAAGTAAATCAACCATTAGCGAAAAGGCTTACGCAGACATGAAATCCCCACACGCTGCCGCGCACCCAGCTCAAATGATCATTGGGGATTCCATGTGACAAATAAAAACCAGCAGCCGATAGGCTGCGCACTAAATATGAACACATGAAAAAAAATTGGAGTAAGTAGAATAATACTGCAAATAACTATTAAAGGATCAGGTTTAAAAGTCTGGTAGAATAGATTTCGAAAATAAGAATATCCTTTTTTTTCTGAACTTTTTATTTATTAATAGATAACATAATCACACAACCACTCACACACACGCTCACCATTTCGAAGTAAAAAGCAATAAAATAAATCACCAACAAATTAAAAAAAACAAAATGGAAAACGAAAAAACAATTGCAGTGCTAAACACACTTATCACTATCAACAATGATCGAATAGAAGGTTACGAAACGGCATCGAAAGAAACTGATGAGCAGGATTTAAAAACGTTGTTTGCACAGTTTAGTAAAACAAGTCAGCATTGTAACGCTGAATTAAAAGCAGAAGTAACCAATTTGGGTGGCGAAATAGCCGAAGGTACCATGGTATCGGGTAAGTTCTTTCGTGTATGGATGGATGTAAAAGCTGCACTAACGGGTAAAGACCGCAAAGCGATTCTCAACTCATGCGAATATGGTGAAGACGTGGCAAAAGGCACGTATGAAGATGCACTGAAAGATGATGCAGAAGATTTAAGTGCCGATCTGCAAGCGACTATTAAAGCACAACATACGTTACTGGTAGCCGATCACGACAAAGTGAAAGCTATGCGTGATGCTGTAACGGACGAATCATAAAAATTTAATGCAGTTTGGCGAAATTTTGAAAGAAACAAAAAGGTTTTCAAAAAAGGAAAAATATGCAGCATATTTCAATTATTTCATCCAGCGTAAGGGATGATCGGAAAAGTCATTTTGTTGCGCTTTATTTTCAACATTACCTTACTGAGAATAACCTGGCTTCCGCAGATATCATTGATCTGAAGATGTACAATTTTCCCATCTTCAATGCTACGCTGAAAACACAAGAGCATCCATCTGTTAGCGCATTGGACTTTGCAAACAGAATTGATTCAGCAGATGGGATTATAATAGTTACACCCGAATACAATGGAAGTTATCCGGCGAGTTTAAAAAATGCCATTGACCTGCTGTATGTAGAATGGGAGCACAAACCCATTGGTATCGCTACTGTTTCATCCGGTCCTTTTGGTGGCAGTCAGGCCATGGTAGCGCTTCAGTTTACGCTTTGGAAAATGAAAGCGTTGACTATCCCGGCCATGTTTTCGGTTCCCATGGTGGAGAAAGCCTATGATGCAAATGGAAATGCATTGGATAAACCTGCTTCGGACAAACTTGCTGATGTTTTTATAAAAGAATTACTCCGTTGCATGGAAACAGGAAGCGAACATGCTATCCATCAGGCGCATGCTAATTCATTACAAATCCTTTAAACCCTATTATTATGCCCATACAAACTACCAATCCGGCTACCAACAAAGTGGTAAAAACCTTTGATGAAATGACCGAAGCTGCAGTTGACCAATCTGTTGCCAAAGCAGGAGAAACATTTGATGCATGGAAAAAAACGACATACGCAGAAAGAGCTGCGCTGTTACATAAAGTAGCTGGTTTGTTAAGAGCAAAAAAGAAGGAACTTGCTAAACTGATAACCCTTGAAATGGGCAAGTTGGTGGCACAGGCCGAAGGGGAGATTAAACTAAGCGCTGAAATATTTGATTACTATGCCAATCATGCATCAACGTTTTTGGCAGATAAGATTTTGGATCCGGTACATGGACAGGCACTTATCCGGCATAGCCCGATTGGTGTTTTGCTTGGTGTGCAGCCATGGAATTTTCCCTTTTACCAGGTAGCCCGTTTTGCAGCACCTAATATAATGGTAGGCAATACCATCCTTATCAAACACGCATCCATTGTACCACAATGCGCTATTGCCATTGAACAGCTTTTTCTGGAAGCAGGCGCCCCGGCAGGATTATATACCAACCTATTGATTTCGGGTAAGGCCGCTACCAACCTCGTGGCTGATACGCGCATAAAGGGCGTATCACTTACCGGAAGCGAAACGGCAGGCGCAAGTGTTGCCGCCATGGCCGGAAAGAACCTGAAAAAATCGGTACTGGAATTGGGCGGAAGCGATGCATTTATTGTGCTGGAAGATGCTGATATTGACAAAACAGTGGAATGGGCGGTTACCGGCAGAATCAATAACAATGGCGAATGTTGTATTGCATCCAAGCGATTTATTGCGGTAGAAAGCATAGCGGACGAATTTTTTGAAAAATTTCAGGCAAAACTCGCCAGCCTCGTAATTGGTGACCCCATGGAACCGGCCACGCAGCTTGGTCCCTTAAGCAGCGAAGAAGCAGCGGTACATATTGCAGACCAGGTAAAAAGGGCAGTGGATGGCGGTGCCCAAATTTTATTGGGCGGCAAAAGGATGGCACAGGAAGGCGCATATATGGAAGCAACTGTTCTCACCCATATGCTACCCGGCAACCCTGTGTATTACGAAGAGTTTTTTGGCCCTGTGGCTGTTTTTTTTAGGGTAAAAAATGAACAGGAAGCTATTGACCTTGCCAACGATTCTCCCTTTGGATTGGGTGGTTCTGTATTTACCCAGGATATTGAAAGAGGCAAGCGCGTAGCCGATCAGATTGATACCGGAATGGTTTTTATAAATCATCCCACCTGGACGCAGGCTGACCTGCCTTTTGGCGGTACCAAAGGTTCTGGTTATGGAAGAGAACTATCTGAATTGGGAATAGATGAATTTGTAAATAAAAAACTGATCAGGGTTAGTGAGTTAAGTGATCCATTTTAATTATAGACCTATTGAGCATTTCGTTTTATGCTCGTTTCATAAGTTGATAGTAAAAAATTTCAATAAAATGACTACAAAACAAATTGTACTATCCAACAGGCCAAAGGGTATGCCGGTGCTGGAAGATTTTAAGACAAATAATATTGAGTTGCCCGAATTAAAGGATAATGAAATATTGTTGGAAGCCATGTATTTTTCTGTTGACCCCTATATGCGTGGCAGAATGAATGATGCAAAATCTTATGCGCCCCCATTCCAAATAGGAAAACCCATTGCAGGTGGGGTAGTAGCTAAAGTTCTAAAAAGTAAAGATGATCATTTTAAAGTAAATGATATTGTTACCGGTAATCTTCCCTGGCAGCAACAATGTATGGTAACCGGAAAGGATTTGATGAAAATTGACACTTCCATTGCGCCGGCAAGTTATTATCTCGGCATACTTGGCATGCCCGGACTAACTGCCTATTTTGGTTTAGTGCATATAGGCAAGCCAAAAGCTGGCGAAACGGTTGTGGTATCCGGTGCTGCCGGTGCGGTAGGTATGGTAGTAGGGCAAATTGCCAAACTGCATGGTTGCCGGGTAATAGGTATAGCTGGCAGCGATGAAAAAGTAAATCTGTTGAAAGATGAATTTGGCTTTGATGAAGCTATCAATTATAAAACGACGGATGATATTAAAAAATCTGTTGCCGATGTTTGTCCGGATGGGGTAGATATTTATTACGACAACGTAGGCGGAGAAATTTCGGATGCCGTAATTAGCCAGATTAACTTCCATGCAAGAATTGTTTTGTGCGGGCAAATTGCTTTGTATAACAGTACTGAAATACCCATGGGGCCAAGGCTGCAGCCGATGCTGTTAACCAGGAGTGTACTGATGCAGGGGTTTATTATAAGCAATTACCAAAGCCAGTTTACAGAAGGTATTACTCATTTGTCGCATTGGATAAAGGAAGGTAAATTAAAGTATAAAGAAACAACGGTAAAGGGCTTTGATAAATTACCTGCTGCATTGCTGGGTTTATTCGAAGGTGATAATATTGGTAAGATGATAGTGGAAGCATAAAAATTTTAATCACAATAAATTATATAAAAAATGAAATCCCCGCGAGCTGCTGCATACCCAGCCCAAATGATCAAAGGGGATTCCCTGCCCGTTCGGTCAGGCGGGCATATGACAAATAAAAAAAGCAGGCGATAGCCTGCGCACTAAAAAAAAACATATGAAAATATTAATGGTACTCACTTCGCACAGTGAGCTTGGGGGCACGGGAAAAAAGACAGGTTTTTGGATTGAAGAGTTTGCCGCCCCGTATTATGTATTCTCCGATGCTGGTGCCGTAATCACCGTTGCATCTCCCAAAGGCGGGCAGCCACCTATTGATCCTTCAAGCGATACGCCCGATAATCAAACCCCTGCTACGATTCGCTTTAAAGCAGATAAGGATTTACAAAAAATCTTAAGTGAGACACTATTGTTATCTACCCTGACTGCGGATGATTATGATGCTGTATTTTACCCTGGTGGACACGGTCCGTTATGGGATTTAACAAGCGATACAGATTCTATAAAGTTGATCGAAAATTTTTGGAGCAGTAAAAAACCGGTAGTAGCGGTTTGCCATGCACCTTCCGTTTTATTGAATGTAAATGATGATGCAGACGAACCTTTGGTAAAAGGGAAAAAAGTAACCGGCTTTACCAACAGCGAAGAGGAAGCTGTAGAACTTACGGATGTTGTGCCCTTTTTATTGGAGAATGAATTGATAGCCAAAGGCGGCATTTATTCTAAAAAAGAAGATTGGGCATCGTATGTAGTAACAGACGGAATGCTCATTACGGGGCAAAATCCTGCATCATCTGAAGCTGCCGCTGTGGCGTTGGTAGAGATGTTGGGAAAATAAAATAAACGACAAAGGCATTTGGATGCTATGTTCATATGCCTTTGTTTTTTTGGTCATAAAGGGTTGTGGCCTTTTAAAATGAATAGAGTCAACATTCGAAAGATTCTTTAAAGGCGTTAGGTATTGATGTATCTAATTATGCATGATTATTCCAATCATCTACAAACTCCTCCATCTCCCTTTCCTTCTCTATCATTTTCTCCAGCAATACCAACTGATTTTGTGTCCGCACAAGATTGTGTTCGGGATGCCTTACCGGGTAGTAAACATCATCATTCAGATAGTCGGTATAAAAACGCAATGCCTGCATGTAGGTCAGGAATTTTCCACTGTACACAAAATGCGCTTTTTCAATTTCTGTAAGCGCATTTCCAATTTGTTGCAGGTAGCCGGATGCGAGTGCTTCAAAATAATTCATCCGTATATGGATGGCGGAAAAATCGGTTTCTTCCTCATTAGCGGGACTAAGGTAATTGCGCATCATATCGCCTACATCGCTGATATAATATCCTGGCATTACCGTATCAAGGTCGATGATGCATAATGTATTTCCCTGTGCATCAAAAAGCACATTGCTGATCTTGGTATCGTGGTGGGTTACACGTTGAATAAATTGTGGGTTGGCGCAAATTTGCCGGTAAGTTCGTTCAGTGTCTGCAAGGTCTTTGAGTTGGCGGGCAATGGCTGTGGTTTGGCTAATCCGTTCTTTGTTTCCCTGTGCAAGTGCCCGTTCAAATTGTTGGTAGCGCAACGTGAGGTTATGGAAATCGGGTAGGGTAGTATGCAGTGTTGTTGCCGGGTAGTCTTTCAGCAAATGCGTAAACGCCCCGAAAGCTGCAGCCGCTTTGCGGGCAAGTTCGGGGGAATCTGCTGTGTTGTACGTTACTGAACCTTGTGCAAAGGGAAATAAGCGGTATGAACTACCTGCATGATCTTTTGCAATGAATTTTCCATCGGTACCTGGAATAGGGGCAATGAAAAGATAGCCGGGTGCTTCTTTTTTTAAATACTTCGAAATGGCAATTGTATTTGCGGCTATTTGTTCAGGATGGGCAAATACGTTTGTATTTACTTTTTGTAAAATATATTTTTTACTGCTTGTATTTTCCGTTACTAAATAGGTATGGTTAATCAGCCCGCTGCCAGTTGGCTTAATGGTACAATCAGCGGCATTCAATCCAAAAAAGGCCGGTAGATGGGGGTCTGACATGGCGTTAAAAAATTTACGTTGACGGAAAAGGTGCTTTGGCTAAATTGCCCCTGTTTTAATGTAATAAATAATTGCCTTATGCACGCCAAACGTAGGTCTTTTTTAAGAAATATTATTGCCGGTAGCGCCACGCTTGCCGGTTTGCCTTCGCTTACCGATTTGCAAGCCGCTCCTTTTACAGATGCTTTTCATGTTGCAGGTAACCAACTTTTCAATATGAGTGGCTTTGCGGCGCCTAAGCTGGAAACGGTGCGCATTGGCATTATTGGATTAGGTCAACGGGGCCCCGGGGCAGTGGAGCGTATGAGTTTTATAGATGGCGTGTCCATCATGGCGCTATGTGATAAATATGCTGACAGGGTTACCAAAGCACAGGAGATTTTATCCAAAGCGGGTTTGCCAAAAGCGCAGGAATTCAGCGGTGAAAATGGCTGGAAGAAAATGTGTGAAAGCAAGGATATTGACCTTATTTATATCTGTACGCCATGGGCATTGCATACACCCATGGCTTTATACGCTATGCAAAATGGCAAGCATGCAGCGGTGGAAGTTCCCGCTGCCGTTACGCTGGAAGAATGCTGGGCATTGGTGGAAACTTCGGAGCAAACAAAAAAGCATTGCATGATGCTCGAGAATTGCTGTTACGATTTCTTCGAACTGCTTACGCTTAATATGGCGCGGCAAGGTTTGTTTGGCGATATTGTGCATGCAGAAGGCGCCTATATCCACGATTTGATGGGTTATAATTTTCAAAAGGACACCGAAGGTGGATATGCTGATATGTGGCGGTTAAAAGAAAATTGGCGCAATGGAAACCTGTATCCTACGCATGGGCTTGGGCCTATCGCACAATGCATGAATATTAACCGTGGCGATCAGATGGACCATCTTACTTCCATGAGTACCGGGGATTTTACCATGGCGCCGCATGTGAATGCGCTGGCAGAAAAAGATCCGTTTTTTAAGCCCTTTGCGGGCAAAACCTACCGGGGAAATATGAATACCACGCTCATTCGTACCATAAAAGGTAAAACGATGATGGTGCAGCATGATGTTTCGTCGCCAAGGCCTTATTCACGTATTCATTTGCTGAGTGGTACAAAAGGTATGGCGCAAAAATGGCCTTCACCACAGCGGATTGCTTTTGGCCATAGCTGGCTAAAGCCTGAAGAACTAAAAACCTATGAAGAAAAATATACGCCCGAGATTGTAAAGAAGATTGGGGAAATGGCTAAGAAAGTAGGTGGTCATGGTGGTATGGATTTTATGATGGACTGGCGCCTGATAGATTGCCTGCGTAATGGGCTTCCACTCGATCAGGATGTGTATGATGCTGCCTTATGGAGTTCCGTAGGACCACTGAGTGAAAAAAGCGTGGCTAACCGTTCCAAAACAGTTGACGTTCCCGATTTTACCCGCGGTGCCTGGAAAACCAACAGACCGGTAGAACTTACGCTTGCAGGTGGTGGTACTACGGGTTTTCGTGCTAAAAGCTAATTTTATAGTGAATCAAGGCTACTAGTCAAGCCAATACAATATCACAAAAGAACACATAAGAAAATCACGACACAAAAGAGAACAAAAGAAACTTCTCGTTAAAAATTTATTACCAACTAAAATGGATGCATATTTTCATCACCTTCGGGGCCGTGAAAAAATACAGTCAACTTTTTATAATAGCGCTTACCCTGTTAATGGTTATTCATGCATCGGCCCAGGAAGTTCTCGCTCCACCCACACCGGATACACTGAAAAAAGCGGAAGTGGTGGTAAATACAGAACCCCTCAGCGAAATAGATATTCCGGTACGTATGAACCTGAAACCCATTTATAATTGGGCCAATAAGTTCGTGGATACGCTTTATACCTCGCCCAACTATCCTGAAGGGTGGGTAAATGAAGAATGTGAAATACGTTACCAGTATCGTTTTGTACGCGGCCCGTTTTTATTCAGGGCTACGCAAAATACTTTGCTTGCTTCGTTTAGCGGCAGGTATGGAGTAAGGGGCGGTACACGTATTTGCAGTTCCATTGGTAATTCCATTTGGTCACCTTCCTGTGCCTGTGGTTTTGGCAGCGAAAAGCCTCGCCGTATTGATGCAGGCTTTGCTGCGCAATTTAAACTGCTGCCCGATTATCGTATTTCAGTTATCGCCAAACTTACCGACCCTGCTGCTATTGATAAATGCGAAGTATGTTTTTTTGGAAAGGATATTTCTAAAATGGTAGCTACGCAATTAAAAGCAGAAATGACGGCATCCATAGCCGAAATGCAAAAGCAATTACAGGCATTTACGCTGCGATCATCGCTGCAAACGGTGTGGGACACATTGCAAACGCCTTATGCCATTCCGGGTTTTGGTTACCTGAGTATGCAGCCACAGGCATTACGTATCAGCCAGGCAGTATTAAGAAACGATAGTATGTTTTTTAGTCTTGGATTAAGTGCCAAACCCGAACTGAAATCGTTGCCGGTTACCGTAAAAAAGCCACTACCTAATATCAGTGATTTTAGTCAGCGTGGCGGATTTTCTTTGTACATCGCGCAACTGCTTCCTTACGATTCTTTAAATGCAGTAGCCAATGCACAGGCCGCGGGCAAAGAGTTTAGTGCAGGTAAAGGCTTGTTGAAAAAAACGGTTCGTATCGATTCATTACGCTTGTTGGGTGGCGGCGAAAAGATCTTTATAAAAGTGTATGTATCCAAAGCCATAAAAGGTGTTATTTATATGGAAGGCACGCCGGTGTGGGATGCTGCTAAAAAAGTGCTTGAGGTAAATGACATTGATTTTGAAGTGCAAACAAAACAAGTTCTCGTAAAGTCGGCCGCTTCGTTGCTCGATGGAACCATTGCAAAAAAAATAAAAGAATATACCCGGTTCGATTTGGGAGAAAAAGTTACGGCACTTCGTTCTCAATTACAGGAACAGATGAACAGGGAAATTACCAATGGTATTACAAGTCATGGTACCATTGAAAAACTTGAAGTAGATCGATTGGTTGCACAGCCCACAGGTATTTTTATTGGCGGCAGCCTTAAAGGTGAACTTTGGCTGAATGTAGATGCAGGCGCAATGATAGCGGCTTATATGAGGTAAATGAAAATTATAATTGATTCTTTTTAATGGCAAATGGCCTAAGGAAATCTTCTTTTTTAATAGCCACTTTTTATGATAGTTTCAATCAATTTAAATCTTCCATTAGGTTTTATATAATTTGAAGTATGTGCTGGTATTACAATCGATTGTCCGGTATTAAGAATATGCGAATTTCCACTTATTACAATATTGGCTTCACCATCAATGATTTGTAATAATGTATCGAAAGGAGTTGTTTTTTCCATCTGCCCTTCTTCAGTATCAAACGCTATTACCCTTACGTTGCCGGTCGTTTTTTTTAGAATTATTTTTGAAGCGACTTCGTTTTTAGCATATTCAATTATTTCAACAATGCTAATGGGTATCGATTTTTCATTTTCGCTAGTATTGTCCATATTTAAAATATAGCTATTTAAAAACTATAGTATGTAAAGTTCATTTTATAAATTGCTAAATAATTATAGAATCATCTTTTAATTGTTTATAAATCACAGGTCTTCCAATGCAATTCTGCGTTTCCTTTTTAATTGCTTATAGTACGAAGGAGTAAGTCCGGTAATTTTTTTAAACTGGCTTGATAAGTGAGAAACACTGCTGTAGTTGAGTTTGTAGGATATTTCGGTAAGGTTTAATTCATCATAGAGCAGCAATTCCTTTACCCTTTCTATTTTGTGTGCAATGATGAAGTTGTTAATGGTAGTTCCTGTTACTTCTGCAAACAATTCAGCTAAATAAGTATAATTGTAATCTAATTTTTCTGCTAAAAAATCCGAATTATTTACTTGTGGCAATTCGTCGGAATAATGCACCATTTCCACAATGATATTCTTGATTTTCTCAATTAAAATGGACTTTTTATCATCCATTAGCACCAATGCAGATTTTTTCAGAATTCCCTTGAGTTCATCCCTTTGTTCAGGTGTAATTTCTTCCAGTAATTCTACCTCTCCCAAGTCAAGGTTGCGGTAGTGAATATGCATTTGTTCAAGTGCAGCCTTTACAACCATTTTACACCTGATACTCACCATATATTTAATGTATAGTTTCATATTTTATTTCTTTTCTCCAAAAAAATTTTAGCTCCATTAGTATATGGGGTACAATAGTAACGGTAGTTGGTAACATATAAAAATAACCTTTTTCAAGGATATGGTCAATTATCATTTTTGAATGGGGTAGCAACAATTTACCCAAAAATCGCAAGTAGATGAATATTGAGTACAAATTTAGGTCTCAATAGTACGAACCTATTTGTACTATTGAAATGCACCCGTTCCAATCAAAGGCCTATTGGGAATTTACATTTTTTTAAATTATCCCCTTCTTAAAATCTTTATTTTTTGTCCCGCTGTTACCTGGTCTGTCAACAACATTCCGTTCAATAACGCATACTCGTCAAAGCGGCTATCCGGTATTTTTTGGCTACTTAAAAATTGCGCAAAAGTGCCGGTTCTTGGAGCCGTAACAAACGCTATTCTCTCCGGCTTAATATTAAGTTTGGCAGGATCGGTTAGTGTTTTAAAGCTGCTGTACAGGTTTTGGAAGGATGGAAAATAATTTTGAAAGGTTTGCGGATTACCAGCACCGATAATTTCATACACCAATCCACTTTGTTGTATAAAAGCAGCTACAACGCGTACCGTTCCACCCTGAGCGCCTGTTTGGGTATTTTGCTGCTGTACCTGATCGCCCATAATAAGGCTTGCCGGTAATCCATTAATAGTCGTGTTTTTACTATCGGTTATTTGTAGTTTGTGTTGTTGCTGAAATGCCTGTGCAGCTTCCTGCGCATTATTCCCTTTTGCAAGCGTAAGGTAAGCCATTCCATCGCCATTAGGTGGGGTAAATATCACGTGGCTTGGTGCATTTTTGTATTGCCAACCGGCGGGTGTGTTAAATTGAAATTTAAGTTCTGGATGGTAAAAAATGCCATTTTCCAAATATCCCTGCCTGGGATCAGTGCCATGTACAATACCTTCAATCTGCTTGAAATAATTAGGTTGCCCTACAATTGGATTGGTTAAGTTATTGGCCTTCTGGTAATTATTAGCTAGTTGGGTTACACGCTCAAAACGATTACCGGGATCGGGGTGCGTGCTCATAAATTCGGGTAACTCGCTTGAACCTTTCGGAGCTGAACGTTGCAGGGTAAGAAAAAATTTCGCCATTTCGCGGGCATCATATCCAACCTTTGAGCTATATGTTACACCTAATTCATCGCTTTGTGTTTCATCATCGCGGCCAAATTTTAGTGTAAGCAGTTGCGCACCCTGGCTTAATTCATTGGCAAATTGTGCAACTTCCGGGCTGGCAATAATAGCCGCCATTAAGCCTAACTGTGTCAATAAGCCCTGGGATTGCTGGCTCACACTATGTCGTGCGGTTACATGCCCTATTTCGTGGCCTAAAACGCCGGCAAATTGCGCTTCATTATTCATGTGGGCCAGTATACCACGGGTAAAATAAACATAGCCGCCTGGTACTGCAAATGCATTGATTACATCACTGTCCAATACCCTGAATTGCCAATCGAGATTGGGACGATGAGAGATGCGCGCCATGGCCAATCCCTTTTCGCGGATAAAGCGTTGTAAACTACTATCAGGGTAAAGACCGTACTCGGCAATTATTTGCGGATCGCTTTGTGCGCCTAAAGCTATTTCATCTGCTTCGCTCATAAGCGCTAATTGTTTTTTGCCCGATACCGGGTTAACGGCACAACTCACAAACAGGCTTGATACAATGAAGGAAGTAATTATCCTTCCTAATAAGTTTGTTGTAAATAGTGACGGCATGATTATATGCATTTATAGTAAGATGTTAAAAAAAATGACCGCTTTAATGATGCGATTTTATGTTCTGATTGTAAAGAAGATTAAAGGTAATATAAAGAAATGCTTTCTATGTTTTCAGCCTCCCAAATGTTGGAATTATATAACTAAAATGGGTATTAGTGAAACAAATCCCCCGATTATAAACACACCTTTGTATTCTTCATTTATAAATGCCGCAACTGGTTATTTTTTCAATTTTTGGCGGTATTTTTTAAACGTAGAATATTATATAACTTTTTAAAACAATTATTATGAATTCAGGAAAAGTATTAACAGGCATTCTTGCAGGATTTGCAGTGGGTGCAGTTATTGGCGTTTTATTTGCCCCCGATAAAGGATCTGCAACCCGTCAAAAAATAGCAGACAAAAAGGACGATTATACAGAAGAATTGAAAGCTAAGTATGATGAATTGCGTGATACCGTTCGTGGGAAATATGCAAGTGCAAGGCAAAGCGCACGCGACCTGGCAGCAAAAGGAAAAGAAGCAGTGAAAGATGCAAAAGAAGATGTGGATAATATGGCATGGGAAGCTAAGAATGCAGCTACCCAAACTTATAATTCATAATCAACATTCATTCTATATAAAAAGATTGATTAAATGCAAATTATGACAGATACGGCAACATCCATTGAAACGTTATTCGAAAAGGCGCAGGATTATAGTAAGACATCTCTCGAATTGTTGAAGCTAAATGCTATTGCTAAATCATCCGATGTTACCTCTACATTGATGGCTCGTCTTATCATTTTCATGGTTGTTGCTTTATCTGTTATGATCATTAATATCGGTATCGCATTTTGGTTATCTGATCAGCTTGGAAAAGACTGGTATGGCTTTTTTATTGTTGGCATTTTTTATGCACTTTTTGCTATAATACTTTTTGTATTCAGGCATCAGTGGATTAAAGATCCAATTCAAAATGCTATGATTGGAAAATTTCAAGACAATACACAAGAACCTCAACAAGCGGTCGTATGAAACAAAAATCAAATGTTGAATTGCTGAATGATGAAATCCGTTTGCTGAAAAACAAGCAGGCTTATGAATTTGAAATCATGCGTCATCAATTTCATAAAACGGCAGAGGGTTTAAAACCCTTGAACCTGATCTCAAGTACGCTTCGTGAAGTAATTACCCTGCCTGCTACCGGCAATAAACTGATCGATAATACGATTGGTATGGCGACTGGTTTTCTTACTAAAAAATTCCTGGTAGGTGCTTCATCTAATCCCATAAAAAGGGGATTGGGTACGCTTCTGCAATTCGGCATTTCCAATGTTGTATATAAAAATTCATTTGCTATTAAAGCAATTGGCGGAGCTATATTATTATCCATTTTTTCAAAGAAGAAAAAGGATGAAAATCAGCCTGAAATCATTGACATAAAATAAATTCCTTTAGCATAAAAAATGCTTAAGAACTGGTTTGAACTTTGGTTGTAACCTTAGTAAATAAAAAAAGGCTGGCGTTTATGCCAACCTTTTTTTATGTAAATCGCTAACTGATTTATTTCACTTCGCGCTGCATAGGATTGGGAATGCCGCCGCCGCCGCCATTACGGCCACGGGCTCCACCTTTAAACATCTGGAAACGGCTAGGTGCTGCATCGTCTGCAGGCCATACGTTATTCTTCTCATTGATGTCAGCAGTTTCACGCATAGGGTCCTGAACAATTTTTACCACTTTTTTATCCTTGATAAATACTTTGGTTACATTTTTTTCATTCAAACGCCATATTTCAGCAGGAATTTTTTCTACATCCTTCGTGCCATCTTCGTAAGTAAATTCCAGTATTACCGGCATTACAAGTCCGCCTTTATTGGTAAGGTAAACCTGGTAAAAGAATTTGCTTTTGTAAGGGGCCAATTCTGCACTGGTCATAGCTTCCGGCCTGTCACGTTGGATAGCAACCGGTGTGTTGTCTATTTGCTTCATACCACGTGCGTAATACCAGTAAAAATCGCGCAGGTCAGTATCCACATCGGTCTGGAACTTAATAGAGGTATCGTTGCGGTTACGTATTTTGCTGATGTCTTCAAAATCATTCAGCGCTGGTTTTGCAATGGGAATTGAATCCACTCTTGCCGGTTGGTTAGTAGCAGCAGCGGCTACATCATCTACCTGGTATACTTTTACAGAGTCGAGCGAAATATCTACCGGATCTATGCCGTAGAACCAACCGCGCCAAAACCAATCAAGATCAACCGCACTTGCATCTTCCATGGTACGGAAGAAGTCACCGGGTTCGGGATGCTTAAATGCCCAACGACGTGCATATTCTTTAAACGAATAGTCGAAAAGTTCGCGACCCATAATGGTTTCGCGCAAAATATTTAAACCGGTAGCGGGCTTGCTATAAGCATTGGGGCCAAATTGAACGATGTTTTCGCTATTGGTCATAATAGGTTCCAATTGTTCCTTTGGCATTTTCATGTAATCGGCTATCGCCCAGGCCGGCCCGCGGCGGCTAGGGTATTTATTGTCCCATAGTTCTTCGCTCAGGTATTGCACAAAAGTATTCAGGCCTTCATCCATCCAGCTCCACTGACGCTCATCGCTGTTTACGATCATCGGGAAGAAGTTGTGTCCCACTTCATGGATTACCACACCCAGCATACCGTATTTGGTTGCTTCAGTATAAGTGCCATCTTTTTCGGTACGGCCATAGTTAAAGCAGATCATTGGGTATTCCATACCGTTGCTTGCTTCAATGCTTTGCGCAACAGGGTAGGGATACGGAATGCTAAACTTGCTATAGGTCTTTATGGTATGTGCTACGGCCTTGGTGCTATAAGTACGATAAAGGTTGTAAGCTTCTTTGGGATAAAAACTCATGCACATTACCTTTTTACCTTCTACCATGGCAGGCATTGCATCCCAAATGTACTTACGGCTGCTTGTCCATGCAAAGTCGCGCACCATATTTGCTTTGTAGCGCCAGGTTTTCGTTTCAGTGCTCTTGCTTTTCTCGGCTTTTTCGGCTTCTGCCAAAAGCCCGATTTCTACCACTTTGGCCGAAGTTTGAGCCGTCTGCCAGCGCTTTAACTGATCGGGGCTCAACACCTGTGCATAATTCTGGCATTCGCCGGTTGCTGCTACCAGGTGGTCGGCAGGTACAGTTACCTGTACATCGTAGTTGCCAAAAACCAGTGCAAATTCACCACGTCCGGTAAACTGCTTATGCTGCCAGCCCTGAAAATCGCTGTATACACACATACGGGGAAACCACTGTGTCATGGTAAAAAGATGATTGCCATCTTCGGGGAAATATTCGTAACCACCGCGGCCACCAAGCCCCATGCGGTCAGGTATTTTATAGTTCCATCCAATATCGAAAATAAATTGCTGACCCGGCTTAAGCGGAACGGGCAGGTCGATACGCATCATAGTCTGATTGATGGTATAGGGGAGGTCCTTTTTGGTGGCACCATCTTTAACCGATTCAATTTTGGTTCCATAACCATCCAGCATTTTACGGCGGTCTAACGAAGCGAGTGCTGCTTCGTTCATATTGCTGCGCATACCGCTTTGGTTAAAAACTACGCTTCCCACGGTAGGGTCATGCTCGTTTTCATCCAATTGTAGCCAGATGTAGGTAAGCACATCGGGGCTATTGTTATAATAGGTAATGGTTTCTTTTCCGGTTAGTTTGAGGTTGGCTTCGTCAAGCGTTGCGGTTATTTTATAATCCGCACGTTGCTGCCAGTATTTTGGGCCGGGTGCCCCACTTGCGGTACGGTACTCATTTGGCGTGGGCAGTATAGTACCCAACTGCTCAAACTTATTGCCATGGTTACTTTTGGGATTATTTTGGATATCCTGCGATATTCCCATATTTACCCCTAAAAAAACCAATCCGGCTGTAAAAATTGCAGATAATCTCATTCTTTTTGTGTTTTCCTTTATAAAAGACGCTTAATAGACGCCGCAATTACGCAAATCTTTCAATTACAATAAAATATTATACAGGTAATCGGTCGAGTGCCATGATAAGTGCTGCCATGGCTGCGCCACCTGATACAAACAAAACATAGTCTCTCCGGTTGACACGGGCAATAGATATCATGATAAAAGTGAAAATTAAAATAGCCGCTACGGCTACAAGTTGTCCAGCTTCCAGTCCAAGATTAAAGCCCAGGAGCGGAATCGTTACCGATTGTTCTTTGCCCAAAAGGCTTTTTAACCCTGAAGCAAAACCCATGCCATGAATGAGACCAAAAAACAAGGCCAGAAAATAATTAATACGGAGCCCCTGCTGATTATATTTTTTTATAAAAGCATTGCTAAGCCCCGTTATTACGATGGTGCAGGGTATTAAAAACTCAATCCAGGCGGGCGAATAGCTTATTTTATTAAACATGCTGAGAGCAAGGGTAATGCTGTGCCCAATGGTAAAAGCAGTTACCAATACCAGTACCGGCTTCCATTCTTTAAAAGTATAAATGGCGCCAAGTGCCATAATAAAAAGCAGGTGGTCCCAGGCACCCCAGGCCAAAATATGCTCCCACCCAATGGCGAAATAATCCTTAAACATGCGCTAAACTGTGATTGACAGGCAAAGAAAGGTATATTTTCGCCCCGCACAACAGCCAAATATGAACCTGATCATTTTACGTTCCATCCTTTTATTGCTGCATCCGTTCTTTGTTTCGGTTACAGAAATAAACCATAATGCCAATGAAAAATCGCTTGAAATCAGCGTACGCGTGTTTACCGACGACTTTGAAAATACCTTAAGGATGTTTGCACCCAACCAAAAAGTGGACCTTATGACACCGCCGGCCGGTGGAAGTATGGATTCGCTGGTAAAAAAATATATTCAGCAAAAAATCAACCTTGAGGTAAACGGACAAAAGCGGACCCTGCAATACATAGGTTTCGAAAGGGTAGAAGAGAGCATTTGGACCTATTTTGAAATAACCGCTGTTCCGGAACTTAGGCAGCTAAAAATTACCAATCCTATTTTGTACGAATATAAAAAGGAGCAAATCAATATGATACATATAATAAATGGTGAAAACCGCCAAAGCCGGAAACTGGACAACCCGGTATCGGATTGGACGTTTAAGTTTTAGGTATTCTCAAAAAATTGCTTCCATTCATTGAGATAAAATGCCCGCTGTTTTCCTGAAGTTTCATGCTGTTTTCAAATGCGGGCACTCAGAATCCTAAGTTTTCATTTTCTTTACCGCAAAAGCAACCACTTGCGCTACCCGCTTTTCATAGCAAAACGTATTATTTTCAATACACAACCTTCCTTTTCTAGGTTTATCATCAGGCTTGCCATTGCGGCAACCATTTTGAGTGTGGCCACAATGGTTATCACGCTTTGTATGGTAAATGGATTTCAAAAAGCGGTAGGGGATAAGGTTTACCGTTTTTGGGGTCATGCAAGGGTACAGCCCGTTAACCCATTGCAAACGGCTGTTACAGATGATGATGGCTTTTCAGCTACAGATAGTATTGATCAGATTATTAAGGCCAATAAGGGTGTTACCCATTTTCATGCTTTTGCAGTTAAGTCGGTGGTGCTAAAAACCAAAGGTCAGTTTGAAGGTGTATTGCTAAAAGGGGTTGATAACCGTTTTGATGAAAAAGGCTTTAGTGATTTTTTGCGGCTGGGTAAAATGGTTAGTTTCGAAGATAGTAGTTACAGCCGGGGTATTGTGCTGAGTGAGGCTACAGCCAAGAGGATGGAGTTGACGGTTGGTGATACACTGCAATGTTTTTTCATACGTAATGGCCAGGATATCCGAAGCCGCCCGGTTACGGTTAGTGGTATTTTTAAAACGGGTATGGAAGAATACGATAAAAATTTTGCCATAGCCGATATTCGTTTTTTGCGAAAACTAAACCAGTGGCCTGATGATAGAATTGGAGGGTATGAAACATTTATCGATGAAAAAATGAATATGGATACGGTAAGCGCGCAAATTGATAAAGCCCTGCCCTTGCAACTTACCTGCCAGCCAATTAGTGCTATTTATCCTAATATTTTCGACTGGCTCGCCATACAAAATCAAACGAAACGCATTGTGGTGATTACCATGCTCATTGTAGCCATTATTAACCTGATAACCTGCCTGCTGATTTTGGTAATGGAACGAACCCGCATGGTGGGTGTTCTTAAAGCATTGGGTATGCCCGATGGACGTCTCAATGCTATATTTTGGATTTACGCAGGATATATTGCATTTGTGGGAGTGGGTGTAGGTTTGTTACTTGGGCTCGGGCTTGTAGGATTACAAAGTGCTACGCATTTTATAACCATGGATGAAGCTACTTATTATGTTTCGTATGCACCGGTTGCCGTAAATGTTTGGGAAGTGGGCCTCGTAACGATAGGAAGTTTTGCGGTATGTTTACTCGCTGTTCGTTTGCCCTTATTTTATGTGCAGCGTATTTCTCCGATACGTGCCATTCGGTTTGCATAAAATAGTATTGGAAGTTATGCAAAAAAAAGTCTTTCTATTAAAGAAAGACTTTTGCAGTTACGTTTGAAAATATTTCTCTACTTATGTGTTTTTGGTATCAGGCGACACAGTTTCTACATCAGTAATATCTACCGCAGCATCTCTTTTCGTTTTACCAAGGTAAGTTGGTAAATCCATACCGGCCATATCGAATATGTCTTTTAATGGCGGAACCGATTTGTATAAGCCGCTTAAGAAATTGGCTGTACCACTTTTGCCGTCTGCATTATGACCGCCATCCCATACAGTTACTTTATCAATCTTAATGTTCTTAATAGCTTCAGATTGAAGACGTACGAGTTCCGGTAATTTGTCGGTAATTAAGAGCAACACTGCATCTTTAGCGTTGTTACCGGATGCTTTTACAATTTGGTCCAAACCTTCTGCCTGCTTGGTAAGTATTTCAAACTGACCGCGTGCTTCGGCTTCAAGTTTTGCATAAATAGCATCTGCATCACCTTTAGCTCTTACACGCGTTTGTTCTGCTTGTGCTTCTGCATCAATAATAGCCCGTTGCTTTTGAATTTCAGCACTTACCACAATGTTGGCATTCTGTTGTGCCCTTTCTCTTTCTGCACGTGCTTCTTCTGCTTTTTTTTCTGCTAGGTAGGCTTCTTCAAGCGCTTTAGCCTGTTGTACTTTTTCCGATGCTACGGCGCGGCGCAATGCTTCAGCTTCTCTTTCGCGGCGTTCAGCATCCGATGCTGCAATCTGAATTTTCGCAAGGTTTTCGCCACTAACGGCTAACGCATTGGCATCGGCTATTTTTACCCTTGTATCTCTTGCCGCTTCTGCTTTACCAATGTTTTCGTCACGGTTGGCAGCAGCAATACTTACTTCTTTATCCTTATTGGCCACCGCTACTTCTGTATCCCGGTCACGTAACATTTCAGCAACCCGTATATCCCTTTCACGTTCGGCATCTGTTTTACCAATATCACCGGTACGTTCCTGTTCTGCCACGCGAATCTTAGCTTCGTTAATTGCTTTGGCCGCTGCTTCTTTTCCGAGTGCCTCAATGTAACCGCTTTCATCCTTAATGTCGGTTACGTTTACATTAATCATCTTTAATCCAATCTTCTTGAGTTCCGATTCTACGTTACTCGCAATGTTGGCTAGAAATTTATCGCGGCTATTATTTATTTCTTCAATATCCATCATGGCCACCACAAGACGCATTTGCCCAAGGATAATATCTTTTGCAAGGTCATGAATGGCAGGGCGCTGTAGACCCAGCAAACGCTCAGCAGCATTTTGCATAATGCCGGGTTCGGTAGAAATTCCAACGGTAAAACGCGAAGGAACATCCAATCGAATATTTTGCTTGCTGAGTGCATTGGTGAGGTTTATTTCAATGCTGATGGGTGTAAGGTCAATAAAGGCATAATCTTGTATGATGGGCCAAATAAAAGCGGCACCGCCATGTATACATCTTGCACTTAATACCCCATCGGCATTACTTCCCACGCGCCCATACACTACCAAAATGCGGTCGGAAGGGCAACGTTTATAGCGCTTTAGCAGCGAAAGAAATAGTACGACAGAAAATAAAACAACTGCGGCAATGATAATAAGAATGGAACCAGGCATGGATGATTTTTATTTATGATTTGATATTCGGAATTCGATATTTATAATTTGGTATTGGAAATTTAATATTTATATTTTCTGCAACGTAAGGCATTGCGTCGCTACATCGTACTTCTAATTTCATACTTACACTTTGGTTGTAACCAACAACAAATCACTCCCTATTATTCCTGTAACTTTTACCAGCTTCCCTGTTGGAATATCATTTTCGTCATCGGTAATGGCATCAAGTTCGTGCAAAGAACCTTGTACTTTTAATTGTACTTTGCCGGTACCATCTCGTGCGGCAGGAATAAATAAGTAGGTATTCCCAAATTGATTGATGGCATTTTTAATTTCCATTGTACCGCTTTGTTGCAACCGCAGTATGCGGGAAAGCATAAATACCATGAGTGCTACCATGGCTACGCCTGCCAGGAGCGCAACAATAACAACAACAGGCTTGCTCCAGCCGGCTTGTGTACCCGCTACGCCCACCCAGCCAAACAAGGTGAAAAAAGCTATCATGTTTTTTAAGGTAAAATACTGCGACCCCAGCCCTGCATCATCATCAATTACCATCTCAGCATCACCTACGGCATCGGTATCGCCACCGGAAAAGGATAGTATAAGCTGTAAAGCAAATATCGCAGAAAAGACTATGGCAATAATCCAATAAATTCTCTCGAAAGATTCCAATGCCTGCCACCACGTAGAAATATCAAGTATCATGCTGCTAAGTAAATAAAAAATGACCAAATGGGGAAGACTCTGTTTTAAACAATTTAATGACAGTTTATTTAAGGTGGTTAATTGTATTGCTGAATTACCAATTGCCACTATTATTTGCCTTTGCCCGATACTATTATTTTCAGTGTATGCATCATAATTTTAAAATCGAGCAATAGGGACGCATTTTCAACATACAACAAATCATATTCCATACGCTGTACCATTTCATCTACCTCCGATGCATAGCCAAATTGCACCATTCCCCAACTTGTAAGTCCGGGTTTTACACGAAACAAAAAGTTGTAATAGGGGTTCTTTACTTTAATTTTTTCAATATAGTAGGCTCTTTCCGGCCTTGGGCCTACAAGACTCATTTCGCCTTTTAATATATTCCAGCACTGTGGCAGTTCGTCAATACGCCATTTACGCATAATGCGCCCCCAGCGGGTAATGCGGGGGTCGTTGTCGAAGCTAAGTGCCGGTCCATCTTTTTCGGCGTTTTGATACATGGAACGAAACTTGAAAATATAAAATGGTCTTCCTTTGTAACCAATCCGTTCCTGTTTATACAGTATCGGTCCGGGGGAAGAAAATTTTACACGCAAGGCTGCAAATAGATATAAAGGGGTCAAAAATATCATGAGCATAATGCTAAACAATATATCCAGTAAACGCTTCGTATTTTGTTGCCAGCCGGCAAGTGGGTTGGTATGTAAATGAATGAACTGTCCTTGCAATACATTGGCACTTCTCACCGAACCTTTAATAATATCCATCATACCGGGAACCAATAATACATCTGTATCCTTTTCCGCCAGTTCACCAATCAGGTGGCGGGTAATGGTTTCATCGTTTTCAATTGCGAGCACCACTTTATCAACAGGATTAATAGTAAGGTAAGCCGGTAAACTTTCCAGTATGCCAATATGGGGTATCTGTTTTAGTAATGGGCTTTTAAAGGAATCATCGCCGGCAAAAAAACCTACAACTTTCCATCCGGTTATTTTTGAATCCGCCTTAATGGATTGATACGCTTTTAAGGCCTTGCTTCCACCGCCGGCTAGAATTACCTTGTAGAATGCTTCACCTGTTGCAAGTTGTTTCTTAAGCCGCGAAAGCCAGTAAAATCTTCCTGTAAGTATAAAAGTGCTTTGTAAAAAAAACAGGCTTGCAAAAACTTTATAATAATAGGCTATATCAATGGTTGTTTCAATATCATCAAGTAATAAAACAAAAAATATCAAAGCAACGCCTAACAGGTTGAAGATGATTACCTGTGTAAGTTCATTCAATCTCGATTTTTCGTACAGGTCTTCTGAATAATGGCCTGCGAGTAAGTATAAAGCCAGCCAGAATAGAGGAATACAAAAAATACCTCCTACAAAAACCGGTTCATCCAACAGGTTTTCCGGAAAGATGGTACGGTATATAAGAAATTGCCGCCAAAAGAAAAACAGCGCCCATACCAGCAACGAAAGCAGGTAGTCGGTAAGGATATATTGACGTATAGAAAGAGGACGGTTCATGAAGTAGTTGTTTTTCCTTCGTGGTATTCTTCATCAGTGTTTACTTCCCAAATGGTTTCCTTGCGTAAATCTCCTGCAATAATAAGGTCAACTGCCACCATAGCGGTAAGCATGGAATGGTCGCTATTGTTGTAGCGATGCATGCCATTGCGGCCTATGGGGAAAAGGTTCTCAAAATGCATTAAATAGTTTTTAAGTATTTCAAATTGATCAAAGGTACCAGTATAACTTGGGTATGTTTTTTCCTGCCTTATTACCGTGCCATCTATTACATTTTCTGCTTCAATAATGCCGATTTTTTCAAGTTCTGTTGTGGCTATTTTCAGTAATTCACCATCCGTTGTTTGCCAAAGTGCATCGCTTGTATTGCAAAAATATTCGAGTCCCAGCCATTGTTTCGTTTTATCAGCTACCATAGCAGGGCTCCAGTTATTAAATATCTGAACCCTTCCCATTTTTACGGTTCTATCCTGAATATAAATCCAGTTGTCGTTAAGGGGGCCTTGCTTAAGTGCATTATCAGAAAACCTGTTTACCAGTAAACCTACCGTTATAAAATCACGGTACTGAAGGCCACTTGCCACGTCAATTACATTGGCTGGAACCGAAATGCCATTTATACCGGCTACCATTTCACGTAAAGGCATGGTGGAAAAAAAGTAATGGCCTGCAAAGTTTTGTATTTGCCCGGTTACAGGATTTTTCGCATCCACAGAAAGAATTTTTTCACCTTCAGCATGCAAACCAGTTACTTCCATTTCATATATGATTTGGCCCCCCATGGTCACAATGTGGGCTGCCACAGTTTCCCAAAGCTGCCCCGGACCCAATTTTGGATAAAGAAACTGTTCAATAAGGCTGGTAGAAGTTCCTTTTTGACCAATATTACCTGTATTGCTTTTGGCAATAAACACCTGTTTTACCATATGCTTTATAGCCTGCCTTATGGAAAGATCCTTTATGCGCTGTGCACCCCATGCTGCCGACAATTGTGTACATGGTACGCCCCAAACTTTTTCGGTGTAGGATTTAAAAAAAGTGAGATATAGCTCTTTGCCAAACCGGTTAATGAAAAAGTCTTCGAGGGTATGTACCTGTTTTCTTGGGAAAAGTTTTACCCACAAATAGGAAAAAAGGATTTTAATGGTGCGGATTGCTCCAAGCTTTTGCAGTGTGCTGATGGAAAGGGAAAGTGGATAGGGGAAGAATTTTTTTAGGAAGTATATGCGTGAACGTCTTGGCCTAACCAACATAATGCTGTCAGGGTCTTCCGAAATATTTTCCGCATCTCGTATTTTCAGTGATGCTTGCTTTTGTTGGTATTGTAGTGAAACTTCTCCTTTTTGTGCGGGATCTATGGGTAGAATTTTTAACCACCATTCCATTACCCGGTCTGATTTGGAAAAAAAACGATGACCACCAATATCCATTCTGTTACCCTTATAGTTTACGGTACGACTCAATCCACCAATTTCTTTGGATTGTTCCAGAATAATTGGCTTAATATTTGTTCGGGTGAGGAGTTCATAAGCGGCGGTAAGTCCGGCAGGTCCTGCCCCAATAATAATGGCGTTTTGTTGCATCAGGTTTTTCTTCGTTGCGAATGGTTTCTTTTAGTGTTACAATATTGGGCAGATCCCTGATTATATTTTTTAGGCATGTAAAAGTAGGTCTTTGGGTTGAAAAGAGTTTTTTAACCAATTAGTTGTTCCTGAAAATTTGGTATTCCAATTGAAATTTAGTTTGTTATTTCTTTTATTTCCTGGTTACTTATTTCAAAAAGTAATATAGTTGTTTTATAATGCCCTTTCGGTGTAAAATGCTGTAAAAGCCAGCAACTCATAGGCCCATCAGCGGGGAGAATTTGGTTGCAATCATTAAGCCGAAGGGCAAATTTTCCTGCTGAGGGAAGCGCAGTGGGATACTTGTATTCAGGATGTTGCTGAAGAAAATACTTGTAAATAAAATCATCGTTGCAATAGGATAGATTTGAATCCTTCATCCGCTTATAAATGGTTTGTTTGGGTTGCATCCATATCGGGGTATAGGCATTCAGATTGGGCATATGCCATGTAATTTCTGAAAATTGCAAAAGCACAGCGACTAATGAAATGCGGGGAAATTTAGAAGCTGCAAAAATAAAAAAGGGTCCTGCCAATAAGTAAAAGAAAGGCCATGCAGGCACTGCATGTCTTATGCCAATTTGAAAAGGATTAGCAAAACTAAGCCAAAGAATGAAAACCAATGGTGGAAGCCACACAAACGACCATGTTTTAAACCGGCTAAACAGTTTGGCTCGGTTTGAAAATAGTAAAACCGATGCACCTATTAAGCCAATCAGCAAAATAGGAGTGGTTTTGTAAAAAAAATGCCACAAATAATAGTCCCGGAACCCTCCAATAGTTTTAAACTTTCCATTTAAATATACGCCGTGATAAGAATTTGCATCTGTATGTCCCCCGCCTTTTGAAGCATTACGAAGTAACAAATCGTAACTACTGATATAATGAATAGGAACCGGGATGGGAATGGATGAAAGCACCGGATAATTTACCTGAATGTTTTTTAATTGCGGGCTTCTTGCCTGATAATTTTTAAGTGCTGTGCCAGTTTGGGAAAATTGATAGCCTGCATTAATAATAAATCCGCATGTTGCAAATAGACCCATCCAACGCATAAGGATTTCCCCTTTTGTTTCTAAGGATAATTTTTTATTGGCTCCAATGGTGCTTGCCCACAATAAAATGGCCATTATGGGAATAATAATAATCATGGAAAGCTTAATGAGTAAAGCAAAACCGCACACAATGGAAAGCAACCACCAATAACGCATACTTCGCGTAATGGAATATCGCCAGGCAAGGTAAATTGCACCAAGCATAAAACTTCCCGATGCCAAATCGCTGCCAATGAGAATAGCATTGGAAATTAAAAGGGGATCAGTTAAAAATATTATCCAGGGCAGTACCCATTTTAAAGCGCCAAATAACCGGTAACTCCAGCAGAAAAATACAAAACTGAGAAAAAAGAAATAGACATATATCCCCAAACGGCCAAATAACAGTAATTTTTCGTTATTATTATATTCCAACGAAGGGAAAATAGTTTTTAGAGAAAGTGACCAAAGCGCAGGAAAAACCATTGGTGTTTTACTATCGTCAAGTATACCGATACGTTCAGGATTTCCTTTTGCCCACCGAAGGGCATAGCTGAAATAATCACTCTCATCACAAGCAGGACTTTGCCATGTATTGTACCAAATCATTAAAACCAGGTGCAACAGCATTATCAGCAAAAAAATACGACGGTCCCATTTTCCGGCACCCAACCAGGTGTCAGAATACAAGCCGAATCGCCGTAATGTCCGCATCATTATAATTAACTATCAAGTAAAACCGTTGACGAAATCTTATCAAGTATTTGGTGTGCAACTTCCATGGCTAAAAACCCATCAACCTCCGACACAGCGGTATCCTTGCCCGTAACAATGGATTGAATAAATGATTCCAATTCCATTTTTATGGCATTGTTTTCCTTAATCTCAGGGTTAGCAATGGCAATTACTTTCTTCCCCTTTGGTGTTTCCAGGTCAAAAGAAAAAACATCTTTATCACCTTCATCTTTCAATTTAATAATTTCGGTTTTTTTCGCAAGCAAGTCAATGCCTATGTAAGCATCCTTTTGGAATATGCGGATCTTGCGCATCTTTTTCATACTAATGCGGCTACTCGTAAGGTTCGCCACACATCCGTTGTTGAATTCAATGCGAACGTTAGCTATATCGGGCGTATCAGTCATTACAGCTACACCGCTGGCATAAATATTTTTTACCGGGCTTTTTATCATACTCAGCAAAATATCAATGTCGTGTATCATAAGGTCGAGGATAACACTTACTTCTGTGCCGCGTGGATTAAACTGAGCAAGCCTGTGCACCTCCACAAACATGGGTTGTTTTGCGTAGGCAAGCGCAGCAAGATATGCTGGGTTAAATCTTTCCACATGGCCTACCTGCACTTTTACCCTTGCTTCTTTGGCCAGTTTTACAATTTGTCTTGCTTCCTCCATGGTAGCCGCAAGTGGTTTTTCTATAAACACATGCTTCGACTTCCGAAGTGCCTTTTCTGCAATCTCAAAATGAAAATTGGTAGGTGCCACAATATCTATCGCATCGCAGGCATCCATCAGCGTTTCCATGTTGGTGTAGCGGGTAAGGCCGTATTCTTTTTCTGCAAAAGCTGCCTGTTCATCATCTGGGTCGAAAAAACCCACGAGTTCAGCAGTTTCAATCTCTTTCCAATTGTTCAAATGAAATTTTCCAAGGTGTCCTACACCAAATATGCCAAGTTTTATTTTACTCATTATGTTTCTTTTCTAAAATTATTTTGCCAAAATTTTTTTCCACTGTTGCCATGTAGTTTCAAATTCTTGCATGGTCATTTTTTCTGTTATTAAAAATTCATTTTCTTCTAATTTCCCCAATACCTTTTCCATTTCTTCCTTCGAATCATACACCATTGCACGGAAAGGGTTTTCATAATCTTTTGCACGACTTTGGAAGGTTTGCTTGTACAACCACCTGCGTGTTTCTAATGTTTCATTCAGTAGTTCTATCCACCGTTTCCCTTCCATTTTGGCCGGATGAGTACCCTCTATTTCTTTTAACATTGCAAAGGCATGTAACGATTTTTTCTGTGCATAATTACTCCCTTCTTTCTCGTACCAAATGTGAACATCTTCCCAGCTTTTTATTTTGCCACCCGTAATGCGCTGAATGGCTTTGGTTACATCTTGGGCAGGAATCAATTGTCCGCCTATGTTTATCCATTCATTTGCAGTAAGCCGGGCCGGAATATTTTCCAGCAAAGTTTTTTTATTTTTTATACCATTGCTGTTGCACCATTCCATAATCTGCACCATACAATAATACCGTATCATTTTTATATAGATGGCATAAGCTTCGGGGGCTTTGGCAATAATGGTTTTGCGTTTTGTATTTTCCATTCCATTTGCCACCACCTCCAGCGCCGGGTGTACCTTATTTGTGTTAAGTAACCATTGCTTGCCCAGTTTCCGGTACTTTTCTTCAGTCATTGTCGTTTCACCCGAAACCTTCGCGAGTGATTGGCCTGCATAACTTTCTAATAATTTTATGGCTTGCAATATTTCAAGAATGGTATCCGGAGCGAGGTAATCAAACTCCAGTTTTTGAATTTTATCCGGCCTTTTATCCCTGTTAACATATTTCCAGGCATTGCGTGCTAGTGCATACATATTATACATGAACCAATAGGCGGGCATTACCACCAATTCATTTTTAGAAACATCCTGGCTAATGAGCGAAAAGGGTAGGGGAATATCAAGTTCTGCAGGGTAATCGCCTTTAGCTACAATAGAAAAGCTCGCAAAGCGGCTGTTATGTTTCAGGCTTACACAAAGCCCGGGCCAAAAGCCGCGTTTGGCAATTATTTCACCATCATTCGACCGGCTGTTGTGGTTACTGCCAATAGTAGCGCCAGCTGCTATATTACTTTGTCCCATTACCACCGATGCACATAAAAAACTATTGTTGTGGTGTTGCTCATGCGCCGGAAATATGAGTGAATTCAGTACTTCACAGCAACTGATGGTGGCATTATCCCCAAGGTAGGCATTAATAAGTCGGGCTCCATATTTAAGCTGCGAGTTGCTGCTCATTACAAACCTTACCGCTTTTACACCATAAAAGGCACGGCATCCAAAGCCTATAATGCCGTTTACCATTTCGCAACCTTCGCCAATTTGTGTTCTCGCACCAGGTTTTGAATTAATGGTAAGGTTTTTTAGTTTGTTGGCGCCTTTCAGATAGGCGTCACTGCCAATCCATACGTCTTTTACAATCGCACAGTTTTTTATAACGGTACGATCTCCCACTTTTCCATAGTATCCACGTTGGGTATCAAACTCATCTTCGGTAAATAACTTAAATTTTTCAAGCAATGGTTCATTATCGCGGTATTTACTCCAAAGCCATGCATCACCGGGCAACATGCCATTAAATGGAAGAACCTGCCTGCCGGCGTTTTCATTGCAAAGCTCCATCCATATTCTTATATTTTCTGGTTCGTCTTTTTTAAGTATACCATTACCAAATTTGGCATGGGGTGTGGTCATTAGCTCATTTACATTTACAATAATAGCTTCGCTGCCAATAATGTAATGACTCATATAGTTTACATTATCCACCACCACATTGTCACCAAAATCGCAACTGATAATGGTACTATTGTAAAGGCCAACAGGCACTTTTAATTTGCTGTACTCTAAATAATAAGGTTCCAGCTTACCTATACGAACCAACCCGAAAAACTTACAATTCTTAACCAACTCGGGCGTAAAGGCGTCACTAACCAAAATAAGATTCCAGTTATCGCTTGTATTACCATTGCGCACCAGGGCTTCAATTTCGTGGGCGGTCAGCCCACGGTAAACAATGCCGTTCCGGTTTTGTAAATTTCTTAGGTAATATTCATCCTTTCCAGGGGGCAAATAAGCAGGATCAATAAATCCGTAGCCCAGGTTACCTAGTGGAATTTTAAGTATGTTGTTCTTCATAAGCTTGCGGTTGCAGTGTGTTTCAGGGGTTAGGCTGCGGGTAAAAATAGGACCGCCTAATTGGGAAAACAAAAATAAAGGTAAACGATTGGATAAGTTTTAAAGTTGTTCGGGCTTGTAAAATGGGTTTATGGAAAGAATGCGGTTAATTTTCTTCTTAGTCTTTTCGGAGGGCAAAAGCCGGTACGCAAGCGTAAACCTGAGGTTGGAAGTGGTTACCTGGTAGCGTCCTGCATGATTTCCGGTATTTACCCTGCTCGCAAAAAGCATCACAGATGCGTTAAACTTCCGGCTGTTATAGCCTATCGAAGGACGAATTAAGTAATTGGGCCTAAGGTAGCCGTTATTCGTACTTTGACCTTCGTCAAATTGCTTTTGGATGCCACCTGAAAGGCTGATAATGCCGGATGCCGAAATGAAAAAGTGCTTTTTTATTACGAATGTATGAGCGTAACCTGCGCCAACACCCAATTCAAAAAAGGTAACTTTATCAACCTTTCCCTGGGCAAATTCCGTCAATTGATCCAGTGGAATCATATTACTGTCGCCCTTTATTTTTCCGGTAAAAATCTCCCCGCCAAAGATGGCAGAACCCGCCGATTTCTGCTGCCAGTCGCGTTGGTTAACCGCAGCGGCAAAGGAAAACCTGCGCCAATTAGGAAAATAATAACCTGAAGCGCCTATCTGTTGGGTGTAAATATCAGGTCGTTGTACATATTTGCCGCCAGCGGGTAACTTACCGTCTTCCGGTTTAATGTAATCACCTTTATAAAACTGTCCGTACACATCTACACAGTATGGGCGGCCAATAGCCTGCGTATGGAGGTCCAGGAACCTGGTTTTCCCTTTTTCATCATCATCGTCATTTATAAAACCAAACTTTATACCAATGTTCAGGGTTAGCCAGCCATAGGTAGCGCCCAGGCCAAGGTTCGTATTTCCGTTAGGCTTGTATCTTACCTTATCTTCAGGGTCCAAGCCAAGGAATGTGGGCGAAGTAAGTTTTTGAGAAACATAAAACCGGGTATTCACCAGGCTATCATTCAGCACATAATAATCGGTTTCTATAGAATCCTTCCTGAATATTTGGGTAAGCTGGGCGAAGGCATCGGCCGGGTATAAAAAGTAAAAGGCCGCCATTAAAAAACATGCTGTTTTAATTTGTAGGAATCGTTTCATACTTATATTGCCGCAAGTTAACATGATGTAAAACGCTGGGATTTGTTTTTTATAAACAGGGCACGAAAATTCTCCCATAAGCGTTTCATAATAGTCTGGTGATTTCTTTTTTAAGAAAAAAATGAAAATAAAAAGTACCCTGACCTATATTTGACACCTTAACATGTAATAATTACAGATTTCAAATTAGAAAAAGCCTATCGAATCCATATTTACTTTTTAAATTAACTGATTGAATTTAAATGCTTTAGAATGCATGTTCAATTTTTTGAAAAATCTGTAATTATCAAATCAAGCAGCTCATGAGATTGCAATCGAAGTTCCTTTGTACGGTTCTTTCCCTTAGTTTTATTACTGTGGCTATCGGTCAAAGTAGTTCTAATTCCATAAATGTGGTAACCACTGCGGTTCCGTTTTTACGTATTGGCCCCGATGCAAGAGCAGGTGGAATGGGCGATATGGGGCTTACTACTTCGCCCGATGCCAATACCATGTTTTGGAACCTGGCCAAAACACCGTTTAGTACCAAAAAAGGAGCGCTTGGTCTCAATTACACGCCATGGTTAAAAGATATCGGCGTAGGCGATGTTTTTCTTGCTGCGTTATCCGGGTATTATAAAATTGATGAACAATCAGCATTTTCGGGTGGGTTTCGATATTTCGATTTAGGTGAAATTCAGTTTACCGATTTTTTTGGCAACCCGCTAAGTACAGGAAAGCCTACCGAAATGGGTATTGATATTGGCTATAGCCGTAAGCTAAGTGAAAGATGGGGTGTGGGTGCGGCATTACGCTACATTAACAGTAATCTTGCGCGAGGCCTGCCTAGCAGCAGTGGCGTGGACTACAAAGCAGGTAATACACTCGCTGGCGATCTTTCCTTTTATTATGATGGTACCCTGGATGAAGGAAAAGGTTTGAGATTTGGTGCTGCACTTACCAACCTTGGTGGAAAAGTATCTTATACTAATATCGAAACAGAAAAAGAATATATTCCGGCAAACCTTGGTGTAGGTGTCAGCTATACAGCCGCATTTGACGAACAAAACAAACTATTAATCGGGGTAGATTTCAATAAATTGTTAGTTCCTACACCTCCGGTTTTAACAGGTGATAGTGCCACCGATGCAAATGCTTTGTTTGAATACCGCAATCAGGGTGTAGTAGAAAGCTGGATTACATCCTTTAGTGATGCTCCGGGTGGATTTAGCGAAGAACTCCAGGAAATAAACATGAGTTTTGGTCTTGAATATGGATATCAGGAGCAATTTTTTGTACGTGCAGGATACTATTACGAACACCCCAACAAAGGCAACCGTAAATACGCCACGGCAGGTTTCGGTTTAAGGCTCAACACTTTTAACATTGATTTTAGTTACCTAATTCCAAGCGGTAGCGGAACTAACCGCAACCCGCTTAGCAATACACTTCGTTTTGGTCTTACATGGGAATTTGGCGATTTTGAATCCAGGTAATTTATCTTCGGATTTAATATTATAACAGAAAATAAAAGGCGAAGGCATTTACCTTCGCTTTTTTAATTAGGATAAATGGTATGTTAAGAATAGGAAGTGGTATTGATTTTCATCAGTTAGTAGAAGGCAGGGATCTTTGGCTTGGAGGTGTTTTGATCCCGCATTATAAAGGCGCGTTGGGACATAGCGATGCCGATGTTTTGCTGCACGCCATATGCGATGCTATGTTAGGTGCGCTTGCCTTAGGGGATATCGGCGTTCATTTTCCTGATACTTCTGCGGAGTTTAAAAATATTGATAGTAAAATATTATTGCAGCGCACCGCCGAAATGATTTGGCAGGAAGGTTATGTATTAGTGAATGCCGATGCATCCTTATGTTTGGAAAAGCCAAAAATAAAACCTTACGTGCCGGCTATGCAGGCATGTATAGCGGAGATTTTGAAAGTTACTATAAAGGATATTAGTATAAAGGCTACCACAACTGAAACGCTTGGGTTTACCGGTAGGGAAGAAGGCGTGGTTGCCTTGGCTACGGTTTTGTTGCAGAAGGTTTAGAAGGGTTTAGGATGGTTTAGGAGGTTTAGTTTGGTTTAGAAGGGTTTAGGATAGTTTAGGTTGGTTTAGGATGGTTTAAAAGGTTATTGTCGGACCTACGCATAACAAACTTCAATCTCAAACTTCAATCTCAAACTCCACTCTCTATTCACTTATTTACTAATTAACTCATTCACTAATTGACTCATTCACTCATTCACATCATAGACTTTTAACAAAAAAGAACAGTATTTTGGAAAAAATAAATATCCCTGTTGTTAATAAATCGGCAATGCCTTTGCCTGCGTATGCTACAGAAGGCTCATCGGGTTTGGATTTACGGGCAAATATTGAATCGCCCATTATGCTTCAGCCAATGGAAAGGAAACTTGTTCCGACTGGCCTGTTTTTGGAAATTCCAAGGGGATATGAAGCACAGGTGCGGCCACGTAGTGGATTGGCGCTTAAGCAAGGCATCACCTGTCTGAATACACCGGGTACCATTGACAGCGATTATCGCGGCGAGGTTAAGGTGATTTTAATTAATCTTGATAACGCAACACAGGTAATTCATCCTGGTGATAGGATTGCACAAATGGTTTTTCAGCAAGTTGTTTTAATAGATTGGCAGCCTGTTGATATTTTGGAAGAAACGGCAAGAGCCGAAGGTGGTTTTGGACACAGCGGAAAAAGTTGAACCTAAAATATTATGAACAAAAATATATTTATTTGGTGGAGTATTATCATGCTGCCTGCTTGCGCAGTACTAATGCTTTCATCCTGCAGATCTACACGTACTATACAAACTGCTATTAATAAAAAGGATACTGCTTCTGTAATTGTAATGACAGATCCTACTATTGACTCTGCAGCCATTATAGAAAGTATTGGTGCAAAAATTAATAATGGAAGGATTAATTTTAATACGTTTAACGGAAAAGTAAAATTGGATTATTCCGACCAATCGGGAAAAAACCAGAATGCCACCGTTTTTATAAAAATTCATAAGGACAGTCTTATTTGGGTATCGCTAACAGGGGCTTTAGGGGTTGAAGGATTTCGGGTGCTTATAAGGCCCGACTCTGTTTGGCTAATGGATAAATTGGAAAAAACCTATACCATGCGCAGTATATCATCGTTACAAGAACTTACAGGGTTGCCATTCGATTTTTATGCTATGCAGGATGCATTATTGGGCAATCCAATTTATTTTACTGAAAAAATTATTTCATTCGAAACAAAAGCTAACAATATCACAGCAGTTTCTAAAGGTGAGTTTTTCAAACATTCACTCACGATCGATTCGGTAAATAATCAAATTGTACAAAGTAAATTAGATGATATTGAAGAAACCAGGAGTCGCACCTGTTTTATCTATTTTAATGGTTACACTATGCAGCAGGGACGTAATTTTAGTACACAGCGGGATATAACTGTTACCGAAAAAACAAGTGTGAATGTAAAAATGGATTTCAAACAATGGAGTTTTGATGAGTCTCAATCCTATCCATTTAACATTCCAAAAACCTATAAGTTAAAATAATTTAGACATTACCTTCGTTTAACCGAGAACTTACATACCCAGTTTAGCTTATGCGTAATACTTATTTATTCTTCATTCTTGTTTTAGTTTTTTGTTTGGGCACTACTTATGCACAGCAACCATCTAAAGAAGATCTTCAAAAGCGCACTCAGGTGTTGCTCAATGAGATTAATTCCATTAAGCAATCGCTTGACCAAACCAAACAGATAAAGAAGCAATCATTGGGTGATTTACGCCAGGTAGAACGTAAATTAGTAATGCGTACGCAGGTGGTTACCAATATGAAAACCGAAGTATGGATAGTGGAGCGGGAAATATTAAAAACTTACCGCGAGATTGATACCCTGAAAAAAGAACTGAAGGTATTAAAAGAACAATATGCACAAAGCATAGTTTATGCATATAAGAACAGAAGTAATTATGATTTCCTGAATTTCCTTTTTTCTTCTGCCAATTTTACCGATGCACTTCGCAGGATGAACTACCTGAAAACCTATAGGAGTTACCGTACCCAAAAGGCAGAGGATATCGGTAAAGCGAATGAAATGTTGAATGATAAAATTGCATCGCTTACTGGCAAACGGAAAGAAAAGGAAGTTGCAGTTACCGCCCAGTCGGTACAAATGATTGAATTGGAAAAGGAAAAGAAAGAAAAAGATGCGGTGGTAGCAGCAATTGCTTCGAAAGAAAAAGAGCTGAACCGCATGTACACCAATAAAGAAAAAGAGCGCAAACAAATACAATCTGCTATTGCTGCGGTAATTAAGCGTGAAAAAGATGAAGCCTTGCGGAAGGAAAGAGAAGCCGAAGCGGTTAGGCGTAAAGCTGCGGCCGATGAATTGGCACGAAAAAATGCGGCAAATGCCAAATTAGTAGCTGAAGGGAAAATTCCGGCCCCAACTCCGGAACCTGCAAAACCTGAACCGGTGCGAACAGCAACTGCTAAGCGCCCTGCAAGTGTATTGGAAAGTACACCTGAAGGCATGATTGTTTCGCAAAAATTTGAAGAAAACCGCGGTCGTTTACCCTGGCCGGTTGATAAGGGTATTGTAACACTCCATTTTGGTGACAATAAGATACAGGGAAAAACAAAGATTATTACAGTGCCAAGCGATGGGATATCCATTGAAACCGCTATCGGGTCTCCGGTGAAAGCCATTTTTGATGGAGAAGTAAGCTCTGTTTTTAATGTGGGGGATAAGCAATATGTAATTATCATGCATGGGAAATATTTTACCACTTATGGAAATCTTGGTGCTGCCAGCGTGAGTAAAAATCAAAAAATTAGTGCAGGGCAGGTAATTGGGAAAGCTGGTATTAATGATGAAGGCGTTGGGGAAGTTTATCTGCAGTTAGATACAGAAACAACGACCACTAATCCTGAGCCGTGGTTACGGAAATAAAAAGGAAGTTGCGATTGTGATTTGGCTGATAGCTTGCAATCTTTACATTTGCATTTCCCAATTTTGGGAACCGTCAACCGGATTCAATAAAATAGTTAGGTATGCCATCATATCCCAACAGGCAATTTCTGGATTTTGAAACGCCCATTAAAGAACTTTACGAAGAAATTGAAGTAGCCAAAAAAGCTGCCGAAAAGAAATCCAAAGTTGATTACTCTTCTATTATTGCCGAGTTGGAAAACAGCATAATTGAAAAAAGGCGTGATATTAAGGAACATCTTACGAGTTGGCAAAAGGTGCAACTGAGCCGGCACCCTGATCGTCCGTATACCTTTAAGTACATAAATAAAATGTGTACGGACTTTGTGGAACTGCATGGCGACCGCAATGTGAAAGATGATAAAGCTATGGTAGGCGGGCTTGCTAAACTTGATGGGCAAACCATTATGATAATTGGCCAGCAAAAGGGTATCAATACCAAGATGCGCCAGGAGCGTAACTTTGGAATGGCCAATCCTGAAGGTTACCGGAAGGCATTACGCCTTATGCGTTTAGCTGAGAAATTTAATATTCCCGTAATTACATTGCTAGATACACCCGGTGCTTTTCCTGGCATTGAGGCAGAAGAGCGTGGCCAGGGCGAAGCCATTGCACGAAATATTTACGAAATGATTCGCCTGAAAGTGCCCATAATTTGTGTGGTGATAGGTGAAGGAGCAAGCGGTGGCGCCATGGGTATTGGTGTTGGCGATAAAGTACTTATGCTGGAAAATACCTGGTACACCGTTATAAGCCCCGAAAGTTGCAGTTCCATCCTGTGGCGTAGCTGGGATAAAAAGGAAGTAGCTGCTGAGCAATTAAAACTTACAAGCGACCACATGCTGGAATTTGGGTTGGTAGATGGCATAGTACCTGAACCACTAGGAGGTGCGCATTGGGATTACGATGAAGCGGCAAGACTGCTTCGCGAAACCATTACACCCTTAATTAAAGAACTTCAGGAAATACCTGCCGAAGAAAGGATTCGTCAGCGAATCATGAAATTTGGTAACATGGGCTTTTTTGATGTGGTGGAAGAATGAAAAATGTAAACATGGGTATATATTCCATAGTTAGTTGGGATATTTTATCTTATTAAAATCTGAATCATGGCAATATTATCTGGCGTAGGTGTAGCATTGGTTACGCCTTTTGCACAGGACTTTTCAGTAGATTATGCAGCGCTGGAGCGACTTATTGAATATGTAATTAAAGGCAGGGTAAATTATATTGTAACACTTGGCACTACAGGTGAAACCGCAACGCTTAGCGAAGATGAAAAACTGGCTATTCTTGATTTTACTTATAAGATAGTAAATGGCAGGGTGCCTGTGGTGGTAGGTGTTGGCGGAAATTGCACCAATGAAGTGATTGAAAAATTACAAACCTGGCCTTTGGAAAAAGCTGCCGCTATTTTAAGTGTAAGCCCTTATTACAATAAGCCTTCGCAGGAAGGTATTTACCAACATTATGCAGCTATAGCACGCAGCACATCGAAGAAAATAATTATTTACAACGTACCCGGTCGTACATCAAGCAATATTTCATGGCAAACTACTATAAGGCTTGCTAATGATTGTAAAAATATAATTGGTACCAAAGAAGCAAGTGGTAATATGGAGCAATGCCTTCACCTGGCAAAGTATAGGCCCGAAGGCTTTTTGCTGATTAGTGGTGATGATCATATTGCTCTACCGCTTATTGCTGCCGGTTTTGATGGTGTAATTAGTGTAGCCGCCAATTGCTTTGCAGCCGATTTTTCACGATTAGTTCATTATGCGCTGGAAGGTAATTTTGCCGAAGCCAACCATTTTTTGCATAAGCTATTGGAAGGCATCGACTTGCTTTTTGCTGAAAATAATCCGGCAGGTGTTAAAGCCTTTTTAGCCGAAATGGGTTTCATTGAAAATGTACTCCGGTTACCATTAGTTCCACTCAGTGAGCATTGGTTGGAGAAGGTGAAAGCCTTTCGTTAAATAGGATGGCTTTCAGACTGCAAAATGCGGAAAGTGACCCCTTCAAGGGCAAGTTCTGCATTTTTAAAAGCTCCGGACACTTCTGTCAAAAAGGGATCAAGGCTTTCGTATTTACTGCTGAAATGACCTATCAACAAATTTTTTACATTTGCTTTTGTTGCCAGTATTCCTGCCTGAAGCGCAGTAGTATGAAAGCGCTCTGCAGCACGTAATTCCCATTCATGCAAATAGGTCGCCTCATGATACAGCAAGTCAACATTTGCAATTACATCGCATAGGGATTCATCATAAATAGTATCCGCACAAAATGCATAACTGCGACCAGGTAAGTTGGGTGTGGTTACCTGGTTATTTGATATTCGTTCACCGGTTTTTGTGGTATAATCTTCGCCCAATTGCAACCTGTGAAAAAAGTTGGCAGGAATACCATTGGCTATGGCAGCTTCTTTATTTAGCTTCCGGGGAACTTTTTTCTCTCTGAATAAATAACCCCAGCATTCCACACGGTGCTTTACGGGGAAACAGCTTACTTCCATTTTGGAACCCGTGGCAATTACCCCTGCTTTTTGGTTGGGTTTAAAATGTAATGGGAATCGGAGTCGGGTACCTGCAGCACTCAGTTGCAGTTGAATGATACCTTCAAGCATCGCAGGCCCATAAATATATAGCGGCGCTTCGCGGCCCATTAATTCCATGGATGTTACCAAACCAATAAGGCCAAAATAGTGATCGCCATGCAAATGGCTGATAAAAATATGGTTGATTTTGCTTCTTCTAACTTTATAGCGTTGTAATTGCATTTGGGTGCCTTCACCACAATCAATAAGATACACCTGGTCCTCATGGGTAAGCGCCTGCGCGGTTGGATGCCGGTCAAAAGCTGGAATAGCCGAATTATTACCTAAAATGGTGAGTCCGAACAAGTGTTAAAAAGTTTAAGGAAAGGACATAAATATTTGCTGGTTTGCTGCATTAAACCGTTAGCTACCAGTTGTCGAGAAGTTCGCGTTCAATTTCTTCCATTTGTACAATGTCCCAGGCCTCACTAAGTGTAGGTACTACGTTCATTGTTTCCAATATACCGGCCTGTTCTAATGTTTCTTCCACATGGGGGTCCATTTCGCAAATCACAAAACTGCAACCGTCATCATAGTACCGCGTTTGGATGCCTGTGAGCGATTCTCCAAATGCCGTTTCCATCTTTTTTACATCCTTAATGGTTAAAATTATGTTTTTTGGATCTTTTTGACTGATGTCAATCAACATTTGAACGAAGTCACCTGTCATATTAGCAGTAACTTCGGCTTCAAGGAGGTGAATCTCCTGAAATTTTTCTTTGGTATTGATTTTGAAGTTCATACTTTGCTGTTGTAACTTTAAAATGGTAAAAAGTAAGTGAAAAATCTATCTAAAAGTTGCAGTTTCGTTAAACAGATATTTGACTTGTACGAGGTTACGACAAATTTGTAATCTTTTTTCCGAAAGCTATTCACATTTGTGCATTACCTGGCAGGTACCAAGTCCGAAATTATACTCTAATATTGTAAGCAAGTTTTAATTCTCTCTATGGACAATAACTTTTCAGCACAAGTAAAAGAAATCATTTCCTACAGTCGGGAGGAAGCCCTTCGGCTGGGTAACGATTTTATTGGCACTGAGCATTTGCTGCTGGGGCTAATTCGCGATGGCGAAAACACAGCCATTCGCATTCTTAAGCAATTTAACGTGGATTTATACGATTTGCGAAAAGAAGTAGAATTAGCCGTACGCGATAAAACCGGCAGAAATATTGCCAATATCAACAGTTTGCCACTTACCAAGCAGGCTGAAAAAGTAATAAGGGTAACCGTACTCGAAGCCAAGGCCCTCAAAAGCCCGCTGGTAGAAAGCGAACACCTTATGCTCAGTATTTTAAAGAATCGCGAAAATTTAGCAACGCAAATCCTTCAGCAATACGATGTGGACTACGATAGTTTCCGCAATGAATTGGGTATGGTACGCAGCACTGATATCAGCGATCCTGCCAAATCGGCCTATACCGATGATAATGATGATGATTTTGATGAAGAGCGCGGTGGTAGCGGAAAAGGTGGTTATAGTGGTGGTGGTGCAAAGCAAGGTCAGCGTGGTCAGCAGGGCAACCAAAAAAGCAAAACACCGGTACTTGATAATTTTGGACGGGATATAACCAAAATGGCAGAAGCCGGTTCGTTGGACCCCATTGTAGGACGCGAGCAGGAAATTGAAAGGGTTTCGCAGATTCTATCACGCCGTAAAAAGAATAACCCCATTTTAATTGGTGAACCGGGTGTGGGCAAAACCGCCATTGTGGAAGGTCTTGCACTCCGCATTGTACAGCGTAAAGTAAGCCGTGTTCTTTTTGACAAAAGGGTAATAAGCCTTGACCTTGCAGCATTGGTAGCAGGTACCAAATATCGCGGTCAGTTTGAAGAGCGGATGAAAGCGATCATGAATGAGTTGGAAAAGAACCGCGATGTTATCCTGTTTATTGATGAAATACATACAATTGTAGGTGCCGGTGGTGCAAGTGGTTCCCTGGATGCTTCCAATATATTTAAACCCGCATTGGCGCGCGGTGAATTGCAATGCATTGGAGCAAGCACACTCGATGAGTATCGCATGTACATTGAAAAAGATGGTGCACTCGACCGCAGGTTTCAAAAGGTAATGGTAGAACAACCGTCAGTTGATGAAACCATTATGATTTTAAATAATATTAAAAGTAAATACGAAGACTATCATCATGTGGTTTACAGTCAGGATGCCATTGATGCGTGTGTAAAACTCAGCGACCGCTACTTGACGGATCGTTTGTTACCTGATAAAGCTATTGATGTGCTGGATGAAGTAGGAGCAAGGGTACACCTTAAGAACATTAATGTACCTGAAAACATCCTGGAACTTGAAAAGAAAATTGAAGCCGTTAAGCAGGAAAAAAACAAGGTGGTGAAAAGCCAGCGTTTTGAAGAAGCAGCAGCATTGCGTGATACTGAAAAACGTTTGGGTGAGGAATTGGACAGTGCCAAAAATGCATGGGAAGAAGAAAGCAAACACAAGCGTTATCCCATTGATGAAGAGCATATTGCTGAAGTGGTAAGCATGATGACCGGCATACCTGTTAAGCGAATGGTGCAGGCTGAAACCGATAAACTCCGCAAGATGAGTATGGATATGGCGGGAATGGTAGTTGGACAGGAAGATGCTATTTCAAAAGTAGTAAAAAGTATTCAGCGCAATAGGGTAGGTTTAAAAGATCCAAAGAAACCTATTGGTACATTTATTTTCCTTGGACCTACCGGTGTGGGTAAAACTGAACTTGCCCGCTCTTTAGCCCGTTATATGTTCGACAGTGAAGATTCACTTATCAGGATTGATATGAGTGAATACATGGAGAAATTTACAGTAAGCCGTTTAATAGGAGCGCCTCCGGGATATGTGGGCTACGAAGAAGGTGGTCAGCTAACAGAAAAGGTGCGCCGCAAGCCGTACTCCGTTATCCTGCTCGATGAAATTGAAAAAGCACACCCCGATATTTATAATATCTTGTTGCAGGTACTTGATGATGGACAGCTTACCGATGGATTGGGACGTAAGATTGATTTTAAGAATACGCTTATCATCATGACATCCAATATCGGAGCGCGTCAATTAAAAGATTTCGGGGATGGTGTAGGTTTTGCAACGGCTAGCCGTATGGCGCATTCTGATGAAAATAACAAAGCCGTTATTGAAAAAGCTTTGAAGCGCACGTTTAGCCCTGAATTCCTAAATCGTATTGATGATGTAATTGTATTCAACAGTCTTTCAAAAGAAAATATTTTCTCCATCATTGATATATTGATGAAGGGTGTTTTAAAGCGACTTAACAATCTTGGTTTCAACCTCGAAATAACAACGGAAGTAAAAGAATTTCTTTCTGATAAAGGTTATGATTCGCAGTTTGGTGCGCGTCCTTTGCATAGAGCTATTCAGAAATACCTTGAAGACCCGCTTGCCGAAGAAATACTTGCGAGCAATATTAAAAATGGTGATACGGTAATGGCAACCCTTGATAAAGAATTAGGTAAAGTTGTATTTGAAATGCGGCATGCAGAAGTTCCTGACAGCTCAGCCGATGTGGTTGAAGGAACAGAAGAAGAAGAAGATACCAGTAATTAATTTGTAAAAAACAAAATCAAAGAATACTCCGGCAGATTATGTCGGGGTATTTTTTTTAGACAACAAGCTAAAAAAGGGGCTGCCTCCATTAAGAAGGCAGCCCCGGTTGTTTTAATTGATCTTATGTGTGTGCGTGTTAGCTATTCCAGTTTAGCCTGCGTGTGATGGTTTGAGCTTTCGAAAGCTGTAATAAATTTGTCCAAAATCTTTTAAAAGATAGGATTGATTTTTTGTTGGCCTTGCGGCTTGTTTCTTCGTTAGTGATACACATCATTTTTATATCACCTGCATAAGGCATGTACATAATTTTTAATTTTTGTGGTTAATAAATACGATCAGTTTTTTACATTTTGCACCCGCCGTACGCGTTTGCAAATTCTGATCAGTTGCTTATCGCACACCTGCGATTTTTCTTGAAAAAGCTAACAAGGTTTTTAATTGTATAGCTGAACATATTTTTCATTTCAAGTACAAAACTAAGACGGTTTTTAAAGAGCTGAGAGCCAAGTTTCCCTTGTTCTAATGATAACTAAGATGCTTTTTAAATTGTAAGTAATTGAAAATGAAATAGTTAATTAATGTTTTAACATTGTTTTCAAGCTGAAAATTACAGTTTCAGTATCGTTTATAATTTACACAATTACGATATCTTGTTATAGTTTTAAACAGTGATTTTACTAAAAATGTATTTTTTTGCATGCTTACTACTTACCACCTTTGTAGGGTGAAAAAGATAATCATTACGATTGATGGATATTCAAGCTGCGGAAAAAGTACCCTTGCCAAACAGTTGGCCGCAAAGCTTAATTACATATACATAGATAGCGGAGCAATGTATCGCGCCATTACGCTTTATTTTTTGCGCAATCATATTGATTGGAGTAAAACTGCCAGTGTAAAGGAAGCGTTGGAAAATATTCAATTGTCATTTGTGGTAAATGAAGTTACGGGCCAGACCGAAATGTTCTTGAATGATGAAAATGTAGAATACCTGATTCGTGAATTAATTATTGCAGAAAAAGTAAGTGAGGTTGCAGCCATAAAGGAAGTACGCAGTTTTGCGGTAGCGGCACAGCAGGCATTAGGTTTGGAAAAAGGTATTGTTATGGATGGCCGCGATATAGGAACTACCGTTTTTCCACATGCGGAACTAAAGCTCTTTATGACGGCAGATCCTTTGGTAAGGGTTGAACGCAGATACAAAGAAATGTATGCCAAAAATCCCACCATAAACATTGAAGATGTAAAAGCCAACCTTGAATTACGGGATTATATTGATACCAATCGCGAAGTAAGTCCGTTAAGAAAAGCCGATGATGCAATTGTACTTGACAATACAAATATCAGCCGCGAAGAGCAACTGGCATTTGCCTTAAAAAAGGCAAGGGAAGCTATGAAAGGAGAATAATATGATTTAATGGAGCGAAAGGTTAGCCTCCATTTCTTCTTTTGTTTTTGCACTGGGGAAGAAGGTCAGTAAGCGCTCTATTACCTGTTCTACCAAAGCATCGGGGCAGCTTGCACCGCTTGTAATCATAATGGTAACGGGATTGTCCTTTGGTGAAAAAAAGTTTTCTGTAGTATGTATAACCCCTGTCCGCCAGTTATAATGCTCTATAGCTATTTCATCACCAATCTTTTCTGGTCCGCTTATAAAATAGGTGGGTAATTTTTCTTCGCAAAGTTCTACAAGATGACTTGTATTGCTACTATTATATCCACCAACTACTATAGCAAAATCTGCCTTTTCTTCCAGCATTCCCAGTACCGCTGTTTGGTTATCGTTGGTTGCATAACATAAAGTGTCACGGGTATCGGCAAATGCGTCGGCATTTGTTTGGGTTACAGAAAGTAAAACACTTTTAAGGAAATCAGCAATGGCTTGTGTATCGGTTGCTAATTGGGTAGTTTGATTAATCACACCAAAGCGACGCAGGTGAATTTCCGGGTCAAAACCTTCACTATAGCGTCCGGCAAACCTTGTATAAAATTCCGCTTTGCTTTTTTCACCGGTTACAAAAGTTGCCAGTACTTTGGCTTCATACATATTGCTGATTACAATGGCGGGGCTATGTGCTGCGGTACGGCTAAATGTTGCCCGGGTTTCTTCATGCTTTGGTTTACCATGAATTACCAGTGAATAACCTTTTTCGCCAAGCGATTCGCCCCGGTTCCATACTTTTTCCACGAAGGGGCAGGTGGTATTATATTTTGCAGGCTCAATGCCAAGTGTTAATAATTTTTCTTCCAGGGCAACGGTGGTACCAAATGCCGGAATAATTACCACATCCTCAGGTGTCAGTTCTTCAAAAGGTATCAATTGTTTACCATAGGTATCCTGTAAAAAACGTATCCCTTTATCCTGCAGGTCTTGGTTTACCTGTGGGTTGTGAATCATTTCGCTCAAAAGGAAAATCCTTTTGCCGGGGTTTTCATCAATACAGCGGTACGCGATTTCAATTGCATTTTCAACTCCATAGCAAAAACCAAAATGCCGCGCTAACAAAAAACGAACCGGACCAAAATCAAGAATGGTCGGCTTAAAATCCTTTTTTAATTTATCGCCTGCCCTGCGTGCATTTTTTATGGCAGTTATTAAGGGACTTCTATAAGCAAATGGAACGTTGAATGTTTTCATTTTTAAAGTTGACCAGTTGATCAGTTGACGAGTTGGAAAGTTAACAAGTTGACTGGTTGAAAAGTTGACAAGTTGAAAAGTTGACGTTTGTTTGCAAATGTACTGGTTAACGCGTCAACCCGTCAACTCCTAAACCCTTCATCAAGGCAACGTAATAAAATGCTGTCCGACATCATAATCCTTTTCCAATGCATCTAATATAGCTTTCAAATGCAGGGGATTGTTTAAAAAATCTGCATTGCCGGCATCCACTAAAAGTGTTTTTATGGGATGCTGTCGTATGTAAGCGCTATAGGTTTGCTGAATATCGTATAAATAGTCGTTGGAAATACCCTGTTCATAAGGCCTGTTCCTTTTTTTAATATTTTGTTGCAGCTTGGCAACCGGTGCATGCAGGTAAATTAATATATCTGGTTGAAGAATCTGCTGGTGCATTATTTCAAAAAGCTTTTGGTACAACCGATATTCCTCTTCGGGCAGGTTTACTTTGGCAAAAAGCAGGCATTTGGTAAACAGGTAATCAGATATGGTAACGGTTTGAAAAAGATCGCGGGTATGAAGCATATCCTTTAATTGCTTATACCTTTCGGCCATAAAAAACAGTTCCAGCGGGAAGGCGTATTGCTCAGGATTTTCATAAAATTTTGGCAAAAAGGGATTATCTGCAAATTCCTCCAGCACAAGCCGCGCATCGAAATGTTTGGAAAGCAAATGTGCCAATGTGGTTTTGCCTGCGCCAATGTTACCTTCTATAGTAATAAAATGATACTGCATATCTTATTTCGATGCTAATAAAGCAAAACAAATCATTCGGCATCATCTGTTGCAATATATTTTTTCACATCCAGCGGGTCATGGCATAGTTTCAATAGGTCGGAAACAGTAAGTTGCAATATGGGGTGAACAAGTTCGGAAGCGATTTCGTTAAGCGGAATAAGGACAAACCGGCGTGTATACAATCGGGGATGGGGTATAATAAGGTCTTCCTGATCGATGGTTTCATTGTTGAAAAAAAGAATATCGATATCAATTGTGCGGGCACCATATCTTTCTTCCCTATGGCGGCCAAGGTCTTTTTCAATGCGAAGCAGGGTTTGCATCAGCTCAGGAGCCTTAAAATGTGTTTCAACCTGTAAAACCTGGTTTAGGTATGCGGGTTGATTTACCGGCCCCCACGCCGCCGTTTCGTACACTGAAGACTGTTGAATGACCTTTCCACAGTATTCTTCAATGTAATCATGGGCCAGAGAAAGATTGTTTTCCCTGTTCCCCAAGTTGCCGCCCGTAAGCAAATAGGCTGTATTCATCTAATTCATTGATATTTGCAGCTTCAAATATCCGTACTTTAGTAATTCTGATAATCATTTGCCTAATTATGAATACCTTTTTTAAAGTGTTTTTTGCCTGTTTGCTTGCCATTGTAGTGGCTGGTTTAATAGGCATTTTTTTGTTGATTGGTGTTAGCAGTTCAATTACTGCAACTGAGAAACCGGTAGTTAAGGATAAAACGGTGCTGTATATTGACCTTGCAGAACCTGTATTGGAACAAGGCAGAGAAGATGAACTAGATTTTAGTTCCTTTTCGATGGAATCCATCAATGGTTTACACGATATGGTGAATGCCGTTTATTATGCGATTGGAGATTCATCGGTAAAAGCATTGTATATTTTGTGCAGGGGCAATGGGTTGGGTATGGCTGGTACAGAAGAACTCGGTGCTGCTATCGATAGCTTTAAAGCGAGTGGTAAGCCTGTTGTAACCTATGCTGATATCATGCCGCAACGCGCGTATGAAATTGCCCATCGTGGCAGCCATGTATTCGCGCAGCCGGGTGGTATGGTGGAATGGGTGGGTTATCATGCTGAAGTTATGTTCTTTAAAAACCTGCTCGATAAACTCGAAGTGAAACCCGAAATTTTTTATGCGGGTCAATTTAAAAGTGCTACGGAACCTTTTCGCCTTACAAAAATGAGTGATGCTAATAAAGTGCAATACAACGCCTTTATGCAGAGTATTTATAGTAATAGTATACGTTCAATAAGCTACCACCGTAAATTAGATAGCGCCATGCTGGCTTCATGGGCAAATACGCTTGCAGTGCGCACTGCTGAGCAAGCCTTTGCAAAAGGCATGATTGATGGGGTATTTTATGAAGACCAGGTTCGTGATACCTTACGTAAGCTGGTGGGGTTGAAGATGGGTGCCGAAATACCTTTTATGAAAATTGGGGAATACAGCACCGCTACAAGGAAAGTAGGTTCCGGTGATAGAATAGCGGTAGTTTTTGCAGATGGAAATATTGTAGGTGGAAGCGATATTGACCAGATTGCTTCTGACGATTACCGTGCACTGTTAAGCAAATTACGTAACGACGATAAAGTAAAAGCTGTTGTACTTCGGGTTAATTCACCGGGTGGTAGTGCCATAGCCAGCGAAATTATTTGGCGCGAACTGGAATTAATAAAAGCAAAAAAACCTTTGGTGGTAAGCATGGGTGATTATGCTGCAAGCGGCGGTTACTATATGGCTTGCAATGCAGATAGTATTTTTGCCCAGCCAAATACGCTTACCGGTTCTATTGGTGTATTTACCATAATGATAGATGCCCAAAAAATGCTGAACAATAAGCTTGGTCTCACTTTTGACGGGGTAATCACCAATACCTATTCCGATTTTGGAAATATGGCCCGGCCCATGAGCGATTTTGAAAAGCAGGTTGCACAAAATGATGTGGATAGTATTTACCGCACTTTTAAAAGCAGGGTAATGGCCGGTAGGAATTTGAGTGGACCAAAGGTGGACAGTATTGCACAGGGACGCGTGTGGAGTGGAAAAGATGCCATCCGCATTGGATTGGTGGACAGGATGGGTGGTTTGCAGGATGCTATAGCCTGTGCTGCCCGTATGGCAAAGACAGATAAGTACAACATAAGAAACTACCCTCAGCGCCCATCGTTGCTTGAACAAATATTGGGTGATAAAGAAGATCCTATCACTACAGAAATTCAAATGTTTAGCAATCAACTTACACCGCAACACAAAGCTGTATTGCGCGAATACCAGATGGTACAACAATTAGCCAACCGCCCGCAGGCGCGTTTGCCTTTTGTGTTTCAATTACCTTAAATTTATTTCATGCGTTTTTTAAAGTTGGGTTTAATTAGTATAGTGGCTTTTAGTATTTTACTTTGGGGGATAACGCTCATGTTCCCTTCGGTAACGGTGCTTAGCCGGGTGCGCAATATTGCAGGTGAAGCAGGAGAGCTGAAAAACAAGCTAAATAATAACGAAATATCTTATTGGCAGTGGCTGCTTCCAGATAGCGGGAATTTTGATATTCGTACCAGCGATATTTCCTTCTATGAAAATAATTTATTTAATGCCGCAGCTCAGCCAAATGCCGATACCATTTATTTTGAAATAAAACAAAAGGGTAACATGTCAATGCAGGGTGGCATTGGCTTTTATCAGTTAAGGCCTGATTCCGTAACCACACAGTTATTTTATGTATTTACAACCCCATGGTATCGTCCGCTTGATAAGCTTAAAATGATGATGATTGACAAACAGTATGATGCACAAATGGAAGGTGCTTTACAGAAACTTTATGATCTAAATCCATAATTTTTGAAATAAAATTTTATGTTTTTTGTCTTATGTTTTTAATGAATTTTAAAGTTAAATCCAAAAATAATTCCTATTTTCACTTTAATAAAATAGTTTTATATTTCATTAGTCAGGATAAAATGAATCAAACGATGGGAAGTAGATACGATTGGCTGCCAACTAAATCACTTCGCAATGCGTATTGTACTTTTTTTACAAATGTTATGGATTACGGTTGTATTCTTTCTTACCGTAGAAAGTATTGACCTTATTGACAAAGGCGAGAAACCTTATATCCCCAATGCATCCTGGACAAATGCAGTGATATTGTTGGTCACAGGGTTTTTACTGGTAATTTTTTATTTATTAAGAAGAAAGCATTTTTACAAATTCCTTTCATGTTTTGCTGCAGCTTTTGCTGCCTGGTGTATTTGGCTGATTCTCTATTCTAATTATTATGCTTTTTCTACTGAATGGTGGCAGTGGGTGATGGTTATTATTCATCTTCCTGCTTTAGTGGCGGGTATATTATCCATTTTTGTAAAATCTTTTCGAAAAAGGAGATATCTTTTTTATCCTGTTTCCTTTATTTTGAAGGAAAAGTAAAGCTGCGTATAGCAAGTAATTCAATCATTTAATGATCCATTTGGCCATTATTTTGGATTCCCGATCGTAAACTAAAATAATTATTGCTCCCTTTCCCTGATGGGCACTCCATATTCATCTGCAATTTCCTTTGGATCCTGTGCATCTTTCACCAAAAAGGTTCCAATACGCGTGCGGCAAAGGGATGAAAGGTAACCACCCACACCAAGCGAAGCCCCAAAGTCATTAGCAAGACTACGAATATAGGTTCCCGTACTGCAAACAACACGAAAATCGACTTCCGGTAAGGCAATACGGGTAATTTCAAAAACTGAAATGGTTACCGGCCTTGGTTGCATTTTTACTTCTTTACCGGCTCTGGCAAGTTCATAAACCCTTACACCATCCATTTTTATGGCTGAATGGGCAGGGGGCGTTTGTAAAATATTACCGATATAGGGTAGGGTAGCAGAATGAATCATTTCTGTGGTTAAGCCATCTGTCGAAAGGAAGTTTCCGGGTTCACTTTCAAGGTCATAGGTAGGGGTAGTAGCGCCGAGGGTTATCGTACCCGTGTATTCTTTTTCCATACCCATGTACTCATTTATCTTTTTGGTAAACTTGCCGGTACATACAATCAGCAGGCCAGTAGCAAGCGGATCTAAGGTGCCTGCATGTCCAATTTTTTTTATTTTGAATATTTTGCGAAGCCTGCCAATCACATCAAAAGATGTCCACTTCAGCGGTTTGTTAACCAAAACTACCTGCCCATCCTGAAGTTGTTCCTGCGTTAGCATATTATTAAGTGCTGGTAAATATGTAAAACAATTGTTAGGCGGTTACTTCCGCATAAAGGTGCTGAATAAGGCCATCTGCAAGACCAATTTTGGGAACAAATATTTCATCCGATTCTGCCCAGCGCATTACGTTAATATAAATTTGCAAGGCAAGTATAATTACATCTGCACGGTCTTCCCGCATATTATAACGCAGCATTCGTTCCTGAATGGTAAATCCATTGAATTCCCTGTAGTATTCACGCAACGTTTCCAGCGAAAGCGGTTTCCCGTCTTTTCGCTTGCTAAGCGAAAAAACCTTGTTGATATTGCCACCACTTCCAATACTAATTACACCGGATGATGATTTAATATTTTTCTTCACCCAATCTTTCATTACCTCCCAATTAAGATCAGTAATCTGTTTTTTCATTAAGCGTATGGTACCAATATTAAAACTTTGCTTATTGGCTAGCTTTCCCTTATTAAAAAAAGTAAGTTCGGTACTACCACCACCTACATCAATGTACAAAAAGCTGCCATTTTTATCCATATGTTCTGCTGCATGGCTTTCGTAAATAAATGCCGCTTCGTCGGCACCGGATATTACTTGAATATCAATACCGGTTTCCATTTTTATTTTACGCAATAATTCCTGTGCATTGCTTGCATCACGCATGGCGCTTGTAGCTGCTGCAATCATGTGATCTACGCTATAAGCATTCATAAGGTGGCTGTAAGCCTTCATGGTTTGCAATACCATGCCTATACGGGGTTTACTTATTTCGCCATTACTGAATACATCAATACCCAGCCTTAACGGAACACGGCAAAGATTTAATTTGCTAAAAACAGGCTCCCCCTGCGCATCCATAAGCACTTCACTAATCAGCAGCCGGGCTGCATTACTTCCTATATCAATTGCTGCTAGTCGCATGAATGGCAAAAGAATGAATTTTCAGGCTTATGAGCCTTTTTATTTGTGAAAAGCCATAGCCGCGCTATACCCCGGCTATGGCTTCATTATTTTGAAATCGCTGATGCATGGGCGAAGCAAGCTTCTTTTTTGCCAGGTAGCGGTATACTTCTACCTGTGACTTTATTTTTTTACGGGTACGTGTAATTACATATTCATTGGATAAGGTGTTATTCAGTAAACGCGCCTTTACATTATCTGATAACTGAATTTTCAGAATGTCAAGCAATTCTGCTTTAATAACCGGATCATTGATAGGGCATGCAGCTTCCACCCGATGATCAATGTTACGTACCATCCAATCGGCTGAGGAAATATACATGTCATTCTTGCCGCCATTGTAAAATACCATTACCCTTGCGTGCTCGAGGTATTCATCTACTATACTTATGGCGTATGGCTTAATTTTAGGTTTCAAATGATCGAATACTGCACAGAAAATACCTCTAACCATAATTTGAACTTTTACCCCGGCTTTTACAGCCCGGTAAAGGTGGTTAATTAGTTCAAGGTCGCTCAGGCTGTTAACTTTTATTATCAGCCCTGCTTCCAAACCTTTTTGCGCATTTGATATTTCGCGGTTTATACCTGCAACAATATTTTTACGCATGTTGATAGGGCATACCCAAAGTGTATTACAATTACGCAGTGCAACAGGACCTAACGCCGGCTTTTCGAGATAAGAAAATATGCGGTTAATATCGGCCATAATCTTCCGGTTGCTGGTAAGCAGGCAATGGTCGCTATATACTCTCGATGTTTTTTCATTCAGATTGCCTGTACTTATAAACCCGTATTGCACGGTTGTACGGTTTTTCTTCTTTTTAATGAGGCACGCTTTGGCATGTACTTTTAAATTGGGAATACCTGTAAGTACTTTTACACCTTCCTGTTCCAATACTTCTTTCCAAACCAGGTTGGCTTCTTCATCAAACCTTGCCCGTAGTTCCAGCATTACCGTTACCATTTTGCCATTTCTTACGGCATTGATAAGTGCATTAATGATTTTGGAATTAGAAGCAAGCCGGTAAGCTGTAATTTTTATTTCTGTTACATCGGGATCCATTGCCGATTCGCGCAACAAATCAATTACCGGCGAAAAGGAATGATAAGGGAAGGAGAGTAAAACATCTTTTTCAAGAATGGTGTCTGTTACCCGGTATCCGTCATCAAATTCAGGATGTAAAAACGATTGTTTACGATAGTTTTTCGTTTTAAACACATCGGGGAAATCCATGAAATGCCTGAAATTATGAATGCGACCGCCCGGTATAATATTATCCCTGCGCGAAAGATTAAGTCGCCGGATCAGGTATTCCAGTAAGCCTGCATCCATTTCCTTATCATAAATCAATCGTACCGGTTTGCCTTCTCTTCGTTTACGTAAACCTTTTGCAATCTTTTGAGCAAGCGAAGTAGCTATATCATTATCAATATCGAGTTCTGCATCCTTGGTTACCTTAAATATGTGGGAAGTATAATCATCGAATCCAAAAAATGAAAAAATATGGGGAAGGTTGAAGCGGATTACATCTTCCAGCAACATGATATTATGCTCTCCCGCTTTAGATGGCAACAACACAAATCTACCTACTGCTTTTGCCGGAACTTCTATTAAAGCATATTTATGCTGGTATGCTGTATTTTTTTTGCGCATTACTACTCCAAGGTAAACAGATTTGTCCCGGAGATATGGCATTTGGTGCAATCCTTCAATCATCAAGGGAATTACATTGGGGCTTACTTCTTCGTCATAAAATTTTTCAACAAATTTTTGCTGCTCTTTGGAAAGTTCTGTTTCGGTGAGTATGTAAATTTTTTCCTTTTTAAGTTCTTCGCGGATACCCTCCCAAATGCGTGAAAATTCACTTTGCTGTTGGAGTACAATACTTTGGATTTCTTCCAAAATAGCTTCGGGGGAAGCTTCAAGGTGCATGGCAGCCTTGGTGCCCTTGCGCATAACTTCCATCATGCGTTTTAAGGTAGCAACCCTAACCCTGAAAAATTCGTCCTGGTTATTAGAGTGGATGCCGAGAAATCGTATACGTTCGCGCAAAGGAACTGTTGGGTCGTTTGCTTCCTGCAAAACCCTTGCATTAAAACTTAACCAGCTTATGTCGCGGGGGATGATGGTTCTTTTTGGTGGCATAAAAATTTAATAATTCAAGCCGCAAAGTTAATTCTGATTGGGCTTTCCTCTTTATTAAGTTATTTCAATAAATGTGTTTCACCTTATAACCCTTGTTGAATAGATTCAATTATTTGCGTGGTACTAATACCTTCTATCAATGGATTAATAACAACACGCCCACCATTAGCTATAACTTCTGCAGCGCCTGCAATTTGTTCTGGTTTGTAATCGCCACCTTTTACCATAACATCGGGTAGCAATGCTTTTACTAGTTCAATCGGGGTATCTTCTGTAAATATCACTACGGCATCTATCATTACTAATGAAGCAAGCAGCAACGCACGACTATTTTCGCTGTTTATGGGTCGGGTAGGGCCTTTTAGCCTTTTTACGGAGGCATCCCCATTTACCGCAACTATCAAAACATCACCTTCGGAGGCAGCCTGGCTTAACGAAAAAATATGACCTTCGTGCAGAATGTCAAATACACCATTGGTAAATGCAATTGTAAGACCTTTTACCCGCCATGCATGTACCTGTGTTATTAATTGCGGTAGAGTAAATATCCGGCCAGGGATGGCAGCAGCGTTACGCATGGTTCTTTCGGTTTACAAAGGGTAAAAGTAAAAGGCTAATAATCCCCGATATCAATACAATCGCAGTTTGTGCACCCCATAGAACCCAGCCAAAAGCAAGGCCGGCCACCGCAGTAACACCATACAGCAACAACGTTTTTTGCACGGCAAACTGGTAGGCGCCAATGCCTCCCTGTGTGGCTATCATACCCAAACTGCCAAATACAAGGATGGCAACCGATGGATCAAAACCTAAATTTGCAACAGGCGGAAAGGCCTTAAAACCTAACCATATCGACAGCAGGTAAAGAACCCAAATCATAAGCGTATGAAAAAGAAACCAACCGCGGCCTTGCATTTTCCCAATGCTCGTCAGGCCCATTACTATATTTTTTAAAAATCTTTTTATACCTGCAAATACATGTATGTGGGCAAAACGGTGTAGTACCATTCGTATCAGAAAAATGACCACAAGGGTGCCAGCTAAATAAAGGGCCAGTTTTACATAACTCATACCTTTTAAGATGGTGGAAATGGATTGAAGGGCGGATTCGCCAAGTAAGTCAAATTGAGTGGCCAGCATAATGACGGTAACCAGTACAAGGCAAACCAAATCAACAGCCCTTTCCGCAACAATGGTACCTATAAGCTTATCCGCTGGCACTTTTTCATATTTAGCCAGCATGGTACATTTCATTACTTCACCAAGCCTTGGTACCAACAGATTGAAAAAATAGCCAATTAAAACTGATAGAAAAGTATTGGTTGCAGAAGGGAAAAAACCCATGGGCTGCATAAGCAGCCGCCACCGGAGTGACCTGAAATAGTGCGATAAAAGTAAGGCACCAATAACAGGAATAATGTAAAGAAACCGGGTTTGTGCAAATGAATTTTTGAGTTCATCTATTTGAGCATCGGTAAGGTCCTTACTGCTATACCAGATAAGTCCAAAGCCAAGGCTTAAAAAAAACACATATTGTAAGATGGAAATGATCCGGCTCTTCATAAGAGATGCAAAGTAAAGAAACCGATGCTAACGGAATGTGATGATTTACAGTTTATTACCTTCTTTAGGGAAGACAACCGAAGGTGTAAATGTTTTTGCCATTTCAAAATCCATGGTGGCATAGCTCATAATAATAATAATATCTCCCGGTTGTGCCATGCGGGCCGATGGGCCGTTAAGTGCCACAATTCCCGATCCTCGTTCCCCTTTGATAATATAAGTATCAAGCCTTGCGCCATTATTTACATTAACAATAGTAATTTTTTCATTGGGGATCATATTAGCTGCATCGAGCAAATTCTCATCAATGGTACAACTACCTATATAATGTAAATTGGCGTCGGTTATTACCGCACGGTGAATCTTTGATTTAAGTACTTCTATCTGCATCACGCTAACTAAGTTTGGGGAGCAAAGAAAGGCACTTAGTGGCAGATTAGAAGCCAATGGAATGTGAATGGACAGGAGCCAAAACCTGTTTTAGGGTTTGCATCTTCAATATTTATTGTTGTTAAGGCAGCCCCAAAATATTTTTCTACCTTTGCACACTTTAAAAAATGAATCCGGATGGATTTTTTTTATAACTGATTCATAATGAGTACAAGGTACCACGAATATAATAAATTGAACCTGCCTGCATTAGAACAGGAAATGCTGGCAAAATGGGCTTCGGAAGATGCTTTTGAAAAAAGCGTATCGCTACGCGAAGGTGCAGTACCCTTCGTATTTTACGAAGGACCACCTAGCGCCAATGGTATGCCGGGCATTCACCATGTTATCAGCCGTACGCTGAAAGACCTTGTATGCCGGTACAAAACAATGCAGGGTTTCCAGGTAAAACGTAAAGGCGGTTGGGATACACATGGATTACCTGTGGAATTAGGTGTGGAGAAAGAATTGGGGATTACCAAGGAAGATATTGGCGTAAAAATCTCAGTAGAAGAATACAATCAAAAATGCCGCGAAGTGGTATTGCGGTTTAAGGACAAATGGGATGACCTTACCCGCAAAATGGGGTATTGGGTAGATTTGAATGACCCCTATATCACGTTTACCAATGAATATATTGAGAGCCTTTGGTGGCTGCTTAAAAAAATGTTCGACCGCGGATTGCTCTACGAAAGCGTAAGCATTCAGCCTTATAGCCCCGCAGCCGGTACCGGGCTTAGTTCGCATGAACTTAACCAACCGGGTACTTACAAGGATGTTAAGGATACAAGTGCAACGGTTATGTTCCGTGCTGTGCAAGATAACAAAAGCAAATTTCTGCACGATGCCGTCCATGGCGCCGAAGTGTTCCTGATGGCATGGACTACCACACCCTGGACGCTCCCAAGCAATCTGGGTTTGGCTGTGGGTGGCAATATTGAGTATTCATTGGTTCATACTTTTAATCCCTATACCCATTTACCGGTTCATGTAATTCTGGCTACGGATCTTATACATAAATTTCTAAAGGCAGAAGGAGAAAACGGTGATTTTGCTGCTTATGAAGAAAAGGCTGCCGCAGCCGGAACGGGTCCTGTTAAGGATATGCCGATGCCATGGAAAATAGTTGCCCGTTGCAAAGGCAGTCAATTGGAAGGTGTTCGCTACGAACAGTTGTTACCCTTTGAAGCCAATAGCCTTGCAAAAGTGCATGAAATTACTCCCGAAGCTGATCCGTGGATGGTTATGATAGGCGATTTTGTAACTACCGAAGATGGAGCTGGTATCGTACATATAGCGCCTGCTTTTGGAGCCGATGACTATAGAATAGGTAAAAAATATGGCATTGGAATTCTTACTATGGTGGACCGTGAAGGCAAGTTTGTTGATGGTCTTGGTGAATTTAGTAACCGATATGTAAAAAATTATAAGGATGAAAAGGACTATGTAGATGTAAATGTGGACATCTGCGTAAAACTGAAAAAAGAAAATCGTGCTTTTAAAGTAGAAAAGTATGAACACAGCTACCCCCATTGCTGGCGTACAGATAAGCCCATTCTTTATTATCCGCTGGATGCCTGGTTTATAAAAACTACGGCACTTAAGGATAGAATGGTGGAACTGAATAAAACGATCAACTGGAAACCGGCAAGCACAGGAACCGGTCGTTTTGGCAACTGGCTGGAAAATATGGTGGACTGGAACCTGAGCCGCAGCCGTTTTTGGGGAACACCTTTACCCATCTGGCAAAGTGATGATGGGGAAGAAGTATTATGCATTGGCTCCATTGCCGAGTTGAAAGCGAACCTTCACCCCAATAGCCCTGTAAAAGAAATTACCGATTTACATAAACCACAGGTTGACAGCGTGTGGCTTGCGGGAAAAAATGGCAATGTGCTTCGCCGCGTGCCAGACCTTATCGATGTATGGTTTGATAGTGGCGCAATGCCATATGCACAATGGCATTTCCCATTTGAAAATAAGGAATTGTTTGCCCAAAATTATCCGGCTGATTTTATTGCCGAAGGCGTTGACCAAACACGTGGATGGTTTTATACCCTGCATGCTATAGGTAGTTTGATTAAAGAAGATATTGAAGCTGAATTAAAAAATTCGGGTTTATCTATATCGGATGATAAATCCGGTGTTGCTTATAAAACTGTGGTTTCCAATGGATTAGTGCTTGATAAAAATGGCAACAAGATGAGTAAACGTCTTGGAAATGTGGTAGATCCTTTTGCAACCATTGAGTCTTATGGTGCCGATGCAACCCGTTGGTATCTTATTACCAATGCAAGCCCCTGGGAAAACCTGAAATTTGACCTTAAAGGCATTGAAGAGGTACAACGTAAGTTCTTTGGCACGCTTTATAATACCTATCAATTCTTTTCATTGTATGCCAATGTGGATGGTTTTGCCTTTAAAGAAGCTTATATCCCTGTTGCGCAACGCCCCGAAATTGACCGCTGGATTCTCAGCAGCCTGCATACGCTGGTTCAACAGGCTACAGAAGCAATGGACGATTACGAACCTACACAGGCAGGCCGGTTAGTTGAAAAATTTGTGGACGAACACCTTAGCAACTGGTATGTGCGCCTTTGTCGCCGCCGCTTTTGGAAAAATGAATTGGGCAATGATAAACTGGCTGCTTACCAAACTTTGTATGAATGCCTTGAAACCATCGTAAGACTCATGGCGCCTATTTCACCGTTTTTCAGCGATAACCTATTCCGCAACTTAAATGCAGTTACCGGTCGTTTTAATGTTGAAAGTATTCACCACACTTTTTTCCCAAAATCAGACGAAGCGGTGATTGATAAACAGTTGGAAGAGCGAATGGAATTGGCACAAACTGTTTGCAGCCTGGTGCTATCTATCCGCAAAAAGGAGAACCTGAAAGTTCGTCAGCCATTGCAAAAAGTACTGATTCCGGTATTAAACCCAGGGATGATGGCCCAATTGCAGCTAGTGGAAGACCTGGTAAAAGCCGAAGTAAATGTTAAAGAAATTGCTTACCTGACGGAGACAGAAGGATTTATTAAGAAAAAAGTTAAACCCAATTATTCACTATTGGGGAAAAAATTGGGTCAGAAGATGAAGGCTGTAAGTGCAGCTTTATCTACATTCACCGACCAACAAATTAAAGCGCTGGAAATTAGTGGTTTTACAGAAATTGTAGTGTTGGATGAAGAGATTCGTATTGATTTTCAGGAAGTTGAAGTAAGTGCTGAAGATGTACCGGGTTGGAGTGTGGCAACGGATGGAGCGGTAACAGTAGCCTTGGATATCATCCTTAGCCCCGAATTGGAACAGGAAGGTTTGGCCCGTGAGTTTGTAAACCGTTTGCAGAACATAAGGAAGGATATTGGCTTGCAACTTACTGATAGGATAGAAGTGGCCTGGACTGGCAATGAAAAGTATAAAACCTCTGTAGATATTTTCAAACCATATATTTGCGCGGAAATTTTGGCAGATAATCTTCAATGGGTGCCTGATTTAGAAAATGGCATTGAAATTGAAGTAAATGAATCCAAATTAAAAGTGCAAGTACGTAAAAAGGGAGAGTAACGATGGCTACCACAAAAAAAACCACATCAACAACCAAGCCTGCTGCAAAGGATGCAGCACCGGTTGCTACCAAAAAAATATCGGCTGAAAAGCCTGATGCACACGAAAAAGTAGCAGCACCTGCAAAAACTGCTGAAGGGCCTAAGCCTGCAGCTAAGTCAAAAATTGACGAACCTGCTACGGTTGCTCCAAAGGCGGCTGCTAAAAAGGCCACGGAAAAAAAAGAGCCACTTAAGCCAGTAAAAATGCCAAAAATCAATGCGCTTGGAAGTGTACCCTATGAGCCCGATTTTACCCATTCGGTATTGGATGGCCCTAAGGAAAATGCACCAATTACCACTCCATCGCAACGATACAGTGATAGCGACCTTGCAGAATTCAGGGAACTGATTGGTCGTAAGCTGGAAAGTGCCCGTAAGGAACTTGCTTACCTGCAGGGGTTAATTACCCGTAAAGACGATACAGGTGGCGACAACGAAGATGGTCGTTACATGACCATGGAAGATGGCACCTTAAGCATGGAGCGCGAGCAACTTAGCCAAATGGCAAGCCGCCAAATACAGTTTATCGACCACCTTGAAAAAGCAACCATGCGTATTGAAAACAAAACCTATGGTATTTGCCGCGAAACCGGAAAGCTGATTGACAAAGCACGTTTACGCGCAGTACCGCATGCTACTTTAAGCGTAGAAGCTAAAATGCGTAAAAGCAGGTAAAACGTTACGATAGAAATGTAAAATCCGCTATTCATTTGGAAATAGCGGATTTTTTTTGTGCCTACCTTAACGCCTCATCCATTTTCCAAACTGCTTGCTTCGTCATTAATAATTTCTTTAAAATAGATGGCTGTTGTAATTTTCTATTTTATGGTTTTTTCTTTATTCTAAATTGTGTTTAGAATATCTAAATTTTGTATTACTTTTGAGTATGGTTATAATAACCTTTAAACGATTGCGGGAATTTATTGATCAATATCCTGATAGTAAGACTGCTCTGTTTTATTGGTACAACCTTGTACAAAAGGCAGATTGGAAAAATATTAGCGATATAAAAAAAGATTTTAATTCAGTGGATTATGTAGGAAATGACCGCTATATTTTTAATGTAAAAGGAAATCAATATCGACTTGTTGTGATGATTCATTTCGATATTAGAACAGTATATGTGAGATTCATAGGAAATCATAGTACCTATGATCAAACTGATGTAAAAAACATTTAAATAATCAAAAGATGAACAACGAACATAATTATCACCAAAAGACTGCCCAAATTGAAACATTGTTGAATAAAGGCTTTAAAAACTTATCCGAAAATGAATTAGCGCAGCTTGCTGCAATGGGCAAAGAAGTCGAAATTTTTGAAAAGCAGCATTATACGATTGCCGCACCTGAAACACTTTCTGAAATGATTGAGCTAAGGATGTATGAAATGAAATTGAATCAGAAATCACTTGCTGAACGGATGGGAATTTCTTCTGCAAAACTTTCATTAATTCTAAACAAAAAGCAGGAGCCCGATTTATCCTTTTTGAAGCAATGCAAAAGAATATTAAATATCCCTGCGGAATTTATCCTTGATTATGCCTGATATCCAGTTACTGTATAAAGTGTTTAGTTAACCTGATAATACCTGGACCCTTTGATGATTCCTATTTCAACGTACATGCACCTACATTAACGCTTCATCCATTTTCGAACCTGCTTATTTTTGGCATCTGTAATTTCTATAAAATAAATGCCTGTTTTAAGTTTTAATGGGTTCAGATCAATGGATGTGGAAAGCCATCCGTTTTCTGTTTTCACTTGTTTTTGATACACCACTCTTCCATCGGTTGCAAACAATCGAATATTCACTGTTTCATCGGTACGCAGGTTAACCTGCACCTGCAATTGATTATCGGCAGGATTTGGGAAAACCAACAGGTCATCTACCCGTGCAGGAAACTGAATTTTTCTAACCGGTGAAATTGATTGTTCGCCATTCCCTTTATTCCAAATAATCCGGTAGAATAGTGCACTACTTTTTGTATTGGGTTGATGGTTAAATATAAATGTGCGTCTTTCATCGGTAGTAATATCTATGCGACCAATATTTCTAAAAGATGATTCATCACCTGCCATTGCGGTTACCTGTATGTCAAAACTTTCTCCGGGATTTACTTTGCCGGTAATCCATTTCAAATCAACCGTTTCATTTGGAATTAGCGCAGCCGTAAAGCTTAGCCATTCCAGCGGCAAGGCGCCACCGTTGTACACATGAAAATTATCGATAGCCATTCCTTCCCGCGTACTTCCATCATCTGCAATAAATACAAAGCGAAGCCGGATGGTGCCATTGTGCTTGGGTAAAGCAATGATTGCTTCGCGCCAATTCGTTTGGTTAGATCTCATCCAAACCTGTCCTGCTTCATAGTCGTACCAGGATTCTCCCTCACCAAAGCGGCCGAGTTTTTGCCAGCTATTTCCATCCAAACTAAATTCCATCCATCCTGCATCGCATATAGCATTAAAATTGCGGCAATCTTCAATGGCGTAGGCCAAACTGAAACTCAGCATTGGATTAGTAAGTGTAGAAATATCGAAGCAGGGGCTGTATAGATAGCTTTTTTCGCTATTTGCATAATCGCCGGTTAGCCGTGTTTTCCATGCATATTGCCCGCTTGCAGCTGTATTTATGCGCAGCGATGAAGGGGAACCCCATGCCCAGGTGTTATTTAAACCTTCTGCCACAAAACCATTTTCACCGGTTTCAAAATCTTCATAATAGGGGAAGGTGGAAACTACCGGTTGGTTTATAAAGCCTAGCTGCTGTGCATTGTTTCCGGGAATATTATCACCCGGTTGAAGCACTTCGGCATCTATTATAATTTTACCAAAACCCGGGAGGGTAGCAGTAGTGGTAAAAGTATAATCCATTTCTGATTTACCGGCTAAAGAAGGAACTTGTTCGGTAACCCAACTTCCGCCATTAATGCGGTAACGAACCGGAATATTGGTAAGCGTGGTTGCTGTACCATTACGCAATTTTATTTTTACCGGTATCAAACTTGTAGCACCGCATAATTGAGCAGCAGGATTTTCAATACTTACCAGTTGCATGTCATTTTCTGCCAGTAAAACTGTAATGTCATCAAAAGTATATCCTCCAAAATTTTCGTTGTCGGCCATGCTGAAAAAAGCGAATTGCCCGAAACGGATTTGTGTGCTGGTTGAAAATGTTTGCCCCGCTTTTTTAAGAGAGTCATTCAGGTTGATAGCGGCTATTTCTTTCCATACACCGGGTTGCGCTGTTTGCGCATTTCCAAGGTCAAATAGTTCAACCCAATTATTCGTTTCGGTACCACGCACCCATACTTTATTTTGCGGGTGCGGACCTTGCGTAACACCATGATGTTTAAAGAAAAAGTTCAGTCGTACTTCGTGATCATTCACATTATAATTGGATAGGTTATACGTGCCAATGAGTTGATTGAAAGGATTGGTAACCCTTGGGGTTGATTTGCTTACATCCAGCGTAACAGCACGATTACCACTGCGCGCCAAACCGGGTGTTACATAAGTTCTTGCCCTGGCAAGGGGATCGGCATTTACATAATCCCATCGGGACATATTGGCCAGCCCGGTTTGTGACTTAAGCGTAGTAATGGCGTTTGCAGTTTCAAAATCTTCGCTTAAGGGGGAAGCAAGCGAAACGGGTGCATTGGGTAAATGCCGTATGGTTATACTAAATGTATCATTCTTTGCATTTGCATCGGTAGCACCTGTGTTTTTTACAATTGCGGTAAGTTGGTAGCTGCCAATTCCTGAGAAATCGGTGGCAGGAAATGAATGTACCATTGTTCCCAATGCAGCAATTGGCGCATTGATAGTGGCTTCTGTAAATGCTCCTCTATTAATACTGTATTTCACTATAAAAGAGCTGGTGGCGATATTGTCAAGATTACGAATACGAATGGCAACCTGTGTATTGGCTTGTAATGCGGTGGAAGTAAATTGCCTTCCGGATAAAGGTGAAATAATGGAATCGAGCCGAAGGTCGCCATCGCTAATAGAACCTGCGCAGTTTCCCGTATTGGGTCGTCTGGTTATAGCAGTGTTATAAACGCCTTCCACTCCATTGATGCGCGCTACAATTGCCGCATAATAGGTGCTGTCAGGATTGAGATTGGGTAAAGTAAATGTACTTACATCACTTACTTCTGCAATAGTTTGCATGACAGCCCCTTGCTTCATTTTCACCAGGTAACTAATGGTTTCGGTTGGTGTTGCTGTCAATGGTGTCCAGTTAATGCGGAAATATCCATTGCATTGATCGGTTGCTGCAGCAACTGAATAACTTATGTTGGGAATAATAGAAAATTTTTCACTGATCGTTATATTGCCTCCTTTCGTAATGCGTAGTCTTGCCTGTGTAGTGCGGATATTGCCCGGCTGCCAGAAATATAGTCTTGTGGTATCTTTCAAACCTGCAATAATATCAGTCCAGTTATTGCCATCATCTGTGGTGTAGGAAAGTGTATAATTACCGGGCACACCTGTTTCATCTTCCCAGGCAATAGAAAAAGTTATGTTGCCTGCTGCCGCTTTTGTATCTTTTACCGGGTTGGTAAATCTTAATTCAACAGGTACAAAATCAAACGTTATGGCGTAGGCCTGCGATGGAAGTGTTGCAATTTCAGTACCCTTTACGCGAATGGTATAGTTTCCGGGTGTTGGATTATCAATTACAACCTGTTCATGGTTATTGGTATGGTCGGCACCTTCGGTTGCAGGTTGATTTACACCAGCCGCAGCGGCATTTAATATTTTGGGAAAAACGGTTATGTTTCCCGGTGCAATTACTTCGAGGTCAAGATCGTGAACCAGGGTTTGTGCTGCCAAAACATTGGCCGCAGGATCGTGCCAATAAGCCATTACTTTTAGTTGTTTGGTTCCGGCCGGTACGCTGATAATGGTATCCTGAATGGCACCCTGCGAAAGGCTGCGCACCGTATAGTTGTTATTTTCCAGTATGCGCAGGCTTCTTTCGAGCATCATGGTTCCATAGCCATGGCGGAAATCGGGTCCGGGAATGCCTACATCTCTTGCGCCATTTAGTAAAACAGCTTTCATTAATGCGCCCGGTGGATTTTCACCACCTTTCAATTGACGATAACGCTCGTAAAGCAATCCCAATCCACCCGCTATATTCGGTGATGACATACTTGTACCATAATCGGTAAAATATCCATTCCCGGTTCCATTCAGCGATGTAATAATACCTAATCCTGTAATTTCTGGTTTCAATCTTCCATCGCGTACCGGACCACTGCTACTACTGGTACTACTTACCTGCGTGTAATCGGTGCGGCCAACCGTAAGAATATTTTTAGCCGATTGATAGCCGCCTAACACCGTGTGGTATGCCTTCGGAAAAGGTGCACAGGTATTATCGCCATCATTACCTGATGCAAATGCATGTAATAATTGCGGGTAAGCCAATGTATTTTCATCTAACTCCCTGCTGGATAGATCATAAACACCTGCATACAAACAATCGCCGGCAATACTGCCGTAACTGTTGTTGGTTACTACCATGTTGTAGGCTTCGGTATAAATGCCTGCATTTTTCCAAACACCACTAAACCATTGCGAAATAATATTTGCCTGTGGTGCAAATCCTGCCGTGCGATAGATTAGAATACCCGCTCCACCTACCGTACCTGCTACATGCGAACCATGATTATTGGTAATACCGGGTGTATGGTTAATTACCCGGTCCCGTATATCGGGGTGTAGGGTAGGATCTGCATCATCGCCTACGCCAATGGTTACCCCGCTACCCATCAGGTTGCGGCCGCCGGAAGCAATGGATGCTTGCAATAATGAAGTTCCTGATGATGGCCTTGCAATTTCATTAAGCACTTTATCTTCCGGATTTTGCAATCGAATAGCATACACAAAGGGAAGCGATGACAAAGTTGAAATAGATGAAAGGGAAATAGTGCCAGCATAATTGCCGGATGGTTTTTCCGTTGTGGAAGTAAGCATTAACCCTGCATTTCTTAGTGCTTCTGAAATTTTCTGATGGGAAATATTTCCATAAGTTCCTACCATTACTTTAATAACTTCTTTATTGGCAAGCGCAAAGGATGGAATTTGGTTAGCTGTTATCCTGGAATCTATTTTTAACGATGATGAAAGATGTGCGATACCTGTAATGTGCATGCTTTGGCACCAACGTGCATCCGGGAATGTTGTTGTTTGTAATAAATAGGTGGATGGTGCTAATTTTTCTTTTAGCAGCCCGCCTTCATTTTGCAAGGCTGATAAAACCATTGCATTGGGTAACTGCGAAAAATGAGCAGCAAAGAAAAAATGTCTTTCAAAAGAAATTTTCTGCATTAACGCTGCATCCGGCGAACCTGAGGAAGGAGACTGGAAAGTGAGTATGCCGGAAGGGAGAACAATTTTTTGGCCAAATAACTGACAGCCGGCCACCATGCTCAAAGCAAGGATGAATAATTTGAGTTTTTTCACAAGCATCCTCTAAAGGGGATTAAGTAAACCAGTTTATTGATTATAGGGTTTATCCATACCCTTAATTTTAAATTTGGAAGGTTTTTTTCCGCCTTCGCCGGCCATGATACGCTCGGCACCCAAATTGGCATCATTGGCAGGGCATCCCTTTTTTGCCGATTTTCCCCCACCGCATCCTACAGCGGAAAGAATAAGACCCGCAACGATTACTTTATAAATTGGTTTCATTTCAAAAATAACTTTAGGTAAAAATAAGATTAATACCACTGCGTCGAAAGGTTTTGTGATGGATTTTGCACCAAAATGCCCAGATTTGTAAACCTAATCTATTCAATTATTTACTTAAACCAACTACTGTATTTGATATAATTATTCGCAATCCGGTTGATTTCACCTTCAATCATTTCCTGCGAAATATCCTTTACTTTTTTGGCCGGTACCCCAGCATAAATGGTTCCCGAAGGCACATGAGTACCTTCGAGCACTACCGCACCTGCCGCAATAATGCTGTTGCTTTCCACCACACAGCCATCCATTACAATAGCACCCATTCCAATCAATACATTGTCGTGAATGGTACATCCATGAACAAGAGCGTTATGCCCGATGCTTACATTATTTCCAATATTGGTGGGATGCTTCAGATAAGTACAATGAATACAGGCGCCATCCTGCACATTTACCTTGTTGCCCATTTTTATATAATGTACATCGCCGCGCACCACGGCATTAAACCAAAAACTACATTGATGGCCGGTAACCACATTGCCAACAATGGTGGCGTTGGGGGCTATAAAGCAATCGAGACCGAATTGGGGGGAAATACCTTCAACTGGGAGAATGATGGGCATGGAAGATTACAGATTTGAGATGACGGATGACAGATTTGTGATGACGGATGACTAATTTCAGATGAAAATTTCTCCTTATTTCTATTGATTGCTCAAATATGCTGTATTAAAATATTTAAACACCTGCAAATTCAAAAATAAAGTTTAGATTGTTATTGAAATTACTTTTTTAAACCTAAAATTATTTGGAAGTGACGGGTTATAAAAATCTTGAAGCATGGAAAAAGGCGATGGAGATTGTAAAAGCGGTTTATTTGATTAGCAAGAAATATCCAAAAGAAGAACTTTATGCTTTAACAAGCCAAACAAAAAGAGCTGCGGTTTCAGTTCCTTCAAATATAGCAGAAGGATGTGGCCGTAGAACTAAAAAGGATACAACACAATTTCTTTATATTTCCAGGGGCTCTCTCTATGAGTTGGAAACACTGCTTAATATTGCAGTTATGATTGAGATTATTACAGAAGCTGAATTTTTAAAATTCACGCCTATAATTGATGAAAATTTAAGGATTTTAAACGGTCTGATACATAGGTACGAAGCATCAGATTTGGTAAAATAATAAATTAAGATGACAGATTCCAGATAACGGAAGCCCCCTGTCATCTGTCATCTAATATCTGTCATCTAATCCCTGTCATCCAATGAATAACCGCCAACTTTTCCTCCAACACGTTGCACAAACTTCTCCCGCGCCTATCGGGCTCGAGATTGTAAAAGCAGAAGGCGTGTTTATGTGGGATAAAGACGACAAACCATACTTAGACCTTATCAGCGGCTTTAGCGTAATGAACATGGGTCATGGACAACCTGCGGTAAAAGATGCCATTAAAAAGCAGGTAGATGAATATATGCACCTGATGGTGTATGGAGAAATTATTGAAAATCCACAGGTGCAATACGCTAAAAGGTTAACGGAGTTTTTACCGGAAAGCCTTGACTGTGTATATTTTACCAACAGCGGTACCGAAGCTACCGAAGGTGCCATGAAACTGGCGAAAAGGGTGACGGGGCGTAGTAAAATCGTTTCTTTTATTAATGCTTACCACGGTAGCACACAGGGGGCACTTAGCCTGATGGGTGGCGAATACTGGCGCAATGCTTACCGGCCCTTGCTGCCCGACGTATGGCATGCCGATTTTAATACCGAATGTGCTCTCGCATTTATTGATTGCCAAACGGCCTGTGTGGTAATGGAAGTTGTTCAGGCCGAAGCGGGCGTAATTGCGGCAGATAAAAACTGGTTACATGCCGTTCGAAAAAAATGCGATGAAACCGGTGCCTTGCTGATATTCGATGAAATTCAAACCGGTTTTGGTCGTACAGGAACTTTATGGGCTTTTGAAAAATATGGCGTAGTGCCAGATATTTTGTTGTTGGGCAAAGCGTTGGGTGGCGGATTACCCTTGGGCGCTTTTATAAGTTCGCACCAAAAAATGAAAACGCTCACTTTTAATCCTGTACTTGGCCATATCAGCACCTTTGCAGGACATCCGGTGTGTTGTGCTGCGGGATTGGCTGGGTTTGGGTTGCTGCTACAGATGACAGATGGTAAGATGACAGATGACAGGGGAAAGGTTGGAGAAAATCTGTCATCTGTCATCTATAATCTGTCATCTATTAAAACAAAGGAAGAACTTTTTAGAAACCTACTGAAACATCCCGGTATAAAAGAAGTGCGCAGTGCAGGATTTTTAATGGCAGTTCAGTTACAGGATGCTGAAACTTGTTTACAAGTTTGCCACGAATGCGTTAAAACGGGTATCGTTACGGATTGGTTTTTATTTGCCCCCGATTGCCTGAGAATTGCACCTCCCTTAATTATTAACGAAGAACAAATAAGACATGCATGTAATATCATTTTAACTTCCTTGGATAAGGTATTGCAGCGTAATCAATAAAAATAATATTATGAATATTAACATAGGTGAATACAACGAAATGGAAGTGCTGCGCGATGCAGATTTTGGGTTATACCTCGACGATGGAAAAGAAGGGATTCTTTTACCCAAACGTTTTGTACCGGAAGGAACAAAAGTGGGTGATACGCTCAGGGTATTTATTTACCATGATGGCGAAGACCGTTTAATTGCAACTACACAACAACCTAAAGCTAAAGTAGGCGATATAGCAAGGCTGCGCGTGGTTTCTGTAAGTCAGCATGGCGCTTTTCTTGATAATGGATTAATGAAAGATTTATTTGTACCCAATAGTAAAATACGCGACCGGATGAAAGTGGGTGCCGATTACCTTGTGTACGTATATCTCGATCTTGATACCATGCGGTTAACCGCTACTGAAAAGTTTGATTACCTGTTAAGCAACGATAATCTTACGGTGGAAGAAAAGGACGATGTCATTATGGTAGTGTATCGCCGCACCGATATTGGTTATGTGGTTATTATAAATGGTAAACACACGGGTGTATTGCATTTCAGCGATATTTTTCAAACCATACAGGTGGGTGATAAAATGAAGGGCTTCATAAAAAAAATATATGAAGACAACCGCATTGATGTGGCCATAGGTAGCCGTGGATACGGAAGGGTAGAAGGTGAATCCGACAAAATTCTTCGTATGCTCAAGGAAAATGATGGCTTTTTACCCTACCATGATAAAAGCAATCCCGATGATATATACGAAGTATTTGGCATGAGTAAAAAGGCTTTTAAAATGGCTATCGGTACCCTGTATAAACAAAAACAAATTTCGCTAGCTGATGATGGTATCAGGCTCCTGGGAAATTAAGGACTGTTTTTTTGCATTCTCACTTTCCACAACTTACTTTGCCATATGACAAGGCAGGAACTCGTAGCACAAATCCATTCAAAGCGCTCCTACTTATGCGTAGGTCTTGATACAGATATTACCAAAATTCCGGTCCACTTAAAATCAGATACGAACCCTGTATTAGCCTTCAATAAAGCTATTATTGATGCTACCAGCGATTACTGTGTATCCTATAAAGTGAACACTGCTTTTTACGAAGCCATGGGGGCAAAAGGATGGGAGATTATGCAGGAAACCTTTGATTACATTGGAGATAACCACTTAAAAATTGCGGATGCCAAGCGGGGTGATATTGGCAATACCGGTCAGCAATATGCCAAAGCGTTTTTTGAAACGATGAACGCTGATGCGGTTACCGTAGCGCCTTATATGGGTGAAGACAGTATCCGGCCATTTTTGGAATACCCGGGTAAATGGGCCATTGTGCTGGGACTAACAAGCAACCCCGGCAGCAACGATTTTGAGCGGTTGAAAATAGCAGCACATTCTTTTGATAATCCACTCATTCCCAACCTAGCTAATGCTTCGCGCTCTGAATTGCTTTACGAAAGGGTCATAAATAAGGTAGCAACCTGGGGCAATACCGAAAATCTGATGTTTGTAATTGGTGCCACGCAGGCTTTAGAGTTTTCTAACATCCGGGCATTGATTCCCGATCATTTTTTACTCGTTCCCGGCGTGGGGGCTCAGGGTGGTAGCCTTAAAGATGTGTCCAAATATGGCATGCAAAAAGAAACCGGCTTGCTGGTAAATGCAAGCCGGGCAGTTATTTATGCATCTTCCAGAGATGATTTTGCTGAAGCCGCAGCCAAACAGGCCAAAGCTTATCGCGATGAAATGGATGGTTACCTGTCTGTTTTTCCTTTTGAAGATTAAAGGGTACCTAATTTAGCCAGCGCACTATCCAGCGTGGTGAAAATATCATCCCGCATTTTTTGTGCTTTTACTTTTTCGGCTTCGTAGTACATTTTCAATGAATCCTTTGTGCTGAACTCGGGCTCTGGCGTAAAATTATCCATCCAGTCATTCATTCCTTTTTCGGCACTTTTCAGATTTTCCAGCAGTGCGGTATATTCTGTCTTTAGTTGAATGCTGGCATTATCCTTCAGTTTTCCCAACGAATCAATTCTTGTTTGCGCGAGTTTTTGGTAGCCCATCAATTTACTCATTTTGGGCATAGCTTCATCGTGCAAGGCAACCACTGCATCAAACAGAGAATCGGTAGGGCTTTTTGCAGTAGCTGCAGCATTTTGGCTTTCACCTGCAGCATGGTTTTCATGATTTTCGGTAGTGCTGCCATTGCAGGCAACCATTCCTATTGTAATGGCACCGGCAAGCACCAAAAAGGAAATACGCTTCATAGTTTTCAATTTAGGCCGCAAATTTCGCCAAAAAATCAATGGGAAGCTTCATTTATTTCCACCCTCGCATATTTATATCCGGATGCGCGTAAAAAGGTTTCCATCATAGAAGCGGCTTTGTCGCCTGCCTGTGTTAGCAAGCCTTGCCGGTGGGCTTCCTTTTCCATTTTGGTGCGGGCTTTTTGCTTTACAGCCTGAACCGCTTCATTGCTCCAGGTACCATCTTCAGCAAAAATTTCAAAATCGGAGGGGTTGGTAATGATATCGAGAATTTTAGGGGCAGGAAGGGAAACCCAAACAGAATCACCTTTAATGGTAATATTTTCGGCCCCAATACCCGCAACATCAATGCCCGCAATAATATTTCCCCTTGCCACCATCACCAGTTTTTTGCCGGGGGGCAAAAAAGCTTCGGTCAATCCGGGGATAATGAAGGTATTGGAAAGACTGCGCCACGCAAGATCAGCAGGAGAAGTGGGTATGCTGTCCACCATCAATTCGCAGTACATGCGTGCGGTTTGCAATTCGGCTATCTGCTTAATTTCGGTGACAACCAATGGCGTTTGATCAATGGTTACCGGCTGCGCCTTAAACCATGCCAATGGATTAAACTTACCTCCTAAATAGGTACCCATTCCCCACCAAACCAGCCCCACAAGCAGGACCAGGAAGATGATTTTTTGCAATACGCCCGAAAGAATGTTTTTCATGATGAAGATTAACGTGGGGTTAATTGAATCGGTGCGTTGAATTGCAAATCAATTTCTTCAAATCCAAGGTTGCGTAAATAACCGGTAAGCCATTGGCGGGTATTATTTTCAGCATCTTTCAAAATGCCGAGTTTATTGGCTTGTGCAACTACCTGTGTTTCAGCCTGTTTCATCAATTCGTTTTGTTCGGCAACCGAAAACCGGGTACGAAAAAAGCCGGTTTCCTGGTAAGCCACGTTTATTTTTTCGGGCGGAAGTTGTACAGAAATGATCTTAGCAGGCGGCATTTGGATGCTGATTTGTTTGTCGCTGATGGAAACATATCTTGTGTCTAAAGCGGAAAAATCAATCCCGGCTTTCACTTTTGCTTCGCAGGTTATCAGGATTTTGCGATCACCATATTTATACCAGGTCTTGTCATCACTCGCTTTTACCACTTTTTGAACGGTATATTCAACCGTGGCGAGTTCCTGCATTTGTTGCAAAGCCACAATGGTATCGGCAGTGGTGGGCATGGCTTTTTTACAGGAAGAAAATAGAGATAAGCTTCCAAATAATATGACCATAAGCCACTGCATCCGTGTAAAAAATAGACTTTTCAAAAAATACATAATTGCTGGCAAGGATATGAAATACCTTTGAATTCTAATGATGGCAGTTAAAGTTAGCAATTGGATAACATATAAAATGTATTCATATGCAGGTAACAATTAATTTGCAAAAAATTTATTTAGGGTTAAAACAAAAGGCATAGGATGAAGAAATACGCAGTTATAGTAGCAGGTGGAGCGGGAAAGCGAATGAACAGTGAATTACCCAAGCAGTTTTTGTTATTGCTAGGTAAGCCCATTTTGTATTATACCATTAAAGCCTTTTTGCAATCTTTCCCCGATCTCACCATTATTCTTGTATTACCCGAAGACCATATAGAAAAGGGAAAGGAATTGGTGGACGCCTATTTTGATCCTACGCGTATCATATTTACTGCCGGTGGCGAAACAAGGTTTCACAGTGTGCGAAATGGCGTTAGCCTTGTAGAAGGCGACGGAATTGTTTTTGTACACGATGGTGTGCGCTGCCTTATTACCCCGCAATTAATACGGTATTGTTACGATTCGGCGGTGGAACACGGTTCTGCTATTCCATGCCTTCCTGTAAAAGAAAGCATCAGGCAACTTACGCAACCCGGAACGATTTCTGTTGATCGTTCGGTGCTGCGTAGTATTCAAACCCCGCAGTGTTTTCATAGTAAAATACTCGTTCCGGCTATGAATAATATAGAATTTAAGGAGAAATTTACCGATGAAGCCACGGTGGTAGAAGCTTATAATATAGACATCCACCTGATGGAAGGCGAAGAAACGAATATAAAAATTACCACACCGATTGATATGATGCTTGCAGAGCAAATTCTACTTCAGCGTATGAAAGAATCGATTGAATCGTAAACTATTTTTTCCACCACCGCATCACAGCGGGCAGGCGATTACTTTTCCAAAAGGAAAACGGTTGGTTTTGTGGCCCAAATTTTTGGTAGAACCGCGCAACGCCGGGTAAATCTGAGCCTTCAAAATCAAGGAGTAAATCTTGTCCTGCAAATTCACGGATGAGTTGATCAAATAGAAAATGATTGGCTTCCATGGTACGACCGTTGGGAAGTGTACTTGAAGCAATATTGTAAATACGATGCGCGTCTTTTAGAAAAAGCCCAATGGCTAACAGCGAATCCATAGCTGAATTTTCGCTTTTGTTTTTCAAATGAACTTCGCGAACAAAACATTTGCCCGATGTTAACCATTTTTTGCATAGGGTAGCAAGTGATTCGTAATCCTGCTTACGATAGCCCATGTTTCCACCATACAGCATTTGGTAGTTTTCAATAGCCAGATCCACGTTGTTGGTGGATGAATAAATCAAATCAAATTTTTGTGTACGTGCAAGGTTTTTATGCAGGTCATTTTTATATCCGGCTTTAAGGGATTCGTATCCCGACTGTAAGGGTAAAATGAAATTGGTTGCGCTTGTTGCGCTTTCCTGTATTGGGCTTCCATAGTTTAGCCATATTTCTATCAGCCTGAAATGCAAAGATGCTTTTCTAAGAAATGCTTCCACTAACGGTGCAGGGATTGGCGCCGCTGAAAAAATGCCCAATTGCTGGCAAAAAGCGGGTTGACAAAGATATTTGATGCCCAACTTGCTACGCCAGGTGAGCGGCATTACCGCTACATAATCGCAGGCAATCAATGCATCCCATCCCGGACTCATAGCATCAAGCATATCGGTATGCGCATAAGCAAGGCTGTTATGCGATGCCAAAACCAATTGGTTCCATCGCTGCTTGTCAATAGCGCTATGATTGATATATGCAATGGTATGTTCCATTAATGTAGCAATGGTGTATTAAGTACAGATGGTTTTAATGCCTGAATATCAACAGTAAAAGTGAGTTTTTTTTGCCACCACAATGGCCCGCCGGCACGGTTGGGATCGTTTACACTATTCGGTTCTTCAAAGGCCCTACTATCTATCAGCGGCAGGTAAATATTTAGCACTTTCAACAATGGTAAATGGATGCCAATACTATATAAAAACTTCTCCTGTTCGCTTTCTGCCCGCCATGGTGATGATGATGTACCTATGTCAGCAAATATTTTCAATGGTGCTTCAAAGGGCAAAAGGCTCAATGGATTAATTTTGTCCGGTACATCAAAACTAAAATTCAGCGTAGCCATCCAGTTGTCAAAGAAGTCAAGTCCTTCTGTACTTAACCCCGGTTTTACAGAACTATAGTCACTTCGATATTTGAAAAAACCATCACGTTCCATAATTTGCCTGCCATTAAATTGGGTGGATTGGTTTCTATCCATAAAGGGGGTGCTATAGGTATAATCATCCACTCCATTGGGGCCGTACATGCTGAAATGATAACGGCTGTTATCAATGCGCACAGCATCGGTTTTATCTTTCAGGTAGAATATTTTTCCGGCAAATGCCCTTATCTGAATACCCTTTCCCGTAGCATCATAATTATAAAAGTATTCGGCTTCGGCAGTTAATCGTAGAATGTCTTTTACCTGTTGTACACCTGCCTGAATGCTGTAAGGATAGAGCGTTCTGTTGTTTTTCCAACCCACTTTCAACTGTGGAATGATGGTGGTAACAGAAGGTCCGTTAATAGTATAAAAAATCGTATCACCCGGTGGTGGTGGCGCTTCGGTTGCCAGCGTTTTTTCGTTGATAATCCAGGTTTTAAATTCCATCCAGCGGGTAAGCGTGCCCAATGCATGTTTCTTTGCCCGCTCAGCATACAAACCGGGCATAAATTTGGTAAAGCCGCCAAATACTTTTTCATTATTTACATCCCGACTCATTTGTGTAGTAAAATGCGCAGCCGATGTAAAGAGTTCAACTTTTTGCAGCTTACTGTTTTTAGGGAAAAAAGTATAACCTGCCCTTGCATAACCGGTAAGTTGTTTACTCCCGGTAGCATACATAGGTGTTGCCACCCATTGAAAAGGTTTAAAAGGAAGGCTGTAATTGTGTAATATCATTCCCACCTGCGCTTTGTCGTATTCATTAAAACCAAAGGCAGGCGCAATACCCGGTTTCCTGTTTTTTATAAATCTTCGATCCAATAAAATATCGCCCGGCCAAATAGCAGGGGTTTTATGGGTAGATCCAACGGGGCCGGTTTGTTGCAGTTGCCGCCATTCGTTTTCAATATCCATTTTACTATTTGCTACCAGGACATTTTTAAAATCTTGTGGCTGTACGTGGGTAAATGCATGTTGTTGGTAATAATCCTTCAGAGCTTGTCGCGTGGATGGTTGTCCAATTTTATTTTCCAATTGTTGCAGCCATTGCGCTGTTTTTGTATAGGGTATGGTGTAGTAATTTATGGGCGTTAAGGCTTGGGAACTTGTTTGAATTGGCTGATCTACATTAAGGCCAGTAACGATATCCAGCAGCCAGGTATCCGACTCGTTTGGGTAAGATTTTTTTTTGCCCGACCTAAGTGGAACTACTTTTCTTTCTTCAAAAAACTTTTTTTCAAGAAAAGTATTTAACCCTTCATCGAGCCACGGATAAACCCTTTCATTGTTCGCTAAAACTGCCTGAAACCAGTTATGCCCCACTTCATGTACGATTAATTGTTGAAGTGTTAATTCGTCCTTACCCGTTGTGTTGAGTCCTGTAATCATGGGGTATTCCATTCCTGAGCCACTTTCCTGCGGATCGCATACCACCGTTACCTGCGGATAGGGGTAAGTGCCCAGCCATTTGCTGTAATGTTCAATGGCCTGTTTGGTAAAATCCATACTGTTTTTCCATGTTTCGGAGAAGGAAGGCAGCACAAAATTCCATGCGTCAATGCGTTGCCCGTTAAGCTCTATCTCATCATGTTTCACCTGCCATGCCGGATAGGCAAACCAGGCAAAGTCAATTACTTTTTCTGCCTTAAATACAATTGTTTTATTGGGGAAAATAAAAGGTTCATTTTTAACTTTCGCAGGTTTTTTTTGGCCAAATGTTTTTTTGACCGGTTTATAAGCGGGTGCGGTTTCCTTGCATTTTGCAAGTAGCCATTCCAATTCAGATTGCGTTTGCAATACACCGGTGGCAGCCACCATATAATTATCGGGCAAAGTAATTTCAACTTCGTAAGTCCCAAAATCAGCATAATATTCGCCCAAAGCAAGGTATGGCATTGGATGCCAGCCGGCAGTATCGTACACGGCGGCTTTAGGAAACCATTGGGTTATGCTGTAGAAAGAATCAATATATCCCATCAGTGAAAAACGGTAGGGTAGTTGCACATGAAAAGGGGTAGATACGTTCACAGATTTGCCGGGCAATAATGGTGATGGTAAAACCAGTTTGACAATATCCATATGTTCCGGGTGGTCTTCCAACGTTGCAGCCTTCCCATCTACCACAAAATTTAACCGATTGATATAACCCTTTTGCCCCGGTTGTGAAAAATAGAAATCTGTTTCGCCGGTAAGCAAATGCTGTTCTGCAAAAGCCGTTTTGTCGCTTTTGTAGGCATTGGGCCATACATGCATCCAAATAAACGATAACGTGTCAGGCGAAGCATTGGTGTACATAAGTTCCAGCGAACCATCCAATGTTTTTTCCCTGGTATCAAGCGTTACGCTAATGTGGTAATCAGCTCGTTGCTCCCAGCCAACGGATTGCGCATTGGCGCAGATTCTGATTATTAAACAGCAACCTATAACCAGCGTTGGAAGCCATCGCAAAATAAATGCGTTTACCATTAGCCGGCAATTTAAGAAAGCGTAATTATAATCTCCCCGAATATTCAAGCATGCCTTTCAGTTCGTTATTGAATACTTCCTCATTTTGCAGTTGCTCGAGTGTTATGTGCATGCGATAGCGCCAGTAGTGTTTCGGATTCGCAGGTATGTTAATCCTTTCGTCATTGGGATTTTCGCGGCGCAGATTACCATCAATACTCATTAAATCCTGTAATTGAAATATGCTCCACATGGCAGGGCTGTGTACATGCTGATTTACAATCGCCTTACATATCCAGGGTTCACAATAAAAAGGGGGTTCACCCCATTGGCCCAATTCCTGCTGATAGAACTGTTTTGTATTTTCAGCACTTTCTTCCCACCACCCGCGAATAGTGCTCATGTCGTGTGTGCTTGGTGTAACCACACTCATGTACGGTGCATCTGCCGGATGAAAAAACTTTTTGGTAGGATCCTTTGGCATTCTTTGGATTTCGAGACTCAATAATCCCGTTTCACGCATTACGCCAGGTACACAATCAGGTACCATGCCAAGGTCTTCGCCACAAACAAGCATATTCGTGGCAGCTTTTAGCGCGGGTAATTTTTGCATTGCCTGTCTGCGCCAAAAATCATCCTGCCTGCGGAAGAAGTAATTTACAAACAGTTCTTTCAACTGGTTTTGCGTATTTTCATCAAGGTAACGGAAACTAATAGTGCTTTCCATCGCAATCCTGAAATGATAAACCCGTTCTCCTTTTTCGTTGGTATCGGGTATTAAGATAATGTTGCTAACCAGGTCAAATAGCTTCTCCTTAATCAAGGGGTCAACATCAGAAGCTTCTGCAAACCATTGTTCAATCTTACGCTGTGTATTTACTTCATCACGAAGCGAATAAGAACCCCATCCGTTGGTATTTAAAAAGTTTTCCTTTACCCATGCTGTTTTGTCTCCAAAGAATTCAGCCAACACATTGTCGTTAATGAATGGCTTGCAATACCGGTCGTAATCAAACCAAATACCGCGCTCGCCAAATTCACTTTGGTAAATGGGAATGCAGGGTACAAAGTGGCCGAGTATTCCTTCTACAGCATCCATAGGAATGCTCCAAATGCGGAAGAAACCCAGAATATGGTCAATACGGAAGGCATCGAAATAAAGGCTCATTTGGCTAAAGCGTTGTTTCCACCACGCAAAGCCATCATCCATCATCTTATTCCAATTATAAGTGGGGAAGCCCCAGTTTTGTCCCTTTACGGCAAAATCATCGGGCGGGGCACCAGCCTGTGCGTTCATGTCGTACAGTTCGGGTGCCATCCAGGCATCGGCGCTGTTTCTGTAAATACCAATGGGTAAATCACCCTTAAGTATTATGCCATGCTTATGGGTATAATCCACTGCTTCTTTTAATTGAACATGCAAGTGGTATTGTACAAAAAGGTGAATGCCAAACAGATCAAAGCTTTTACTCTTCGGGTTTGCTAATTTAGCTACTTCTTTTTCATCATAAGTGCTATTGGATTTCCACTGACTAAATTCAGCCGTTTTGTATTTATCGCGATAATAGCAGAATGCAGCATAAGGAACCAACCAATGTTTGTTTTCTTCAAAGTAGGTTTGGTAATCCTTGTCTTCGAGCCACGATTCCTTCATGTCAGCAAATAAGGATTTCAGCACCACCCATTTTGCCTTGATTACAGACTCGTAATCCATGGCAGGCAGGCCATTTAGTTCTTTTTGCTTTTTCTTAAGGCCTTTTATTAAAGTGGCATGTTCCTTTCCCGCAAGTTTTTCTAAATTAATATAAATAGGGTGAAGGGCAAATACCGAAATCGGCGCGTAAGGATAACTGTCTGTCCAGGCATGATTAACCGTTGTGTCATTTATAGGAAGTAGCTGTATCAGCTTCATTCCCACAGTATTACACCAGTCTGCCAAGGGTTTAATATCAGTAAATTCACCAATGCCAAAGCTTTTTTCAGTACGAAGGCTGAAAACAGGAATGGCAATTCCCGCGCCTTTGAAAGCAGTATTGCCTAACCGGATAAAGCCATCATGGAAAATGTTTAACTGCCGCTTTCCTATGCCATAGGTAACACGGTTGTCACCGTTTTCATAAACCACGAAGCGCTTTTCAGTTACATTATACACTCCATATTTATAATTGACCGGGAAGGCAGCATTAGCCAAATTAAGCGAAATAGAAAACCAGTTACCCTCTCGTACCATTAAAAGCGGATTGTTTTCGTCCCAGCTTCCAAACTCTTCGGTACTGCCAAGCAGGCAAACTACTTCATCAGGTTTTACCAAAGGGGCCTTGACCTTGAAAATATGGGTAACTTCTTTATTGGTGGGTTGGCTATATTTTAATGCCTTTGGTTTGTAAATAGTCTCCAGGAAAGGTTGAGTGAAAAACGCATTTTCAATAGCACCCGGATAAATCCACGCATCTACCAACTGTATTTCATTGGATTTAAGTTTTGCCGGGTGAACGGTTCTGTCGGCCATCCATTCGGTGGTTTCGGTTCCGTCTTCATTGCGTAAAATATATTTATAGCTGAATGTGGGCGTATTTTCCGCCACATCAATGGAAAGATGCCAGTATTCATCATTCAAATAATGAAGCTTAGCTGCTTTGGTTACATCATTTTCTCCTAAAGCAGGAATATTTCCGCTTACAAAAAAGGCCTGCCCGTAAACCGAGCGAAAACGTAAATAGAAATGAAGGGTAATCATGCAATCGTTATTAAATGGTCAACACCGCAAATGTAAGAGAATGGAACATAGTTTGTGTAGAAATTACACAGAACAATTAACGGTTTGGCCAAAGGGCTAGTTTTGCCAAGTGAACCCCGACGTGTAAATTTGCATCACTTTTTCGGGTATTTAAGTTTTTTTCAAAGCAAAGCCCTGAAAATGTCAACACGCAAAGATTTCATTACTTAATTTTTTACATCATTATGTCTTACGACGTTATTGTTCTTGGAAGCGGCCCCGGTGGATACCCGGCTGCCATTCGTGCATCGCAGTTAGGTAAAAAGGTTGCCATAATCGAAAAGGAAGCCCTTGGCGGTATTTGCCTCAATTGGGGTTGTATTCCTACCAAGGCCTTGCTGAAAAGTGCGCAAGTGTATGAATACCTGAAGCATGCACAGGTTTATGGTATTAATGCCACCGGAACCCATGATTTCGGTGCAGTGGTTAGCCGTAGCCGTGGGGTAGCCGATAAAATGAGCAAGGGCGTTACTTTCCTCATGAAGAAAAACAAGATTGATGTAATCATGGGATTTGGTAAATTGGTTAGCGCTACTAAAATTGAAGTAACTGCTGCCGATGGTACCAAACAAACTGTAGAAGCTAAAAACATCGTGATCGCAACTGGTGGTCGCGCGCGCGAATTGCCTAGTCTTCCGGTAGATGGGGTAAAAATTATAGAATATCGTAAGGCCATGTCACTGCCCACTCAGCCAAAAAGCATGATTGTGGTAGGAAGCGGCGCCATTGGTGTAGAGTTTGCTTATTTTTATAATAGTATGGGTACCAAGGTTACCATTGTGGAGTTTTTGCCCCGCATTGTTCCTGTAGAAGATGAAGATATTTCTAAAGAACTGGAAAAGCAATACAAAAAATCAGGCATAACGATTATGACGAGTGCAGAAGTAACCAAAGTGGATACTTCAGGCGAAGGTGTAAAAGCCACGGTAAAAACCAAGGATGGCGAACAGGCGTTGGAAGCCGATATCGTACTGAGTGCAGTAGGTGTGGTAGCCAACATTGAAGGCATTGGTCTTGAAGCAGCCGGTGTAAAAACCGATAAGGGCAAAATAATTGTGGATGCCTTTCAGCAAACTTCACTGAAAGGTGTGTATGCCATTGGTGACTGTACACCGGGGCAGGCTTTGGCGCACGTAGCGGCCAAAGAAGGTATTAATGCTGCTGAGCATATTGCAGGCCACCATCCGGAGCCACTTGATTACAACAATATCCCGGGTTGTACCTATTGTACGCCCGAAATTGCAAGCGTTGGTTATACTGAAGCAAAAGCCAAAGAAGCCGGATACGAAATAAAAGTGGGCAAATTTCCTTTTATAGCAAGCGGTAAAGCAAGTGCAGCCGGAGCCACTGAAGGATTTGTAAAAGTGATTTACGATGCCAAGTATGGTGAGTTTTTAGGTTGCCATATGATTGGTGCCAATGTTACAGAGATGATTGCTGAGGCGGTTGTTGCCCGTAAACTTGAAACCACTGCGCATGAAATTCTGAATGCCGTTCACCCACACCCCACTATGAGTGAAGGTTTGAAGGAAGCAACGGCTGCTGCTTATGGTGAAGCAATTGATATTTAATAAGTTATAGATTTTATATAAAACCCATTCATAGCTTTTTAATGGCTGTGAATGGGTTAGTTTTTTAAATATTGTCCCCATTTCTAGCCAAAGGGGCATTAAAAAGAAATGAATGAAATTAGATTTACTCGCCATTTGCGCACATCCCGATGATGCAGAACTTAGTTGTGCCGGGGCGCTGATGATGGAAAAATTACATGGAAAAAAGGCTGGCATTGCTGATCTTACGGAAGGCGAACTTGGCACAAGGGGAACGGCTGAATCGCGTGCGCAGGAAGCAGCGGATGCCTTTGCAATTATGGGGCTTGATGCACGGGTAAACGTTGGAATACCTGATGGCTTTTTTGAAAACAATAAACAATATCAGTTAAAAGTAATTGAAGTGATCCGCAGGTTTCAGCCTTCCATTATCCTTACCAATGCGCCAACCGACCGCCATCCGGACCATGGAAGGGCTGCCACGCTTGTACGTGATGCTGCCTGGCTGAGCGGTTTGCGCAAGATTGAAACGGAATTTGATGGATTGCAACAGGAACCATGGAGACCTACCCAGGTGTTCCATTTTGTACAGGACAGGTATATTCAACCTTCATTTGTATATGATATTACCCCGGTAATAGAGCGGAAAATTGCTGCTATTCGTGCATTTAAGACCCAGTTTGATGCTAAAGATGATAGCGAACCGCAAACTTATATCTCTACACCAGCCTTTTTGGAGAGTATAATTGAGCGGGCAAAAATGATGGGAAAGATGATTGGCGTGCCTTATGCTGAAGGTTTCATCACCGAAAAAATGCCAGGTATCCGCAGTTTTGATGCAATTGTGCAAATTGTAACATAGGAAATTGGCGCGATTGAGATACCTTCGCAATCTTACATTTTGTCATTTTGGTACATTTTTCTTCTTTAAGACCTAAACAAATTGTAAGTTTTCATGAGCGTGGATGTATTTTTCACCCTTGATTAATTTTTTTATTGTTTATTCTTAATTTCAAATGACTCCAAAGTTTCCCGCCGTAAGGCCATCTTTCCACACCGTCCTTAAAGACCGCGTGGCATCTTATTTTGAGCAAAAAAATATGCCTACAACCGGTGGTTGGAGGATATTTTCTAAAGCAATCATACTATTAATGGCTACGGTCATTTTGTATGTTCACCTGGTATTTTTTACGCCTGTTTGGTATTTCGCTATACTGGAATGTATTTTATTTGGATTCGCAGTATCGTTCGTGGGTTTTAATGTAATGCACGATGGCGGGCACGGCAGTTTCAGTAATAATACGGTAGTTAATAAAATAGCCGCATTCTCTCTTAATATATTAGGCGGCAATGCATTTATGTGGAATATGAAGCATAATGTAATTCACCATGCATTCACCAATGTACATGATGTGGATGATGATTTGGAAGGCGGTATCTTACTTCGCCTGAGCGAGCATCAAAAGCGTTATAAAGTGCATAGCTTTCAGCATTATTATGTTTGGATTTTGTATGCACAACTTTATATTTTCTGGATTTTCTATTCTGATTATAAAAAATATTTCACCGGAAAAATTGGTGACATTCCTCTAAAGAAAATGAGTATGGCCGATCATATCATTTTTTGGAAAAGCAAAATAATTTCATTAATGCTTTATCTGGTACTCCCAATCATGTTTGCTGGTTTTGTACCCTGGTTAATTGGTTTTATTACCGTAATGTGGGTTGCTGGCGTAGTGTTAAGTATTGTTTTCCAATTGGCACATACGGTAGAACATACCCATTTTCCATTACCCGATGAAGCAACCGGTAAAATGGAAGATGAATGGGCCATTCACCAGTTGAAAACTACCGCAAATTTTGCTACCAATAGCAAGGTAATCAGTTGGCTTGTAGGTGGTCTTAACTTTCAGGTTGAACACCATTTGTTTCCAAAAATTTCGCATGTACACTATCCTGCTATTAACAAAATTGTGAAGCAGGCTTGTAAGGAATATGGGGTGGCTTATAATGAATATGGCAAAATGCGTCAAGCAGTAATGAGCCATTTAAATCACTTGCGGAACTTAGGTAATTCAGATTTTCGCCCGGTGGCGGCTTAAGTATTCTTAATGGTTCAACCAAACGGGTTAATTGGTTCAGACTGGCGATTGTGAAAGCTTTCAGCTTATAAATTCCTCGTTATAATTGAATTGGTTGATTGGTTTGTTAGATTACAATCATAATAAAACAGGGCTCGGTTTTAGCGAGCCCTGTTTTATTATTCCATTTTTTTTACCCTTAATTCAAATCATATTATTTGAATTATTCCAGCCGGTTTTTCTTTCTCTTAAGGGTTTTGCGGCATCTTATTTGGACTACCATTCGGCCCTTTCAGATTCAACGGATAAGCATATTGCCCTTCAAAGCCGGGATAAACGCCTTCCAGTCTTACCGTTCCCTGTGCCTTGGAAAGTATTTTTACCAGGTCATCAACGGTACTAACCTTCTGGCCGCTGATGGAAGTGATAACAAATTCTTCCTGCATACGGGTTCCACTTAGTAATCCGTCACCGGTAAGGCTTATCACCTGCACACCACCTGCAATTCCCCATTCTTTTGCTTTGTCATTGTCTACTGTTTGCAATTCTCCGCCCAATTGGCGCAGAATGCCCGCTGAAACTGCTTCTGTTTTTACTAAATCGGTATTTCCGCTCACATTTTTCAATGTGGCTGTACCTTTCAAATCTTTTCCATCACGCCTGTAGTTTATGGAAATTTTATCTCCGGGGCGATAATTAGCAACCTGTTCAATCATTTCACTAGCCGATGTAACTTTTACACCATTAATTCCGGTTACATAGTCACCTTCTTTTATTCCGGCAGCTTTAGCGGCACTGCCATCCAATACTCTACTTACATAAACACCTTCGCCTTGCTTGATTCCCAATTCTTTCAGCTCTTCATCCGAAATATTATCAGGCACATAACTAAGCCCGAGGTAAGCACGCTGAACGGCACCAAACTTAATAAGGTCACCTACAATTTTCCGAACAATATTTACAGGTATTGCATAACTGTACCCGGCATAAGAACCTGTTTGCGATGCTATGGCGGAGTTTATGCCAATCAGTTTCCCATCAGTATCTACCAAGGCACCACCGCTGTTTCCCTGGTTTACAGCAGCATCGGTTTGAATAAATGATTCTACAGGAGATTGGCTTTTTTGACGGTTAAGCCCAAGCGAACGTGCTTTTGCACTAACAATACCTGCGGTAACTGTAACATCCAAACTCCATGGATAACCAATGGCCAATACCCATTGTCCAAGTTTTACATTATCGCTGTTGCCCCACACAAGGTAGGGGAGGCCGGATGATTCAATTTTTAATACAGCAAGGTCACTGCTTGGGTCGGTACCCACCAATTCGGCTTTATACGATTTCTTATCCGGCAGGGTTACGTTTATTTCGTCTGCATTTTCAATTACGTGGTTATTGGTAACTATATAACCGTCGTTCGTCATAATTACCCCCGATCCGCTTGCACGTTGTTCGGGTATGCGCATAGACCGCTGCCCACCACCATTTCCAAAGAAATCTCCAAAAAAATCATCGCCAAAAAGATCGGCAAAAGGACTTCGGGGCATTTGCTGTGTAACGGTTCTTGCGCTTATTTTTGTTTTAATATGCACCACAGCTGGGGTAGCTGCATTGGCTGCAGCGGTAAAGTCAATACCACCCTGTGCAGCTGCTGTTTTACCGTCCTGAACAAAACTGGCATAATTGGCAGGCAATTTGCCGTCTTTGCTAAAAATTTCCGATCCTTTGCCGGCGCCGGATAATTGCCCGAAAGTCCAAGCGGTAACAAGCGCTGTAATTGCACTTACCCCCACCACCATTAGAATTGTTTTCCTGTTCATAATACCTGTTGAATTTTTAAAATGGGTTTTAACACGAAATCTTTCGTAAAATTAGGTTGCAAATACATTATGCTTTTTGTAATACCTTGTTAAGAACAAATGGTTTAACCGCCCCTTAACAACCATTACATGATTGAATTTATTTACAAGCATCGTGCCATTGCAAATTACGCTTGGTGATGCTGCCATTTTTTCCATTTCTTATTACTGCAATTGCAGGGCAAAAGCCATCGTGTCAACGTCATCTGCATAATCGGTAAGCGAAGGCGATTGAGCCTGGCCAAATGCAAAGCCATCCCCGCCACAGATGCATTGAAGGTCTTCGGTTGGAAAGGTATGTGTTCCCGGTAAATTACCTTCATCATAAAAACTATAATTAACCTGCGAAATGGGTGAAAATAACCCATCATCTTCAACCATTAACACAGCATCATTACTCATATAATACCGGTTATTGAGTATATATAACGAAAGTTGGTAGTCGTAATTATTCCGGTACTTGTTATGGTCCTTCATCCAATTAAATTTGTCCAGCGTACGTAATAAGGGTACGAAGTCATAATTGCGTGGAACAAAAAGTCTGGAAACGTTTCGGCAACCCAATCCAAAATACAGAAGCATATCGTCTGCTAAAAGATTTAATTCTTCGGGCGACTCATTGCCGGTAAGTACAGCCGCAGAAGTACGGTTACGGCGTATAATATGCGGGTATTTGCCAAAATAATATTCAAAATATCGTGCCGAATTGTTGCTGCCTGTAGCAATGTAGGCTTCACAACCGTTTAAACGCTCACTAAAAGAAATATAGTCATTTACCCTTTTATCTAACCCAATAAGAATTTCTACTATGTGTTTTATCAGTAATTCATCTTTCGATGATGGTTTAATCCGTTGTTTATGACCTGATATAAAAATGGTAAGAAAATCGTGAAATCCCACTAACGGTATATTGCCAGCCATGGTAACGCCTACAGTTTTAGGATTAACCTGCCTTTCCGGAATATTATATTGGTTGGCCCAGGCCTCCAACTTGTCAGGTACAAGAAAATTTTTCCTGATATTTTCTATAGCAAGATGGATAAAATCGGGCACAAACCATCCATTTTGCCTGTTGGCACGGTGTTTAATCTCTTCTAGCGCAGATCCGTTTTCACCGAGATACACATTCAGTTGATAAAGTAATTCAATTCTGTCTTGTAGTTTCAAAGCTTCATTCTATATTTGAAGGGCAAAAGTAATTTTAGATTTACAAAAAAATTGTTTTATGGCTATTAAAATAACCGAGGAGTGTATTAACTGCGGCGCTTGTGAGCCCGAATGTCCTAACAATGCAATTTATGAAGGTGGTGTTGAGTGGGCTATCAGCGATGGTACCACTGTAAAAGGGTCTTTCGTTTTATTGGATGGCAGCACTATGGATGCATCCCAGAAGAATGAACCCGTCAGTATGGATACCTACTATATTGTACCGAATAAGTGCACGGAATGCCAGGGTTTTCATGAAGAACCGCAATGCGCGGCCGTTTGCCCGGTTGATTGCTGTGTTCCCGACGAAATGTATGAGGAAACCGTAGATGACCTTATGGCTAAAAAGGCTAAGCTGCATATTTAATTGCAGCTATTTAGTCTTTACGTTTCATTAAAAGGCACAAAGTGTGGATGCAAGTATTATTGCTCATTCTTTGTGCCTTATTTGCATTTTACCAACCAATAATTTTTTTATTAATACGTTTTTGCTCTATGCACAAAAAAAATATCGCCTTTGTAACCGGTGGGTTTAGCGGCGAAGCCGAAGTTTCTTATAAAAGTGCCATTACCATTGAAGCCAATATCGATATGGACAAATATGATTGCTATACTATTGATATCCGCAGGGATGGATGGTGGTACAAATTGCCCGGGGGAGGGGAGAGCCCGGTGGATAAAAATGATTTTTCCATTACCCATAATAGTGCCAAATTGAAATTCGATGCTGTTTTGATCGGAATTCATGGTACGCCAGGTGAAGATGGAAAATTGCAGGGCTATTTTGATATGCTTGAGTTGCCTTACAGCACCTGCGATGCATCTACTTCCGCCCTTACTTTTAATAAACGTTTTACGGTGGCAGTAGCTGCACTTTCCGGAATTTCAGTCTCAAGGTCGCTACATTTTTACAAGGGCGATGCTTTCTCTTCTATAGATATTGCGGATAAGTTGCATTTTCCGCTTTTCATTAAGCCGGCCAATGGTGGCAGTTCGATTGGAATGAGCAAAGTGCCTGACGTAACAGGAATTGACGCTGCATTTGAAAAGGCTTTTAAAGAAGATGACCAGGTATTGGTAGAAGAATTTATAGAAGGCCGGGAATTTACGGTAGGTGTTTGCCGGATTGAAGGGGAGATAAGAACGTTGCCAATTACCGAGGTAATCAGCGAAAACTATTTCTTTGATTTTGAAGCCAAATACCATGGAAAAAGCAAGGAAATAACCCCGGCTGAAATTGGGGAAGATATTGCTGAGAAAATCAGGGAGACGGCTAAAAAAATCTACAAAGTCTTCAATTGTAAGGGTGTAATCAGGATAGATTTTATTTACAATGAAACGAAGAAGACGCCTTTTATGCTTGAAATTAATACGGTTCCGGGGCAGAGTGCTGCAAGTGTAGTTCCGCAACAGGTAGCCGCTATGGGCTGGAACCTGAAGGATTTTTATACGGGTTTAATTGAGCAATGCCTTCAACCGTAAAACCTAAAAAAATAACAAATACCGTTCTTCGCACCTTCATTTTGGCAGGTTGTGTAATGAAAACATCATATTTGCAAAAATTATTCATCAGTGTTTAAGTTCATCACACGTCAACACTTTCTGGTAAATCTGCTGATTGCACTGGTTTTGCTTTTTGGAATTGTCTTTATGTTTTTGTCTTTTCTGGACATTATTACCAAGCATAACGAATACGCTGAAGTTCCATCAGTAATCAATAAGGATTTAAACTCCGCTATTGAAGTGCTTGAAGCAAAAGGTTTTAAAGTAGAAATTCAAGATTCATCCTGGAATCCTGATGTGGCGCCGCTTATTGTAATGCGGCAATCGCCCGAACAGGGCCAAACGGTAAAAGCTAACCGGCTTATTTTTCTAACCGTTAATAAATCGCAGCCACCTTTGGTGGATATGCCCAATTTGGTTGGCTTTTCTTTTCGCAATGCTATGTTGTTTATCAACCAGATAGGATTGAAGTTGGGGGATACGTTGCGTAAACCGGATATAGCTAAAGATGCGGTACTTGGGCAATTCTACCAGGGAAGGCCTATAGCGCCGGGCACACGGATTTTTACAGGGAGTACTATTTCTTTTGTTTTAGGTAGCGGTTTGGGAGAAAATGATTTTGAAGTTCCTGATATGTATGGCCTTACGTATGCTGAAGCCAAATCTCTTCTACAAGGTATGGGACTTAATATTGGTGCGGTATTACCGGACCCAGATGTAAAAGATACGCTAAATGCTTATGTGTACAGGCAAAATCCTAATTCCATTACCTTTTTACCCGATGGAAGTAAGCAGGTAAACCGCATGCGGGAAGGTCAAAGCCTCGATATTTGGCTTAGTATTGACAAAAGAGAGCGTTTATTTACCCCGGATATGGATTCCGTTATTGTAAAAGATCCGGAAAATAATGATGATAATTAATTACCTATTCAATAACTGCAAAGAACTTTTGATATGACACACATGACCGTAGAAGAATTGAAAGCACGCCTCGATGCAGGGGAAAAAGTGCACTTGCTGGATGTTCGTGAAGATCATGAACGTACTGAATTCCACATTGGTGGCATACATCAACCTTTAGGACTCATTCAGGTAATGCAAACAGACCCGATAGACGACCTGAAGGATGAAGAAGTAATTATATATTGCCGCAGTGGAAAACGAAGCCAGGTAGCCGGGTTTGTAATGGAATCGCTTGGTTTTAAAAATGTGGTAAACCTTACCGGAGGAATGCTTGATTGGCAGGCCAAATACGGCGGGTAAACTACCCACCGTATTTCGATTTTGCTATAACCGGATATTTAGTCCAGCCATCCAATTGGTGCCAGCCATAGGGTAATAATAATTTTCAGTCGTAAATTTATTATCGTATTGGTAACTGAAAGTATAGCCATTGGGTTCATACATCGTATTCAACAAGTTATTTACCTGGAAAATAAGTCTGGCTCTTTTCAGCCATTTTTTTACGGGTAAATCGTACCCGATGCGTACATCTGAAACCCAAAAGGCATCCAATGAACGTGCATTATCTCCCGAATTGTCCAGGTATTGTTTTCCAACATATTTATTCAAAAGGCTTAGTTCCAGGTTATTTTCTGGGCGCCAGTCGATGGTAGCTTGCTGAACCATTCCGGGTGATAAAGCCAGCGGGGTATTTCCATAATTAACGGCAAGTTGGCCCCCGTTATCATAATCATCATAATAACCGGTATAATCAATGGCCCTGTTTTGGCTGAGTGCAAGAGAATATTGAAATCCCCATTTTGGTCTTGCATAACGTAGTTCCATTTCGGTACCAAGCCGGTAACTTTCCGGAAGGTTGGTTCTTGTGTAGGCACCTACATCGTTTATCTTCCCGGTCAGCACTAGTTGGTCGTTATAATACATCAGGTAGGCATTTACAGCCACCTGCAAGCCCGGCAATAACTCCTTGCGTTGAAAGCCAATTTCCACATTGTGAAGCTGCTCCCGCGTTGGTTTTTGTGCGGCACCCGCTTCAAAATCATCACGGTTAGGTTCCTTATTTGCCAGGGCATAACTGGCAAAAGCCGTCCAATCTCCTTCATGGTAGGTTATGCCCGCCTTTGGGTTGATGAAGTTCCAGGTTTCATCAATATTGATATCGGGTGAATTGCGAAATCCGTCTATTTGGTAGTTTACATATCGGTATTGTAAATCGGTAAACATTGTCCAACGGTCGCCGATTTGACGTTGCCATTTTACATAGGTATTTACATCCGTTTTTTTAGCATCATGATCGTACCACCGGGTTGTTTCCATTTGCGGGTTGGCACCGCTCCAAATTACATCCCCATAATGTTGCCCGGGGTAATGGTTCCATCCGCCACCAAAAGTAATTTCATCTTTATTTTTTTTATATTGAAGGTTGAAGATTTGGCCAAAAAGCTTGTTGTTGAGCCATAACTGACGTATAAGATCTGTTTCCTGTGTTCCTGGAAGTCCATAATCGCCGGGATCTTCATCCGCTTTGTATTGTTCGTAATACCCCTTGCCTGTGGTAAGATAAAAAGCGGTATTAAATGTAAGCGACTTAGAAAACTCGGTATTATAGAACAACTGGTAGTGGTTTTGCTTGTAATTGTCTGTTTCATTATCATAAGGCTCGCCAGGCTTTTCGGTACCTGCAGAATTATAAGTACGGTTGTTCTTTACATCTCCCTGAGCAATACCATTCCATGCCTGGTAAGTTTTTTCATCACCCAATATGGCATTAAAACGTATGGTCCCTTTAGGTAAAAAGTAAGCGGCACTTAGGTATGCGCCTTTCAATGTACTGCTTGCCCTGTCTACATAACCATCACTTTTAATATGGCTTAGTCTCAAATCAACACTCAGCTTATCATTTAAAAAGGTTTTTCCCAGCTTTAAAGTATTTTTTAAGGTATTGAAAGAGCCATAACTGTTGTTGAATTCAAGGTAGTTGGTGGGTTGGGTTTCATGTGTACTAAAATTCATAGATGCGCCAAAAGCTCCTGCACCATTGCTGCTTGTACCTACACCACGCTGCACCTGGATACTGCTAACGCCCGATAAAAAGTCAGGCAGGTTTACAAAAAAAGTACCCTGGCTCTCGGGATCGTTGTAGGGAATACCGTTGATGGTCATATTGATGCGGGTAGCATCGGTACCCCTTATGCGTAAACCTGTATATCCTACACCATTGCCAGCATCACTAAATGAAACTACATTAGGGGTTTGATTTAGAAGCATGGGTATATCCTGTCCTAGATTATTTTTTTCGATAAAACTTTTACCTAAATCGGTTTTGCTAAAGGGTGAAAGCGCGCCCGCGCGCAAAGCTTTAACTTCCACTGGCTGAAGTGAAGCAGCGAGAGGAGTAAGCTGCAATACCTGAACTCCCTGTATGGTTTCTGGCTGGTAGGTTTGGGTAAAGACAGCATAACCTTGAAAGGTGCAGGTTAAAGTATAGTTGCCCGCTTTCAGGTTATAAAAGGCGAAAGTTCCATTGGTACCCGAAGTGGTAAATTTCTTATCACCATTTTCCAGCATTATGGTGGCTCCTTCGGCTACGCCTTCTTTATTTTTCACCACACCACGAAATATATACTGACTGAAAACCATTGAATTACTTGCCAACAGGCATAAAAAAAGACAAATCCTTAACATGCTTTCAATTTTTTAAAAAATGATAAATGCAATATAGAATTTGCCCGAAGCGACAGGTAGGTTACGCCAAAAATTGGCGTGCGAACTGTAAGCCTTCCCTTCGCAGGTATTATCCTGATCAGGTTCTACGGGACTATCTCAGTCGCAGGTAACTCATCCTGCAACACCCCGGGCATTTCAATGCAAAGGTATAGGGAATATTGTGAATGACTCGTTTTCGAATGTTGTAACTTTTTCCGGCGCAGCACGTATAATGTGTAGCCGGGTAATTTAACCTGGTAAATTTTTAAATAAATAATTCACACTGTTATGAAACCGATTTTAATGTTTTTAGCTGTTTTACTTTCTCTTGGTTTTTTACCAGCCGTTGCCCAAAAAGCGATAATGGATGAAAATGCGCAAGTTCGGCAGGTAGGAAAATTTAATGCAATTGTTGTAAGCAGCGCATTTGATGTGATACTCACACAATCCAATGAAACCACCGTGGTCGTGAGTGCAGCAGATGTAAGCAAAAGGGATTTAATTGTTACCGAAGTAAATAATGGAACGCTGATTATCAGCTTAAAAAAGAGCAATATGGATTGGCGGGGCAACCTGAAACTCAGGGCATACATATCGGTTCCAGATTTGAATAAAATTGAGCTTAACGGAGCCAGCGATTTGAAAATGGAAGGTGTTTTTAAAACACAGGACCTTGAAGTGAGGCTAAGTGGCGCAAGCGATATGGATGGAAATGTAGAAGCCACTAACCTAAGGCTCACAAGCAGTGGAAGCAGTGATTACAAGATTGCCGGTAAAGCAGAAAATTTGCGCATCAATATCAGCGGAAGCAGCGATATAAAGGCTTTTGATATGGTGAGCGATTATTGTGATATTAGCTGCAGTGGTAGCAGCGATGTAGATATTACGGTAAATAAGGAATTAAAAGTGAACATAAGTGGTTCAAGTAATGTGTCATATAAAGGGACAGCGATTGTCCGTGATTTGAAAACATCTGGTTCATCTAGTTTGAAAAAAAGGGATTAAGGTTTTAAAAGGGGTTTAGTATGGTATAGTTTGGTTTAGACATCCGGCAGGCGCAAAGCGCCAAATCCCAGGTTTTTATTGATTGCCACAAGGGGTTGCTCCCCTTGCAATGGTGAATCGGCCCGTTGGGCCTTATATAAAACAAGGCCCAACGGGCCGATTCACCTACACGGGGTCTGCAAGGGCCCCGACACATACACCCTAAACGCCGCAGGCAAGTAAACGGCATTTTGTATTTTATTTAAAAAACCTTTGGCTGCAATGCCATTTACCCCTATCTTTGCAATCCAAATTTAAACGGCGCGAAGTAGAGCAGCGGTAGCTCGTCGGGCTCATAACCCGAAGGTCGTAGGTTCGAACCCTACCTTCGCAACTAAAAGAAAGCCTCTTCGGGGGCTTTTTTCTTTTAATCAACTTTGTACAAAGCAGCAAATCTTGAGTTTTGTGCAGCGTTGATTAATATATCGGGCAGTATTTTCTGTCACCACGATCACCTTCTATGCAACAAAAATTTCAATCAGGCTTTGTTTCCATTTTCGGAAAACCTAATGCAGGCAAGAGTACCCTGCTAAATGCGCTAATTGGCGAAAAAATGGCTATTGTAAGCCCTAAGGTGCAAACTACAAGGCATCGGATAAAGGCCTTTCTCAATAACGATCATTACCAGATTATATTCAGTGATACGCCAGGGATTATTGAACCCAAATATGGCCTTCACCGCAAAATGATGGACCAGGTAAAAAGTGCGCTTGAAGATGCGGATGTGGCTGTATTGATGTATGATTTAACCGACAAAACGCTTGATGATGCCGATCATCTTTTTTCATCCCTACGTTTAAGGGCACCTGCCATTGTTATTTGCAATAAGGCCGATGCGGCAGGAAAAGAAACTACAGAAGCTGCATTACAGTTTTTTAAAGGAAAAAAATATGCGAAGGAAGTATTGGCCATATCTGCTATTGCAAAAGCAGGCCTGGATGATCTGATCAACCTAATATTAAAGTATTTGCCCGAAGGCATGCCCTTTTACGATGCAGATGATTTGAGTGATTTGCCCACCAAGTTTTTTGTAAGCGAATTGATAAGGGAAAAGATTTTTGAACTTTACCATGAAGAAGTACCTTACCAAACTACGGTGCTTGTGCAGGAGTTTAAGGAAAAGACCACGCTGGTAAAAGTACAGGCAGATATTATTGTGCATCGCGAAACACAAAAGTTTATTGTAATTGGTGAAAAAGGAAAAATGATAAAAGAACTCGGTACCCAATCCCGGTTGGCTATTGAAGCTTTTATAGGGCAAAAAGTATTTTTGGAATTATTTGTAAAAGTGCGACCCAAATGGAGAGATGATGAGTTGAAGTTGAGGGAGTATGGTTATAGATAGGAATAACAAATAAGAAATAAAGAATAAGAAATAAATAAGGAAGTAATACGTGCGAAATACGAAGTATGAAATGATGAATAAGGAATGATGAATTAGGAATATGGTTGAGGTTTAGAAGTAGGTTGAGAAATTTTAGAATCTGGAATTTGAAAATTTGGAATTTAATTAATATATTATGTTTACTGTAGCTATTGTAGGACGCCCCAATGTTGGGAAATCCACCTTTTTTAACCGCTTGCTTGAGCAGCGCAAAGCCATTGTGGATGATATAAGCGGGGTAACCCGTGACCGTCAGTATGGTGTTGCGGAATGGGTAGGTAAATCATTTAACCTGATTGATACAGGTGGTTTTGTACCGCATAGCGAAGATGTTTTTGAAAAGGAAATTGCCATTCAGGTGCAGATTGCTGTAGAAGAAGCCAATGCGCTTGTTTTCCTTGTTGATGTAACAACCGGTATAACAGATTTGGATGAATCGATGGCCGATTTATTACGCCGTACTACCAAGCCGGTATTTGTTGCCGTTAATAAAGTAGACAACTACGAACGTCAGCTTGACGCAGCAGAGTTTTATTCACTCGGTTTTGAGAATACCTTTTATGTTTCATGCCTTAGTGGTACAGGTGTGGGCGAAGTACTCGATGGTATTGCAGCACTCATAACCGATGAGGAATCAGATGATACCTTAGAAAAAGATCAGTTGCCGAAGTTTGCCATTATGGGGCAACCCAATGTGGGCAAAAGCAGTTTACTGAATGCGCTGATAGGGCAGGAGCGAACCATTGTAAGCGATATTGCCGGTACAACGCGCGATACCATTCATACGCATTACAACCTTTTTAATAAGGAGTTTATGCTGATTGATACGGCAGGTATCCGTAAGAAAAATAAAGTGCATGAAGATCTTGAATTTTATTCTGTAATCCGTGCCATTAAGGCTATGGACGAAGCAGATGTTTGTTTGCTCGTACTTGATGCTGTAAAAGGTATTACAGCGCAAGACCTGAATATTTATAGCCTTGCGGCCAAAAAAGGAAAAGGTATTGTGGTTGCCATAAATAAATGGGACCTGGTAGAAAAGCAAACCAATACAGCACGGGATTATGAAAAGGAACTCAGGGAAAAACTGGCGCCTTTCAATGATATTCCAATCTTGTTTATTTCTGCTAAAGAAAAATTAAGGATATTAAAGGTTGTGGAAATTGGTCTTCAGGTATATGAAAGCCGCAGCCGTCGTATTCCTACTTCGCAACTGAATGATATTATGCTGAAAGCAGTGGAAGCCTACAACCCACCTATGACACGCGGACATATTATACGTATTAAGTATATTACACAATTGCCAACGCCGGTACCCACATTTGCATTTTTCAGCAATTACCCCGAAGAGTTGAAAACGCCTTACCGAAATTACCTGGAAAATAAATTGCGTGAAAATTTTGACTTTAAAGGTGTGCCTGTTCGTATTTTCTTTAGAAAAAGTTAATAGGTTTGCATTATTAAGCCAACTTAGCTCAGATGGTAGAGCATTTCATTCGTAATGAAAGGGTCGTCGGTTCGATTCCGATAGTTGGCTCTTATTTTGCTTAATGGATAAGCGTTGCCTGTGCCATTTGGGTCGAACCCATGTAAGTTATATTTTGAGCAAGTACCATTTGTGTTTCAGATACACTTACTAATGTAAACACATTACTGCCGCCCGGTAAAATGGGTACTCCACCTGCGCTTGAACCCACATTGCAGCTAGAACTGTTATTTTTCATCATTTTTCATGATTATTTTGGTTTTTACATTCTAAAATCCTTGCTACTAAAGGGTTTTGTTTTTTAGAATGGTTTGTAGTACACAGGGGGGTGTTCGCATACCGACAGCTATTTTTAGCTTTGTACCAATGTATTTGAAAGCTTCCTTCAGACACAATCCCGCCATCAATGATATTGCTGCTTACTACCGACTGGTAGAAAGTTATCGCAATGAATTGGATCGGGTTTGCCATAAGACCCTTTTGAATATTGGTTTTTGGACAGATGCTACCAACTCCCAAAAAGATAAAGTAGTTGACCTCCTTAATGAAAGATATAAAAACGAATTAGCCCTTTTTGAAGAAACAGATGTGCAAGTAGTAGAATGGGTAAACCGGTTTTGGAAGGAGATGATTGCAAGCAAAACCATCGACCGTAAAACGATGGAAGAAAAACACAGACTGGTAAAAGTTAATACCATAAAACATAAAGAAGCCAGAGAGATAGGTACAGAATGGATATGTGCCAACACGTGGCATCAACTAAAACTTACTGAGCTATTTGAAAATCTTGGCTGGGGTGAAGAAAAGGTTCAATTAGCCATGACACAAGTGATAAGCAGGGCCGTATATACAGGCTCGGAACTGGCAACCAGCAAATGGATAAAAGAGAATTCGGCAGTCTGCGATATTACCGGTTATGATGTAAATAGAATTACCAAAGACAAACTTTACCAAAGTGCTTTAGATTTATATCAACACAAAGCAACCATTGAAAAACATTTATCTACCACTACCAATGAACTCTTTGATCTGCAAGACAGAATAATGCTGTACGACCTTACCAATACCTATTTTGAAGGTAATAAACGTGGTAGCCAATTAGCAAAATATGGCCGCAGCAAGGAAAAGCGCAGCGATGCCAAATTGGTTGTATTAGCAATGGTCATCAACATAGAAGGCTTCATCAAATATTCGGCTATCCATGAAGGGAGCTATGCCGATACAACAGACATCAAAACTCTCATAGAAAAACTAAGCAGCAACACCAGTGCATCAGCAAAGCCAATAGTGGTAATGGATGCGGGCATAGCTACCGAAAAAAACTTAGCCACTTTAACTGAACAGGGATACAAATATGTGGTAGTAAGCAGGGCAAAAATAAAAGACTACCAGCCAGTGAAACAAGGCAAGGAAACCTATTTACTTACAAAATCTAAAAAAATAATAAGGCTGTCAATGGTGCAAAGTGAAAAATACACAGACAGTTTTTTGAAGGTAGAAAGTCCAGCCAAAGCAATGAAAGAGCAAGGCATTAAAAACAGGTTGGAGCAGGGTTACGAAGAACAATTGAATTTAATAAAACAAAGCTTAAGCAAGCCAAGAGGCATTAAAAAAGCAGATAAAGTGCAGCAAAGGATTGGCAGAGCCAAACAAAAGTATCCATCTGTCCATCATCTGTACAACATCACCCTTGATATTGACACAGCTACCAAAATAGTAAAAAACATTTACTGGCAAAAGGATGATGTAAAAGCCTGGGAAGCCAATGAAAAAATGGGTGTTTATTTTTTAAGAACAAATTTAGAAGATACAGATGAAGCCTTGGAATGGATGATTTATAATACCATCCGGGAGATAGAATCCACCTTTAGAATTTTAAAAACAGATTTAGACCTACGTCCTATTTATCATAAAAATGATACATCAACCATGGCGCATCTGCATTTAGGATTACTAGCCTATTGGTTGGTAAACACAATCCGATATCAATTAAAAAAATCGGGCATCAATGATGATTGGAAAGAAATAAAAAGAAAAGCATCCACACAAAAATCAGTACTGACAACAGCCCAAAACAGTTACGACAAAATGATACAAATTAAGCGATGCTCCGAACCAACCGACGACCTAAGGCAAATCCAAAATGCCCTAAAACACCAAAAATCAAAACCCTTTAAGCAAATCAAATTTGTAGTACACAAACCGCCACCAAAAAAAATTGAAACCCCTGATATTGCTCAACTTGGCTATGGGTAGCTGCAATGTGGGTGAAATTGTAAGAAGCTTTGTGGTGCCGTCAAAGGTCCATGTAAAATCCACTTGTTGAGGATCGCTGGCATTACACTTCAAAGCACCTTCATTCAAATTACCGGTTTTGGTAGGCGAAGCATCATTCATTGTAATCAGGTTATCTTTCAAGCAGGCATCTACAAGTGCCGAAACATCAACGCCACCTGAAGTAGCTTTGCTGAATTTCCATGCTTTTCCTGAACCTATTAATTGAGCTTCTGTTTTTGCAGCCGGCGTATCACTACCTTTATCACACCCCACAAGGATAGTTATTAGCACTGCCATAAAATAAAAGCGAAAAAAAGATAACTGTGCTATTTGCATACAATAGTTTTTTGTTAATAGGGTAAAAATAGAAAATTAAATAGTGCCTGCGCCATTCCAATTTTAATTCTTATTGAAAATTGGATGCAGATTCCCTGAATCTGTATGGCAATAGATGGTTTCACCTGCTTCAAAGGGTTTGTTAATATTATATAAAACAATTTGAACGTCCTTGCAATGGGTTGTAATAGTGTAGAAACTGCCATTAAAAGTAATGTTCTCTATGGTTGCTGCTATGCCAACTGTGGGGTCTTTGCTCCATCGCACATCTTTTGGACGAAGGATATAAGAAATATTTTTTCCGCCTTCCAACATAGCCCCGCAAATGGCATTAGCTATAATGGCCGGTAAAAAGTTTGCTTCACCCATAAGTAATGCTGCATAATGGTTAGCGGGTTTGCGGTAAATGGTTACGGGGTCGCCTTGTTGAAGTATGTTACCATCCTGAAGCATTATTACCTTTTCGGCCCAGCTTAGAATATCAGACGGGTCGTGTGAAACCAATAAACAGGAAAACCCCAACTCTTTAGATGCAGTTTCAATTACGGATTTAATGGTTTGCTTATGGGCAAAATCCAGGTGGGCAAAAGGTTCATCGAGTAGTAATAAGCGGGGCTTTGTGGTAAGCAACCTTGCCAGGGCAATACGTTGCCTTTCACCGCCCGAGAGCTGATGCGTTTTTCTATTCATCAGGTGATCTACCTGGCAAATAAGATAAATATGCAAAGATGATTTTGCATCCAGTTCATTTGCATATTCCAATATTTCATGTACAAAAAAATTGGGTCGAAGTTCAAAATGCTGCGATAAAAATGCAATACCCGGTTGCCCCGGAATGAGTCTTTCCAATGGTCCTGATACTTTTTTTTCTTCAAAAAATATTTCACCACCATCGGGTTGCATCAATCCTGCAATCATCTTCAGAATCGATGTTTTTCCCGAACCCGTTTCGCCCATTATTGCAAGCCTATCTCCATTACTCATGGAAAAACTTACCCTGTTAACCGCATTTATTTCGTTTTCAATTTTCAGCAGGCTATCAACCCGCAGCCACACTTTTCGATCAGTCATAATTTAGCAAAATAGACTGTTTTTCGGGAGAAATGGGAAGTTTAATGGGAAATTATGTGGTAAAGATTAGGGGAATGGGGGCGCTCAATAAGTGACTAACACCAAAATCTATGCATTATGCCGGTACCTAATGATCAGAAAGTTAAATAATGATCTCTGACCCGATTATTAGTTTTTTATTCTTTTGATGCTGCAAAATTGGGTATCACAATATATATAATATCGTTTATCTTCGTAATGAGAATTATAAAAAAAACTTATGAACTATACCATAAATCAACTAAGGATATTTCTAAGGATTACCGAAACAAAAAGTATAACGAAGGCTGCTGAAGAATTGCATTTAACTCAACCCGCAGTATCTATTCAGTTGAAGAATTTTCAGGATCAGTTTGATATTCCATTGACTGAAATCATTGGCAGAAAAATTTATATAACAGATTTTGGAAGAGAAATTGCGGTTGCAGCGGAGAATATTTTAAACCAGGTGTATGAAATAAATAATAAAACCCTTGCACATAAAGGTCAACTTACCGGTCGATTAAAAATTTCAGTAGTATCAACCGGTAAATATGTGATGCCCTATTTTTTATAGGATTTTTTACAACAACATACAGGCATTGAATTATTGATGGATGTAACTAATAAGAATAAGGTTATAGAGAGTTTGGAAAATAATGAAGTTGATTTTTCATTAGTATCTGTTTTGCCGGATAATTTTCAACTTGAAAATATTGAATTGTTGCAAAACAAACTTTATGTGGTAAGCAATACCAAACAAAAATTTAAAAGCAAAATGTATGAAAAAAATATTTTTGAAACATTGCCCTTAATCTATCGGGAGCCAGGTTCAGGAACCCGACAAACAATGGAGAAATTTATTCAAATGAATACTTTACCGGTAAGAAAAAAAATGGAACTTACTTCTAATGAAGCGGTGAAACAAGCTGTAATTGCGGGGTTAGGTTGTTCTATTATGCCATTAATTGGTATTAAGAATGAATTGCAAAATGGAGAATTACAAATAATTCCTGTTAAAGGGTTTCCCATTAAATCTGTATGGAATTTAATTTGGTTAAAAGGGAAAAATCATTCGCCTGTTGCCAATTCATTTTTGAATTTTTTGAAAAATGAAAAGACGAATATTGTAAAAGAAAAGTTTGATTGGTATGAGCGGTATTTATGAGTATTACATTAATTGCAATCCATACCACCCAATCCAGGTAAAAACAATACAGCGGGTAATAACACCAATGCAACACCAGGTAACCAATTTTTTAATATTGGCATTAAGACCAATACCTAAAGCTAAACTTATGGGGGCGCCAACTGAAATGGTTCCAAGAAAACCGAGGCCAATAATGCCATATTTATTCCAAAGGCCAAGGATTACGGGATGTTTTTTTTCTGCATCTTCTTTGGTAGGCTTTTTCTTGTTAAACAAGGCGCGTATTTTATCACCTAAAAAAGCAGCGACAAAAACACCCACTAATCCGCCTACAACACTTGCAAAAAAAATAGTCCACGGCGAAAGGCCAAAAGCAAATCCTGCAGGGATAGCTGCATAAATCTCAAAGGTTGCAAGTCCTGCTACAGTAAAGGTTTCTAAAAACATAATGAATGGGTGGGCACTGATTGGTGCTGAAAGAAACAAAAGTAACTTATTAATTTTTCCTTCTTTGTTTTGTGTACTGTTAAATCATGAAGGAATTGTTAAGCATTAAGTTTCATTAGAAAAATGTTTGGCAATTCAACCATCAGTATTTGTTACCCAATAAAACTACTACCTACTTTTTTATATAAAAAAAGCAGGCGGTTCAATGGCAACAATAGCTGATGATGATGCCCCATTATACTTTATGAAAAATGGGGGTGTATTAAAGTAAAATGCCCCACCGGATTATTCAGGCAGGGCATTTTTATGTTTGGTTGGGTGTGTGCTTATTTAGTTTTCTTGGTTGCTTTTTTAGCAACAGGCTCTACGGCTTTTTTAGGTGCTGCTGCAACCACTTTTTTGGCAGGTGCTTTAGCAGCCGCAGCTTTGGGAGCAACGGCTTTAACAGCTGTAGCTTTGGGAGCAATCGCTTTAACAGCAGGCTTTGCCTTAGTGGCAACGGGCTTTTTTACTGCAGCCTTTGGCTTTTCTTCAACTTTAGCTTCCACTTTTTTAGCGACAGCCTTTTTAGACTTTACTTCAACAGTAGCAGCAATTGCTGCTGCTGTGGCAACAGTTTCTTTTACTTCATCTTCAATTGCAATTACGCAATTGTCAACGCAAAATTCGTTATTGAAAGAATAACCTGTTGCATTGCCATCGTTAACCCAACGACCATCGTTAAGGAAGTAACGATACTGATAAATACCGGGTTCAAGTTCAAGGCTTGCTTTTAGCGAACCATCTTTTTGCTTTTTCAATTTAACACCCGTCTCATGCAGCCAGTTGTTGAAATCTCCGAGAACGATACCTTCAGTAGCATCAGCTACGATTTCGGGTGCAAGTGAAAAGGTTACTTTTTTTGACATTTGTAATTTGTTTTGGTGTACTAATAAGTATTTTTTTCAAAAAAGAATAGATGAAAATAAATACAATTAATTTGTAAAATATACGCGTATTAATTACACTAAGGGTAAGAAGGTAACCCAATAATGAAATATTTTTTTAAAAGCTTTATTTATCTGATCATTTGTACCTTAAAAATGGCCCGAAAAAAAGTGGCTTATTGCACCTTCAATTTATATTTTTTATTCACTTTAGGATCCTGGAAGTATTTATCAGCATCTGCTTCGGAAAATTTTTCATCAAATTCCACCATCGGAAGATCTACAAACTGGAGTTTTGACTTCCTGATTTCATCCTGCAGTCTTTTCGTTTTTATAAGGACTTCTATATCCCGTTCACCACTAAGGCGATTTTCGCTGAGTACATATTCAAGTCTTCTTACTTCTGCCCGTACCTGCGTCGCTGTATTTTGTTCCTGAACTTTATTGGGTGCAACACCTTCCTTTACCGGTATAAGAGTAAGGCCCACACTTGGCATTATTTTGCCAATATTTTCGGCACTTGAACCCTTTGTTGCAGTGGTTGAAATAATGGTACCGGCTAATGCGGTAGAGGAACTGCCAATATCAAAATAGGTTCGTGTATTCTTGGTTTTTTTTACGGAAGAACTGACTACATAAAAAGTTAGTTTCATGTTTTGAATATAATAAAACATTTCATCATAAACCCTTTGGTGCACCTGGTTGCGCATGGGGTAATTAATCCCTGGCTTTAAAATTACCCTGATAGAAGATGTATCTTTATTGTAAAATTTATCCGCACCTATAAAATCAATTATTACGATTTTCTGCCTGGCGGTATCATTTTCTTTAAAAATACCAAATGGCACCACCCATTTGAATTCGTCGTTACAGGTTTTAGGTGCAATGAAGTTGGCAAGCGGCATACTGCTGTTAATAGAAATTTGTTCAATAGGGAAACTACCTTCTTCGCACTGAATCCTGAATTGAATAGAATCGCCCTCTTCAACGGTCAATGTGGAGGATGTAGATGGTTTTAATTTAGAAACAATTACTTCGGTACTATAAAACAAGATGGTAAAAGCAGTATCAATTCTTTCCGTAGGGTTATGCAAATTTTGAACGCCTAATTGCACCCGATAGGGGATATCATATTTCAATCTGCCGGTTTTAAACAATGCTTTTTCGGCTTTCACATAAAGGTTGCCATCATTTTTCCCAATACGCACACCCACCGGGCTATTTAGCAAAAACCAGAAGAACTCTTTGTTATCGCGGTTAATGTTGAATTCGTAATTGAGAATGGAATCAACGTGCAGTGTGAAATAAGGATTAAGGTTAGTTATACGCAAAGCGGTATCAAGATAGCCTATTGGTATTGAGTCCATCTTAAGTGTATCAGCAACTACAATATTTTTAATGCTGTCCGTTTGGGCGTGCAGAAAACTGCCAGCCAACAACATTATTGTAAGCGAAAAGATTCTTTTCATGGAGGTTGGAATGCTGCAAATGTAGGAACAAAAAAAGCCCGCACCCAATTGATGCAGGCTTTCTATATTTGATTTACCCTTAGATTTAACTTTATTGCACGTTAATAGTAACCGTAGCAGGTTTTACTTCAGGTTTTTTGGGGATGAAAACTTTCAGCAAGCCATCTTCATATTTTGCCTGAATATTGGTGGTTTCTATTGTTTCATCGAAAGTAAAACTGCGGCTGAAGTTGCCAAGATTAAATTCATTACGAATTTGTTTCCAATCGGCGGGGCGTTCAGTTTTTTCTTCCTGATAGCTCACTATCAATTGGTTATTTTCAACCTTAATGCTGAAGTTTTCTTTCTTACGTCCTGCTGCAAGTAATTCTGCATGAAAGCCATCGGGCGTTTCAATGATGTTAACTGCCGGGAAAGCGCGGTTATTTGCCTGATGAACTACCGGGGCAAGGTTTTGTTCCAAATCATTGAAAAGTTCATTTACAAGGCCATTCCAGGTTTTCAAAGCGGGGCGGTTGTTTAATTTTACCATTGTCATAGTTATTAGATTTTAAATTGTTTTACCATTTGGTTTACAGGTATTCTTTTATCTAATTTCATTCCACTCCAATATTCTTGACAATTTGTAAAAGGCAGTGAAATATTTACACGAATAAAATGCCATAATGGCAGCTTAAAAATAAATTATAGCCATAATGGCACTTTTGCCCATTTCGAAAAACGAAACAATTAAAACATTGGCGAAACAAGGTTGGTTTAGATGTCAATAAACATCAACTTTGCAACTTATAAAAAGAAAAAAGTATGTATCCAGCAGAAATTGTAGAGCCTATGAAGGCAGAACTTACCGAAAATGGTTTTGAAGAATTACTTACGCCTGAGAATGTAGATTCCCAAATGAAAGAAACGGGTACTACACTTGTAATGATAAATAGTGTTTGCGGCTGTAGTGCCGGATCGGCTCGCCCGGGTGTACTCATGGCCGTGCATAATGCACCTGTTAAGCCCGACCATCTTACTACCACTTTTGCAGGTTTTGATATGGCTGCGGTTAATCGTGTACGTGAATACATGCTTCCTTACCCGCCATCTTCTCCTGCCATCGCGCTGTTTAAAGATGGTAATCTCGTTCATATGATCGAACGCCATCAAATTGAAGGTCGTCCGCCGCAAATGATTGCCAGCAACCTGATTGCTGCTTTTGATCAATACTGCAACTAAGCGATTATTTTTTATTTTTAGATAAATAAACCGGTATGTGGAGGCTTAAAAAGCTCCATATACCGGTTTTATCCTATTTAGCATTTTTGGATGCTGGTTTTTTGGTACCATTGCGCACTTATTTTTTTCGATTTCAATCATTACGTGCATGTATCCTAACTTATACTTTTTCTTTAAGCAGGTTTTTGGTGTAGAATGGCAGGGGCTAAAGCTGATCAACAGTTTTGGTTTAATGGTAGCATTTGCCTTTGTGGCGGGGGCTATTGTACTTATATCAGAACTTAAGCGAAGGGAAGCTGCAGGTTGGTTGCGTTATAGTGAAGCAAAGATTACCGTGGGCAAAGGCGCCGATTGGGGCGATGTAATGTGGAATGGCTTTTTCGGCTTCATTTTTGGGTGGAAATTCATTGGTTTTATTCTAAACCGCGAATCGGCGTTGAGCGATCCGCAACAATATATTTTATCAAGCGAAGGTAATCTTGCAGTAGGTGTATTAGCCGGTTTAGCTTTGGCGGGTCTTAGGTGGTACCAGGGTAATAAAACTAAACTTGCCAAACCCGAAGTACGCTCTATTCGCATTTGGCCTCACGAAAGGGTAGGTGATATTATTATAATGGCTGCGCTATTTGGTTTTGGTGGTGCCAAAATTTTTCACAACCTCGAAAACTGGGACGAATTGATGGCCGACCCAATCGGCTCATTAATATCTTTCAGCGGTCTTACCTTTTATGGCGGACTTATTTGTGCAGGTGCAGCCATTATATATTATGCACGTAAGCATAAAATTCATTTATGGCATCTAACGGATTCTTTTGGTCCCGCCCTTATGTTGGCTTATGCCGTTGGTAGAATTGGCTGCCAGGTAGCGGGTGATGGTGACTGGGGAATTTTGAACAGTGCTTATGTGGCTACACCCGAGGGCAAAGCAATTTTAGCGGAAGGTGATGCTTATCGTACATCTGTAACCGAAAACCTTGCCTATTATAAACAGACATTTTCAGGTGTAAAAGAAATTGCATCAGTAGATGATGTAATGCATACATCTTTTAAAGCACCATCATGGTTGCCCGATTGGGCGGTTGCATATACTTATCCTCATAATGTATTGAGCGATGGAGTTCCCTTGCCAGGTTGTGAAGGTCAATGGTGCAATTATTTACCCAACCCTGTTTTTCCTACGCCTTTTTATGAAACCCTGATGGGATTAGCACTTTTTGGCATTTTATGGGCATTCCGAAAAAAGATTACGGCGCCCGGCATGCTATTTGGTTTATACCTGGTTTTCAATGGCTTCGAGCGTTTTTGCATTGAAAAAATTCGTGTAAATACCACTTACAAACTCGGATTTTGGAATCCTACCCAGGCCGAATTGATATCATTGGCATTAATTGCTTTGGGTATTTTTATTATGGTTTATCGCAGGAAAGCCAGGCCTGTAAAGGTTATTCAACCTTAATTAGGGCCGTTCATCCGTTTCCATTTATTTTTTTGTAACCCATTTTAGGGTTGATGCGTCCTAATGCGCATAAGTAACCATTCATAGCTGAAAAATGACCGCTTATGTGGTATGCTTTGTACCTTGTATAGCAAGGTACTAATTTTGTTCTTTAACCGAATCTAATTCAATCGCACACAAAAAACACACGCATGAAAACAATCTACTTGATGGCGTTTGGTCTTTTTTCAGGCCTATTTTTACAAGCGCAAAATGGCTCATTTACATTGAAAGGTAAGGTAGCCGGAAATGACAAGCCTGTTGAAGCTGCCACCGTTACCTTACACAAGGCAGATAGTGCTAACCTTAAAACGGCCACCGCCGATAAGGAAGGAAATTTTAGCTTTACGTTACCGAAAGCGGGTATCTACCTGGTTAGCGTTTCAGCGGTAGGTTACCAACCCTTATGGTCGGGTTCTATTACTGTAAAAGAAGGCGAGGCAATAAAAGATCTACCGGCATTACAAATGCAACAAAATGTGACCAAGCTGAATGAAGTGGTGGTAATGGGCAAAAAGCCGCTGATTGAGCAAAAAATTGACCGCATGGTGGTGAATGTGGATGCATCGCCGGCCAATGTGGGACTTACTACACTCGAGGTGTTAGAGCGCACACCGGGTGTTATGGTGGATAAAGATGGTAATATCAGCCTGAAAGGAAAAAGTGGGGTAATGATTATGGTAGACGGTAAACCCACCTACCTGAGTAGTTCAGAAATAACTAACCTTTTGCGGAGCATACCAAGTTCGCAGCTCGATCAATTAGAAATTATGACCAACCCACCTGCAAAATTTGATGCAGCAGGTAATGCCGGCGTTATTAATATTAAAACCAAAAGAAATAAAGCACGCGGTTTTAATGGTAGCCTTACAGCAGGCGCAGGAATGGGCAATTTATTTCGCAGTAACAATAGCCTTAGCCTAAATTATCGCAAGGATAAATTTAACTATTTTGCCAACTATAGCTATAATTATAATGCGGGTTTTCAGGATATGACGCTTCAACGCAAGTTTATAGATGCAGCCGGCCATACCGTTAGTATTTTCGATCAGACAATGGATGGGGAAAATAAGGGACAGCCGCAAACACTGAAACTTGGTATGGATTTTTATGCCAGTAAGAAAACCACCTATGGCGTTGTTTTCACCGGATTGTACAACCCTGGAGAACGGAATTCGGAAAGTACAACTTATATACAAGATCCAAATGGGGACCTGAATACCCAGATGAATGCAAAAAGTAGCATGGAGACGCTTTGGAAAAATGCAGGCGTCAACTTTAATTTCCGCCACCAGTTTGATAGCACAGGACGTGAAATTTCAGCCGATGCAGACTTTATAGGTTACCAAAGCAAGCAGGATCAGTTATTGAATAGCTACTTTTATGATAAAAACGGGCAGCCTAGTTCGGAAGAAGAATTAATGAGCAGCAGTCAGCCAAGTGATATAAAAATTGGCAGCCTGAAAATTGACTATGTTCATCCGCTAAAGAATAAAATGAAATTGGAAGCAGGGGTAAAAAGTAGCTATGTTGTAACCGACAACAATGCAGTTTATCAAAATTTTTATAATGGTGAATGGGTATTGGATACGGATAGAAGCAATCAATTTAAGTACACTGAAAACATTAATGCTGCCTATGTAAATACCAGCAAGCAGTTTACAAAAAAGTGGAGTGGTCAATTGGGTTTGCGGCTTGAAAATACGATTGGTGAAGGTGAACAGGTTACATCGGGGGAAAAGTTTGATCGTAACTATACACAATTGTTTCCTACAGCTTATATTGGCTATAAATCAAGTGATAAAAACCAATTTTCTTTAAGTTATGGTCGTCGTATTCAGCGCCCGAGTTACCAGGATATGAATCCATTTTATTTCTTCCTCGATAAGTACACATACCAGGTAGGTAATCCTTATCTTAAACCGCAGTTTAGCCATAATATTGATTTGATGCATACGTTTAAAGGCTTCCTCACAACTACGCTTAATTATACAAATACCACCGATATTATTTTGCAGGTATTGGAACAGGATGATGCAAGCAACACAACTTATGTTCAGATGGATAACATTGCCAAGCAACAGCAAATTGGCTTAAGTGTTAGTGCAGGCTTCCCTGTTACCAAATGGTGGACCACCAACATTTATATGAATGGATTCTATAATTCGTTTGAAGGCCCGGTAAACGGAACTGAAATTAAATTAGATGCACCGGGTTTTATGGGTAATGTGCAGAATATGCTAAAGTTTAATAAGGGTTGGGGTGCTGAAGTAAGCGGTTTTTTCCGCAGCAAGACACAGGAAGGCGTATTTACTTCGGAGTCTATGGGCCAAATAAGTTTAGCAGCTTCCAAGCAAATTATGAAGGGTAAAGGTTCTTTAAAGCTTAACCTGCGCGATCCGTTTGATTTGCAGCAGTTTAGGGGTAGCAGTAAGTATGGAACTGTTGATGTAAAAATCAAAAATCAATGGGATAATCGTACTGTTTTTGTAAGTTTTACCTATCGCTTTGGTAAGCCTATTCAAGGACCGCAACAACGCCGTAAGGCAGGTAGTTCAAGTGATGAGCAGAATAGGGTAAAGATGGAAGGTAATTAAACCCCTATTTTAAATTTAAAATTATATGAATGTGTAAAATTGATAAGAATAAAATAGGTTGTTAGCATAAAATATCCGCTGCCATTTTCCTGCAGCGGATATTTTATTTTTTAATTCGTTTAAAAATTTTTTCTCTTGATCAGGAAAAAAATAAACCCGGTAAGTCCTATTATAAAGGGAAAGCCCAATTGGAAAAGGATATGCAATTTGAAAACAAAAGCCACCACAATACTAATAACCATTATGATACCGAGTATTGCCCAGAATCGATTTTCAATAATATATAAAGGAGTTGCAGGCTTTATGTCTTTATAAGTTAGTAGGGGTAAAAAGGTTCGGATATCCCAAAGCAACAAGTATATGGCTGCTATTAGCATTAGCCCTGTAATGATTGGGGTTCCCCGAAAATCATACGATATTGTAATAATGAAAATGTTTAGAATAAGTCCGAAAAAAATAAGTGCACCGAGCTTTGCAAATCGCTGTGTCATTAATAAAATGCCTGTTACAATTTGTGACCAACCAATAAATTGCCAGTACAAACCTGAGTCGGTCATTACGCGGAAAAATTGTTGAATAGGTAAAAGGTCCTGAATAGGTTTATCCATTGAATTCATCAGGTTGGAACTGCCATCTAATTTTCCCATTCCAATAGCAGCAATAAAAAATGCGCCACCTACCAGGTACCTTGTATAGATAGTGAAAATTTGGAGAAAAAATTTTTGACGCAGTAAATCATACCAGGAAGGAATATTCATCTATTTGCTTTTTTCGATACGTTTTTTTTAAAATGCAATTTAGATTGAACTTCCTTCGGGTCTTCACACCTTTATAAAGTATTAATGCCGTTTATCCTGTATGGGTTACAAACTTTAAGCCAATTATGGAGAAAATAAGCGTGCAAAGAAAGAAAAGTCGCCAAAAGTCGGAAGGCTCTTTGAAAAAAAGAATACCGATAATAACTGTTCCAACAGCCCCGAGACCAGTCCATACTGCATAAGCAGTGCCAATCGGCAGTGTTTGCATAGCTTTTACCAGCAGCACCATACTTGCCGCAAGGCAGACCAAAAAACCGATAAACCAATAGCGGGATTCTGCTCCTGATGTCCGGTTTGTCATTCCGAGGCAAAATGCGAAAGCGGTTTCAAAGAGTCCGGCTATGATGAGGATAATCCATTGCATAGTTCGAAAGTGGTGGTTAGTGGTGCAATAATAGGTTAAGGATTCGTCAAATCAGAAAACCTTTTTTCTGACATCTACCTAATTTTTTTTGTTATTTTCCTCTTCTGCTTTTCCACCTTGTAATAGCTGCAAGCCAACGATTGGCAAGCCCCATCCATGCCGGATTTTTTGCGATCGCCGAATCTTCGTTTTCCCCGGTTACCATCGGTTTGGTTTGCACATTTTCATACATGTCTTCCATAATCTTTTTAACCGATTTTTCTACCATTCCCCTGAATGGAATGCGTGCCATCATTCCATAAATGGCAGCATTACCTTTTGCGGTTGCTTCGGGATGTGCACCTGCATACTTCAGCGCATCTTTCAGATCGTCAAGGTATGCGTCAATTACATCCACGTTGGTCGGTAAAACGGTGAGGTGAATACAGTCGGGAAACTGTTGTCGTTCAGCCATCCATCCTTTATCTTCCAATTGATCGGCGATTACAAAAATATCAGCCTTATTTCCATGTGTTGTATAAGAAATAAGGTTCATGCATGGCTGACCAATAATTCGAATATTTGGTAACGCTTCCAAACCTTTTTTTAACTTCTTCGTACCCTCCATCAACTTTTTCGCCTGTAGTAAATAGCCATTTTCACCCAGGTGCTTCATCCCCGCCCATGCAGCGGCAATGGGTCCGCCGGAACGGGTACCCAACAGGGTGGGTGAAATGTAAATGCCACCCGGAAAATCGGTGGTAACCACAAACTGATGTCTCAGGTAATCCATGTTTTTATAGACGAGTACGGATGCGCCTTTTGCCCCATATCCAAATTTGTGCACATCGGCCGAAATAGATGTAACGCCAGTAATCCTAAAGTCCCATGGCGGAATAGGAAAGCCTAATTTTTCTACCCAGGGCAACATAAAACCACCCACGCATGCATCTACATGAAAAGGTAATTTATGATGGTGTGCAATGGCAGCTATTTCACCTATGGGATCTATTACCCCATTTGGATAACTAGGTGCGGATGCTGCAATTAAAATGGTGTTTTCATTAATGAGTTTTTCCATGGCGGCCGGTATGGCACATCGGTTTCCATCCACAGGAGCCTTACGTATTTGCAGGCCCAAATAAACAGCGGCTTTATCGAACGCGGGATGAATCGTAACCGGTGCAATCACTTCCGGTTGGGTAATTTTCGGTTTCATTTTTTTTGCCCGCTGGCGATAACTAAAAAGTGCAAGCATAATGCTTTCTGTACCGCCACTTGTCATAACGCCAACATTGTCGGTATTACCATGCAGCATTTCAGCAGTCATATGCACTACTTCCTGTTCCATTTTTTGCAGGCTTTTAAAGGCTAACGGGTTAAGGTAGTTAGCGCTGAAAAGCTTACTGCTCGCAGCTTGTAGTAATTTATCATGTTCATCATCTACATAATAAACAAGGCTCCAGGCGCGACCTTTTTTCCATGCTACATCTTCTTGCTTCATCGTGTCTATTTGTGCAAGAATTTCTTCCGGGTTTTCACCTTCCTTAGGTATGGCAACAGGTTCTCTTTTTCTTTTCATTTTCATCCAACCTGCATAGGTCATTTCAAACTTAATCTCATCCAATCCATGTTTTCCAATTTCAATCCAGCCGGCTTTTCGGTAAAAAGTTTCCGCCCTTGTTTGCGGCGATGTACCTAGCCATACACTCCTTTTGGTTTGTTTAAAATACCAGTCAAGCATTTTATCATGCAGTTGCCTGCCAATACCTTGTTTTTCAAAGGAAGGGTGTATAAACAAGGCCCAGATATTATTATCCTGTAAATCCACAATGGAGAAGCCGGCAATTGAATGATCTATTTCACAAACCCAGCCCTTTCCCCTAGTTGTAATATAAGTTGCACAATCTTCGTCAGTTACCAGGTTGGGGTTCGACAAAGTATTCTCTTTTACCGCATTTCTTACGATTTGAATTTGGGGAATGTCATTAATTTGTGCTTCGCGGAAATTCATTTCAATTACATTTTTTCCTGCATAATCTGCACCCAAAGGGCTACACAAATTAAACTAATTCATTTGCAATGCGGGCAACCGATAATTTTGCCCGTCAAATACATACAATTCATCAATTTCATATTGCCAGTAACGGTGTAAGGGCGATTTACGCAAATAGTTTTCGACTTCCATTTTATGGGCGGCATTTATTACAAGCCAACTTTTTTGCGCTTCAAGGCTTACAGTATAAATGTCAATAATGCCTTTGTTGATAAGGTAGTTAATATAAGTGCGGTGGGGAGGAACAAGCGTCATAAATTCATCATCCATGGTAAACTGAATGGTTACCTGGAATTTTGATATCTGTCCGCCGGTTTGTATGGAAAATTCTGCCATAAAAGTTAATTTATACTGAATGCCGAGAGTTAGAACAGGAAAAACAAAGAGTAACATGGTTAGTAAATAGCCCGATCGTTTACTTCTATTTGCTCATCTTTTTTAACCATTACCAATTAATATACGACAACTTTAAACGAATGTATTGGCCTTTTTAATAAATACATGCGGATAATTAACAAAAATATTATTCAATAAAGACGTTAATCAACATTTAAAGGCTGCATCTGTTGAAAATCATCCTTCAATTGGCTGAAACCTCCGATATTTAGCGCTCCAAAATCACTACATTTCAGGATATGAACTTATCAATACTAACTGTAATCTACCTTCTTGCATCTATTTCCTACATTATTGGTTTAAAAATGCTTTCTCACCCTGAAACCGCAAGACGTGGAAACCGTCTGGCAGGCGCAGGAATGGCACTTGCCATAGCAGGTACCATATTTTTATATAGCGATGATGAAGCAGGCCGTTTGCACAATTATGGCTGGATTTTTGCCGCCATTGCTGTTGGCTCCATTGTAGGATGGCTAAGTGCCAAGAAAGTAAAAATGACAGCCATGCCTGAAATGGTGAGCCTTTTTAATGGCATGGGGGGTGCTTGTGCGGCACTGATAAGTATTTCCGAGTTTAATCATTATGCAGGGCAGGGGCATAGCGAATTATCCGTAATGGAAACGGCTACAGCTTTGGATGGCGGAACCCTTTTGGTGATTTTATTGGGATTAATTATTGGCAGTATTTCCTTTGCCGGTAGTATGATTGCCTGGGCCAAACTCAATGGTCGTATGGGCGATATCGCCTTCAAGGGCCAAACTATTCTTAATCTCGTAGTTTTCTTTATGGTGCTTTTGCTGGCAGGCTATCTTATCTATGAAGTTTCAGGTGGAATGGGTTCGCAACAAATGATGATATTTTATATCATTTTTGCTGCATCCTTACTATACGGTGTGCTGTTTGTAATGCCTATTGGCGGTGCAGATATGCCCGTGGTTATATCGCTGCTTAATTCATTTACCGGCGTAGCTGCCGCCTGCGGTGGTTTTTTATACGACAACAAAGCCATGCTTACCGGTGGCATTTTGGTGGGAGCAGCAGGTACTTTACTTACCCTGCTTATGTGTAAGGCAATGAACCGTAGCCTTACCAATGTGCTGATTGGCTCATTTGGGGCCAAAAATGCAGCGGCAGGTAAAGCAATTACCGGTGCCTATAAAGAAATAAAATTGAGCGATGCTGCCGTAGCGCTCGCGTATGCCAATCGCGTTCTTATTGTGCCGGGTTATGGTCTTGCCGTTGCACAAGCGCAACATGCCTGCCACGAAATGGAGAAATTGCTCGAAGAACGTGGGGTGGAAGTTCGTTATGCTATTCACCCGGTAGCAGGTCGTATGCCGGGGCACATGAATGTTCTTTTGGCAGAAAGCGATGTGCCTTATGAAAAATTGATGGAAATGGAAGATGCCAACGAGTTATTTTCCCAAACAGACGCTGTATTGGTGCTTGGTGCCAACGATGTGGTAAACCCCGCTGCCAAAACCGATCCTGCGAGTCCTATTTACGGAATGCCCATTCTTGAAGTGGAAAAAGCCAAAATTGTAATTGTAAATAAGCGTAGCATGAAGCCCGGTTATGCGGGTATTGAAAACCAGTTATTTTTCCAACGGAAAACATCCATGCTATTTGGCGATGCAAAGAAAGTATTGCAGGATTTGGTAGGGGAGATTAAGGGGCTTTAAGTACGAAGGTTGAAATACGAAATACGAAGTGGTGTACGATTTTTTAATGTTTCGAATCTCAAATCTTGAATTTCTAATTTCCAATCCAGAACCCCAAAATATTAAATATTACATCTAAAATATTCAATCCAAAAATGATTCCCGCTGCGCTACTATCTTCCTTGCATAACGTACCGGGGTTTGACGAAGCTGCCTTTTGCAAAGTTCATAGCGAGGCTTCACCACCTGTTTCGCTTCGGATGCATCCGCGAAAATGGGAGCTAGCGACGAATATTCCGAATATAGATACAAAGGTTCCGTGGAGCGAATATGGCTTTTACCTGCATGAACGCCCCATATTTACACTTGATCCATTGTTGCACGCCGGCGCATATTATGTTCAGGAAGCGAGCAGTATGTTTGTAGAACAGGCAATGAATTATATTACTGCCCAACATGACAGGCCATATACAGCATTGGATTTGTGTGCCGCTCCCGGTGGAAAAAGTACCCATCTTTTAAGCCTTTTGCCGAAGAACTCCGTACTTGTGAGCAACGAAGTAATTCATAACCGTACCACCATTTTACTGGAAAATATCATAAAATGGGGTAGTGCGAATTGTATAGTAACACAAAACGATCCATCAGATTTTGGAAAACTGGAACCCATATTTGATATTATGCTGGTGGATGCGCCATGCAGTGGCAGCGGGCTTTTTCGCCGCGATGCAGATGCGGTAGCGCATTGGAGCGAACAAGCTGTGGAACATTGCAGCCTTCGTCAGCAAAGGATTCTTACCGATGCATTACCCTGTTTGTTGCCAGGCGGATATTTGATTTATGCCACATGTAGTTATTCTCCTGCTGAAGATGAAGCCATGCTCGATTACCTGTCAACCGAATATGGTATGAAGGGCATTTCACTTCCGTGGCTCGATGGCCAAAATGGGGTAGTGGCAACCCATTCGCCTTTGCATAATGTTCCTTGCTATCGTTTTTTTCCTGATAAAGTACGTGGGGAGGGTTTTTTTATGGCCTTATTGCAAAAGCCGGGTGAAAATTTTTCCGATTCAGTTTTTACAAAAATACTAAGGACATCCAAATCAAACATCGTTCCAGGTGAAGTGGCAGGATGGCTTTTGCAACCTGATGGCTTACAATGGTATAAGCATGAAAACACTTGTTACCTTATGCCGGATGCAATTTTTAGCATGTTTACCGCGTTACAAAAGCAATTGCATATTCGAAAGGCGGGGGTAAGGGTAGCTGAAGAAATTCATACCCGTTATCTACCGGAGCATGATTTTGCGCTTAGCGATCTCATAAATATTAATCAGTTTCCTCAAATAAAACTGGAAAGCAGCAATGCGTTATCCTATTTGCGAAAGGAATCTTTTGAATTACCTGATGGCACCCCCAGGGGGCAATTATTGGTTATGTATGATCATCTTCCAATCGGTTGGTTGAAGAACCTGGGTAACCGTTTTAACAATTATTATCCAAAAGAATGGAGAATAAAAATGAAGTAAAACGGCTGGAACAATTGGTAATCAGTAGTTTTTTTGATGCTTAAAAAAAATGCATTGTGTTAACGCTTTTGAATAGGATTAGCGCCCACTTTTGCAGCCCGCATAAGCAAATGGGAAGGGAAGTTAAATGGAATAAGGAGGCGATAAAAGGATGAAATTTCTACTATATTTTTTTATATTATTTTTTGCCTGTATGCCAGAAGGGGGATTGTGGGCGCAGGATTTAAGGGGCAGCATTAAGCAAGATTCTTCTTTCGTGCCGGTGCAAATTCAGGGGTTGCAAACATGGGATAATATTGCTGCCTTATGGAGTGTGTCATCTGCGCAGTTACGTACAGCTAATCCTGAATTGGCGGGCGATACTTTATTGGGAAATCGGGAAATACTCATCCCTTTGTCTGGTATTTTGCGTGATAATAATTGCGATAGTTGCCGGGCTGTTTTTCATATAGTTGGGCAAAGTCAGGGTCTTTATCGTATTGGAAAATGGTATGGCAATCAATCTGTAGCAAAAATAAAACAGCTCAATAATCTCCGTTCTGACGCACTTACACCCGGTCAGCAGCTACTCGTTGGTTATGTTGCTATGAACCCGTCAGCAAAAGTGGTTACCATGCTGGCATCGAATACAATCCCTGAGCCGCAAAAAGATACTGTTGATTTACCTGTTAAAGTAGTTGAAGTACTACCAATGGTTTCCATTGCGCCTTCCCACGAACTGGAATACGATGGCAATGGTTTTTTTGAAACAGAATGGAAACCTAATGGTCAAATCAGTTCCAAAACGGGCAAAGCAGCCATGTTTAAAACAGAAAGCGGTTGGCAGGATGGTAAATTTTACCTGCTATCAAGTCAATTGATGACAGGTTCCATTGTAAAAATTTCCAACTTTATAACTGGTAAAAGTATTTTCGCAAAAGTCGTTGGGCCACTTCCGGTTATCAAACAAAATGATGGACTGCAAATGCGCATCAGCAGTGCGGCCGCAGCCACTTTGGGCTTTTGGAACGAAACAGATCATTTTGAACTTAAATTGGAGTATTGAATGTGTGAAGTGAAATGTTTAAATCCTAAATGTGAAATAGAAAAGGTTGTGGGAGTTTGTGTAGAAAGTTTGTCTCGCAACGGCCAATACTAAATATTAAATAATAATGAATTTCTCTCCCATCCCCGCTATTGATATCATTGACGGAAAATGTGTTCGTCTCACCAAGGGCGATTACAACCAAAAGAAAGTGTATAACGAAAATCCGTTGGAAGTAGCGCTGATGTTTGAAGATGCTGGTATTACACGCTTACACCTTGTTGATCTCGATGGTGCCAAAGCGGGTGCAGTAAAGAACTGGAAAGTATTGGAAAGTATTGCCGGTAAAACAAAGTTGGTGGTTGATTTTGGTGGCGGAATTAAATCATTGGAAGATGTGGATGTAGTTTTTAATAGTGGAGCTACATTGGCAACTGTAGGCAGCATGGCAGTAAAAGATGCGCCATTATTTGAAATGCTATTATTACATTTTGGTGCTGATAAATTTTTATTGGGTGCAGATGTAAAGGAAGAAAAAATCGCTATTCATGGCTGGTTGGAACAAACTGAAATTGATATTCTTGATTTTCTTACAGACTACAAGGCAAAAGGTGTACAGCAATTCTTTTGCACTGATATTGCTAAAGATGGAATGATGCTGGGACCTTCTACAGAGCTATATGAAAAGATCCTTGAAAAAAATAATGGAATACAACTTATTGCAAGTGGTGGTATCCGCCATATGGATGATGTAGTGCAAATGAAGGAAATTGGTATGTCGGGCGCCATTATAGGCAAAGCTATTTACGAAGGAAAAATTGACATTAAGGAACTTGCAAAATTAAACTAAAGAAGAAATCCCAAATTATAAAATTCCAAATTCCAAAATCGTGAAATTTAACCTAAACCAAACTAAACAATACTGAACTATCCTAAACCTCTCTAAACTCAACTAAAATATTCAACCATGCTAACCAAAAGAATCATTCCTTGTCTCGATATAAAAAATGGCCGCACGGTAAAAGGTATCAACTTTGAAAATATTCGTGATGCAGGCGACCCCATTGAATTGGCTCAGCGTTATGTAAGGGAAGGAGCAGATGAACTGGTTTTTTTAGATATTACTGCTACCAACGAAGGACGAAAAACGTTTGCCCAACTGGTTTTGGAAATTGCAATGCATATCAATATTCCATTTACAGTAGGTGGTGGAATCAGTTCCATTGCAGATGCATCGGTTTTGTTGGAAGCAGGCGCCGATAAGGTTTCTATTAATTCCAGTGCCGTAAAAAGACCTGAATTGGTTGATGAACTCGCAAAGGAATTCGGCAATCAGTTTGTGGTAGTTGCGATAGATACCAAATGGTTTGCTGATGAAGATGGCAATGGTGTGCAAAAAGTAGTTACCCATGGTGGAACAAAGCCTACGGAACGATTAACCATTCCCTGGGCTATGGAAGTGTGTTCGCGTGGGGCAGGTGAAATCCTGCTTACAAGTATGAACACCGATGGTGCCAAATCAGGATTCGCTATTGAAGTAACGAAAGCGGTTAATGAAGCAATCAATATCCCCGTAATTGCATCAGGTGGAGCCGGGGCAAAGCAGCATTTTACAGATGTTTTCCGGAAAACGGGTTGCGATGCAGCACTTGCAGCTAGTATTTTCCATTTTGGCGAAATTTCGATACCCGATTTGAAATCGTACCTTCACACTGAAAAAATACCCATACGACTATGAGTTGGTTAATTGGAATAATAGGCGCCATTGCTGCCGTATTTTATGGCATGTATCAATTAGGCCCCGGCATGAATAAACGCCGTGAGCAGAAGAAAAATGAAGATTGGATTAAAAAATGGAAGGACTTGCAGGGTGGTAGCAAGAAAAAATAACAAATAAAATGACAGTTGATTATACAAAATATACCGACGGATTAGTACCGGCGGTGGTGCAACATTGGAAAGACTTTCGTGTGCTGATGGTAGGTTTTATGAATGAAGAAGCCCTTGAGCAAACCCGTCAATCCGGACATGTGACTTTTTTCAGCCGCAGCAAACAAAGGCTATGGACCAAGGGTGAATCATCGGGCCATTTTCTTGAATGTAAAGATATATTGGTGGATTGCGATAACGATACCCTGTTAATTAAAGCCAATCCCATTGGACCAACCTGCCATACCGGTGCTGATACTTGTTTTGGTGAGGAAAGTCGGGAAGACGGGAAGCTGGGAAGTCGGGAAGTTGGGAAGCTGGGAAGTCCGGAAGATAATGCTGCGGAATTCCTTTTTCATCTTGAACAGGTAATTGCCAACCGAAAAGCAAACCCTTCTGAAGCATCTTACACATCTAAATTATTTGGCCTTGGTATTAACAAAGTGGCGCAAAAGGTAGGTGAAGAAGCCGTTGAATTGGTGATAGAAGCGAAGGATGATAACCGCGATTTGTTTTTGGGCGAAGCGGCGGATTTAATGTTTCATTACCTGATATTGTTACAGGCAAAAGGGTTTACACTAAAGGAAGTTGTGGAAGTGCTGAAAGGGAGGCATAAATAAGGAAAATTGTTATTATTTTTGATTAGTTTAAATTTTTAGTTATGGATATCACAGTTGAAGTCAGGGAAGATAATATCCAGTTTTTTTTGGAACTGATTAGGAAATTTGATTTTGTCAAAGTAAAGGAAAATTCTATAAACGCAAATACCCCAAGTCCTTATAATCCTGAATTTGTTGCAAAGATAAAACGGAGTGAAAAACAAGTTGTAGAAGGGAATTACAAGGAAATGAACCCTGCCGAATTATGGGACTAAGAATTATTTTTTCTGCTGAAGCCTTGAATGACCTTTCTTTTTGGAAACAGACAGGCAATAAAAAAATTCAGAAAAAAATATCATCCTTATTAATTGCGATTCAATCTGAGCCTTTTTCAGGAATTGGGAAACCAGAGCCCTTAAAATTTGAATTAAGTGGAAAGTGGTCAAGGAGAATAAATCAGGAGCACAGAATTATATATGAAATTTTGAGCGAGACCATTATTATTCATTCTTTGAAAGGGCATTACAATATTTAGAGTCGAATCAGTTTGCCTTCTTAAAGTTTATTCTTGATTCGTATTCACGAACTGCTTTAATATCATCCTGTTCCAAAAATGAATACATTTCAAGGATATCCTGTGCAGTATCTCCGGCTGCCAAATGTCCAAGTACAGTATGTACGGTAAGACGTTTACCCCTTATGGTAGGCTTGCCATTACACAAGTCTGGAATTACAGTTATTCTATTTAACAATGACTTCATAAAATTAGATAGAGTAAAATTACCATTTTTAAGCCAGGAATAGGAACCTTTCAAATTTGGGATCAAATTCCTACTTAAGAATTCCTAGCGATGATCATTTTCCAATTCATCCGACTTTTTCTGTTTATAAAACATATACAAACGCAACAACCCTATTACCAAAGCAAAAGGTGTCAAAAACCACCAAAAGGTCTTCATAGTTGGATCCAATGAAGGATTCAGAAGGTTAAAAATGCCCATTACCACAACCAAGACCGGAATAATGAGGCGGGTGTTTTTAAATACATTCATTTGGTTGACTTTTTTAAAGATCATAGTTTATATCAATTCAATCACCATAGCACTTGCACCGCCTCCGCCATTGCATATTCCTGCTCCGCCAATGCGCGCATTATTTTGCTTAAGCACATTAATAAGCGTTACAATAATTCTTGCCCCGCTGCAACCTAACGGATGGCCCAATGAAACCGCACCGCCATGTACATTCACTTTGGCAGGATCGAGTTCCATCTTTTTAATATTGGCAAGGCCAACCACACTAAATGCTTCGTTGAGTTCCACAAATTCCAAATCGCTCATTTGCAAACCTGCTTTTGCAACTGCCTTAGGCAATGCGAGGGATGGGGTAGTGGTAAACCATTCAGGCGCCTGTTCGGCATCAGCATAGCTCACAATTTTTGCAATGGGTATTAAGCCGTTTGCTTCTGCGTAAGCTTTACTTACCAGTATAAGGGCCGCCGCACCATCATTCATAGTACTTGCATTAGCAGCGGTTACCGTACCGTCTTTTTCAAAAGCCGGTTTCAGTTCGGGTATCTTATCAAATTTCACATTCCAGCACTCCTCATCTTTTGAAAATAAGATTGGATCGCCTTTACGTTGTGGTATCGGAACGGGAACGATTTCAGCATCAAATTTCCCTTCATTCCAGGCATTTTGGCTTCGCTGATAGCTTTCAATAGCAAAAGCATCCTGTTCTTCGCGGCTAAAGCCTTCAGTACGTGCGCAAAGTTCAGCGGCACACCCCATGGCTTTGCCATCATAAACATCTGTAAGCCCGTCTTTGGCCAAACCATCAATTAATTGAACGTTACCATATTTATTACCCCATCGCAGGTTTTCTGTATAAAAAGGTACACTGCTCATACTTTCCATGCCGCCTGCAACCACCACTTCAGCATCGCCAAGCAGTATGCTTTGTGCGCCTTGCATTATGGCTTTCATGCCACTAGCGCATACCTTATTTACTGTGGTACATTGAACACTATCGGGCAAGCCTGCAAATTTGGCTGCCTGTCTTGCAGGAGCCTGACCAAGGTTGGCCTGAATTACGCTTCCCATCAGTACTTCCTGCACCGATGCAGGCTTAATGCCTGCTCTCTCCACAGCGGCTTTAATGGCAATAGCGCCCAATTTAGTAGCTGAAATATCTTTAAGACTTCCGCCAAAACTGCCCATGGGCGTGCGCACGGCACTGATGATGTAAACTTCGTTTGTGTTCATAATATGGTATTGCAATCGTTGAAAATAGGGTGCAAAGGTAAAGGGTTTGGGTTTCACTATATAAATGACAAATGGTTGGTATGTGGGTTACCATATCAGGCATTTTCCATATTTTATTAAGGTTCAGTGTAAGTAAATTCACAAAATGAAAATGGCTTTTGATTTAAATCTATATTTTTGATATATAAAATACTTTTTATTTTTAATACACATGCACAGGTTCATATTGGTTTTCGCTTTTATAATTGGTAGCCTTTATGGAAGTGCGCAAAACATTTCGAAAGACTCCATTGCCACTTTAGTTAACAATTTCAAGCGAAGCAATCCAACCGGCATTACCAGGGTTCGGCAATTAAATATGCTCTCCACCCAGTACCTGAAAAGCAATATTGATTCGGGCCTGTTGTTGGCGCAGCAGGCAAAAGACCTTGCCACTGAACTAAAAGATACCAAAGGCCTGGCTGATGCATTATTCAATATTACCATTTACTACGAAAATAAACCTGACTATAGTAAGGCGCTTGATTACGCCTTGTCGGCAGCTGACCAATACGAATCCATTGAAGACCATAAAGGGCTTGCTGAAACCTATGGAGAAGTTTCCATGATCTATAAAAATTTTGGTGGTGAAAAAATTACCGAAGATTACTTAGCCAAAGGGATTGAATACAGCGTGAAGGGATATGACGAGGCGCTATTGGCAAATGATACATTTTTTATGACAGGTAATTTAATGCAGGCAGGCATTATTTATCGTGATTGGGGAAAGAAGGACGGAAAAAGTTTTTATTACGATTCAGCTTTTAATAGTTTTACAAAAGCTATAGCGCTGGCAAAAACCGGCCGTGCTGCACAATTACAGGCGAAATTATTTAATAATATCAGCCAGGTATATATTGAACATAAAAAGGACTACGCCAAAGCGCTGGAATATTTAAATAAAGCAATTGAGCTAAACCTGAAAAATAGCAGGCTGACCAGCCTTTCTCATAACTACGGCAACGTTTCTGAAGCCTACCTGCAAATGGGGAATCTTGGAAAAGCGCTGGAATATGCACATAAAACTTTTGACCTTGTGCAGCAAATGAAACTCCCAAGCCGAATTCAGAATGCCTATTCGCAACGCTACAAGGTGCATGAGGCCATGGGCCAATACGATTCAGCTTTGTACTGTCTTAGAGAAATGACCGCAATTGGCGATTCGCTGCTGAATATTCAAAAGGCAGCACAAATTTCGGATGCACTTACAAAGTATGAAACCGTAAAAAAAGAAGCGGAGATTAATGTCCTCAGCGTTTCCAATGCTGCTAAAACCAGAAGTAATTACGCTCTGCTGCTTGGTTTGCTGGTAACCGCAGCACTGGCTATTTCCCTTGGCTTTTTGTACAAAAGAGTACAAATGCAAAAGAAGCAAATGGCCGTGCAATCAACCAAACTGGAGTTAATGATGAAGGAATTGCACCATCGCGTTAAAAATAACCTTCAAATTGTAAGCAGCCTGCTGAGTTTACAAAGCTATCGGCTGCATGATGCAGAAGCTGTAGCCGCTATGAATGAAAGCAAACAGCGGGTACAGGCCATGAGCCTCATTCATCAGCGATTGTACAAAACCGATATGCTTACTTCAGTAAACATCAGGGAGTATATTACCGATCTTACTACTTCATTAATGTCATCGTATGGATATGATGACGATCATTTCGATTTGCAACTACACATCAAACAGGAACTGATGGATGTGGAAAAAGCACTTCCCATCGGGCTTATTTTAAATGAATTGATTACCAATGCCTTTAAGTATGCCTATAAAGATATTGCCACACCCTCCTTATATATTTCGCTGGAAGAGAATAATGAGCAGTTGCAATTAGTGGTAAAGGATAATGGTGCGGGAATGGATACCGCTTCGTGGAATACAAATACGGGTTCGTTTGGCAAGCAACTTATTGGCTCTTTGTGCAAGCAGCTAAGAGCAAAGCAACAGGTAAGCGTAACAGATGGAACAACTTTTACCTTTATGATACCTGCAAAGGCAGCTTAATGATAGAACACCATGCATAGCGAAAAAGTAAAAATCCTTATAGTAGAAGACGAAGCCATAGTAGCCATGGACCTTGCGGCAGGTTTGCAGATGGATGGGTATGAGGTAGTTGGTATTGCCGATAATGCCGAAGCAGCGGTGGAACTTTTTCGGGAATATGATGTAGATATTGTATTGATGGACATTCAGATTATAGGCGATACCGATGGTATTGATACGGCAGATAAACTATTGAAAATCAGGTATGTACCTATTATTTTCCTTACAGCTTTCACTGATCAGAAAACGGTGGATAGGGTAAAGCAGATATGCCCCGCTGCTTTTTTATCAAAACCCTACAGCATAAGTAACGTACGCATTTCCATTGAGCTGGCACTCAGCAATTTTGCCATAGCCAAGGATGTAAAGGCTGGCGGCAAAGTTGTTTCAATGCCCGTACCAAAAGAAAATAAAGCTGACATTGAAAAGGAAACGATACTCCAGCTAAACGATTTTATTTTTATCAAGGAGAATTACCGGTTCATAAAAATAAATACTGTTGATATCCAATATCTTGAGTCATCGGGTAATTATGTAAATATTGTATGCGGTACCCGAAAGTTTGTAGTGAGAATGCAAATGGGTCAATTGCTCGAAAAGCTGATTTTAAAAACCATCACCAGAATTCATAAATCCTACGCCGTAAACCTGCAAGCTATTAGCTCTTTTACAGATCAGGAAGTTACCATTGACAAGCTTGAACTACCCATCGGCAAAAGTTATAAAGAAGACTTTTTACAACATTTTCATATGCGGTAATGATAGACAGCGTTGTCTAAAACAATTTTTTCTGAAGTGAGTTTTTATTGTGTTGATCGCCTCCCTGGAACTCCAGCAGTAGCCGATGCTGGCAACAAAGTTGAAATGCCAAAGGCTGCTACGGCCGCCGCCCGGCAGGCCTGCCCAGCCGCTGCTATTGGTGGCTCCTGTATTGGGGCTTCAATGACCATGCGTTGTGCTGCCGTCATCCTCGGTGGCAAAAACCCTTTGGTGGTGCTGCTTACATCCAACTGGGCAGATGCGGCCGGGGTGGTGGTACCTATGCCTACACCCTGCGCTATGCCGCCTATGGTACAAGCTAAAAAAACTAAAATGGTTAATCCCTTATGCATGATGTATCGTTTATGGTATTTAAAAAAAGTTGAACCCTTCCGTAGTTATAATCCAAACCTGCCTGGCGACAGGCTTTCAAATGAACCCAATAAATTACTAACATGATTTTTGCTCCGTTCGGCAGCGCTCAAAAAAGGTTGGCGCTGCACTTTCTTATCGCAAAAATTAATCCCTGAGACAGCGAACAGAAAAACCGAAATGCATAAAGGCGTCGAGCGTGACAATGGCGCCATTGCCGAAGTTCAGGAAGCGGCCCCAGGCGTACTCCCCATAGAACACCGTAGTACTCCACCAGTAGCCTTCGGTACCAACATCGCGGAAAGTTCCATCGAAGTAACGGTTGCCGCCCGGCAGGCCTGCAAAGTCGCTGCTATTATCAGCCCCAGTATTAGGGGCTATCCAATTAAATGTTCCAGGCTCCTTCATTTTGCCACCGGCTACCGAAGAACCACCTAACGTATTCTCCAGCGTAGCCCATTCTGCATCGCTGGGGATATGCCAACCCTGTGGTGCCAGGCCCCTTGGGTCGTTTACAGCATACCAATTGTATAGTTTTCCATACTTGTTACCCTGTAGGGGGTCATTATTATAATAGCACCATGCTCCTGTAGTTAGGTTTTTCCATGTATTAAGGTCGGTAACCTGTGGTATGGGGTCGCCGTTGCGGTAGAAGGCTACATCAAGGTTACTACTCATCCATTTCTGGGTGCCAATCTGGATGGTTGGCAGTGCCTCGGCAAGTGGCTTTGCGGGACTTAGTAAGACCCAGGCCGAGTTGTTCCTGATCTCCAAACTATTGGTGGTGGTGTTAAAAATAACCAGGCCGGCAGCCGGGTTGCTGATAGCATTTCTTTGTTCAGTTGTCATCCTCGGTGGTAAAAAACCTTTGGTGGTGCTGCTTACATCCAATTGTGCGGATGCGGCCGGGGTGGTGGTACCTATGCCTACACCCTGCGCTATGCCGCCTATGGTACAAGCTAAAAAAACTAAGATGGTTAATCCCTTATGCATGATGTATCGTTTATGGTATTTAAAATATTTTCGACCGCTTCGCGGTAAATAATCAAATAATCAAATTGTCAAATGAATTAATCCCTGAGACAACGAACAGAAAACCCGTTCCGCTTATCGAAGATGTTCCTGTAAAGGCTGCCATTGGTGAAGAACAGGTTGCGGTTCCAGGCGACCGTCGTAGCGTTCACCGTAGAACTCCACCAGTAGCCGGTGACGCCAACAACGCTGAATGGTCCATTGAAGTTACGGAAGCCGCCCGGCAGGCCTGCCCAGCCGCTGCTATTATCAGCCCCTGTATTAGGGCCTGTCCAATTAGCCGTTCCGGGCTCCTTCATTTTTCCTCCGGCTTCTATTTCACCACCCAACGTATTCGCCAGCGTTGTCCACTCTGCATCACTAGGGATATGCCAACCCTGTGGTGCCAGCCCTCTTGGGTCGTTTACCGCATACCAATTGTATAGTTTTCCATACTTATAACCCAGGATGGGATCATTATTATAATAACACCAGGCCCCTGTGGTTAATCCTGCCCATAAGCCAGGGTCGGTAACCTGCGGTATGGGGTCGCCGTTTCGGTAAAAAGCCACAGCCAGGTTTTTACCCATCCATTGCTGGGTGCCAATCTGGATAGTCGGCAGTGCATCAACTGCCGGAGCCAGTGAGGCCCAGGCCGAGTTGTTCCTGATCTCCAAACTATTGGTGGTAGTGTTAAAAATAACCAGACCGGCAGCAGGGTTGCTGATAAGATCTCTTTCACCAGTCGTCATTCGCGGTGGCAAAAAGCCACCGGTGGTGCTGCTTACATCCAACTGTGCGGATGCAGCCGGTGTGGTGGTACCAATACCTACACCCTGCGCTATGCCGCCTATGGTACAAGCTAAAAAAACTAACATGGTTAATCCCTTATGCATGACCTATCATTTTTGGTATTTAAAAAAAGTTGAACCCATCAGTGGTAATTAATCCCTGAGACAACGAACAAATAGCCCGCCCTGCTTGAAATTTCCAAATTTGCCCAGACCGCCATTGTTGTAGACCAGAAAGCGGTACCAGGCGTAAGTTGTACTGTTCTCCGTAGAACTCCAAAAGCCGCCGGTGGTTAAATTTTCATTGAATGCTCCTTGGGAGTAACGGGCGCCGCCCGGCAGGCCTGCCCAGCCGCTGCTATTATCAGCCCCTGTATTAGGGCTTGTCCAATTAGCCGTTCCGGGTTCCTTCATTTTGCCACCGGCTACCGAAGAACCACCCAACGTATTCTCCAGCGCAGTCCACTCTGCATCGCTTGGTATATGCCAACCCTGTGGTGCCAGGCCCCTTGGGTCGTTTACCGCATACCAATTGTATAGTTTTCCATACTTGTTACCCTGTATGGGATCATTATTGTAATAACACCAGGCTCCTGTAGTTAAGCCTGCCCATGCAGCAGGGTCGGTAACCTGTGGTATGGGGTCGCCGTTGCGGTAGAAGGCTACATCCAGGTTTTTACGCATCCATTGCTGGGTGCCAATCTGGATAGTTGGCAGTGTGGCGGCTGCCGGACTTATTGAGACCCAGGCCGAGCTGTTTTTGACATCCAACCTATTGGTGCTGGTGTTATAAATGATTAAGCCGGTAGCCGGAGAAACAATTGCCTTGCGCTGGGTAGAGTCCATTCGCGGTGGCAAAAACCCTTTGGTGGTGCTGCTTACATCCAACTGTGCAGATGCGGCCGGGGTGGTGGTGCCAATACCTACATGCTGCGCTATGCCGGCTATTGTACAAGTTAAAAAAACTAAGATGGTTAATCCCTTATGCATGATGTATCGTTTATGGTATTTAAAAAAAGGTGAACCGGTCCGTGGTAATTAATCCCTGAGACAACGAACAGAAAGCCCGAGTCGCTTAGGAAACGTGAGTCTGCCCACGCTGCCAACGCTGGAGTATATGATGCGGAACCAGACTTCTGAAAAACTACTCTGCGTAGAACTCCACCAGCCGCCGTGGGTGCCAACGTCAACGTATTCCGCATAGAAGCCCCGGTAGCCGCCCGGCAGGCCTGCAAAGCCGCTGATATTATCTGCCCCGGCATTAGGGCTTTTCCAATTAACCGTTCCGGGTTCCTTCATTCTTCCTCCGGCAACTGATAAACCACCCAAAGTAGTCTCCAGCGTAGTCCACTCTGCATCGCTGGGGATATGCCAACCCTGTGGTGCCAACCCTCTTGGATCATTTACAGCATACCAATTGTATAGTTTTCCATACTTGTTACCCTGTATGGGATCATTATTATAATAACACCATGCCCCTGTGGTTAATCCTTCCCATGCTGCAGAGTCGGTAACCTGGGGTATGGGGTCGCCGTTCCGGTAAAAGGCTACATCCAGATTCTTACTCATCCATTGCTGGGTGCCAATCTGGATTGTCGGCAGTGCATCGGCACATGGCTGTGCGGGACTTAGTGAGACCCAGGCTGAGTTGTTCCTGATCTCCAAACTATTGGTGGTGGTGTTAAAAATAACCAAGCCGGCAGCCGGACTTACTATGGCATCTCGTTGCGTAGTGGTCATCCTCGGTGGCAAAAAGCCTTTGGTGGTGCTGCTTACATCCAACTGTGCGGATGCGGCCGGGGTGGTTCCAATACCTACACTCTGCGCCTGTACTATTGGCGACCAAATAACTGTTGTCAGCAAGCAAAGCATAAACAAACATTTTGCTGCCCCAAAAATGGGCAGGTTGTTTAGATTCCTTTTTTTGTTTCGTTGACTTTTCATACACTTTTCTATTTTTTTATAAGGCTTCAATATGTTCTGAAGGGGGACATTCATTCCTCTGTTTACTTTACCCGTTAGGCAGCCATTGCCTTTTTTATTTTGGTTTCCTGCCTCCTGCTTATTACAAAGCATTCACCGGTGTGCAAAATGATATGCTTTTGCATAGTGCCATCTATTGCACGCACTAATTTTTTGTTGATCAGTTGGCCCCGGTTTATGCGCAAAAAGGAAGCTTCGGGCAACCGTTCTTCAAACCAGGATAATATTTTGCTGTACAAATATTGTGTGCCATCCTGCAAATAAATTTTTGAGTAGTTGCGTTTTGCTTCTACACGGACTATCTGTTCGGTGGGTACTGTCAACACATGCTTTACGCCGGGTATATGAATCATTTCCATAAAAAGTGGATTGTGGAGATTTTTAAATCAATAGGAGAGCGATAGATGTTATTATTTAATAGAATGCATTTGCGATGGTTTTATAATCCGCTTTAATTGGTTTCTTTCTGTTCTACGGAGGCTTTTCATAAAAAGTAGATGGGTGTTTAGCACTAAAATCTTTGCATGTACGGCAATTACACCTTTTATGCTTACCTAAAACTACTTTTAGCAACAAGTCATTTTTGGGGTTTGTATGTGAACGTCAATTGTTTGTATGTGAACGTCATTTCCTTGTATGTGATGAAAATAATCAGGATATCAAAAAATCCAAAAGGTTATGGTGATAAAAAAAGGGCCATCATTTTTAGCCAGGCCAATTGCCAAAAGAATTAGGCACAAAGGATAATGGTGAATACTAAAGGAAAAAGGTGGGGTGCCAGGAGTCAATTCAGTCGTGAATTAGGAGACATATCCCTTAGCTGTCTGTTATGTTTTCTTTGCTTTATTTGTTAAATTAACATCACATAGCCATTCATTTACAACCAATCCGATTTCCTGAAAAAATAATACAGTGTACCGCAAATGGAGAAAGTTAACAGGATAACGTAGTAATATCCATATTGCCATTGCAGTTCGGGCATAAACTGAAAATTCATACCGTAAAAACCGGCAATCATGGTAGGTACGGCGATGATGGCGGCCCAGGCGGTAAATTTTCGGGACACATTGCTCTGATCAATGTTGATCAGCGAAAAATTGGCCTCCATGGCACTGTTCAATAATTCGCGGGTATTGTCCACCATTTCATTGATACGAACCACATGGTCATATACATCACGGAAATAGGGTCTTGTTTCTTCGGAGATGCATTTGAGTTCAAAACGCATTAACCGGTTGCAGATATCAATGAGGGGCGAAACGGCTCGTTTTATATCCAGCAGGTCTTTCCTTAGTTCATATATCTGTATGGTTGTTTCTCTTGTAGGTTTTTCTTTGAAAATTTTGCTTTCAATTATTTCCAGTTCCAATTCCAATTCGTGCACAATGGGAAAATACATATCGACAATAAAATCCATTACGGCATACAAAACAAATCCCTGGCCTTTTTCCATTTGTTCCGGTGTTTCTTCGCAGCGTTTTCTTACTTCCGTATAGGGTATGCTTGAGCCATGCCTTACAATCGCTATAAAATTTGTTCCTACAAAAAAATGCGTTTCTCCAAATTCAGTATGCTTATCCGGTGTAAGATGTGCTGTACGCATTACCACAAAAATAGAATCGCCATACTGTTCCAGTTTTGGCCGCTGATGGGCGTGGTGGGCGTCTTCTACTGCCAATTCGTGCAGGTTAAATTCTTCCTGCACTTTATCCAGCATAGCTTCTGATGGATCGTGTAATCCAATCCATACAAACTGATTTTTGGCATTTAAAATGGTATGTATTTCATCCAGGTTTACATCAGCAATCCTTTTGCCGCCTGAATAAGCGGCACAGTTTACAATTTCATTCATGGCTTCAATCGTTGGTTCCGGTTGGATATATTATTGCCTTACATGCATTTTCAAAAGTTGAAATTAACAGGTTTTCATTTGCCGTTTAAAAAAAGCCCATGACTCCAGGTAAACATCTATATCATTGGGATAATCATGCTTACCATTTATTACTTTCAATAATACAACTTCAGGTTTTCCTTTCTTTTTATAGCTAAATTTTTCAATGGTTTTGCCATCCGTAGGATCTGTATCGGGTAACAATTCTTTTTTAGGGGAACCTTTATATCCATCCAGTTTGGCCCAATACTGAAAAGTTTGGTCGGTAGAACGAACCTTTCCCCAAAAAGACCCGGATACATTCATGTTGCCGCCGTTATATGGATTTACATCATCATTCGTACCATTTACAATCATTACAGGGATAGGTAATTTCTTTTCGGGACAATCTATATATCCGGTGTCGGGGAGATTGGCAATCAGCGCTGAAATAGCTTTGAATTTTTCGGGCATGGTGAGCGCCAATTTATAGGTCATGTGGCCACCACCCGATGTTCCGATGGCAAAAACCTGACCTGGGTTTACCTTATATCTGTTAATGAAATATTCGATCATTTTCAGAAAGAAAGTATTTTCATCTATGTCTTCTACATTAGCTGCTGAAGTGGCCAGTTTGCGGCATTCATTCCAATAATTTTTGTACCCGTCCGGGTAAACCATAAGGATGTTTTCGCCTGTGGAAATGGCTTCGAGTTTTGCCGCACCTTTCATAATGCCTTTTCCTGAACCGCCGGATCCATGCAATACAAATACGAGACTGGCATTGATTTGGCTAGCGGGTGGTTGGTGAAAATGGAAAATACGGTAATTACCATCAATTTTTATAGAATCACTTATAAACTGGGCGCAACATAAATGTACTGACAAAACCAACACCCATATCATGATTCCTTTTGTGCTTTTGTGCATTTGTAAAAACTATATGACGAAGGTGCATCAAATAACCTGATAGGAATATAAATTACTTATTAACCAAAATTTTCAAGAAGTTGAATATTGAGAAAAAATTTAGGTTTTAATTGTACGAATAGCTATTTGTTATAGAGATACCTATTCCAACAGCGTTTACACTTACTTTAGAATACTATTTCCTTTACCCATAACCTTTGTTGTTATAGCCGTCTCGGTTTCGACCCCATAAACATTTCATTTTATGGGGTAAACAACTTGTATTTTTAACTGGCGAAATCAGTGAATTGAACTGTAACTGGATAAGCCCCTTACATTTGTGGAAAGTGAATAATATGCCGACAAAATCTTTACCAAATCCCTATGCATTATGGCTGCTTCTATTGGTTCTTAGTTGTATATCATGGTCAGTAAATGCGCAGCAGCGTTCATTTAGTGTTGTTTTTGATAGTGCAGCAACGAATGGATTTAGCGGGGTTGTATTGGTGGCAGAAGGGGGTAGCGTGGTATTTTGCGAGGCAACCGGATACCGCCACTTTGAAACAAAGGAAAAGCTGAAGAAGACGGATATTTTCGAGTTGGCATCGGTAAGCAAGCAGTTTACGGCCATGATAATTATGATGCTGCAGGAAAAAGGCATGCTACAATATGATGATTCCATTGCTAAATATGTAAAGGTTCCTTATCCTGGTATCACCCTTCGTCATTTACTTACGCATACAAGTGGCTTACCCGATTACCAGGACATTATGGATAAGTATTGGGATAAAAGCAAGGTTGCCGGTAATCCTGATATTCTTGAATACCTTAACCAATATGCGCCACCATCCCTGTTTACGCCAGGTGAAAAATATACCTACAGTAATACGGGTTATGTTTTACTCGCAAGTATTGCGGAAAAGGCTTCTGGAAAGGATTTTATTACTATGTGCCGGGAATGGATTTTTAAGCCATTAAAAATGAAGGATACAGATATACGTTCGCTGGAAGAAAAAGCGAAGGTGAAAAACTTTGCAGCCGGGCATCTGAAGGATTCAACCGGCCAATACCAGAATGCAAATAAATTTCACGCATCCGATTACACCGTTTGGCTGGGAAACCGCAAAGGTCCCGGGCGCATAAGTAGTACAGCAAAGGATTTGCTGAAATGGGATAAGGCTTTGTACACCGATAAACTTGTAAAGCAATCTACTTTGCAACAAGCTTTTACTTCTTATAAACTTAATAATGGTACTTCTTCCCATTATGGCTTTGGCTGGCAAATAGGTACAGATAAAGCGAAAGGAAATTATGTATTGCATACGGGGGATAATCCCGGCTATAAAACCATTATTATTCGTTATTTGGATAATCGTAAAACGGTCATTATCCTGAATAATAATGCATCACCTGCATTTAAAGCATTGGAAAAGGGGTTGGATTAAATCAGGGTCTGGTTGAATCCTTAAATGCAAAATATTTCTGCATCAGGTAGCTGAAGGTAACTACAATTACCACATTCACCATTTGTGCTATGGTAGGATAAAATGCAAGTATATCCACCATAATTTTCAGATTGATATAATTAAGGAAAAGGCTGCCAAGTGTGCTGAGAAAATACCGGAAAAGCTGGTAGCGTTTTTTCATGAAGCTGCCGGGGAATACAATATACCGTGCCAGAAAAAAACCAAGCGGAAAGGTTACAAGGAACGACAAAATCATTGCCGCAATGTGTGGACTCAGCGCAATGATGGGGGTATGAACAATTTGTTTTTCGAAAATGAAATTATAACCTACAAAGAAAACAAAGACACCTAAAGCTGTATTGCCACCACCACATGCAGCATACCTGAAGGTTTGAATGGGCATCCACCTGCGAAAAAGCGGGTAAAAGAAGTCCAGAATTCGTGAAATGAAGGCAGCTAACATATCCAAAGGCGTGCAAAGGTAACAGGATTGCGCTACTTTTGCACCCCCATAATCTGCCCGATGGCCGTGATGGATTAAAATAAGAAATTTCATGCAGATAGCCGATCATATCAGGAACCTGAGTGCGCAAGCCCTACAACAGCTTTTTGGGATAGAAATACCCGCCGGGCAGCTCACCATCAATGAAACGAAACCCGAATTTGCAGGTGACTATACACTTGTTCTTTTTTCATTTGTAAAACAGGTTCGTCAAAGTCCTGACGCCATTGGAAAAGCGATTGGCGATTGGATGTTGGCAAATGCCTCCGATACCGTTACTGCTTTCGAAACCGTTAAGGGCTTTTTAAACTTTACCATTTCTCCTTCGTATTGGACAGGATTTTTGCAGAACGCCACATCCGAAAATTATGGCTATGCGGCACCTAACGGGCAAAAGGTGATGGTAGAATACAGTAGCCCCAATACCAATAAACCACTGCATCTTGGTCATTTACGCAACAACTTTTTGGGTTGGAGCGTAGCTGAATTGTATAAAGCAAGCGGGTATGACGTAATGAAAACCTGCGTGGTAAATGACCGGGGCGTACATATTTGTAAAAGCATGCTTGCCTGGGAAAAGTTTGGCAACGGATCTACTCCGGCATCTGTTTCCATGAAGGGTGATCATTTTGTGGGTGATTACTACGTAAAATTCGAAAACGAACTGAGGCTGCAATCTGCGCCAATCATCCAGGATTTGGTTCATGGGAAACCTGTTGTTGATCATCTTGGTGCGGAAGTAGCTGAAAAGGCAGCTTTATTGGCTGCGAAACTGAAGGGGGAAGATTTACCTGCGGAAAAACAGGATGAAATAAAAGCCGAACTGAACGAAATAGCACGCAATGCCACCCCGATAATGGGTGAAGTACGCGATATGCTGCGCAAATGGGAACTGGGTGATGTGGAAACCAAGGCATTGTGGAGAATGATGAATGGTTGGGTGTACGAAGGTTTTGATATTACCTACAAGCGCATTGGCAGCAATTTCGATAAGATTTATTATGAGAGTAATACTTACCTGTTGGGTAAGCAATATGTAGAAGAAGGACTTGAAAAGGGCGTATTCTTTCGTAAGGAAGATGGTAGTGTTTGGATTGATCTGACGGCCGATGGGCTCGATGAAAAATTGGTGCTTCGTAAAGATGGTACTTCCGTTTACATAACACAGGATATTGGGCTAGCTAAACATAAATATGCAGATTTCCCCATGGAACAAAGTGTTTATGTGATTGGTGATGAGCAGAACTACCACATGAAAGTGTTGCAACTAATTTGCCGTAAACTTGGAATGCCATTTGCAGAAGGTATTCATCACCTGAGTTATGGTATGGTTGACCTGCCAACCGGCCGCATGAAAAGCCGTGAGGGAACCGTAGTAGATGCCGATGATCTCTGCGATGAAATGGAAAAAGTAGCAGCGGATAAAACGGCTGAATTGGGCAAAGTGGAAGGGTTTACGTCCGAAGAACTTACGGTTCTTTACCATACGCTCGGAATGGGTGCGCTCAAGTTTTACCTGCTGCGTGTGGATCCTAAAAAACGAATGGTTTTCAATCCCGAAGAGTCCATCGATTTTCATGGATTTACGGGGCCTTTTGTGCAATATACCTATGCGCGTATTCAATCGGTGCTGCGCAAAGGCAGTTTCGTTGCAGAAGGTGCTGCGCATACTTTTTCGACTGATTTGTTGCCGCTGGAAAAGGAACAAATTCGTTTGCTCGAGCAGTTCCCTGCTATGGTTCAGCAGGCATGTGCCGATATGAGTCCATCCATCATTGCCAATTATGCTTTCCTTGTAGCTAAAACCTTCAACTCTTTCTACGCCGAGCATTCCATTGCAAAAGCCGAAAGCGAAGAAAAACGCATGCTTCGTTTGGCTATTAGCAACCTTACAGGGGTGGTAATTAAGAATGCGTTGAAGTTGCTGGGGATTGATGTACCGGATAGGATGTAGTGAATGTTTAGTGGGGTTAAATTTCCTACTTTTGGTTTAAACGGTTTTTATGGAAACTTTAATTATTGAGTTGGATTCAAGTAGCAAATCAAAAGAATTAAGATCAATGTTGTCTACTAAGGATTTCGAGAAAAAGGTTTCCACTGTTCGTAAACCAAAGGCCATAATTGCTGCATTACAAGAACATGAGAACCTAAAAGCATCTATCGTAAAAAGAAAAAACAAGGCAATTGCCAAATACTTGTAGTGATCGTTCAGCAAAGAGATATTGTTGAACGCGTTATGCTATTTACAAGTCAAATTCCTGCCGGGAAGTCGGGAAGAACGTGAAGGCGGCGGGAAGAATTGCAAATTTCTAACTTACCGATTTCTTACCGACCTTACCGTCTTACCGGCATTTGTTTTAATACCTATATTTCGTTCAATTAATTCAATTCTTAATATGAAAATTCAATAGCACAACGCGCCAGTTATTAATGCATTATCACCGTCCCCAACTCCTTCGTAATTACCATTTCTATTTTCTTTAATTCCATATGCACTTCAAGTAGGCTGTTGATCGTAACCGGATCCTGAGATTCCTGTAAATCTTTTTGGTTTTGCTTCAGCATATCCTTCAGCTTACGGAGCTTAAAAAACTGCACCGATCTTCTTACATCAATTTTACCCACTTTTTCGGGCTCCAGTTTTTTGGTATCAAGCATTTTATCCCACTCGGGGCTAAGCTGATAAGGGAATTCGAGCAGCGAAACTACCATGGTACTCATTTCGGTATCGGGGTAATATAAAAACGATTTATCGGTGGGTTCCATGCCGGCTATATACCAGTTTTGGTAGGTAAGAAACATTTTATCCAACACAGGATTACTAAAGGGGAAACTATTTAATTCTTCGTAAATAAAATCAGCGACACGGGTGCCGTCTTCCAATTGCCACAAACCATATTGCAACAGGCATTTGATAACCGCGCGCTCCTGCAATTCATTGTTAATGGCAAAGTTCATCAGGGTATCAGCCTGTTCCTCATCCGGTGCCATAAAATCTTCCGGCGGATGATCATCTTTGGTACTGCTTTTTTCCCATTTGCGTTCCTGCCGGTTAAGCCTGTCGCCAATAAACTTATTGACAAGTGTGGTTAAGCCGGTTTCGTCAATCTGCATCCGTTGGGCAGTCTGCCGGATATAATCCTGCTGCAACGAAAAGTTTTCTGCCTTGCTGATGCGGCTGATACTTTCTGCCACCCGCTGCACCATTTCATTCCTCTTCTGATTATCGGAGCCGGCATCGAGCAAACCCACTTCCAACTGAAACAGGATGAAGTCTTTCTTATTGGCTTTTACAAATTCGGCAAAAGCATCCTTACCTACTTTACGTACATAGCTATCGGGGTCTTCGCCATCGGGAATTAATACGAGTTGCACCTGTAAGCCTTCTTCTAAAGCAAGATCAAGCCCGCGCAAAGCAGCTTTTACACCTGCGGCATCGCCATCGTAAATAATGGTAAGGTTGTTGGTATATTTTTTTACCAACCTAAGCTGATCCGGCGTTAAGGAAGTGCCGCCACTTGCCACTACATTGTGCACACCTGCCTGGTAAAGGCTCACTACATCGGTATATCCTTCTACCAGAAAACATTCATTTTGCTTATCTATCGCTTGCCGTGCAAAGTGGATTCCATAGAGAATTTTACTTTTTACATAGAGCTCATTTTCCGGCGTATTGATGTACTTGGGTGCCTTATCATTTTTTTTGATCAGCCTTGCGCCAAATCCAATCACCTTTCCAATAGGATTGTGTATGGGGAAAATAATCCGGTCGCGGTAATTATCTACATAGGTTTCATTTCGAAAACTTACCAATCCACTTCGCAACAAATACTCTGGGTTGTATTTCCGGTTGAGCGCTTCGGTAGTAAAAGCTGCTCTTTCATCGGGACAATAACCTACCTGGAAAAGTTTGAGTGTTTCTTCGCTAAAACCGCGTTCCTGCAAATAGGAGAGACCAACCGCTTTGCCGTTTTCTGTTTCGAATAATTGTTTGGCAAAAAAATCGCGGGCAAATTGATTAATGATGTTTAAACTATCTGCAACCTGCTGTTGTTCGCGGTACTCCGGGTCGCTTGCCGTTTCTTCAATTTCTACATTATATTTTTTACCGAGCCACCGAATGGCTTCGGTGTAGCTCATTTTCTCCGTTTCCATCAAAAAAGTGATGGCATTGCCGCTTTTTCCGCAACCAAAGCATTTGTAGATTTCCTTGGAAGGGGAAACCGAAAAGGAAGGTGATTTTTCGTTGTGAAAAGGACACAGACCGATATAGTTCGACCCGCGCTTTTTGAGTTTTACAAAATCGCCCACTACCTCGGTAATATCAATTCTACTTACGATTTTTTCAATCGTTTCCGGAGCTATCATAGTGCGAATGTATAGCATCGCGTCGGTTTGTGCGCCGCGGTTCGTGCATTCACGAACCGGAAAGCCGAAAGCCGCTTTTACTTTTAGGTAGCATAACTACTTTGTCCATATTTCTCCATTCCAATCTGTAGTAATTGATTTTGCATCCTTTAAAAACGAGCGTCTGAATTTATCGGATGTTATAAACTCTTTCAAATGGGAAGTCAGGCTTTTCAGTACCTGCTCTCTTTTCAATCCACTGTATTCACTCGCAGGCAAAGTAAAATACATGTCCTTTGGGGCGAACTCGATTCGGGTTGTAGTGTGGTATTGTGATACTTCATAGGTGTTTATACCGGTAAAGCAAAGCGTATAATCGTCCTGCCCTTCAAAAAGTGAAATGTGGTAAGTGGTAATTCTTTTTTGCGGCTTTTCGTTCTCACAGATGCTAATGAGCCAATCTTTCAGGTTCTTATAATGGGAAGTAAACCCATGAGGCGGAGGACCTGGGTCATCTTCTTCTGATGTAAAAACAACATGTTCCACTTTGTACTGATCTTTGTCTTTCATTTCTTTTTCATGATTGCACGCTATAAGAAATTGTTCAATTAATAAAATAATAATGAAATATAGAACTCTCATAATGTGGCTTACGACATTTGCATTTTTGAATTATACGAACCTTGCATAAAAATAAAACCATTAATTATTAATGAAGGAAGAAGTACGCCCCTAACCCAAATCACCAACCCGAAACACTGTCATCACCGCGCTTATCAGCCGCCGCATCGAGTTTGCCATTCGGTTTTACCAAAATAATTTCAGTACGGCCAATCGCATTCCTTTCCACTATTTTATATCCCATGGCTTCGAGTTGTTTCCTTACTTCCATTGGAAAAATCTTTTCCACATCAATTTGATCGGGCTGCCACTGATGGTGAAACTTGGGTTTGTTTACCGCATCGGTGGCATTCATATTGAATACTACCACATTTAATATGCTTTGCAAAACAGAAGTAATAATGGTGGTGCCGCCAGGGGTACCCACTACCATTAATGGCTTGTTATCCTTCAATACTAGGGTGGGCGTCATACTGCTTAGCATACGCTTTCCCGGGGCAATGGCATTGGCTTTGCCGCCAATAGCGCCATACATATTGGGTACGCCTGGTTGGACGCTAAAATCGTCCATTTCGTTATTGAGTAAAAAACCGGCGCCGCCTACAACCACCTTGCTGCCAAACCCGCCATTTAAGGTAGTGGTCACGGCTACCGCATTGCCATAAGCATCTACCACGCTCAGGTGGGTGGTTTCTTCACTTTCGGGAATGGCACCATGCGAAATTTGAGTGCTAACACCTGCTTTGCCCGGCACATAATCGGCCATGCGTGCGTTAAGATAAGCAGGAGCCACCATTTGTTTCATGGGTACTTTGTAAAAATCAGGGTCTCCCAGGTGTTCGGCCCGGTCGGCATAGGCACGACGCTCCACCTCGGTAATCAGTTGCACGCTTTCCGCCGTTTGAAACCCCATTGTTTCCAATGGATATTTCTCCAGTATACCAAGCATTTGCTGAAGCAAAATGCCCCCGCTGCTCGGTGGTGGCATGGTTATAATGGTATTTCCCTTGTAGGGGAAAACGATTGCATCGCGCCAAACCGCATGGTAATTCTTCAGGTCTTCCAGCGAAATAATACCCGCACCCCTTTCCATTTCATTTACAATCAACCTTGCAGTCTCACCTTCATAAAATCCCTTAAGTCCTTGTTTTTGAATACGTTTTAGTGTTTCAGCAAGATCCTTTTGCACCAGGGTATCACCTGCTTTCCAGCCACCTTCTTTTACAAAAGCGGGAATGGTTGTATTGTGCCTTATGAAAGCGTTTTGATTACTCGTAAGCCCGCGTGCATCATCTTCTGTTAGTACAAAACCTTTTTCAGCCAATTGAATAGCGGGCTCAAGGAGTTTCGCCATAGGAAGTTTGGCGTATTTATGACTTTCGAAAAGCCCTGCGACCGTACCTGGCACACCCGAAGCCAAATGCCCGGCCTGCGAAAGCCTGGTATTCGCCTTGCCGGTTACGCTATCTACATACATGTTTTCCTTTGAGCGCCCGGGTGCTTTTTCGCGATAATCCAATGAAACGGTTGTTCCATCTGCAAGGTGCGCTACCATAAATCCACCTCCGCCAAGGTTACCCGCTCCGGGATAAACCACCGCCAATGCGAGTTGTGTAGCAATGGCAGCATCTACAGCGTTTCCACCTTTTTGCATAACCAAAGCACCAGCCTGACTTGCAAGCGGGTGGGCAGAAACGACCGCCGCTTTTTGCAGTTCGGCATCTTTTACCTGCGTATAACCGTAAGGCTGTAATTTGATGGAAGCCTTCTTTTGAGTACTGCAGGAAAAGGAAAAAAAGATGAAAATACCCGCTAAGGCAATGGAAGCTTTATTAAGTTGGCTGGTAAAATGGATCATGCGCAAATAAACAACCAAATCGGGTTGGTTTACCTACATTCTTACAGATTGTTTTTACCTATATAATAGCGCCGGTGCTTCCGAGTACAAAAAATGCCCATATTTGCCCGATGAAGCAATTTTTACTTTTCACAACAACCGTGCTCCTTACCCTTGCAGGATGGGCGCAAATACCAACACCAAAAGAATATTTGGGTTAATTATTATTTTGATGTCCACTGTTTTGGAAGCCCTATTTTTTTTAGCATTTCATTGGCTTTTTCCAGTTTTTCTGGAAACAAAATTTTGTCGTCAAACTTATTCAACGATTTGTCAATTTTTACTATAGGAATTTTCCGTTTTTTTAGTTCTTCTGTTATTTTCATTTGTTTATTTTTATTGTATTTTAATTGTCAAATGGAATGCCCAATAATCATTGGTGTTGGGTGTGCACCGGATCGTGGGCATTTCATAATTTTCATTTTTTAGCTTTCAAATTAATTTTTCGTCTTACCAAAAATCCTTCGTAATCAATTCCAAGCTCAAAATCTTCCCACCCATCACCAAGTTGCCCTTTGATTTCAAAGTCTTCCTTTAATTCATCTAAAAATTTAGATATCCCCATTCTATAGAGCCGGGTTCTGGCTTTTGTGCTGCCTGTAGCATATATCAATGTTACAGGATATTTGTCAGTAAAAGCATAAACAGTGGCAACAACTGTTGCCAGGACTTTTTCACTATCTCCGTTGTTTGAAATTACTTTATCATCAATTTCTCCAGAATTTGGGTCTTTATCACCGAAAGCCAGATTGTACAACCCTTTAAGGTTAGTGGGTTGATACCTTACCATCTTGTGAATGAGCCCGTTTTTTCCTTCGCTAACAAATTCAAAGGTCATCATTTTATCACTTGCAGCCAATGGATATTTGGGTAATTTCATTTAGTTGTCATTCTTTTTAAGAGATCAAATTTACTTTTTTATTTGACCCTTTTTATCTTTATTCATTGCGAAAGTTATTGAATTCATACATTTTCATCGAAACCAAAAGGATCAGCGTCGTTTTTTTACTACTAAATATTGTCGCTTTTTTACCCATATTTGCCCGATGAAGCAATTTTTACTTTTCACAACAACCGTGCTATTAACCCTTGCAGGATGGGCACAAATACCAACACCAAAAGAATTTTTGGGTTACGAACCCGGCGAACGTTTTGCGCAGCACCACGAAATCGTTGGTTATATGCAGGCATTAGCTAAATCCGCCCCATCGCAAATGAAGGTGGAAAGCTATGGCAAGACAAACGAAAATCGTCCGCTGATGATAGCAACTATTGCTTCCGCAGAAAACATGGCGCGTATTGACGAAATCCGTAAAAGCAATCTTGCCAATGCCGGTTTCGGTGGAACTGTAATGGCCAATCAGCCTGCAATTGTATGGCTTAGCTATAATGTGCATGGCAACGAAGCGAGCAGCAGCCAGGCGGTTATGATGACTACCCATTTTTTGCTAACAGATCCAAAAGCAAAAGAGTGGCTGAAAACTGCGGTGGTAATTATTGACCCCTGCATTAACCCCGACGGATATTCACGCTACGCCAACTGGTACCATAGCGTGGTGGGTGAAACTATGAACCCCGATCCGCAAAGCCGCGAACACCGCGAACCATGGCCGGGTGGACGTAGTAACCACTACAATTTTGACCTTAACCGCGACTGGGCCTGGCAAACACAGGTAGAAACACAGCAGCGTATAAAAAAATACAATGAGTGGATGCCACAGATTCATGTGGATTATCATGAACAGGGTTTCAACGAGCCTTACTATTTTGCCCCTGCCGCCGAACCTTTCCATGAAGTAATTACACCATGGCAGCGCAAGTTTCAAACCGATATTGGCCGCAACCATGCCAAATATTTCGACAAAAAAGGCTGGCTATACTTTACCCGCGAGCGTTTCGATCTCTTATACCCAAGCTACGGCGATACCTGGCCTACCTACAACGGTAGCATTGGTATGACCTACGAACAAGGCGGTATTGGTGCTGGTCTTGGTATAATTAACGAAGACGGTGATACACTAACCTTGCGCGATCGTACTATGCACCATTTTACAACCGGTATTTCCACGGTGGAAATGGCTGCTGCCAATGCCGCAGAACTGGTGAAAAATTTTAAACAGTTCTTTGATAATACCACCACCAATGGTTCGGGCGATTTTAAAACCTATGTGGTAAAAGCGGACAAGACACCCAATCTTTTTGCCTTACGCCAATTGCTGGATCGTAATGGAATTGAATATACTTATGCCAATGCGGGTTCGGCAACGGGGTTTAGCTATGTTTCGGGTAAAACAGATAAGTTTAATGTAGATAAAGGTGATATTCTCATAAGTACCGTTCAACCAAGGGGTGTATTGGCAAGGGTTCTTTTTGAATCCAATCCTAAACTGAGCGATAGCGCTACCTACGATATAACCGCATGGGCTTTACCTTACGCGTATGGTCTGAATGCGTATGCGGTAAAAGAAAAAATCACCGGCACGCAAGGACTTGCCGTGGCGGCAGGTCCATTGCCGGTTCCTTCCGAAGATGCCTATGGGTATGTAAGCGGATGGAACAGCATGAACCACGCAAGGTTTTTGGCTGATGTTTTAAAGAAGGGAATTAAGGCACGGTATGCCACACTTCCTTTTGAAGCCAATGGTAAGGAATTTGACAGGGGCTCGCTCATTTTTATTAAAACATCCAATTCGGGTGTGGCCAATATGTATAAGACAATATTTGAGTTGGCGGCAAAGCATGGCGTAACCCTTGACCAGGTAAATTCGGGTTTTGTAGATAAAGGCGCTGATTTTGGAAGCTCCGATGTGCAAAGTATCCGCGCCGTAAAAGTGGCCATGCTTACCGGTGATGGCACGAGCAGTCTTGCCGCCGGCGAAATATGGCATTACTTCGAGCGCGACCTTGGTTATCCTATTACACTTATCAATGTGCGCGATGCCGGAAGTGTTGACTGGCGCCGTTTTGACGTGGTACTGCTTCCTGATGGTAGTTATGGCAGCTTGCTTTCCAAAGAAGGGCAGCTACGCAAATGGGTAGAAGCCGGTGGTTATCTAATTGCTTTTGAAGGTGCTATAGAACCCCTTGCATCCGGAGATGGTGGACTGAAAGAAAGGGTTGCACCTGAAACAAAACCCGGCACTTACGACCTTGTAAAAACTTATGGCAATCGCGAAAGGGATGGTTTGAAGACTTATAACCCCGGAAGTATTTACAGGGTAGCACTTGATACCACACACCCGATGGCTTTTGGATATCCGGGTAACTATTTTACACTGAAAGGCGATACCAAAGTTTACGACTTTACCGATAAGGGCTGGAACGTAGGTGTAATGAAAAAAGATGCCCAGGTAGCAGGGTTTACCGGGTCTAAGGCTTTGGAAAACATGAAAGATGGTGTGCTGTTTGGTGAATTGCCCATGGGTCGCGGAGCAGCCATATTTTTTACCGATGATGTATTATTCCGCAATTTTTGGCAAAATGGAAAACTGATGGTTGCCAACTCCGTATTCTTTATTGGACAAGGCAGGGGTTTCCGATTGTAAAAAATGCAAAAGGATTTGTAGAATTTGGCATCTAATGCCTGAATCAATCCCCGGTAGTAATGCCGGGGATTGATTATAATATATCAACGGTCATGATGGCCTGAATGAAAAACCTATTTTCGTCCCCATGTTTAAAGAACCTATGCGTAAACGATTTTTTCCGGTAAGTCTTGCTTTGTTATTTGTTAGTGGCAGCCTTTTTGCACAGCCACCTGCCACTATGCCTTCATCGGAAATTTTACACAACATAAAAAAGCTGAATGTATTGGGTAGCGTGCTGTATGTAGCCGCGCATCCCGATGATGAAAATACGCGCCTGCTTGCCTATTTAGCCAATGGAAAACAGTATCGCACTGCTTACCTGAGTCTTACGCGGGGTGATGGCGGGCAAAACCTGATTGGCGATGAGCAGGGTATTGAATTAGGTCTTATTCGCACCAACGAACTCATGGCTGCACGAAGGGTTGATGGTGCCGAGCAGTTTTTTACCCGCGCCTACGATTTTGGTTTCAGTAAATCAGCCGCGGAAACCTTTCGCAAATGGGATCATGAAAAGGTATTGAGCGATGTGGTTTGGGTGGTACGCAAATTTCAGCCCGATGTCATCATTGCGCGTTTTCCCGAAGACAGCCGGGCAGGTCATGGTCATCATAGTGGTTCGGGCATTCTGGCACGCGAAGCATTTGATGCCGCTGCCGACCCCAATCGTTTTCCTGAACATTTTAAGCATGGCGTAAAACCCTGGCAGGCTAAACGTATGCTGTGGAATACTTTCAATTTTGGTGGAAACAATACCATCGACAGTACACAATTCAGTCTTGATGCCGGTGGCTATAATCCATTAACCGGGCTTAGCTATGGCGAAGTGGCCGGTGAAAGCCGCAGCCAACATAAGAGCCAGGGCTTTGGTGTTCCGCGCAGCCGGGGAAGTCAGAAGGAATTTTTTACCACCTTAAAAGGCGACAGGCCAAAAGCAGAATTGCTTGAAGGGGTGGATATTAGCTGGAAAAGAATGCCGCTTCGTTTTGCCTCGCAGCAGGAAAGGGATAATTGGGCATTATCGGCCCAAAATATGGTGGATGCCATTGCCCGTTCCTTTTCTATAGAGCAACCGCACACCGTAGTGCCTGCACTCATAAAATTGCACAAGGCTATTAGCCGCGATGCATTGGAAAGCGGTTGGCGCACCAAAAAGTTGGAAGAAGTAGAAAAGCTGATTGCTGAGTGCATGGGATTGTATGCAGAAGCTATTGTTCCGCTGCAGTTTATCCCTGAAAATGAAAAAGTAAGACTTACCATCAACATGATCAACCGCAGCCCTATTGCGGCCGAAGCGGTTAATTACCGAGTAAATGGTGAAGAATTTTCATTAGGAAAAAAGTTGTCCGATAACGTGAACCTGTCTCAATCAGATACTGTTTCTTTTCCTTATTCATTTATGTACTCACAGCCTTATTGGTTGAAAAATGGAATAGAAAATGAATTGTTTGCTACGGGAGATCAATTGGAGATAGGAAAACCATTAAATGACCCGCTAAGTGTAAAAGTAAAAGTGGTGATTGATGGCAGTTATACCATGGAAATAGAACGGCCTGTTCAATACAAATTTACTGACCCGGTAAAGGGTGAACAGTATCAGCCGGCGATGATTACGCCGAGGCATATGGTGTACAGTAACAACGATATAATTTTGTTTAAAAAAGGACAACCGGATTCAGTAAACATTCGTGCCATCGTTTCGAGTTGGGAAAAAATAGTGGATCAGCAGGCCGATATTTCAGTAAGCTCTACTGAGAAAGCATGGGTAAGGAAGGATTCAGATTTTTCATCATCTGTTAACGGATTGAATGGTTATGATTTTAGATTGAATAACTATTTAGACAAAACCAATAAAGAAAAGGATGATCTTATTTTAGAAATGAAATTGGGTGATCAAGCTTATACCAATGCGCAACGAACAATTAGTTATGATCATATTCCAACGCTCCGCCATTATTACCAGGACCGTATTAAAGTGCTGAATATTGATTTAAAAATTGCAGGCAAAAAAATTGGTTACATTGAAGGCGCAGGCGATAGGGTAGCACCTTGTCTTGAAGCGATGGGTTATGATGTTACTATATTGAAAGAAGAAGATCTCACTGAAACTAACCTGCGTCGGTTTGACGCAGTTGTTACCGGCATTCGCGCTTACAATGTGCATGAGTTCCTTACGCGCCGCTACGATGTATTAATGAATTTTGTGAAAAACGGTGGTAACCTGATTGTGCAATACAATACAAGCAGCAACCTTGGTCCTATAAAAGCAAAAATGGGCCCTTATGATTTGGGCATTGGCCGCACCCGCGTAACCGATGAAGCATCACCGGTACGTTTTGCCATTCCCGATCATCCGGCGTTGAATACACCCAATAAAATTTCAGAAAAAGATTTTGAAGGATGGATACAGGAACGCAGTATTTATCATGGTGCGCAATACGATAAAAACTTTGCAGCACCACTTGCGTTGAAAGATTTTGAAGAAGCGGAAGAAACGGGAAGTTTGTTGATTGCACCTTATGGCAAAGGAAATTTTGTGTACACAGGCATTGTATTTTTCAGGGAATTACCGGCTGGGGTTCCCGGCGCTTTCCGTCTCATGGCGAATTTGCTGGGGTTACCTAAAAACAATTAATACCTTGCCGGCATGTTTGGATTAAACCGTTACCAGCTTTTAATGTTTGGCGCCGTTGCTGCTGGGTTTATTTTGGGGAAAATCCTGAAGAATTTTAAAGTTGGTTTCGCGATTGTACTTGTCATTAGTTTACTGTTAGCCGCCAATATGAAAAGGAAATGAGTGTAAAAGAACCATCATCGAAATACTGGAATAGCTGGTACCTGCTGGTTTTACTTTTTTTAGTAGCGCAGATTATTTTCTTTTCTTGGATAACCCGTTTTTTTAGTTGAATTACTTACGATTGCATCATTAAATCATCGCCTTACACATGGCTACCATTGATTGGCTGGTTTTGGTTCTTACGTTGAGCGGCATTATTGCCTATGGTTTGTATAAAAGCAAGCACACAAAAAACCTGGAAGGCTATTTTTTGGGCGGCAGGAGTATGCCGTGGTGGATTATTCTACTCAGCATTATGGGTACCCAAGCAAGCGCTATTACCTTTTTATCGGCGCCCGGGCAGGCTTATACCGATGGTATGCGTTTTGTGCAATATTATTTTGGCTTGCCCATCGCCATGATTGTGATCAGCATCTTTTTTGTTCCCATTTTTCATAAACTCAAAGTATTTACTGCTTACGAGTTTCTCGAGGAAAGGTTTGATAGCAAAACCCGAACGCTTACTTCCTTACTGTTTTTGGCAAGCCGGGGATTAAGTACCGGTATCAGTATTTATGCGCCAAGTATTATTGTAAGCGCCTTATTGGGCTGGAATATTTACATCACCAATATTGTTATGGGTGGTTTTTTAATCATCTATACCGTAGCCGGTGGTGCAAAAGCAGTGGCTTATACACAGCGGTTGCAGTTTTTTATTATTATGGCCGGCATGGGCCTCGCTGCATGGATGGCAGTGCGCATGTTACCCGATGGGATTGGCTTTACCGAAGCGTTGCAGGCTGGTGGTGCCGGCGGTAAACTCAATATTATTACGTCGGGTGTGGAAAATGGGAGTTTTAACTGGAAGGACCGATACAATATGTGGAGTGGTGTTATTGGCGGCTTTTTCCTGGCACTCAGTTATTTTGGCACCGACCAAAGCCAGGTGGGCCGCTATCTTACCGCCAAAAATATGCGGGAAAGCAGGCTTGGCTTGCTCATGAACGGGTTGGTGAAAATTCCCATGCAGTTTTTTATATTGATGGTGGGTGTAATGGTTTTTGCCTTTTACCAGTACAAGGAAGCCCCGGTTTTCTTTAATCAGACGGCGGTAAATGAAGCCATGGAAACCAGTGCTGCACCAAAACTGCTGGCATTGGAAAGTGCTTTTAAAGAACGCTCGGCAATGCAGGCAGCCATGTATGGCCGGCTAAAGGCCGAACCTGGTTTAAAGGATTCTATTGCTGAAAACTTTGCCGCTATGAACACCATAAGGATGGGTTACAGCCAGCAAATAAAAGAAGCCCTGCCTGGCGCGGAAAGCTCGGATACCAATTATATTTTCATCTATTTCATTACCCAAAACCTGCCTAAAGGACTTGTAGGTTTACTGATTGCCGTTATCATTATGGCGGCATGGGGTAGTATAGCGGCCGCGCTTAATTCGCTGGCATCGAGTTCGGTGATTGATTTGCACAGCAAGTTTGCGAGAAAAGAATTTACGGATAAAGAAAGCTACCGGATGAGCTGGCAATACACGCTGGGATGGGGTATATTTTGTATTGCCGTTGCCATGTTTGCTACCAATATGGGCAGCCTCATTGAAGCCGTTAATATTTTGGGTTCCATTTTTTATGGCGTTATTCTCGGAATATTTTTAGTTGCTTTTTTTGCCAAATCCATCAAGGGTACAGCAACCTTTTGGGCAGCCATTATCACCGAATTGATTGTGATTACCGTTTACCGGATGGAAATTATTTCCTTTTTGTGGCTTAACCTGATTGGCGCAGCGGGCGTTTTGATCATCGCCTTCCTGCTACATTTGTCACATGTGGGGGAAAAACGGGCATCCGATACCATTTAAGATTTCCTTAATGTTGCCAAAAGGCAAATGCTCCTGATAATTAAACACGTTCATTTGCGTTATCTCCATACATATATATCAAGTACTTATGTTTTTTCTGCAAGCCATCACCAACCAAACCACACAGGCCGCTATTGAAGCATCCAAAGTAGTGGATGAAGCCAAATCCATTAGTTTATGGGGTATGATATCGCAGGGTGGGGTACTTATGATTCCGCTCGCCATCCTTTTTGCCGCCGCCGTTTACTTTTTTATTGAGCGGTATTTGGCTATTCAAAAAGCCGGTAAGCTGGAAAATAATTTCATGAACATCATCCGCGACCATATTATGAGTGGCAACATTATTGCAGCACGTACCTATGCTAAAAACACCGATCACCCGGTAGCGCGTATTGTGGACAAAGGCATTCAACGCATAGGCAAACCCATTGATGCCATTGAGCGAAGTATGGAAAATGTGGGCCGGCTTGAATTGTACAACCTTGAGCGCAACATTAATATCCTGAGTATGATTGCAGGTATGGCACCTATGTTTGGCTTTTTAGGCACCATTGTGGGCATGATTCAAATGTTTTATGATATCAACACTTCCGGCAAGTTTGAACTCAACACCATTGCCGGTGGTATTTATGTAAAAATGATTACGTCAGCCACCGGTCTTATTATTGGTTTGATTGCCTACCTGCTGTACAATTACCTCAATACGCAGGTAGATAAAACTGCTAACCGCATGGAAGTAGCAAGCGCTGAGTTTTTGGATTTGTTACAAGAACCACACGCTTAGGAATTTTAAATTTCAAATTTCAAATTTAAAATTCAACCATGAACATTCGCCGCAAATTAAAAGCACATGCCGAAGTACACACAGGCGCATTGAATGACATATTGTTCATCCTGCTCCTGTTCTTTCTCATTGTGAGTACACTTGCCAATCCCAATGTGGTAAAGGTGGATAATCCCAAGGGAAAAAACGACACCAAGGTGAAGCAATCCATTGTAATCAGCATAGATAAAAACCGGCAGATGTACCTGCAGCAAAAACCCATTTCTGTTGATAGCCTCGAAAGCGAATTACGTACCCTGTTTGCCCAAAAAGCCGATACCCCTGTTATTGCGCTGAATGTAGATACCGCAGCCTATTACGGCGACTTTTTTAAGGCGTTGAATGTAGCCAAGCATTTGAATGCGAAGGTGGTGGCGAATATTAAGGGGGAGTAGGGGGAAGCGCACCGGTTAAAATTACCTGCTGTTGCAAAAAATCAATTTTACTGGCAGTATGCAACAGTGCTGTTGCAAGATGGGGCGTTGCAATTTTTTTTGCAACGGGGTGAAATGCAACGGGTGTGTTGCAAAATCGGGTTTAGATTTTAAAATTGCAACAAGCAAATTTTTAGTAGGTGGATTGGTTCGTATGCAAAACCAGAGTTCGATCCACAGCATCAAATCGAACCGTGGATTTAGGAGATGGGGTCTGATAGTGAAGGCACGAACCACGGCATCAGGAGTAATAATTTTCAACCATGCAGCTAGGGGCGTTAGCCCTAACATCTTAGTAGCACAGAATTAAATAACAAAGCCAAAGGGGCGTAGCCCTGACATCTTACATCTATAATAAGCTTGGTCGTTTCGTACCTCGCATTTTTTTTCTACTAAGATTACAGGGCTAACGCCCCTATGTCGTAACATAAGTGCTTTTTTTTCTACTAAGATTACAGAGCTAGCGCCCCTTTCAATATTGTCTTAGCTTTCTTTTTTCTTAAAAAAATAATAACTTTATGATTCCAATTTATTATTCAACCCAAATGTAAAAGCTTTAAAAACCATTGAAAAAAAATAAACAGTTGCTGAAAACCTAACTACTTCGTAACAAAATCAAACACGGAAGAAATTAGGGGCGTTAGCCCTAATATCTTAGTAGCAGAAGCATTCATTTTCAAACAAAAAAAAGGGGCGTAGCCCTGACATCTTAAACTATGGCAAACACATATACCCAATTGTACGTACAATTTGTTTTCGCCGTAAAGGGCCGTCAAAATTTTATTAAAGAATCTTTCAGAGATGAATTGGAGAAAGTAATATGCGGGATAATTGCAAAACATAAAGGAAAAGTCTATGCCATATATTGCAATCCCGACCATACGCATATTTTGGTAAGTGTTCATCCCGTTGTTTCGCATTCCAAGTTGATGGAACAAGTAAAATCAGGTTCATCTAATTGGCTAAATGAAAAAAAATATTTGCCCGGCAAATTTGCGTGGCAAGATGGGTTTGGTGCGTTTTCCTATTCCAAATCCCAAGTTGATAGCGTTGTAAAATACATTATGAATCAACCGGAGCATCACAAAAAGCAAACTTTTCGGGAAGAATATTTATTGCTGCTTGAAAAATTTGAAATTGAATATGATACCAAATACCTTTTTGAATGGTACGAGTAAGGAAGATATCAGGGCTAACGCCTCTTGGATGTTCACTCCTTTGATTTTTTCTTCTACTAAGATGTCAGGGCTACGCCCCTTTGCTGGAGCGCCTATGCTTTTTTCTACTAAGATTACAGGGCTAACGCCCCTTGGATGTTCCCGTCTAGGAATCTTCTACTAAGATCACAGGGCTAACGCCCCTTGGATGTTCCCGTCTAGGAATCTTCTACTAAGATCACAGGGCTAACGCCCCTTGGATGTTCCAGTCTAGGAATCTTCTACTAAGATCACAGGGCTAGCGCCCCTTAGTCGTTCCCATCTATAAATTTTCCTAACAAAGATTACAGGGCTAACGCCCCTTTACCTTTTGCTTCGATTCTAAAACAATAACGTTGACACCCAGGGGCGCTAGCCCTAACATCTTAGTAGCATCAACAATTTTCAAACAACCCCAAGGGGCGTAGCCCTGACATCTTAAAACCCTCGCCTCCCTCCACGCACCCTCCCCAAAAACCACGCCTCCCAAAACCAAAACTCCCCAAAACCCAAAAAACCATTACTTTGCCAACGCTTCTAACATTCCCCGACTTATACATCCAAATCCGAAGATTTATACCTGAATGAGTAAAGAATTCCAAATAGAAGAATACCTGATCGGGCAACTCACCGACCTTAAATATATTTACCGGAAGGATATTGTTGACCGTAAAACGCTTGAACAAAACTTCAAAGCCAAATTTGAAGCACTCAACCGGGTGCAATTAACAGGGAATGAGTTTTTACGCCTGCGCGAAGAAATCATCAATCCCGATGTATTTGCCGCTTCCAAACTGTTGCGGGAAAGAAACTACTTTCAACGCGAAGACGGAACACCACTGCATTATACGCTGGTAAATATTAAAGACTGGTGCAAAAATGATTTTGAAGTAATCAGTCAATTACGCATTAATACCGAAAACAGCCATCAACGGTTTGATGTGATATTGCTGATTAATGGCTTGCCGGTGGTGCAGGTAGAATTGAAAAAGCTGGATATTTCGCCACGGAAAGCCATGCAGCAAATCGTGGATTATAAAAATGAACCGGGTAACGGATATGGAAGTACGCTGCTATGTTTTATGCAGTTGTTTATTGTAAGCAACAAAACGAATACCTACTATTTTGCCAACAACAGAAATCAGCATTTTGCTTTTAATGCCGATGAACAGTTTTTGCCCATTTACCAGTTAGCCGACGAGAACAATAAAAAGATCACCCACCTTGAACCCTTTACGCAAAAATTTCTGACCAAGTGTACGCTTGCCGAAATGATCAGTAAATATATGGTGCTGGTGGAGAGCGAACAGAAACTGCTCGTTATGCGGCCATACCAGGTATATGCGGTAAAAGCCATTGTGGATTGCATACATCAAAACAGGGGTAATGGCTATATATGGCACACGACGGGTAGCGGTAAAACCCTGACATCTTTCAAGGCTTCCACGCTGTTAAAAGATAACCCGGATATTGAAAAATGTCTTTTTGTGGTGGACCGTAAAGACCTTGACCGGCAAACCCGCGAAGAATTCAATAAATTTCAGGAAGGCAGTGTGGAAGAAAATACCAATACCGAAACATTGGTGCGACGTTTATTATCTACCGATTATGCCGATAAGGTAATCGTATGCACCATTCAAAAATTGGGACTTGCTTTAGACGGTACCAATACACGCAATTACAAAGAACGCCTTGAGCCTTTAAGCAAAAAGCGGATGGTTTTCATTTTTGATGAATGCCATCGTTCACAGTTTGGAGATAATCACAAAGCCATAAAGGAGTTTTTCCCCCATGCACAATTATTTGGTTTTACGGGTACGCCCATTTTTGATGAGAATGCCAGTTATATGCAAATTGATGGGGAAGAAAAATCCTATAAAACCACCAGGGATATTTTTCAAAATGAGTTACCAAAATATACCATCACGCACGCCATTGAGGATAGAAATGTATTAAAGTTTCATATTGATTATTACAAGGGAAAAGGTAATCAAAATCCCAAACCGGGCGAACCCCTGCCGGGTCAGCAGGCAAGCATTGCACAACAGGCTGTCGTGGAAGCTATTTTGGATAAGCACAATGCCGCTACCAATCAAAGGCGTTTCAATGCCATATTAGCAACGGCATCTATTAATAATGCCATTGAATATTACCAACTATTTGCAGCCACACAAAAAAAGAAACAAGCAGAAAGCCCTGATTATGTACCGCTCAATATTGCATGTGTATTTTCCCCGCCTGCTCAATTGATTGCGAAAGATGGAGACCAGCAAAGCCAAAAAAATGCAGCGGATATTAACCAACTGCAGGAAGATTTAGCACAGGAGAAAGAAGACAATAAGCAGCAACCGGAAGAAAAGAAAGCAGCGTTAAAAAGCATTATTGCCGATTATAATGTACAGTTTGGCACCAATCACCATATCAACGAGTTTGATGCCTATTACCAGGATGTACAAAGACGCATTAAAGATCAGAAATACAGCAATAAAGATTATCCGCATAAAAATAAAATTGACATAACCATTGTGGTGGATATGTTGCTTACCGGGTTTGACAGTAAATACCTCAATACCTTATATGTAGATAAAAACCTGAAATACCATGGATTGATACAGGCATTCAGCCGCACCAACCGGGTATTGAACGATACGAAACCTTACGGTAATATTCTTGATTTTCGTTTTCAGAAAGATGCGGTAAACCAGGCCATTGCGCTCTTTTCGGGCGAAGACAATGGAAGCGCCAAAGAAATTTGGTTGGTGGATCCTGCGCCGGTTGTAATACAAAAATATGAGGCTGCGGTAGCCGCGCTTGGCATTTTTATGGGAGAAAATAACCTTGCCTGTGAACCCGATGAAGTGTACAGTTTACGAGGCGATACCGCGCGTATTGCTTTTGTAAAAAACTTTAAGGAAGTACAAAGGCTTAAAACCCAATTGGACCAATACACAGATTTAGACGTAGTGCAACAAGCGCAAATTGAAACGATATTGCCGACCGACACCTTGCAGGCATTCAGAAGTTCGTATTTAGAAACCGCCAAACGATTACGGACCATACAGCAAAAGGAAGGCGGTGCAGCACCCCCCGATATTCAACAACTCGATTTTGAATTTGTGCTTTTTGCATCTGCCGTAATTGATTACGATTATATAATGGACCTGATTGCCGACAGCACGCAAAAGAAACCTGCCAAGCAAAAAATGACCAAGGAACAGGTAATTAGCTTGCTGAATGCGAATGCCAACCTGATGGACGAACAGGAAGACCTAACCGAATATATTAACAGCCTCGATTGGAACAGCGGACAAGATGTAAACAGCTTACGTAAAGGATACGAAAATTTTAAAATAGAGAAAAACGAAAAGGAATTAGCTTCCATTGCACAAAAGCATGGATTGCAAACCGCAGACTTAAAAGCATTTGTAGCAAACATTATGAGCCGGATGATTTTTGACGGAGAAAAACTCACCGATCTTTTGGAACCATTAGGATTAAGCTGGAAAGAAAGAAGGGTGGTAGAACTTGCATTAATGACGGACCTTGTACCCCAATTAAAAAAAATAGCCCAGGGGCTTGACATATCAGGATTAGCAGCTTATGAGTAACACATCAACAGACATAATGATAGAAAATAATAGCTTAATACCTGAATTGCGTTTTCCTGAGTTTTGGGATGATGTAGAATGGGAAGTAAAGCAATTGGAACAAGTATTAAATTTTCAGACAGGTTATCCTTTCGATTCTGAAGGATTCAATGAAGATGGGAAAGGAATACGTTTGATTAAAAATAGAGATCTTAAGTCGGATGATAAAATAGTATTCTATAGGAAATCATATGACAAAAAATATGAAGTAAAGGATGGTGATATTCTAGTGGGTATGGACGGAGATTTCACACCAATTAAATGGAGTAAAGGCAGGGCTCTTTTAAATCAACGAGTTGGAAGAGTACTGGCACATAAAAATGGAGATGAACTATTTTTTTTGTATTTTTTATCTATCCATTTAAAGACCATAGAAGAAAAAACTCCTAGAACAACAGTCAAACATCTTTCGCATTCAGTTGTAGAAAAAATTAATGAACCGATACCAAAGCCAAAAGAAAGACAAAAAATTGCTACTTGCCTTTCTTCCTTAGATGAAGTAATTACAGCCCATATCCAAAAATTGGAAGTTTTAAAAGACCATAAAAAAGCATTGATGCAAAATCTTTTTCCGCAAGAGGGGGAGACGGTTCCAAAATGGCGGTTTAAGGAGTTTGAAAAAAATTGGGAAAAAGTAAAACTAAAAGATGTATCCACATATTTTAACGGTGGCAGTTATGAAAATGACGTTAAAGAAGAAGGAAAGTATGAACTTATTACACTTAAATCAATAGACACAAGTGGAAAATTGGTCAATTCTAAGCGATATATCGATATTGAAGTACCTACATTAACAAAAGGCACTTTAATAATGATTCTTAGTGAACAAGCTCCAGGCTTGCTTGGAATGACAGCTATAATACCAACAGAAAAAAAATATGTATTAAATCAACGTATAGCTGAAATTCGTCCAAATCAAAAAGTCGAAAGCTTCTTTTTGTCAATGGCGATTAACAGAAATCAAGTCTATTTTAGTAAGCAAGGAGCAGGGATGAAAGTTCAGAATATTACAAAACCAAATGTTGAGAACTATGAATTTTTAATCCCTGAAATTCCCGAACAACAAAAAATCGCTTCTTGTCTTTCGTCTTTAGATGCACTAATCAGCGAACAAGCTGAGAAGATTGAACAATTGAAGTTGCATAAAACGGGATTGATGCAGGGGTTGTTTCCGAAAATTGAAATTAGCTTATGAATCATTGGGTAGATACAGCAATACAATTATTGGCGAATGAATGCAAATGGACATGGATGCCTTTTTGGGCATATTCTTATTTCATTGGAAAATCACTTCTGCTAAATAATGGAATGTAAAGCATTGATAATCATATATATCCTTATTTCATTGGAAAATCCCTAATTAAAATTTTCGTTCATAAAATAAAATATTACCCTCGTAAAGCCAGCAAATGACCTTGTAAATGACCCTGTAAAATGACCCATTTTACTCCTTCTCAAGCAAACCCTACATGCTAATTACCCTGAACTTGCAGAAAAAAAGGGTATTCCATGGCAACGATTAAAAATATATAAAAGTGATCTTATTATCCTGAATTTGATGTAAAGAATATGCGTATGCCCTTAAAGGTTTGGTATGCCGTAAGGTGTTGTTGCAAATTTCCTTTTAGATTTAAAAAATGCAACAAGTGTGTTGCAATCGGGGGCGTTGCATTTTATTTTGCAACGGGGTAATATGCAACGGCGTTGTTGCAAAATGGATTTTAATTTCCAAAATTGCAACAAGAATATTTTCAGAAAGTAAATAGGTTGCGAAGGAATGAATCACGACATTTGGACTACAGAAAAATAAAAATAGCGAAGCAGCCAGGGGCGTTAGCCCTAACATCTTAGTAGCAAGTGCATTTTTTTAACGATACAAAAGGGGCGTAGCCCTGGCATATTATTAGCGGCAGCAGAAGAATGTAATTTCCAGCAAAAAATAGGGGCCTAGCCCTGGCATCTTAGTAGAAAAGTGCATTATTTTCCAATGAAACACAAGGGGCGTAGCCCTGATATCTTAGTAAGAAAATGCATTATTTTTAAATAAAAATACAAGGGGCGTAGCCCTGAAATCTTAGTAGCAAGTGCATTTTTTTAACGATACAAAAGGGGCGTAGCCCTAACATCTTAGTAGAAAAGTGCATTTTTTTTAATGATAAACAAGGGGCGTAGCCCTGATATCTTATAAGGAAAGTGCATTATTTTTCAATGAAACACAAGGGGCGTAGCCCTGACATCTTAGTAGCAGCAAGTGCATTATTTTTAAATGAAAATACAAGGGGCGTAGCCCCGACATCTTAACCTATGGCAAACACATACACCCAATTGTTCGTACAATTTGTTTTCGCCGTAAAAGGCCGTCATAATCTTATTAAAGAATCTTTTCGGGATGAATTAGAAAAAGTTATGTGTGGCATAATTAAAAAACATAAAGGAAAAGTTTATGCCATTTATTGCAATCCCGACCATACACATATTTTGGTAAGTATCCATCCCGATGTTTCACATTCCAAGTTGATGGAACAAGTGAAATCAGGTTCGTCTAATTGGCTTAACGAAAAAAAATATTTATCGGGCAAATTTGCGTGGCAACATGGTTTTGGCGCGTTCTCTTATTCCAAATCCCAGGTTGATCAGGTTGTAAAATACATTATGAATCAACCGGAACATCATAAAAAACAAACTTTTCGGGAGGAATATTTATTGCTGCTTGAAAAATTTGAAATTGAATTTGATACCAAATACCTTTTTGAATGGTACGATTAGGGAAGATGTCAGGGCTAGCGCCCCTTGGACGCGATGTTCTTTATTTTTTCAGCTACTAAGATTACAGGGCTACGCCCCTAGGATGTGCACGCCTTTAATTTTTTCAGCTACTAAGATTGCAGGGCTAACGCCCCTTGGATGTTCCTTATGTTGATTTTTTTAGCTACTAAGATAACAGGGCTACGCCCCTAGGATGTGCATGCCTTTAATTTTTTCAGCTACTAAGATTGCAGGGCTAACGCCCCTTGGATGCGATGTTCTTTATTTTTTGAGCTACTAAGATGTCAGGGCTACGCCCCTTGGCCGTAATACCTATGCTTATTTCTACTAAGATTGCAGGGCTAACGCCCCTTGGCCGTAATACCTATGCTTATTTCTACTAAGATTGCAGGGCTAACGCCCCTTGGATGTTCACGCCTTTGATTTTTTTGCTACTAAGATTACAGGGCTACGCCCCTAGGATGCTCCTGACTTTAATTTTCTACTAAGATTGCGGGGCTAACGCCCCTTGGTCTTGATGTCCATGATTTTTCTACTAAGATTACAGGGTTAGGACCCTTTCCCTTTTTCTTCGAAACTAAAACAATAACGTTGGCCCTAGGGGCGGCAGCCCTAACATCTTAGTAGCACATAGTTATTTATACAAACGCCAAGGGGCGTAGCCCTGACATCTTACATCAATGGCAAAAACATAAACCCGCTTGTACGTTCAATTTCTTTTCTCTGTTTATATTAACGCCCCTGTTTCATAAAATCCTTGATTTTTCTACTAAGATTGCAGGGCTAAGCCTCTAAAACGGCATCTTTGTGGATATTGGTAACAAGGCTGAACTAATATCAACAAATAATGACACTAAAAGACCAACAACAACTCGGTAAAACCCTTTGGAATATTGCGAACGATTTACGGGGCGCTATGAATGCGGATGATTTCCGGGATTACATGCTTTCGTTTCTCTTTCTGCGGTATTTGTCCTACAACTACGAAGAATCGGCTAAAAAGGAATTGGGTGCAGATTATCCTGCACTTGATGCAAAGGATATGCGTACGCCCTTATCGGTTTGGTATGCCGCCAACGAAGATGATGTAACCGATTTTGAAAAGCAGATGCGCCGGAAAGTGCATTATGTGGTACAGCCCCAACACCTGTGGAGCCATATTACCGAAATGGCGCGCACCCAACATGGCGAATTGTTGGTAACGCTTGAATCAGCTTTCCGGTACATCGAAAATGAATCTTTTGACAATTCTTTTCAGGGTTTATTTTCTGAAATCAATTTGAATTCTGAAAAATTGGGTAAAACCCATGCCGAAAGGAATAAAAAGCTATGCACCATTATTCAAAAAATTGCGGAAGGCATTGCTAATTTTTCTGCTGACTCGGATACACTTGGTGATGCTTATGAATATTTGATTGGTGAATTTGCAGCAGGTTCGGGCAAGAAAGCCGGCGAGTTTTATACACCGCAGCAAATGTCAACCATACTATCTAAAATTGTCACCTTAGATAGTCAGGACCCTACCACGGGGCTCAAAAGCAAACTCGAAAAAGTGCTGGATATTACCTGTGGATCCGGTTCATTGTTGTTGAATGTTCGCACGCGCATCAAACAGCACGGGGGCAGTGTTGGAAAAATATACGGTCAGGAAAATAACATTACTACCTACAACCTTGCCCGTATGAATATGCTGTTGCACGGCATGAAAGACAGCGAATTTGAAATATTTCATGGCGATACATTGCTCAACCAATGGCATTTGTTTAACCAAATGAACCCTGCCAAAAAGATAGAATTTGATGCCGTGGTTTGCAATCCCCCCTTTAGCTTACGCTGGGAGCCAAACGATACCCTTGCAGAAGATTTCCGTTTTAAGAGTTATGGATTGGCGCCCAAGTCTGCCGCCGACTTTGCTTTTCTATTGCACGGGTTTCACTTTTTAGCCAAAGAAGGTACGATGGCCATCATTTTACCCCATGGTGTTTTGTTCCGTGGAGGTGCCGAAGAGCGCATACGTACCAAACTCTTACAAGACAACCATATTGACACCGTTATTGGTTTGCCATCCAATTTGTTTTATTCCACCGGTATTCCGGTTTGTATTTTGGTATTAAAAAAATGCAAAAAGCATGATGATGTTTTGTTCATTAATGCGAGTGAGCATTATGCCAAAGGCAAACGACAAAATACCCTGAGAGAAGGCGATAACGGAGCGCCAAACGATATTGAAAAAATTGTGGAGACCTATCAGTTCCGAAATGAAATAGAACGTTATTCCCGTAAAGTTTCGATGGATGAAATTGCACAGAACGGCTACAATCTGAATATTTCGAGATATGTAAGCACATCCCACGATGAAATTCAGATTGACTTACACGATGTAAACGCAAAACTGACTTCCATTAATGAAAGGATAAAAGAGCATACGGAGAAGCATAATGTGTTTTTGAAGGAGTTGGGGTTACAGATGATATGAAATTTTAAGGGCTTGATGTGTGCAAAAAATAAAAGTCGGTATTTATAAAGAACCGTATATTTGGAATTTAAATGAATTTAAATACTTTTTCTTGACCTAAATTAGTTTATCCAATTTTTTAAACTATCTCTTAACCTAATAAAAAATTCAAATGAAACCTCACTAGTGTCCGGTTAAATAATATTTAAGTTCTTTGAAATTCTTGATAGGTAAGCGTTACAGCTGAAAAACCAACAGTGACGATTTGAATTGATTTTCACTTTTTTGGGGTATTATTCGGCATGAACAAAGGAAAGTATGTTTTTGCCCAATTAACTATTTTTTTACCTGCCCGGGTATTTGACCGATGTGTTGCAAAATATTCTGGGAATAAATGGGTAAAGCATTTCTCCTGTTGGAATCAGATGATGTGCATGATGTTTGGGCAATTAAGCGGAAGGGAAAGTCTTCGTGACCTACTCATTACCATTGGCGCTCATACAGGAAAATACTATCATTTAGGCTTTGGAAAAAATGTTTCTCGTTCTAATCTTGCGAGTGCTAATGAATTGCGAGATTGTCAGATTTATGAAACCTTTGCTTATGAAATGATCGCTTTTGCAAGGCGTACTATTAAAGGTGATGAAGATTTTAGTCTCAATGTAGCAGGCAATGTGTATGCCTTCGATTCAACCACCATAGACCTTTGCCTGAATGTATTTTGGTGGGCAACTTTCAGAACTGCAAAAGGTGCTATAAAAATTCATACCCTTTTAGATGTTAAGACCTCAATTCCTGCATTCATACATATTACAGAAGGTAGTGTACATGATGTTAACGCATTGGATGTTTTGCCCTACGAAGCAGGCGGGTTCTACATTATGGACAAGGCATATGTGGATTTTAAACGCCTGAGTAACATTGATAAGGCATTGGCATTCTTTGTCACAAGGGCAAAAGAAAATTTTAGTTTCACAAGGGTAAGTTCTGTTAAGACAGATAAATCTAATGGTGTGATATGCGACCAAACAGTTAGACTAAAAGGGCAGAAATCCAGAGAAGCCTACTCGAAACATCTTAGGAGAATTAAATACTATGATGCTGAGTTGGAGCGGTATTTTGTTTTCATAACCAATAACTTCGACCAATGCGCTACTGAAATTGCACTACTATATAAATACAGGTGGAAAGTTGAGTTATTCTTTAAATGGATAAAGCAGCATCTGAAAATTAAATCATTCTGGGGAACATCATTCAATGCAGTCAAAACACAAGTTTATATTGCTGTTTCAACTTACACACTTGTAGCTATTATTAAAAATGAACTCAAATTAAATCATTCAACTTATGAAATATTGCAAATTTTGAGTGTCTCACTGCTGGATAAAACTAGCCTGATTGACTTACTACGGAGCCCAATCTATCAAGATGTCAAAGAACTGAAATGCGAACAGCTTAAAATGAACTTAATTTAACCGGACACTAGTGATGAAACCTTTAAATTTATCTAACATTTTTTGTTGTTCAATTATAGTGTGCCTATTTTCATTAATTAGTTGTGAAAAAGACATATCCCCTGCCAATCCTGATGTGATAGCAGATAAATATGTTGGGAAATATTTAGTTTCTGAAGACACAAAAATTCTTGCTAATCCTGCATTTTTTCAACATTATGATTTTGAAGGATCAATCATTAAAGGTGATAGTAGCGACCGCATAAAATTGATTCAATCAAGCAGAATTCCAAAACCTGTGTGGGCAGGATGGTCCGCAGATACTATTGAATATAAAATATATCCATTATTAAAAGATAGTATTAGGCATTCAAGAGGTGGTATAGCATATGGCAAAATCCTGCATTTGGATACAATTAAATTACGTTATGAATATGGGGCTGGTGTTAACTATACTGTAAATCAATTGTGGGTTAGGAAAAAATAACTTTTCAAGGTTAGATTCAATTTTTGCACCAAAAGCTAGATTTATCAGGGTATTGGTTTAAATGCAATATTACGACCGAAATCTTTTTGCCTTTTCCATGGTTTGATAGCGGGTACGATAGCAATGATTAACATTAGTATAAATAATTGAGCGAAAAAAATGCATAAAAGGCCGTCCTTATACGGGACGGCTTTTTAATCTCATAATACCTACCAATTTTTAATTCAAAGCAACTTTCCTTGCTTCCACCCCGGCAATAAAGGTGTTAAGTTCATCCACCTGCTTTTCGGCAAGGCTGCGTTGCATTTGAATCAGCAGTAATCCGCTGTTACCGCTTTTGCCAATTCTTTCCTCAAGGTTTTCCTTGCGGTCGTTGAGTCTGAGAATACAAAAGGGTGTAGCAATTTAGGGCGTTGCATTTCATTTTGCAACGGTGGGGGGATGGAAATGGGGTTGTTGTGAATGGGGTTTTAACACATTGACCTTGCAAAGCCAGCGATTGACCTTGTAAATGACCCTGTAAAATAAAGCATTTTTAATCGATTTGAAACAAGCCCGAAATTCTATAATCTTGTAACGTTATATGCGTTTAGTTTCGATGGATGAAATTGCACAGAACGGATACAATTTAAATATATCAAGATACGTAAGCACATCCACCGACGAAATTCAAATTGATTTACATGAAGTAAACGCTAAATTGATTGCTATTAATGAAAGGATAAAAGAGCATACCGGGAAGCATAATGAATTTTTGAAGGAGTTGGGGTTGCCGGGGATTTGAGTGAATGAATAAAAAGTTACTTGATGTAATCAATAATTTAGTATAGTACAAAGGGATTTTAAAATTACCAGGGTTGATCTACTGTGGCCTTTATTTAATATTTAAAATTTTATATGCATCATCTTTTATTCTTTTCACTTGCACCGATCCAATTTTAATAGGCTGTGAAATAATTCGACTAGAATAATACTTTGCTACAAGTGTATCTTTTTCAATTAAGCTTACAATCATTAAATTTCCAAGGGGAATAAAACGATTAGGTATAATAAAATTTGCCTTTTTATAATTCAATTTTGCACATACCAAATCATTTTTTCTTAGGTAAATATCTCCTAACAATAGATACTTTTCATATTGATTAAAATGTTTTTTATTTAAATTTATTATTTCCAAGGCTCTAATAGTCATACCTTCTGATATTAGGTATTGACAGAAATCATATAGGTAATACGGATTATTTTTTAAATATAAGTAGCAATCTTGGTATTGATTAACTTTCTCTATTTTGTATTGTGTAGGAATAGTTTTAGCATAATGCCAATCAGCTTTTACTTTTATGTTTTGATAAATAAGAAATGTTATAAGCATTATTAATGTAATACAAATTAATATAATAAATGATTTAACATTTTTAAATATAATTAGCAGCAATATTAAATGATTACATACAAAAATTGTTAAGATAAGTAAGTTGTGTAGTGGAAATGAAAATTGGGCAAAAAATAAAATTACTAAATTGGAGATAATAACATTCCGGAAAAAAAAGTTGTTACATTTTTTAAAAAATGAAATGTTTATATAAGCAATAATTAAAAAAGGAATAATTGAAAACATTCCAAATTCAACATAGAAATTTAAGATTTCGTTATATGCAAAAGAAGGCGAATCTGCAACAAAATGATATTTTGACCAAATTTGATTAGCTTCAAAATAATCGGACTGCCAATTTGCATAAATCGATCTAAATGAATCAATTCCAAAACCATTAAATGGAACATTATGTAAATTGCTGAAGATTATTTTCCAAATTAAAAATCTACCTATTGCCGAATCAGTATTTAAAAAAAATAAAATAATTATACCAAAAATTGATAATAATATTAATAGTTTTGGTTTTAAGGTTATTTTATGATTATAGCAAAAAGTTACGAGTATTCCAATAAAAAGAAGCCTGCTTTTTAGGTAAATTGAAACCAAACATAATATTAAAAAAAACAGATATGACCTTTTTTTATTAGTAGTAAGATTATTACTTTTATCAAAAGAAAAGGGATAAAGGCTTGCTACTAAACAAGCCTTTATCGCAATCAATTCAAAATCAATATTCATTCCTGGAAATTGAATTTAGTGATAGATTTCTTCACTGAATATTATTGAAGGTGTAACGAGTTTATATTTTATTTTTTTTGAATTGTAGGTCTCTTTCATTAGCATAAAAATCCTATTAATGTCTTGTACGCTAAAAACAAGTTCTGTATTTGGATTTTTGATAAACTTTAACTTCTTAATTATAATTGGACAAATAATCCATTTTTTTTCATCTTGGTCAATTTTTAAAATTGTAGAGTCCGAGATTACATCTTTTAGTGAATACATAAAAGACTTAATTTTTAGTTCTTTACTCAAAATAGAATTATTATTGAAAAATAGAACGTTTATTTTTTCAATGTCACCGTATCGACTGCTTTTTATTTTTAGAAGATAATAATTTATAGAATCATTAGTATTTTTATTAAGTTCAAGTAGTGCATTATAAAAATACTTTTCTGTTGATTGACTATATAGCTTGCCTACCAAAAAAAAGTAAAGAAAAACTAAGGTTAGTGCTTTCATAATTTTGCTTTTAATTGCAAGGTGTACCCTTAGTATTAACACGGTGTTGTGCATTACGAGATTGTAAATCAGTGAACTCAGATGGATGATTTGTCATTATTGAATCATAAGCAGATGTTCCTTCCAAACCTCCCCAAGCTAAGGCTTTTGCATCTAATGGGTCTAAATTTGGATATGCACTTAGTAAGGAACTTGCAAGTTGAGAAGTATATTCATTTGCCATAGTAATATGTTGTAAATCTCCAATTATCCCGGTAGTTCTTAAATAGGCATGTAAAATCTCATGATATATTGTAGCTGCTGTAAATTCTTTTGAAGCATCGGGTAATGTTTCGGTATTTAAGGTTATGTCAAAATCCATTCTTCCCGATGGCCAAATAAAACCACGAGTATTTCCATCCTTCATATTATTGTTAAGTGCTTCATCCTTAAAATGTATATTAAAATCTGCAGTTCCGCCAAAGGTATTGTGCAATATATTTGTAATTCCATTTCCTAAATTAGACGATGTGACGTTATCAAGTGTACCTTTAAGGCAAGGGTCATCAATTTGTTCTGTTATATCTTTTATTTCGGTAATACCATCATTATCTTGATTATTATATGGTTCTACAAATGAATTAGGGTCAATATACTCTCCTGGATTTTCAGAACCACCACATCCAGTATACTCACATGGATTTCCTCCATTACCGCCCCCCCATAAGCTTGAAGTATTATATCCAAGACTTCCCATAAGTGAAATCCAAACAGAATTCCAATTTGCGAGAGGTATTTAGCCAATAACAGTTACTCCCGGTAAATTTGATAAAGTACCAGTATTTATTTGTTGAGATAAGAAAGGCATTGAAGTTTTAATCAACTCAAACCTTATATTTGAAACACCTGTTCCAGCTTCATATTTGAGACCCTTTAAAAATCCAGTTTTTAAATCCCATGTACATATTATTCCATCAAAAGTCTGTAAATTAATTTTTCCATAATTATTTTTTAAATGTGTTAATTCAGGTATTACTTCAAAAACAGAAGAAAAATACCCTTTACCATTTTTCCATGGGAATAAGTATAATATTCTTTTCCCATAATAAGCTGGATTTTGATTAATTTCTGTAATAGGAATGGTTATTGCTTCATACCCATTTTTAAATGTAAATTTTGATGGCTTATCCCAATGATAATCAATATTCCTAAAATTGGAGTCTATTTTATTTGATTTAAGATAATGGTCAAACCAGATTTTTGCATTATTTGTATTTAAAGAAACGTTTTCACTTAATACTGATTCTCTATTGCAGGATTGAAACGTAAAAAAAATTAAGATGATGATAAAAATTGAAAGGAGTTTATTCATGGTAGAGTTATTTAAATTTAAAAAAAATGTTTTTTTTGGTTCAAAGGTGAGTTTACGCCATTTAATAAATATTATAATTTATTTTTATAGCATAATTTAAAGTTTGATTTTATTTTTTTGATTATAATTTTTGTTATTGCAAGTTTACATCATATTTGGTGAATTTATAAATGTAATTTTCAAGAATTCTTATTTTTTCTTTCATTTTTTTCTAAAAATGTCGCTCCCCCAAAAAGCATCTATTAATTTGCAAAATGTTAAGTTGATTTTTTATAATTTACCGAAAAACCAAGGAGTTTTATAAACCTTAATAACAATAGTTAATTAGATTAATGAAACCTAGCTCGCTTCTACATCTTTGATAAATGTGTTTAGTTCTTTTACCTGCTTTTCGGCAAGGCTGCGTTGCATTTGCATCAGCAGTAATCCACTGTTACCGCTTTTGCCAATTCGTTCTTCAAGGTTTTCCTTGCGGTCGTTGAGCCTGCGGATTTTACTGCGCATGCTTTCCTTTTCTTCGCCATCGGGCAGGGCATCAAGCGCTGCGGTAAAGGCGGTAATTTGCACATTTACCGAAATAAGGTCGGCTTGTGCCTGCTGTGTGCTGCGTTCAGTGGAATTGGTGTCGAGTGCCATTCCCTGTGCATCATGTGATAAAACTGCTTTTTCCTGGTTTGCGCGGTCCAGTACGCGGTCGCATTCGGCCTTTCGTACCTTTTTGTTTGGCCCCCGCATTAGGCGGGGCAGGCGCCAAGGTACCCCCGCCTGAATGCCAAAGGCGGGCAGGCAAAAAGGCCCCCCGCAGCTTATTACCCCCAAGCTGCGGGAAAAGCCCTGATTAGGCTTTTGCACTACTGTTGTGCCAGGCATTTTTGCCCTGATGCTGTTCATATATTTAAAGATTTCTATCTTTTTGTTTTTTTTCGTTAGCACAACACGTATTTAATAACTCAAATTTCGGCACCAATTTATACTCGATGTACACGGGTTTCTACTGAATTTAAAGCGTATTTCTACCTATTTTTTAGGGGTTTGGGTCTTTCGGCAGTAATTGTTGGTAAGCCTGTACGGCATTTTCACATATTTGTTTTTGTGTGGCAAGCAGCATCCATTGCCCGGGGTCAGCCGTTTTTTCCATCATTTCTTTTTTATAAGCCAATGTTTCAAGCAGCCGGTCAAAACGGGGTGATTGAGGAAAGATGGTGTTATCTGTCAGCATATTTATGAATGGTGTGAGGGATTGCTGCTGCAAAAGTTGTTTTTCACAAGCCTTCAGTGCTGCTTCGGCTTTATGCAAGGCTATTTTGGCGTCCTGTAATTTTATGTTACAAGCCTGCAGGTGGGTGTCGGGTATTTGCCCCGGCCATTCGGGTAAAGGAAAGTTTTGCTGGTATAGGGGCATCAGCGCGGCAAAGCGTTGGGCAGGTTCGGCCGGCAGAAATCTTCTTCCAATTTCTACCATAGAAAAGTGTTCGCGAGTCATGCCAAGCAGGGTAGCCATGTCCTGTTGGCTCATGCCAAATTTGTCGCGGATGGATTTCAGGATTTCCATTTTCGGGTTAATTTTTTAGGTGGTGTTGCAAATTTACTTTTTATTTTCAAAAATGCAACAGGGCTGTTGCAATTGGGTGCGTTGCATTTTTATTTGCAACGTGGGGGAATGCAACGGGGTTGTTGCAAAATGGGTATAAGATTTGAAAATTGCAACAAGCAAATTTTTAGGAGGTGCATTAGTTCATATAGAAAACCAGAACTCGATCTACGGCATCTGATGGGTTCGGTTCAAGAAGGAACGAACCACGGCATCAGGAGTAATAATTTTCAACCAAAGCTGATAGGGGCGTTAGCCCTAACATCTTAGTAGCAAGGAATTATATAACAAAGCCAAAGGGGCGTAGCCCTGACATCTTACATCTATGGCAAGCTCGGTCGTATCGTACTGCGCATTTTTCTCTACTAATATTTCAGGGCTATCGCCCCTAGGTCGCACCGTCCATGATTTTTTCTAATAAGATTACAGGGCTACGCCCCTTTGGCGATCCTGTCTATGTATTACTACAAAGATGTCAGGGCTACGCCCCTTGGATGTTCCGGTCTATAATTTTTTCAACTACTAAGATGTCAGGGCTAACGCCCATTGGTCGTTCACGGCTTTGATTTTTTCTTCTACTAAGATGTCAGGGCTACGCCCCTTGGATGTTCCGGTCTATAATTTTTTCAACTACTAAGATGTCAGGGCTAACGCCCCTTGGTCGTTCACGGCTTTGATTTTTTCTTCTACTAAGATGTCAGGGCTAACGCCCCTTGGTCGTACCATCCATGCTTTTTCTACTAAGATTACAGGGCTAACGCCCCTGGGATAAATTGTCTCCGAAGCTGTGCTGTGTGCCTTCACGCACCATTTCCAAAACCAATCCCAAAAATTATTTTTCTTGTCACACCCATTCAATGGGAAATGCCTGGTTAGTGAAGGCACGAACCATGGCATTGGTTTGAAAAAGTTTTCAATTCTGCAAACTTTTTGCAAACTTGCGTTACTAATGGTAGTTTATTTTGAATCCAAACATTATGAATAAAGAAATCAAAATCTCAGCCAATCAACTAATTGCCGGGGATATTTTTCATCCCGGCGAATTTTTGAGTGAAGAAATGCAAGCTAGGGGAATCAAGCAGGTTGAACTTTCTAAAGAACTCGGGCTTTCAAAAACAGAAATTAATTTAGTGGTGCATGGGAAACGTGGGATAACGGTTCCTTTAGCCATAAAGTTGGAAAAGGCATTTGGAATTAGTGCCGGGACATGGATGAATCTGCAAATAAAATTTGAAATTGATGTATGGAAGAAAAAGGAAAAGGAAGAATTGATTACTAAAGAAATTAAAGCAATTGAGTATGCTTAGAAAACCTTTTATTTTATTGGTTGGCATTAATTGTTGAATATTTATATATCCAGGTTTTGGTTGACACTTTGGAATATTTAATATGATATATTAAAATAATTTAAAATGGATAGAATCCCAAAATGGTTAAGGGTTTTTCTACTAGGAGTTACTGTACTTTATTTAATTTGGGTATTACTTTTTAAAGACCCCAATCGAAGAACTGATTTCCCATTTTTTAGGCCTTAAATTTTTTAAATTTTCTATCTTAGTTGAAGTATTCGATTTTCAAATATATTAACAAAAACCAAAGCAATCAGGGGCGTTAGCCCTAACATCTTAGTAGCAGCAGAAACATTATTTTCAAACATAAAAAGGGGCGTAGCCCTGACATCTTAAATCTTACCCTATGGCAAACACATATACCCAATTGTTCGTACAATTTGTTTTCGCCGTAAAAGGCCGTCATAATCTTATCAAAGAATCTTTTCGGGATGAATTAGAAAAAGTTATGTGCGGCATAATCAAAAACCATAATTGTAAAGTGTATGCCATTTATTGCAACCCCGACCATACGCATATTTTTGTAAGTATGGACCCATCTATTTCACATTCCAAATTGATGGAACAGGTAAAATCTGGATCATCTAATTGGCTGAACGAAAAAAAATATTTACCGGGCAAATTTGCCTGGCAAAAAGGATTTGGCGCGTTTTCATATTCCAAATCCCAGGTGGACATTGTGGGGAAATACATTTTAAATCAACCGGAACATCACAAAAAACAAACTTTTCGGGAAGAATATTTATTGCTGCTTGAAAAATTTGAAATTGAATATGATACCAAATACCTTTTTGAATGGTACGAGTAGCTAGGAAGATTACAGGGCTACGCCCCTTGGACGTTCCTGACGTTGATATTTTCAGCTACTAAGATGTCGGGGCTAACGCCCCTTGGACGCGATGTTCCTTATTTTTTCAGCTACTAAGATGTCAGGGCTAACGCCCCTTGGTTGTTATGTCTTTGCTGTTTTTACGAAATTTGCAGGGCTTAAACAAAAAGCACCCCAAAAAGGATGCTTTACTTTTTTTTATAAATAATTTGGTAGTAGGTCTCACGACCTTCATTTTTAAAATCTTGGTTACTGCGGAGGAAAATCAGCCCCTGCACTTACTTCGGCCCATTTTTCAAAATCTTGTTTCAGCTCTTCTAATTTTGCTCTACCCCCGTTTAAAGCACCTACGCCTAGTAACAAACGCATAGGTGGGTTTTCGGTTTCTGTTACAGCAATCATGGCTTTTGCTGCCCGCACCGGGTCGCCGGGTTGTCTGCCGCTATAACTGCGTATGGTTTCAATGTTTTTCCAGGCGGTATCGGCATAATCATCAATTTTTTCTACGGTATCTTTTGCTGAGCGGCCTGCCCAATCGGTACGGAAACCACTTGGCGCAATTACGGTAACTTTTATACCCAAAGGCGCCACTTCTTTTGCCAGTGCTTCACTATAGCCATCTACGGCATACTTAGTGGCATTGTAGAAACCAATGCCTGGAAAGGAACGTAAGCCACCAATAGATGCAATATTTAAAATATGTCCCGACCGCTGTTTGCGCATAATGGGTAAAACCGCTTTGGTCATATTGGCCAACCCAAAAACATTGATATCAAACATCCTCCGGATTTCGGCTTCTTCACTTTCCTCAATGGCAGCAAAATAACCTATGCCTGCATTGTTTACCAGCACATCTATTCTTCCAAATTTTTCCAATGCATCCTGCACAGATGATGTAATTTCTGATGCATTGGTGACATCTAATTTTACGGGAATAGCTGTATCAGGATACCGGGCTACAATATCATCCACATCAGCAGTTTTTCGTGAGGCAACCACCACCAAAGCCCCGCTTTCCAACACTTCAAGTGCAAGCGAGCGACCAAAGCCGGTGGAACAGCCTGTAATAAACCAAACTTTCTTCATGATTTTTTTATTTAATTCCTACTTTAAAATAGTTTGCCTGCAAGATCAGCAGACATTTTTTTAAAACTATGAAAAATTTTTTACCCGATAATTAAAGTTTATATTATGTTTAATGGGATAACCGAAACTTCAATGTAAAGCCCTGTTTATACCGACAAGTATTTACCTATTTAATGCCCTTAACCTTGTTATAAACTTTTATCGCATCGGGCATCATTTTTTCAAGTTCCGCAATCCGGCTTTCTTCTGAAGGGTGGGTGCTTAAAAACTCAGGTGGTTTTTGGCCACCGCTTCCTGCGGCTTCCATTCTTTTCCATAATGGAATCGCTTCACGTGGATCATAGCCTGCTAATGCCGTATAGGTTAAACCAAGTTTGTCAGCTTCCATTTCATTTTTACGGCTAAAGGGAAGCATGACACCCACTTCCGTACCAAGTCCGAATGCAGTATTAAATAATTGCTGTGTTTCGGCAGGTTTGCTTGAGAGGGCAACTGATAGTGCCATACCGCCAAATTGTTGGGCAAGTCCCTGACTCATACGTTCCTTACCATGTTCGGCAATGGCATGTGCAATTTCGTGACCCATTACCACGGCAAGTGCATTTTCATTTTGGGTAACAGGAAGAATGCCGGTATATACCGCAATTTTTCCACCGGGCATACACCAAGCGTTTACTACTTTTTCATCTATCAGCATGTATTCCCATTTCATGCCGCTTAAATCGCCTTTGTTTTTATAGTAAGTGGTAATGGCAGCGGCAAGTTTTGAGCCTATCCGCGTTACCATTGCTGCTTGCGAATTGGTAGCCGGCGACAGCACTTTACTGGTTTGTTTTACTTTGGAGTATTCATCTACGGCTAATTGATTTACGGTGCCGCTATCTACAAGTGCTAGTTGATTACGACCTGTAAATGGATTTACCGCACAGGAAACGGCGAGGGTAAGAATGGATAAAAACTGAATTTTCGGCCACAGATTGATATTACTTTTTGTCATACTTGTAAGGTACCGCTATTAAGGTTACCGGCACCGTTTAAGCGGTCTTGGCACACCTACTTTCGCTTAATATTGGCTATACCTACCGGTGGTGTAAACTCCTGATCTTTTTCTTTCCGGTCGTAAATACGCATGACCACATCCAATCCTTTTACTACTTTTCCAAATGCAGCATAGCCCATTTTGTCGGGATTACTTTTGCCGCCTTCATTAAAACCCGGATTATCGCCAATACAAATAAAAAATTCAGTGGTGGCGGTGCCGGGTTCAAGCCTCGCTAAACTGATGGTGCCATGTTCATGCTTAATGCCTGTTTTTGAAGTAGGTTCATGTGGAATGCCGGGCAAATGGTCACGGTTTTTAGCTGTTTTATAGAGGCCACCTTGTATAAGTTCAGCGGCACTTGAGCCCATGGGTTGATTATCCTTGCTCAGCACGCGGTAAAAAGAACTGTTTTCGTAGAAGCCCGAATCCACATAGCTCAAAAAAGCTTTTACGGTTAAAGGTGCTTTTTCGGGATATAATTTTACTTCTATATCACCGGCGCTTGTTTTAATAATAATATGATCGGGACTGTTTCCGCCGCATGACATCAGCATGAAAAAAAATAACAAACCTGTTAATATTCGGGCAACCTTGTTCATGGCGGTAAAATTACTGCAAACACCATGAAAGGCAAGTTACAAAGGGTAGGTGCTTTTTAATTGACCAAATGCAGGAAGATTCTATTTTTTTTGATGCATATTTGTCGGCTAGTTAAAGGGATTGTTAGCTCAGTTGGTTTAGAGCGCTGCTTTGACAGAGCAGAGGTCGACGGTTCGAGCCCGCCACAGTCCACATTGGTTCACCATAATAGTCCGGAGAAAATGGATGTTAAAATTGAAGCTTCGTGGAAAGAGCAATTGCAACAGGCATTTGCACGGCCATCGTTTTTACAGGCAGCTTTGCATTTAAAAACGGAGCGGGCTTCGGGTAAAACGATTTATCCGCCGGGGAGTTTAATTTTCAACGCGTTCAATTCCACACCTTTCGATCAGGTAAAAGTGGTCATATTGGGGCAGGATCCTTACCATGGCGAAGGGCAGGCCATGGGGCTTTCATTTTCCGTTCCGCATGGGGTAAAACCACCACCATCGCTGGTGAATATTTTCAAAGAATTGCGAAACGATTTAGGGTTAGCCATACCTGCGCATGGCGATCTTTCCGCCTGGGCTAAACAAGGCGTGTTGTTGCTGAATGCGGCACTTACGGTAAGGGCCAATGAGCCGAATAGTCATGCCCAAATTGGCTGGCATGCTTTTACCGACGAAGTGATACATACATTAAGTGAAAATAAGGATGCCATTGTTTTTATGCTGTGGGGCAAATTTGCACAGGATAAAATTCCGCTGATTGATGAAACCAAACACCTGGTTTTGAAAGCAGCACATCCAAGTCCGTTTAGTGCGGATAAAGGTTTTTTTGGATGCAAACATTTTAGCAGGGCCAATACCTGGCTTGGGCAACATGGCAGCGAGCCGGTTAATTGGTTCCTGGATTAAGCTTTTCGTAAATACTATTTTACATGCATTATTTTAAAGAAATATTTGGCAGAATCTGGGCACTCTATGCTGCAATCATTTTTTTTCCTGCCTTACTTGTTTTCGTCATTCCCATTAAGCTGTCATTTTATTTGCGTGAGCCATATGGCATGAATCTTTTCAGGGGTACCACCCGTTTTTGGATGGGTTCTTTTTTATATATGATTGGAAGCCCCTTACGTATTCATGGTCGCGAACATCATAAAAAGGGAACAAATTATGTGGTGGTTTGTAACCATTCATCCTTTATGGATGTGCCGGCAATGACGCCGTTTTTCCCCGGGCCCAATAAAACGATTGCCAAAAGATCCATGTCGAAAATTCCTTTGTTTGGCATTATTTATACGCGTGGTTCCGTACTCGTAGACAGGGATAATGATGCAAGCCGTCGTAAAAGCCTTGATGATATGAAGGATGTACTACTCAGGCAAAACCTTGATATGGTGATTTATCCCGAAGGCACACGTAACCGCACCGGTAAGCCGCTTAAAGAGTTTTATGATGGCGCTTTCCGGTTGGCGATTGATTGTAAAAAGGAAGTGATTCCAGTGGTTTTGTTGCATACCGCAACCGTTTTGCCACCGGCTAAAAAATTCTTCTTATGGCCGCACCCTATTCACATGCATTTACTTCCTGCTGTTTCTTCCGAAGGTAAAACAACCCTCGAATTGAAGAATGAAGTGTATAAAGTAATGTGGGATTTTATTGAGGGGGAGAGGAAGGTTGCCCCCTAACCCCTGTCTGCCGACAGGCAGGCCCTGAAGGGGGGAAGTTTGAAGTGTGCTTGGACTTCGTACTTTCTACTTCTCTGTTTGTATTTCTCTCTTCGTACTTCGAAACATAAAACACAAACATCAAACGTCAAACATCAAACTTTGGACTTCGTACTTCTAACTTCGTACTTCTAACTTCGTACTTCTAACTTCGTACTTAACTCCTATTGATAATAAACCTTCGTTCTGTTTACTTTTAAATCGCGTAGTAAACCAGCTTTGGGGAAAAGCGAAATATTAAAAGATGGGTAAAGTCCAACCGGCGTAACGTTGATCGTCATTTGCCAGCAGTGCATGTCGCGTGTAAAAAACAGGTTAAGATTGCCGAGTGTTTGAGTGTTTAAGTCGTAAAAAGCATTTCCACCCATTTTCCATTTAGTCGAAAAATTAAAATCGCCCCGCAAATTAATGCTTTGATAGGTTTGTAATACAAAGCCACTATAATCGGGTTTGGGTTGTTGCGAAAAGTTGAGCGAATAAGAAATATCAGCACTCCATGGAATATTAAAGTCGGCAAATTCTGCAGGATTGCTGCGTATATAATCCATCTGTCTTTGTTCTTCTTCGGGGGTAACAAATGACATGCGGTCTTCATCTTCGGGTGTATTGGCCGCAGTTTCTTTTTTCTTTTTGCTTTCAAATCGGGTACCAAAGGAAAGGCTTCCCGTGGTAACCCTGCCCAGTTTAAAATCGCCGCCTTCCCATACAAATTTGTTGATTCGCCTTCCATAGGAATTTACATCATAGGGATCGATGGTGGTGGTACCGGTTATATTGAATCGTTGAAAAAGGTTGGTGCTGATCAACAAACTGATTGGCGAAAGTTGAAAACTATCTACAATAAAGTTGTAGCCCGAATTAATAGACAGGTTATCAATCAGCATAATTTTCTTAAACGGTTCGGTGCTTGCAGTATCCTTATTTTTCACCTTCATTTCAAGGTTGTTTTGAAGGCCAAAACTCATGCCTCCAAATTTTCCTTCTGAAAAGCCCGGTATTATACTACCCTGGTATTTGCTAAACCGGTAAGTATTTCCGGTTGTATCAATCTGGGCTTCATAATAATCTTTACCCGCAAGGTCGGGTTTATAGTTAATGCCAATATTGGGCCTTATTACATGTCTTAATTTTGTACCACTTTTAAAATTAAAGGTTCCAAAAACGGCTGTTTGAAAACCAAGTCCAAAACTTATTTCCCGACCGGTGTAAAAACCTTTATTTATAAGTGTATCCACCTTTTCAGTGGTCTCATTCCATTGCCGTATAACTTGCTGTCCATACCAACGCTCCTGGTAGGATATGGAAGGTGAAACCTGGAATGGTCCTAACGACGGTAGCGCTAATGAAATAGGAATACTATGTTGTGCACCCCACTGAAGGGTATCTATAATTTGGCCAATATTGTACTTAATGTAAGGGCTGTCGCTTTCATAAAACGAAAATTGATTTTGGATGGTGGTGTTGTACCCAATACCTAATTTCTCATACCATTTAGCGGTTCCTACCAACTCCTTTGGTTGTAAAGGGTAAATGGTATTCATTGTAAAGTTGATGTTGGGCAATGTAACGTTATATAGTCCTGTTTGGTTATTTTGACTATGGTTTCCGGTTGCATTAAAATTGTATTTACCATCCTTCCAGGTTTTGGAGTAAGAAACACTCGACGATATTTGGTTCGTAAAGTTGAGCATTGAGTTGTTGGGCACCAATCTATTGTATTGGGTACTTCCAAAGTTTAGGTTCGAACTGAAAGTTGTACCCGGTCTTGCCTTGCTATCCATACTATGGAACCAGGAAATATTGAAGGTTTTTGTATTGGAATAGTCAGGATCACCTTTAAAATTGACCTTTGTGTTTTGAAAATCTAATCGTGCACCACCGCTGTATTTATAACGTACCCGGTAGGTGGGGCTCAGGTTTAAAGTAAATCCGCCGTAACTGTAAATATTGGTTCGGATGGCAGCATCAAAATGCTCATTAAGTACCTTATAATATCCCAACCCTTCAAGGCCCAATCCAAAACTTTGGGTTGTACTGAATGATGGAGGCAGAAAACCCGAGTGTTTACCCTGCGATAACGGGTAAATTCCAAATGGAATGCCAATGGGCATAGGCACCGCTTCAAACTCGGGGTAGGCAAGCCCGCTATAAGCCCACTTGCTGTTAACGAGTTTTAGTTTTTGAGCTCTGAATGCAAAGTGGGGTGTATCTAGGTTACAAGTGGTAAATCTGCCCTTGGATGCAAAAAAGTCAGTAGAATTATATTTTTTAATCCTTTCGGCAAATACAAACATTTCCCCCTGCTTTGTATAAGTACTTTTTGATAAGCCTTTCTGGGTTTTAAAGTTATAAAACATGGAATCGCTTTCCGATTCCATTTCGCCGTCAATCAACTTGGGTCTGTCCAGTACTTTACCTGTTGAATCACGGGTAAAAAAGGCTTTTGCTATGCTGGTTTGGTTGTCAATTTCAATAATGCCGGCAGATAAATCCAATGTCTGGTAAACCGTTTTTGCCTTTCCATACAGAAAAAACTTGCTGTTTACTATGTCAAGCACACCACTATCCGTAGCTTCGTATCGTACAGGGGCATCAATACTGTCGCGCGAAATTTCCAGGTCAAAAGTGTCAATTTTTACCATCATCGAATCACCAGGCGTTTTTTTTACGGTGGTATCCAACAGAATTGGCCGCTGCATTGAGTCAGCAACTATTAAAGGTTTCGTTAAAGTTACTTTGCTGGTATCCTGTTTTTGTACCTGCGCCGTCAAACTAGGCGTTATAAACAAAAGTGGAAAAAACCAACACAGTATGGAGAAACGAAAAGCAGTATTTTCACGCCGTTTGAAATACATATAAGAATCTGCAGCGAAAGTAATGTATATGGAAAACCTGATGGTAAAGAAAAATATAAACATGTTACAATCCATACAATTTATGAATTCATTGGTAATGCGCGGGGCTATGTTGGTGATAATGTTTGCAATGTTTCTTGGCCTTTCCGCACAAAGTGTAATAAAAACCATTGTAATTGATCCCGGCCATGGTGGGGTAGATGTGGGAGCAGGCGGTCGTTATAGCCGCGAAGCCATGGTTTCGCTTGAAATCGCGCTGAAAGTGCGCGAAGTGCTGAAAAAAGAAATGCCGGATGTAAATATTCTTATGACCCGGGATAAAGATATACTGCCCGGAAACCTTTCCAACAAAAACGATGCCTTAAGATGGCGCGCTAATTTTGCCAACGAGAACAATGCTGACCTATTTATAAGCATCCACCTTAATTCAACGGCTGGTAACCAAAAATATGGCAGGCGTCAAATAGGAACGAAGCAAGAAAAATATTATGTAAAATCGGGAAAAGGAAAGAGTGCTAAAAAAATTGCCAAATATCGCACGGTACCTGTATATGAGAGATACCGTATCCAGCCTACGATTAACGGTACCCAAACTTATATTTTAGCAAGTGACTGGTATAAAGGTAAGGTTGCATCTGCCGGGCGTACATCGGCCATAAAAGATTATGTTGACAATGATACACTGAGTGATCCAATGCCCGAAATGGACCCTGTTGAAGCAAGAATAAGGGCACAGCAGTATGCTAAATATTATTTTCAAAAGAGTCTTACCCTTGCCACTTATGTGGAAGAAGAGTTTGGCGCAGCCGGGCGCAATAGTTGGGGTGTATGGCAAAGGGATTGGGCCGGTGCAGCAGGTATTCACGTACTTTCAGCTACACAAATGCCAAGTATTTTAATTGAAACCGGCTTTATCGACCATTTTGGGGACGAAGATTATTTGAATAGTCCTGAAGGGCAGGAAGAAATGGCCCGAAGCATAACACGTGCTGTAAAGCGTTACCGTGAAGTGCTGGCAGATCCCAGTAAACTGCTTGAGCAGTCATCGGCAGCAACCACATCAGAATAATATTATCCCAATTTTTGGTAAGTTTTTATAAGGTGATGTTTTAGGTCGTTGGTTTTCGCTTATTTTGCCAAATGGCATTTAAAGTATCTAACGAAACCAAAGTGGGCGCTTTTACAGCGATTGCAATTACATTACTCATATTAGGTTTCAATTTTTTAAAGGGCAATAACCCACTCAAAAAGTCGCAATACTTCTATGCAAAATTTGAGGCCATTGAAGGATTAGTGGCCGCCAACCCGGTAATGATGAATGGCTTGGTTGTTGGTACCGTGTATAAAACGGAACCGGCCGATGAATTTCTTACTTCCATTCTTGTTACCATACGGCTAACAGAACCCATTGTAATTCCTACCGATAGTAAGGCCACCATTAAAGGCAACCTGCTGAGTACCCCGGTGATAGAAATAACCAAAGGCGTGGCAACCACCTATCTGAAAAAGGGGGATACCATTCAAACCCTTTCTTCAAGCGGTTTTTTAGGTACAGTGTTGGAGCAATTAGGTCCTACCCAAACCAAACTCAACAGTGCATTGGGTAATATGGATTCGCTTTTATTGTCGGCTAATAAAGTATTAGATGCAAATACGCAGGCAAATTTGAGGCTTTCCATGGCGCATCTAAGCACCATTACATCCAACCTGGTAAAAACTACGCAAGAACTAAACAAGCTTCTTTCAAGTAATCAGAATACATTAAAAGTTACCCTTGATAATTTGCAAACTACCAGCAAGCAGATGCAGACCGGAACGGAAAACCTGCCTGCTATTACGGCAAATATGGAAAAAGTAACCAAGGAGTTGAGTGAAGCCGAATTTGGCAAAATGGTTAAAAATCTTGATGCTACCATAAGTGAATTACAAACCACCATCCAAAAAGTAAACGACAAAGACGGTACAGTAGGTGCGTTGCTCAACGATAGGAAAATGTATGATAATCTTACCAGCGCTGTAAATAGTCTCAATTTATTAATGCAGGATTTGAGGCTAAACCCGAAACGTTATGTAAATATCAGCGTGTTTGGAAAAAAAGATAAATCAACTCCATTGATGAAGCCAATGGCTGAAGATAGTATTACGCAGGAGCAATTCAGGCAACAATAAATAGCGGGAGCTTCAAAAATGCTGAAAATTGGCATAACAGGTGGCATGGGTTCGGGTAAATCAACCGTAGCACACATGTTCGGTTTATTGGGCATACCCATTTATAATGCCGATACAGAAGCTAAAAAACTAATGGAAACAAATCCCGTAGTAATGAAATCCATTATCGGGTTATTTGGTATGGAAGCCTTCCAAAACAATAAACTTAACAGGCGTTGGATTGCCGGTAAGGTATTTAACCATCCGGAAAAACTACAAGCTTTAAATGCTATTGTGCATCCTGCTGTAATTGCACATGGAGCACAATGGATGCAGGAACAACACGCAGCTTATACGCTTAAAGAAGCAGCTTTGCTTTTTGAATCGGGTTCCAATAAAAATCTTGACTTTGTAATTGGTGTTTATTGCCCGCAGGAAATAAGGGTTCAACGAATTTTGCAGCGGGATGAAATGCTACGCGAAGATGTACTCGCACGTATGAATCATCAAATGAACGAAGAAGAAAAAATGAAAATGTGCGATTTTGTAATTACCAACGATGATCGGCTTGCTGTTATTCCGCAGGTACTGCAGTTGCACCAAACTTTGCTCGAAAAAACCTGATACATCCTATAACAATAAATAATTGCGCCAATCCATAAGTGAGCATAATAAATGGGCCTGCAAATTGAAAGGGTTGCATAAATTTATTGATGGCAAGAATACTATCGCTCATAACAAATAGCCAGGCTCCTATACCCAACCAAATCCAAATAGCCTTTGGTAATTCAGGTAGCGTGCGTATGCAGGTGAGTAGCATCATAATAATACAAATGGTATAAATGAGTACAGGTATTTGCATTGAACCAAGATGTTTCCAAAGTAGTGCAAGCAAAAGCAAACCATAGACAAGCACCATAAAAATAACAATTGCATTTTTTTTCCACCAACCGGGTGACGGGTTTTTTATTTTCACAAAAAATGAAATGTATGCAAGGTGTGCACACAAAAAAGAAACCAAACCGGCAATGAAAAATTCGGGTGAATTTTTCTGAAATAAGAGCAAAACATCACCCGCCCAAGAAAAAAATAAAGCTGATAAAATAATATAGGCAATTACGGGAAACGGTCGATGGATGGCTGCAACAAAACAAAGCATCAATACCGGCATCAGTAAGGTTTTGGATACCGGTAGTACCCCTACAGGCATTACCCACATTTGGGAAAAAATATTAATGGCTAATATTACCAGATATACAATGGTAAAAAGGGGAATTGTTTCCTTCCTCATATGTTGGCATATCACTTAGACTAGCTAAAGGTCAGGGCTGTAAACGTTCCAGCCAAACTTTTGATGCAAAAAAACGGGAAAGTGAATCACGTTTGAAGGCAGTATCCTTTAAGGCAATTTGCATAGGAACATAAATGATAAATCGATTAGAGTCTTTACGGTCTAATAGTGCATCAATCTTATAGCTCTGGTATTTTTTTAGCACTAAATGTGCTTTTCCGGAATCGGTAAACCGCCGGATATTAGCTTTCCATGCAATAGGCGTGGTAGAGTCCGTAATAAAAGTATTGGTATTATCAACAGTCGTTCCTGGTAGCATGGAAGAAGTGGTATCTATTTGCTGGTCACTTGCTACAACTCCTTCTTCATTCAGGTTTTTATCGCCTGGCATAAGTGCGGGTATAGCAAATTTTACAAAGAGCCAAATTACCAATCCAACAACTGCTACAGCAGCGGCAGCCAACGCAATTTTTGGCCAGGGTAAACCAGTATCATCAACAGGCGCATTTCTATGGAAGTCGCTATCTCTATCTTTACCGGGAAGTGCTACGGATATACGTTCGCGCATTGGTGGCGGTGCAGGCATACCGTCTACCGGGATAGGTGAATAAAATCCGGGGATCAATACCAGGGTGCCATTATTTTGCTTTACAATTTTTCCTATACCTGGCAAATCCATGGGGTTGCCAATATTTACAATTTGCTTGGCCATTCCCAGTTGGGTTTCCACATCCGATTCTGCAAGTGGCAGAATACGTTTCTTTTCAGCAGCATAAAATTCAATAAATGCCCGGTCGGTAATTACATTCGGTTCATGTTTAAAATGAACCCCATCTACTGCAAAGTTTTTTTCTTTTTTTAGTAGTTCATTATCGGGAATGGTACTTTCCAGTTCAATAGTTCCAAAAAGGTTAAGAGAAAGCTTTTTATTAAGGTATATATAACGTTGTATTATTTGTTCGAAAGTCACTTTGGTTGTTTTAGGCGTGCAAATTACACGATTTGAACGGTTACTACCTAAACGGGGGTAAAAGGATTTGTGAAGGTTTTAGATAATTGAAATAGGATGGCTACTTCAATTCCAATACTTTTGCCGCCCAAACATGATGGCAGACAATGCTAAGCGAAAAGGAAGAAGCATTTTTGAAATATTGGGAACTTGCACGAAACCGACAGAAAAAATTTGTTTATCAACTTGCGGTTGGTCTTCCTGTGGGATTGGTTTTTGGTATGCTTATTATTGCCAATTTCTATTCGGGGTGGTATAAACGAGCCGCAATGATTGCCAATAGCCGGTTTAACCCGATAGTTTTATATGTTGCAGTTGCGCTGATTGCAATATTTTTCGCTATTTTTTCGAAAAAATTTGAGTTTGATCAGCAGGAGCAGCGTTATAAAGAATTGAATGCAAAGAAGAAACGTTTTGAACACGATGCAGCAAAAAAGGAAACTGAAGCGTCTTAAGGGAACGTTAGTATAAATTGATAATATTATGAAGTTTTGGGTTTTGGGTCTGGTTTTTGCCTTATTCGTTTCAGGATGCGAGAAGGATAATGGTTGCAAGTCTGTACCGGTTGAAAATGAAAAAGCTGAGTTAGAAGCTTTTAATGCTTCTATAGGAATGAATGCTACTAGGCATTCGACAGGTTTATATTACGAAATTTTAGTTCCGGGAAGCCTGAACAAACCCATTCAAAGCAGTTCTGTATATGTAAAATATAAAGGAACATTACTCAACGGCGATGTTTTTGACCAACAAACCAATCCCGGTTTTACCGGTTTTATCCTGAATAACCTTATTGATGGCTGGAAAACCGCTATTCCTTTGATTGGCAAAGGTGGTAGCATAAGAATTTCCGTTCCTTCCGCTTTAGCCTACGGTTGTCAGGGTCAGGGTACTACCATACCACCAAATGAACCGCTTTATTTCGAAATAGAGTTGGTGGATTTCCTGTAACTCTTTTGCCCGGGCTTTTCTAAGAAAGTTTTCAAATCTTTCATGCAACTTTACGGCTAAAGTATTTCCTATGGCACATGAAGCTATTTCTGTTTTTGATATGTTCAAAATAGGGGTAGGCCCCAGTAGTAGCCACACCTTAGGTCCATGGAAAGCAGCTCGCTTTTTTGTGGAAGGGCTTAAAAAACTCCACCGAATTAATCATGTAACCGAATTACAGGTACTTTTATACGGAAGCCTTGCTAAAACAGGCAAAGGCCATGGTACAGATGTTGCCGTGCTGATGGGACTTTGTAATCAGGATCCCGAAACCATTGATGTAAATACCATCCAGGGTAGGGTAGATGCCATAAATGACCTGAAATATATTCCTTTGGGTGGTGGTAGTATGGTTCCTTTTGATCCACAGGAACAAGTTAAATTTTTTTTTAAAGAGTCATTACCTTTTCATCCCAATGCTATGCAGTTTTTGTATTCGCTGGAAGATGGCAGGCAGTTTAGTGAAACCTGGTATTCTGTTGGTGGAGGTTTCGTAGAGCAGGAAGGCAAATCTGATACAAAAAATGGAAAAGATGCCATCATTTTACCATTTCCAATCAATACCGCAGCCGACCTTAAGCATTGGTGCCTTAAAACAGGTTTGCAAATACATGAAGTGGTGCTTGAAAACGAAAATAGTTTTCGATCCGAAGCGGAAACCCGCACTGGCGTTATTAAAATTTGGCATACCATGCGGGACTGTATTTTCCGAGGATGCCATATTGATGGCGTTTTACCGGGTGGATTGCAGGTAAACAGGCGTGCTGCCAAACTCAATAAAAAATTATTGGAAAATAAGGGATATGCCGATTTTGATAGCTGGATGGAACAAATACATTCCGGTGGTGAAAACTTTAAATATACGCTTGATTGGGTAAGTTGTTTTGCACTTGCGGTAAACGAAGAAAATGCAGCCTTTGGCCGAGTGGTTACCGCACCAACCAATGGGGCAGCAGGCGTTATTCCATCTGTGCTGATGTATTTTATTACTTTTTGTAATGGCAATTCCGAGGAAAAAATTATTCAATTTCTACTTACGGCTTCCGAAATAGGCAGCATCTTTAAAAAGGGTGCCACCATTTCTGCTGCCATGGGTGGCTGCCAGGCAGAAATTGGCGTAAGCAGCGCTATGGCGGCTGCGGCACTTACAGAATGCATGGGAGGCAGTCAAAAGCAAGCAATGATGGCCGCTGAAATTGCCATGGAACACCACCTTGGCCTTACCTGCGATCCGATTGGTGGATTGGTACAGGTGCCTTGTATTGAGCGTAATACCATGGGTGCCATAAAAGCTATAACTGCATGTCAGCTTGCTTTACAAGGCACACCCGACTTTGGAGTGGTTTCTTTAGATAAAGTGATTAAAACTATGTGGGAAACGGCGCTTGATATGAACAGCAAGTACAAGGAAACGGCAGACGGCGGGCTTGCGCTGCATATTCCAATTAGTTTGGCGGATTGCTAACAAGTGGTTCAAAAATCGCTGGTAAAAGACATTTTACACCGAATGGTTAATCCCTACCATTTCGTTACCAATTTCAAATTGATTAACCTCGGTGTTAGCCGGTTAGGTATAGCATACGTATTATTCGAAAAATCTTTAATCAACTGATAGCTGATCACATTATCGCGGTCAAGCAGGTTAAAAACTTCGAGTTGAATCCACATATTACCAAGCCCGCGCAGAGGATGATGACTTCTGCGGTCGGCTTTGTTGTCGCTCAATAGCTGATAACTAAAACCAAGGTCAGCACGCAGGTAGGCTGGAATTTCCAAAGCATTGCGGTATTTAGTACTTCCCGGAATATTGTAGGGAAGATTGGTTCCGTACAATAATTGCAGGTAAACTTTAAAATTTTTATTGGTCGTTAGATAGTCGCTGAAAAACATGCCCACATTGATTCTTCGGTCGGTGGGGCGGCGCAGGTAGCCCACATTTACCTGCTGACTATCTACGGCAATTTGATCTTCGGTACTGCCGGTTATGAGTTCGCCATTGTTATTGTAGTAGTTATAGTAAAAATCCCCATCAAGGTTTTCCATGGTACGCATAAGCCCGAAGCTTATCCAACTTTCGGCATCTTTTACCAGCTCACCATTTAGCCGGGTTTCTAATCCATAGGCATAGGCTTTCGCCATATTTTCTCCAAAATAGCGAAGCCGTACATTATCAATATCATAAGGTACAACTTCTGTCATGCCCTTGTAATATAATTCAGATGTAAGCCTGAGTGGGCGGCTGCCCCATTTAAAAGTGTAATCCATTCCCCCGCTAAACTGATAACTGCGTTGTGCTTTCAAATCAGTATTGAGTGTTCCATCGTACCGGCGCATTTCACGGTAAAAAGGCGGCTGATGATACATGCCTGCACTTCCCCTGAAGATTACATCCCTTTTCCAGTTTAAGGGTGTATAGCTTAAGCCTGCTCTTGGACTAATTACCATCTCCTTATTGAGGTCGTTGTAATTATACCTGATACCCGCCTGAAAAGTAAAACCCTGCCATTTTTCTACCCTGAAATTGTCCTGAATAAACCCACTCAGCCTGTTAATATTCACTTGATTATTGGCAGCAATGGAAGAATAGATTGCCAATGGTCCGGCGTTGTTGGGAAGACTATAACCTGCGCTATCCTGGTATTCCCATTCCAGCAGCTTGTCGTTTATATCACTATTTTCAAAAGCTTGCCCAAACTGCCAGTAATGCAACTTCTTTTGTAAGAACCCTTTAACAGCAATATTTATTACCCTGATATCCAGTTGATTGCGCGCATATTCAAGGTATTCACCTGCTCCCAATGGGTTTACAATCAGTCCAAAATCCGGAGACGATTGATCAACAGAGCGCTCACCCAAAAGATAGGTGCCGGCTATGTTGATATTTTCTTCTTCCATATTCTTAAGGTAGCTGCCAAGGAACTTGAGTTTCAATCCCGATTTGGTTTCGCGGGTAAGTGCCAAACCTGCCATTCGTGTACGAAAACGATCTTCTTCGCGGCCTTCATATTGCACATCAAGCCCTATGTTAGCGGCATAATAGGGCGTAAAAACCGAAACGGTTTGCTGACTTTCTTCCGGTTCAAGCGTAAACTTAGTGCCGCTAATATTTCCCAGAAATTCCAATTGCCAGCCGGGTTTAAACTGCCAGCCAAGTTGTGCCTGAAAATCGCTGCTCGATGGAACATAGTTGCCCTTTGTTTCCTGCGCACTCAGCAAGTTACTCAGGTTTCGGTTGCGCACGCCCAGCAAGTAGGTGAATTTATTTTTTGCAGCAGTTCCTTCCAAATGCGCGCCCTGATCTAGTAAACCCACATAGGCGGTTCCTCCAAATCGGGTAGGGCGGTTGTACTGCACATCCAACACGCTGCTCATTTTGTCGCCATACTTTGCCTGGTAGCCACCGTTGTAAAAATCCACATTACGCACAAGGTCAGGATTAATAAAACTCAATCCTTCCTGCTGCCCATTACGTATCAGATAAGGCCGAAAAATTTCAAAATCGTTTACATAAATCAGGTTTTCATCGTAGCTGCCACCCCGAACGTTATACTGACTTGTAAGTTCATTATTGCTTCCTACAATTACTTTCACAAGGCTTTCAATGCCGGCAATGGGAGCGGGGTTTACAGTCGCAAGTTTTGGATTGATAGAAATAAGTCCTGCCTGTCCGCGTTGAGAACCTTCACTGCTTATTGTTACATTTTCCAGGGTGCTTTGTCCGGGCAACATGCGCACGTTAATCGTTTCATTTTCACCATCATTCAGGAAAAAATTACGCTGCTGTGAAATATAACCTGCATAACTAAAAACAAGTGCTGTTGCCCTTCCGGCTTTAAGTTTAACCGTAAAAGTCCCGCTGTCCGAACTTGCGATACCCTGTTGCTGCCCTAAAATAGTTACAGAAACCCTTGGCATACGCTTGCCTGATTCATCTTCTATGCGTCCGGTTACGGTTGCAGTTTGGGCCTTTCCCCCTAAGGAGAAAAACCAAAACAGCAAGGTGAAGCACGTTGGTAAATTTAATTTGTTTTCATGCATATGGTTTTACCCCTGTAAGCTATGCCATTGAACCTATGAATTCCAATGTTTAAAAGTATTTATCAAACCATTGGTAGAACTGTCATGCGATGTAACAGGTGTCTTATCAAGCAGCTCGGGTAAAATTTTATTGGCAAGTTGTTTGCCCAATTCCACACCCCACTGATCGAAACTGTAAATATTCCAGATAACGCCTTGTACAAAAATTTTGTGCTCATATAGTGCCAGTAGTTCGCCTAAAACAAATGGCGTTACTTCTTTTACCATAAAACTGTTGGTTGGGCGGTTGCCTTCAAATACTTTGTAAGGAATCAAAGCTTCGGGTACACCTTCAGCGCGGCACTCATCTGCCGTTTTGCCATTCATCAGCGCTTCGGTTTGTGCAAAAAAGTTTGAAAGCAGTTTCACATGATGATCGCCAATTGGGTTATGACTGATAGCAGGAGCAATAAAATCACATGGAATAATTTGAGTACCCTGGTGAATGAGCTGGTAAAAAGCATGTTGGCCATTAGTACCCGGTTCGCCCCAAATGATGGGTCCGGTAGCGTAGTCAACCCGACGACCGTTACGATCCATCATTTTACCATTGCTTTCCATATTGCCCTGTTGAAAATAGGCGGCAAAACGATGCATGTATTGATCATATGGCAAAATGGCTTCGCTTGCAGCACCCATAAAATTGGTGTACCAAATGCCAATGAGCGCCATTACTACCGGAATGTTTTTCTCAAATGGTTCGGTGGCAAAATGTGTGTCTATATGATAAGCACCTATTAATAATTGTTCAAAATTGTCGTAACCAATCGTCAGCGCAATGGATAACCCAATGGCACTCCATAAACTGTAACGTCCGCCTACCCAATCCCAAAAGCCGAACATATTTTCAGGGGATATACCAAAGGCAACCACCGCTTTTTCATTCGTGCTCAATGCCGCAAAATGTTTGGCTACCATAGCTTCATCGCCCGCATGTTGTAAAAACCAGTTGCGTGCTGTATGCGCATTGGTCATGGTTTCCTGTGTGGTAAAAGTTTTGCTTGCGATTAAAAACAAGGTTTCATCCGGCGTAATTTTTTTCAATGTTTCGGCTATATGGGTTCCATCCACATTACTTACAAAATAGGCCTGCATGCCTTCTACCCAGTAAGGTTTTAAGGCTTCGGTAACCATTACGGGCCCAAGGTCGCTACCACCAATACCAATATTTACGATGTACTTTATGGGCTTGCCCGTGTAGCCTTTCCATGCACCCGAATGAATTTGCTGACAGAAGTTTTTCATTTGTGCCAACACATTTTTGACATCGGGCATCACATCTTTTCCATCTACCGATACCGGGCTGTCGCTAAAATTGCGTAAGGCAGTATGTAACACCGATCGGTTTTCGGTAGCATTAATTTTTTCACCATTAAACATAGCTTCAATGCCATCTTTAAGTCTGCATTCATCCGCAAGTTGCATCAGCAGTTGCATGGTTGTATCCGTTACCAGGTTTTTGCTGTAATCAAAAACCAGGTCGGTCGTACACATGGAGTATTTTTTAAATCTGTCGGCATCACTGGCAAATAGTGTACGCATATGTGTGCTGCGCATTTCATTTGCATGCACATCCAGTGCTTGCCATGCTTGCGTTGTATTGGGTTGAATATGTGGGAGCATAAATTTTCTTTGTTGATTTTAAAATGTTGCGGGCAAAACTAATATCAATCAGGAAGCCGCTTTATGATATTCAGCAGTTTTTCAATCATATCAGGCGTTACATCAATGTGAAAAACCATGCGGATTTGTGTGATAGAAATAGCCATGCAATGGATATCGTCTTCGGCAAGTTTAGCTGCAAGGGTTTGTGGTGTAAAGCTTCCCCTTACGGTAAAAATTAAAATATTGGTTTCCGGTTCAAGCATATCGGGTACCCATGATTTTACCCGTAATGCATCAGCTACCATTTTGCAATGTTCATGGTCTTCGGCAAGCCGGTCAATTTGATGCGCTAATGCATAAATGCCTGCTGCTGCCAAAAAGCCTGCCTGTCGCATGCCACCACCTAATTTTTTACGAACCCTGCGGGCTTCTCGGATATGCTTTGCACTACCTAGTAATAAACTGCCAACCGGTGCGCCCAATCCTTTGCTGAGGCATACGGATATGGTATCGAAAATTGCGCCGTAGTCTTTTGCATTCTCAGGCTTGGCAACCAATGCATTCCATAGCCTTGCCCCATCAAGATGTAATGCAAGATTATGCTTAACACATACAGCCTTTATGGCTTTTAATTCATTAAAATCATAACAGGCACCACCTCCACGATTCGTAGTATTTTCTATACTCACCACACTTGTGCGGGCCTTATGAATATCATCAGGATTAATGGCGGCCTCTACTTCAGAAGCATTCAATCTACCCCTGTTGCCAATAAGCGTGCGCACCTGGCTACCGCTGTTAAAAGCAATGCCACCACCTTCGTAAATATACACGTGACTATGGTCGTCGCATATTATTTCATCGCCGGGTCGTGTATGCACATTGATACCAATTTGGTTGGTCATCGTTCCGCTTGGGCAAAAAATGGATGCTTCCATTCCAAATATTTCTGCTGTCATTGCTTCGAGTGCATTTATGCTTGGGTCTTCACCAAACACATCGTCTCCAACTTCCGCATTCATCATGGCTTCTTTCATACCAGGAGTAGGTAAGGTAAATGTATCTGAACGTAGTTCTATTCTCATAACACGTTTGTCTGTTTATGATTTATTGTTTATTATTTATTATTGACTGTTCGATGTTTTAAGTTTGATGTTGGCTGATGTACTTTAACCCGATCCCCCTTATCTCACACCCCCAATCCCTGCTCTCTATTAACTTATTGACATCATTGACTTATTCACTCATTGACTCATTCACTCATAAGACTCTCCTTCATTCGGAAAATCCATCGACTTCACATCTTTAATATATTGCTTCACAGCATTTGTTGCCTGTTCGCGAAGGTTGAGATACGTGCGTAAAAAGCGTGGTTTAAATTCAGTGTTTAAACCCAGCATATCATGCATCACCAACACCTGTCCATCGCAATGTGGACCCGCACCAATTCCAATGGTGGGAATATGCAGGCTTTCGCTAACTTCTTTTGCAAGTGCGGCGGGTATTTTTTCCAATACAATTGCAAAGCAACCTGCTTCCTGCAAAATTTTGGCGTCGTGGCGAAGTCTGTTAGCTTCTTCTTCTTCCTTGGCACGTAGCTGGTAAGTGCCAAATTTGTAAATGCTTTGCGGTGTAAGTCCCAGATGTCCCATTACCGGTATGCCTGCCATTACAATCTTTTTAATACTTTCAGAAATCTCTTCGCCACCTTCCATTTTTATACTATGACCACCACTTTCTTTCATAATTCGAATGGCCGATGCAAGTGCGATATCGGTATTGCTTTGATAGGTACCAAAAGGTAAATCCACCACTACAAGACACCTGTCAACCGCGCGAACAACACTTTGTGCATGGTAAATCATTTGGTCGAGGGTAATAGGCAGGGTAGTTTCATGACCGGCCATTACATTGCTGGCACTATCACCAACCAATACTACATCAATACCCGCATCGTCCATAATACCGCCAAATGAAAAATCATATGCAGTTATCATAGCAATTTTTTCACCGGCTGCCTTCATTTTCTGCAGTGTATTGGTGGTTATTCTTTTAGGAGCCTTTTCGGCCGTTTGTAGTTGTGTACTCATTTTTTTAAATTCCAAATTTTTGAATTCCAAATTCCAAAACTTCCGGTCTTTTAGCTTCCCGCTTTTTTATGATTTACTGTTTGGGATTTGGAATTTGAATATTGTTATTTCTTCTTCTATATTGCTTGTTTACTCTTTAGTTCCAAATATTTATTCACTGCCTGTATGGTAAGTTTTTCCGGTGAGGTAAGTACGGCAAGAATTCCATGTTGCTGCAGCTCTTTTATAATCATCTTTTTTTCGAATACAAATTTTTCAGCAATCGTTTTTGTGTAGATACCTTCCATATCATTCACTGGTTCTGAAGCCAATTCTGCTAATTCGGTATTCTCAAAAAATACAACCATCAGCAAGTGGTGTTTCGACATTTGCTTCAAGTAGGGGAGTTGCCTTTTCATTCCACCCATTGATTCAAATTGGGTAAACAAAACCAACAGGCTCCTGTGTTTTATGTAAGTGCGAACCTGTAAATATAATTTTTCAAAGTCCGATTCAAGAAAATCTGTTTCTTGTTTATACAGCGATTCCAGCACATGGTTCAATTGAACCGGATTTCGCTGTGCCATCAATACCGAACCGGGTTTGTGTGAAAATGTAAGCAATCCAAAACGGTCTTGACGGTGGAGGCAAACATTACATAAAACAAGTGTTGCGTTTATAGCATAATCCAAAAGTGTAAGTCCTTTGAAAGGCATTTTCATAAGCCTGCCTTTATCGAGCAATACATACACTTGCTGGCTACGTTCATCCACAAAATGATTTACCATCAATGCGCCTTTGCGCGCCGTGGCTTTCCAGTTCAGCGAACGTATATCATCACCGGTAACATATTCTTTAATTTGTTCAAATTCCAGGCTGTGGCCAATTTTACGCAGTTGCCTGTTACCTGTTTCTGCTTGTTGTGCCGATTGGGCAATAAGTGCATATTTGCGCATTTGTACAAACGATGGATACACTTTTACACCTGAATGCCCGGCTGCCGCCATCCTGCGCCATACCAAACCAAGCCTTGTGGTAATAAATAGTTGACTAAATCCAAACTGGTAATTTCCTCTTTCCAACGGTTTAATAAAGTAGTTCAATTCAAAAGTGCCGTAAGGGGCTATTTTGGCATCAAAGGCATTATTCCTTATCTCAAATTGCTCCGGTAACTCTTCAATAATCTGCAGGTTAACATGAAAAGGGAAGAAACTCCTTAATTTTAATAAGATGGGGTTATTATCGCCATTACTGAATCTTTCAGGCAATACCCTAACGGCCTGAATACCCCGGCGATTGGTAAAAAGCAAAAGTATTTCACCAAGCGAAAGCAATAAAAATGAAACACAAAGTATTTTAGCTATTTCCAGGTTAATGGATAGCAGCCATGATGCGATAAAGAAAATAACAATACAACCACCGGCTATGTAAAATCGACGGGTGAAAAAAACATTAAAGCCGGGAAGTTTTTCTGCAGACAATGGAAATCTTGTTTCTATTTTCAGGAGGCAATGTACTGCAATTCGGATTAATCCGGCTGATACTTAAACCTTACCATTGCATTTTTTTGCTCCGTACTACTCAGGTTGAGTGTGTACCTTTCTTTACCTGCCTGTACAATCATAAGTGCGGTATTAGGAGGCAAGGTGCCAAGGTTTTCAGCTACCATTACAATATCCTGTTGCGGATCATCATCTTTTAGTTCAACCTTAATTACAATGGGTTTAGCAGAAAGCCCTTTGTGGCTCACTACCAACCGGTTATTGTTAAAAATACTTATAGTGTCACCATCTATTTCGCCGTTATCGTAAAAGCTGATTTCTACAAACCGCTCTTTAGTGGTGATAGTTTTAAAAAGCTCATTTTCTCTTTCCTTCAAAACTTTCGGTGGCGGTGGCAATTGCTTTGGCTTTACCGGTTCTGTTGGTTTGGGTACTTCTTTTGGCGGATCTGTTTTTACAACATCTGTATTCGGTTTCGGTGTTGTTGGTGGTTTGGTTGCGGGTGGCGGTGTTTTTACAGTAGCGGGTGGTTTGGTAGTGGTCTGTTTTTTAGCACTTGCAGGCGGAGGGGTAGCAGGCTTTTTCACCAGGTAATCTTCCTGACCGGGTTTTACTTTGCCTGAATTGGTGGTAGGTGTTGTCGGCTTCTTTTTTACCAGGAAGTCTTCCAGTTCAAAATCCGTATCGGGCACTTTTTCAAGAAAAACTTTTCCTCCGCCACAATTTTGATTTTTGTTGTTCATATTGGCGCTCGTATAGGAGCCTTCGAGGTATTCTTTCGTTCCTTCTTTTTTATAAGTAAGGTAACATGTCATCAGGCAGCCATCGCCGCCACCTGTAATTTTCAAATCCAGCATGCGATCTTCCTGTAGCACCAGGTTTTTAGATGTGGGCGACCAAACACCTACAAGCGAAGCTTTGCCATAAAACCGGGTAGTTTGGTAAGAATAGGTAACACCTTTAGCTTCTCTGCCATTATTATTGATTTGAACTTCGTAACGGTATTTGCTGCCGCCAAGTGCCAGATCGGCCGGGCTAAAAAAAGCTCCGCGCCATATGCCCGTAAGGTTTTGACCCACTGCCGCTGCACTTACAAGAACAGAAATAAACAGGAAAAATAAAATTTTAGGTTGCTTCATAGATAGAAATCGTCGCAAAAAAATAAAATTACTTGGATATGACGGTGCTTTATCCTCACCGTGGGTAATAGTTTGTTAATTTTGCCATCCTTAACAGAAAATAAAGAAAGGATAAAAACGGATGAGTATTCAAATAAGTTTTCCTGATGGCGCCGTTCGCAGCTTTGATCCAGGTGTTTCAGGGTACGATGTAGCCAGGTCCATATCGGAAGGATTGGCAAGAAATGTGTTGGCAGCTAAAGTGAATGGTGAAGTATGGGATTTGTCGAGGCCCCTTACGCAGGATGCCATGGTTCAGTTTTTGAAGTGGGATGATGCGGATGGAAAAAATACTTTCTGGCATAGTTCGGCGCATCTGATGGCAGAAGCGGTTGAAGCGCTTTTTCCCGGGGTGAAATTTTGGGTAGGTCCTGCGGTGGAGCGTGGTTTTTACTACGATATGGATTTGGGCGACCGGAAAATGACAGAAGAAGATTTGATTGCCGTTGAAAAGAAAATGAAGGAGCTTGCCGGTACCAAATCAGCTTATTTACGTAAAGAAATATCTAAGGCAGATGCCATTTCTTATTTTGGCGAAAAGGGTGACGAATATAAACTCGACCTGCTTCAGGGGCTGGAAGACGGAACGATTACACTTTATACGCAGGGGAATTTTACCGATCTATGTCGTGGGCCGCATATACCCAATACCGGCTGGATAAAAGCTATTAAGCTTACCAGCATAGCGGGTGCTTACTGGAAGGGCGATGAAAAAAATAAGATGCTTACCCGTGTGTACGGTGTAACTTTTCCCAGCCAAAAGGAACTCGACGAATACCTTGCTTTACTGGAAGAAGCCAAAAAACGCGACCACCGCAAATTGGGTAAGGAAATGGGCATTTTCTGTTTTGATGATGATGTGGGACCCGGTTTGCCTTTATGGATGCCCAACGGAGCCATTATTATTGAAGAACTGGAAAAATTGGCAAAAGAAACCGAAGACGATGCGGATTACAAGCGTGTAGTTACTCCGCATATTGCCAAAGAAAACCTGTATATAACAAGTGGACACCTGCCTTATTATGAAGATAGTATGTACCCGCCCATGGAACTCGAAGGGGTTAAATACTACCTCAAGGCAATGAACTGTCCGCACCACCACAAGATATTTGATGCAGAACAGCGCAGCTATAAAGACCTTCCGTTGCGGTTGGCTGAATATGGTACCTGCTACCGTTATGAGCAAAGCGGCGAGTTATTTGGCCTTATGCGGGTACGTTGCCTGCATATGAATGATGCGCATATATACTGCTCACGCGAGCAATTTGCCGATGAGTTCAGAGCGGTAAACGATATGTACCTTAAGTATTTCGAGATTTTTGGTATTGATAAATATGTAATGCGACTCAGCTTGCACGATCCTGCCAAACTTGGCCAGAAGTATATAAACGAACCTGAATTATGGATTGAGACCGAAGCAATGGTAAGACAGGTGCTTATTGAGTCAAACATACCTTGTGTTGAAGTGGCAGATGAAGGCGCATTTTACGGTCCAAAGATTGATGTGCAGATTTGGAGCACGATTGGTCGCGAATTTACCTTAGCTACCAATCAGGTTGACTTTGCACAAGGCCGCCGTTTCAAGCTTAGCTACACCACGGCAAGCAACGAAAGCGAAGTTCCGCTGATAATTCACCGTGCACCATTGGGTACGCATGAGCGATTCATTGGCTTTTTGCTGGAACATTATGCAGGCAAATTCCCGGTATGGCTTAACCCGCAGCAAGTAAAAGTGCTTCCGATAAGCGATAAATTTTCGCCTTACGCCAAAACCGTTGTTCAAAAACTTCGCAAAGCGGGAATTCGTGCTTCCATAGATGATCGCAGTGAAAAAATAGGTAAGAAAATACGTGAAGCTGAACTACAACGGGTATCCTATATGATGATTGTGGGCGAAAAGGAAATGGAACTTGGACAGGTAGGATTGCGCAGGCAAGGCCGCGGCGACCAGGGTTCAATGCCTTTGGACGAAGTAATTACCAAGCTTACAAATGAAATTGATAACAGAAAAGATGATGAGTAAGCAATAAATATGACAAATGCTTACTTTCGCGTAATAACCAAATTAGTAACAAAAAGGAATTAATGGCATTTCCCCCCAGAAAAAAACCGGGATTTAATCCCCGCTTCAGGCAAGTTGAGCCTGAACACCGCATCAACGACCGTATCAGGGTACCGCAGGTAAGATTAGTAGGCGACAATGTAGAGCCGGGTGTTTACCCGATTCAGGACGCATTGCGCATGGCCCAAAATCTTGAATTGGACCTTGTAGAAATTTCGCCAAACGCCGATCCGCCGGTAGTTAAGGTAATTGACTACAAAAAATTCTTGTACGAGAAAAAGAAGAAGGAAAAGGAAATGAAGGCCAATTCCAAGCAGAGCGAGGTGAAAGAAATTCGCTTTACGCCCGGAACGGATGATCATGACTTTGACTTTAAAAGCAAGCACGCAGAAAGATTTTTGAAAGAAGGCGATAAGGTAAAATGCTATGTGCAATTCCGGGGTCGCGCCATTATGTTTCAAGATAGGGGCGAAGTATTGCTGCTAAAGTTTGCCGAAAGGTTAGCTGAAGTGGGTGCACTTGAAAGTATGCCTAAAATGGAAGGTAAGCGGATGATTGCGGTATTTGCTCCGAAGGCGAAGAAAAAATAAGGTAAATAAGTCAATAGGTCAATAAGTGAATTGGTGAATAAGTCAATTCTCCTATTGCGTTAATATATAAAAAATTAGCCGCATCTCTTTTGGGGATGCGGTTTTTTTTATTCTTCGCTAAACATTTCCCTTAATAAACGATTTACGCCGGACCGATCTGTTTCGGGTAATTCTCCCAATAATTTTATTACTCGTTTTTTGTCAATGGATTTTAGTTGATCAAGGCATATTTCTCCGGCTATTTGGTTAAAGTTTGTAATGAACCGCGTAGGTATTTTCCTGATGGTAGAAGTTAGCGGGGCAATAATAACAGTTTGCAGATGCCTGTTTGCTGCATTGGGAGATACAATAAGGCATGGTCTTGTTTTATTAATTTCTACTCCAATGGTCGGCTCAAGATTCACCAGGACAACCATCCATTTTTTCAGGTTATTCAATGCCATCTAAAAGGGTATTTTCGAAGTCATTAAAATTGCCAGCGTCTTCAACAGCATTAAACCCGTCCTTTTCAGCATTTTCAAAAAGTTGATCCCAGGTATCAAGCGGTGGAACATCAGGTATGGATTTGAGCAAAAGGCCATCTTCTTTTACCACCAATTCTATTTTTCCTCTCTCCAGACTAAATTGCTTCACAAGGTTCCTGGGAATTCGAATGCCAAAGGAGTTACCAACGGATATAAGTTTTACCTGCATTATTTTTCTTTTGTAGTTACAAATGTACTCACAAATGCGTGAAGTAAAAAAGCCATTCTCACCTTGCGATGTGAAAATGGCTTTCTATGTAATTAGTATAATATAGTAATGGAGTATCCCTTTACCCAACCTGATAAGGCTTAACCTACCGGAACCTTTACCATTTCTTCATAACGATTCTGAAATTGATGAACCGTCATAGGGTAGGTGATATGACATTTTTCCTCGCGGTACCACATCAGGAAGTCTGTAAACTGCGCTTTAGGGCTTGCAAGCACCCTGAATGGGCCATGCTTGTATTTTATATTACCACTTTCCATGATTTCTTTTTCAAATCCCATGGAAATAAGCTGTTCGTCGGATAGGGGAATGCTTTCCACTTCTTCCATTTCGTACCATTGTTTTTGTACGCCGGTTTCTACTTCAATTTGTCCGCCGTCATCCGAATTGATTTTGGTTACGGTTCCTGGCATCCAAATTTCTTCGTTTTCTACCATTACCCGGTTGCCGGGTCTTAATTCACCGAATTTTATCATATGGCTATGTTTTAATTTTGCGCCTGAAAGCTAATGAAACCGTACTATTTAACCAATAGTATTTATGATGATTTTATTTTTTGACTGAAAACCGCTACTTTTGCGCCCCCGTTAGTGAAAACTATATGGGATATTGCCCAAATGGCTCCATAAGTTTCCCGGCCGATCGGGAACGCCAGTAGGGCTTCATGAATAATTTACTTAGCATCATGCCAAAGGTAAAAACTAATTCGAGTGCCAAAAAACGATTCAAACTGACAGGCACCGGCGAAATCTCCTTCCAAAAGGCCTTCAAAAGACACATCCTTACCAAAAAATCAACCAAGCGCAAGCGCGCAATGGGCAAAAAAGGATACGTTGCCCCCGCTAACCGCGATTTTGTAATGCGTCTTCTTCGCCTAAAGTAATCATCCATTTTACATCATTTGTACCTGCTACTTAGTATCACTTTGTACTTCGTAAATCGTACTTCAAACTTATTTAGATTATGCCACGTTCAGTAAATGCAGTCGCTTCGCGCGCACGCAGAAAAAAAATCCTTGATAGAGCCAAAGGCTATTATGGTAAGCGTAAAAACGTTTATACCGTTGCCAAAAACGTTGTTGAAAAAGGTCAAACATATAGCTATGTAGGCCGTAAACTTAAAAAGCGTGAATACCGCGCATTATGGATTGCCCGTATTAACGCAGCCGTGCGTGAAGAAGGTATGACATATTCCGTTTTCATGAATAAGCTTGCTAAAAATGGTATTGGTCTTGACCGTAAGGTACTTGCTGACCTCGCCATGAATGAGCCTGCTTCTTTCAAGCAGCTTATTGCATCCGTTAAATAATTCATTCGTTTAACGAATTGATAAAAGACCGGGAATGAATCTTTCATTTCCGGTTTTTTTTATTTTTTAGAACCCAGTACCCATTAATTTTGATTTTTAATTTTTTACAGCTTACCCCCGTTAAAAAAAAATGATCAATCGCCGTTTTGCCGACCCCGTAGAAAATAAATACGAGGACCTTGTTCAGCAAACCTTTCATTTTCCCCAGGAAGGATTTCAGGTAAAAGATGAATACCTCCAGTGGAACGGGGTAGATTTGAAATACCTGATTGAAAAATATGGAACTCCGCTAAAAGTGAGTTATCTGCCAAAAATAGGCATGCAGATAAATAAAGCTAAAACCATGTTTGCCAATGCTTTTAAAAAGCATAAATATGAAGGTGAGTACAATTATTGCTATTGCACCAAAAGTTCCCATTTTAGCTTTGTGGTGGAAGAAGCCCTAAAACACAATATTAACCTTGAAACTTCTTTTGCATACGATCTTGAAATAATCAACAAGCTGTATGAACGGAAGAAAATATCCAAGGATATACATATTATATGTAATGGTTATAAGCAAAAAATCTATACCAGTCGGATTGCAAAATTATTAAACAATGGTTTTGAAAATGTTATCCCGGTATTAGACAATAAGGATGAATTATCGGCTTATACAAAGAGTGTTAAAGTGCCTTTTAAAGTAGGTATTCGTGTAGCGGCGGAAGAAGAGCCTAATTTCCCCTTTTATACTTCAAGGCTGGGCATCAGGGCACGCGATATTCTTGAATTTTATGTGGATAACATTGAAGGTAATGAAGAAAAGTTTACCTTAAAAATGCTGCATATCTTTTTGAATAAAGGCATTAAAGATGATATCTACTATTGGAGCGAATTGAACAAAATATTGAACCTGTATTGCCAGCTTAAAAAGATTTGTCCCGAACTGGATAGCATAAATATTGGTGGAGGCTTCCCCATTAAGCACTCGCTGGGTTTTCAGTATGATTACCAGTTTATGATTAATGAAATTGTCGGCAATATTAAAACGGCATGTAAGAAAGCAAAGGTACCCATGCCCAATATTTATACTGAGTTTGGCAGCTTTACCGTAGGTGAAAGCATGGCACACATTTACAGTGTTATTGGCCAAAAGGAGCAGAACGACAGGGAGATTTGGTATATGATTGATTCATCATTTATTACCACATTACCCGATACATGGGGTATAGGCGAAAAATTTCTATTATTACCCATAAACAAGTGGGTGAATGAATACCAACGGGTGGTACTGGGTGGAATTACATGTGATAGTAATGATTACTATGACAGTGAAGAGCATATAAATGAAGTATTTTTACCCAAGCTTACAGGCGAAGAAGCACCATTATATTTAGGCTTTTTTCATACCGGCGCCTACCAGGATCAGATTAGCGGATACGGCGGTATTAAACACTGTATGATTCCTTCGCCACAACATATTATATTGGAACATGATAAATCCGGTAAGTTGATTGATTGGGTATATGCAAAAGAGCAAAGCGCCCAAAGCATGCTAAAGCTGCTTGGTTATATACGGTAATAAAAAAGGGAACTCAAAGGTTCCCTTTTTTATTGGTTTTATTTTTTTTGCCGCCACCAAAAGCATAGCCTATCCCAATCTGGTACCTGTACCCTAATCCCCATGAATCCAACTTGCCGGTTTCGTCAATACTTTTTTCATTTACCAATTCTTCAAGAAGCGGGAACCTATCCATCAATGCATTTAAAACATCCTGATTAATTTGGCTTTCATCTATATCAAAATCACCTTCCAGATTCATGCGTACCCGGTAATGTGACATAGATAAACCCGCAAATGACATGTCTACACTCCAGCGGTTGTTTATAAGAAATTGGTACCCTGCCTGAAACCCCATATTAATTACTTGTACCCTTGCATCTGTTTTGCCGGTTTGAGGGCCATTATCTCCTTCAGCTTTTATCTCCCAGTTGTTTTTAAAATCATGAAAGGATACATAAGGGCCAATATATACCCCATGCGGTGCCTGATACCTATTTTCTTTACCTAAGTAAAAACGATATTCTGCAGCAATTTTATACCCTGAAGCTTTTGTATTTCCTGCTTCTACATCCTCGTTACTAATTCTTGATCCAATTCCCTTTAACTGTTGAGAACCAATAGTAAGTGCAAGTGATTGATTCTTTTTTATAACTCTTTCATAAGATAGGTTAAACGCATCTTCATACCAGGCTACAGCAGTGAGATCAAACTTTACAACGTTTTTTCTTTGGGTTGAATCGCTGTAAGCCTGGGCTTGTGCATTTTGGCTTTTAATGCATAAAAAAGCAAAAAGTAAATAGGAAATAGTAAGTATATATGATAATGATGCCTTTTTCATAATAGAAATTTGATGGTTAGTTTGCTACATGCTATAAGCATTGTTTACATGTGAAATTAACTTTTACACGTTATTTACAAAGTTAGTTCCAATCTGGTAAATAGTACAAACAGCAGTCAGGTAATAACGTCACTTTTATTCATATAGGACGTTTAACGGTTACTTAAATAAATGGCCTTGTTTATTGCTAAATGGGTTTTGAAACAATAGCGATTAATAAACATAGGAAAATTGTTATACCCGCAATAATCCAACCCTGCTTTTTATCCCACCAATGCCCCCTTTTACGCTGGCGATACCAATTGTCAATATGCATTAATAATGCAGGTTGTTTGGATGCTATTATTTGTGCCGCTTTTACCAGCGGTGGTAAATGTGTAAAGGCTAGCGGTTCCATACAGGCTAATAAATGATATACTATCAGTGCATTTTTATCTTGCTCTTCATAATTTTTTAGTGCATCAAGTTTTTCATCATTGCAAAGTTCAAGCAACTGTTTTTGCAAACCAATATGGTCCATTCTAAAATGATCCATATAAGAAACTGAACTGCGCATCGTTTTAAAACGCATTTCAATGTATTCGGGCGTAAGGGGTAGGGTATCGGCAAACGGGATGCCTTTGCTTTTTACCAGCCAACGGTCCTGTAAATAGCGTGATTTTTTTAAGGGGTCAGAAAGGATCAGGTAAGCTTCCTGAATTTCGGTGTACCATGCATCTGCATGCTTTTTCCCCTGGTTCGTATCAGGATGATATTGAAGTGCCAGCCGGCGAAAATTCCGTTTTACTTCATCAAGGCCCGCGCTTGGGGGCAATTCAAGTATTTTATAGTAGTCTTTTACCTGCACAATGGGTTGCAAAGTTGTTGCATTTAAACATGTGACCATTACAAAAGTTTTCCGTCTATTTGTCGTCTAGGGTTTTACTCCTTTTTATCACCAAAATTGAAACAGCTATGCGAATCACGCTTTTATCACTTTGCTTTTTACTTGCCACACCGGCGTTGTTTGCCGATCCGGGTAAGAAAATTCCCACGGAAGAAAAATCACTTTCTGCCGAAGTAATCCAAAAAATCCGCAAGGAAGGGCTCGAAAATTCCAAAGTAATGGAATATGCATTCCGGTTAACCGATGTAAGCGGACCAAGGCTTACGGTAAGCCCCGGTTTTATGCGTGCCGCAAACTGGGCAAAAACAACCTTGAGCGATATGGGGCTTAAAAATGCGCGTCTTGAAGCATGGGGCGAATTTGGTAAAGGCTGGGAAATGCAGAAATGCTATGTAGCCATGACTGCTCCCTATTACACACCTATTATTGCCATGCCTAAAGTATGGACCAAAAGCACACCTGCCAATTTGGACGATAACGTTATCTTGGTAACGGCCAAAGACAGTACCACTTTTGTGGCCGAGTATAAGGGAAAATTGAAAGGAAAAATTGTAATGGTTGAGATGTTAGATACCCTGCGCCCTTCCTTTGAAGCCGATGGTGAACGTCATCATGATTCAACCCTTGCAAAAATGGCTGCTGCTCAACCCGTGGTACGCGATAACCCCGATTTTAGAATGGGTAATGATATGGCGCGTCGCTTTCAGCGTATGAACCTTATGCGCAGGGTAAATGACTTGATTAATCTTGAAGAACCCGCGCTTGTACTTACTATGACGGCCCGTGGTAATGACGGTACCATATTTGTGCAGGGTGGTGGGCCCTATCAGCCCGGAACGCCGGATGCTCCGGCAAGTGTGGTTATCAGCAGCGATGAATACCTGCGCATGCAAAGGCTTATTAGTGCAGGCATACCGGTAAGGATGGAAGCTGAAGTGCGCACCCGTACGCTTACCGATGATATGAAGGGATATAATGTGTTAGCCGAAATTCCGGGAACCGATCCTAAACTTAAAGAAGAATTGGTAATGCTTGGTGCACACATGGATAGCTGGCAAGGAAGCACCGGTGCTACTGATAATGCTGCCGGTACTGCTGTAATGATGGAGGCAGTACGTATTTTAACTGCATCCGGTTTGCAGCCACGGCGTACTATTAGAATAGCGCTTTGGAGTGGGGAAGAGCAAGGACTGCATGGCAGCCGCAATTGGGTGAAAAACAATCTTGCAGATCCGGCAAAAATGGAATTGATGCCCATGCATGAAAAGGTTTCTACCTACTTCAATCTTGATAATGGTACCGGTCGGATCCGCGGCATTTATTGCCAGGGTAATAAAGATGTAATGCCCATTTTCCAGGAATGGCTTACACCTTTTAGTGACCTTGAAGCAAAAACGGTAACCATAAACAACACAGGTGGCACAGACCACCTTGCATTTGATGCGGTTGGCGTTCCCGGCTTTCAGTTTATTCAGGATGCCATTGAATACGATACCCGCACGCACCATACCAATATGGATAGCTTCGACCACCTTATTCCCGAAGACCTGAAGCAGGCTGCTACCATTGTAGCCGCATTTGTTTATAATGCTGCACAGCGCGACGAGAAAATTCCAAGGAAAGAATTGCCAAAGCCAAGGACAGCAAACCCAGCGAGATAACTTTTGATGGTTGATGGCCACGAACACATGAATTGAAATTATTCATGTGTTCGTGGTTTTTCTTGCCTGATGGTCTTTGAATGGTAGCCCATTGGTTGAAACCATTTTTTAAGATTTAAATATTAAGTTTATAGAAAATATTAAATAATTTCATAGTTATTTCATTATTATTGATTTTGAACTATAAAATCTGTATTTTTGTTTATATATATTCTGTATTTATTAGCTTAATATTAAAAATAATACAGGTAGTAATATTTAATATTTGTTTTCCTATTCGGCTATTTCATTTTTTGGGATGAAAAGAACTAGTTAGCAGTAGGATTGGGAATATGTCAGGCTTGTACCATGTGATTGGTTTTATTGGGGAAGTAGGAATGAATATTCATTACTACTGAATTCGTTATTTTAAATTTTCTCCATTATGAACATGATCCATAAGTTGCTTGAAGAGCTGTATCTAGAGTTTAGTGAAAAGGAAAATACGGGTGTACTTGCAAATTATATTCCTGAGTTAAGCCGGGTTAATCCCCGGAATTTTGGGATTGTGCTTACTACTGTCGATGGGTATCAATATGCTTTTGGAGATACAGACGTTGAATTTACCATTCAATCCGTTTCAAAGCCTTTTGTGTACGGAATGGCCATAGAAGAGCATGGCGTAAAAAAAGTGCTTGAAAAAATCAGTGTCGAGCCAAGCGGAGATGCATTTAATTCTATCAGTCTATACCCTGGTTCGGGGCGACCTTTCAACCCAATGATTAATGCAGGCGCTATTGCAGCTACAAGTCTTGTATGGCAGGTTCATGGTGAACAAACATTTGATAAAATTTTGGAAACCTTCAGTGAATATGCAGGTTCACCGCTTGAAATAGACCATTCGGTATATCATTCAGAAAGTGAAACCGGCCATAGAAACCGGGCGATTGCACACCTGTTAAGAAATTTCGATATTCTGCAATCAGAGGTAGAATTGCCATTGGATATTTATTTTAAACAATGCAGTATAAAGGTAAATTGTCGTCAGCTTTCTATAATGGGTGCCACGCTTGCCAGCAATGGTGTAAATCCCCTTACCGGAAAAAGGGCATTGAAACCCAAATTTATTCCGAACGTTCTGAGTGTAATGGCATCCTGCGGCATGTATGATTATTCGGGCGAATGGATTTACAATGTAGGATTGCCTGCAAAAAGCGGTGTAGGCGGTGGGGTAATGGCTGTTTTGCCCGGGCAATTATCCATTGCCGTGTATTCACCACTATTGGATGGAAAAGGTAATAGTGTTTTTGGTGTAGATATTTGCGAACGAATAGCTGAGTCCTTTTCACTGCATTTGTACAAAACGCCAAGGCAATTAAAGCAGGTGGTAAGAAGGCAACTGACTTTATCAACCGCTAAATCAAAATATAAGCGCGATCTGATTGCTGAAAACTTACTGGAAACCTTTGGCGAAAATGTTCATATTATGGAGTTGCAGGGGGAACTGTGTTTTGCAACCTGCGAAATTTTTATGCGTAAGATTTCCAAAGATTGTGTTTCGTTGATATTATGTTTGAAGAAATGCATTACCATGGATGATGGAGCACTTAGTCTCCTGTTGATGCTTGAGCAGGAGTTTCAGCGTTCCCATAAAACGCTGTTGATTACTGATTTTGGCCATTTGGATTTGCTTTATGCTTTGGTTCCGTCCAACCCTCCTTTTTTACAGTTATCCGACTTGGGTGATGCGGTGCTGCACCTTGAGAAAACTGTACTGTTTGCCAATGGTTACCGGCCCAAACAGGAACCTGTTTCTTTAACCGATCAGCAATTGCTTAAAGGGCTTACCCCATTGGAATTATGTGAATTGTCAAAGTATTTAAAACATGCAAAATTTAATGAGGGGGAAACGATCATTCAAAAAGGCAGTTCAGCAGAAAATATATATTTCCTCGAGTCCGGGCAGGTAGCCATACAGGACAGCAATGGGGGGAATAAGGATTTTACGCTGGCTTTAATAAATGCGGGTAATAGTTTTGGCGAAATGGCTTTATTAGATAAGCAAAAGCGGTCAGCCAATGTGAGGGCGCAAACCGATATTTCCTGCTTTGTTATGGTTTATGAAGTACTGGATAAGGTGGAATGTCTCGCTCCTATACGCGTAAAAATTTTAACCAATCTTGGCGCATCCTTATCCTCTCGGTTACGAGCTGCAAATAAGGAGATAGCTAGTTTTACATAGGTTCAAAACTGATTCTTCCACATCATGCTCTCAATTGGTCTGTTAGGCTGATTACCATATTTGGCATTTGCTTTTTGGTTGTATTTAATTTCAATTTCGCCATCTACAGGAAAGTAAATTAATTGCCCAATGGGCATTCCTTTATAGATTTTTACAGGTTGCTTCACCGAAATTTCAAGTGTCCAGTTGCCGCAGAAACCTACATCGCCTTTACCGGCGGTAGCATGGATATCAATGCCAAGGCGCCCTGTACTTGATTTTCCTTCAAGAAAAGGTACATGCGCATGGGTTTCGGTGTATTCCAATGTTACGCCAAGGTAAAACACATGCGGGTACAGCACAAAACCATCTTCGGGTATTTCAAATGGTTCAATTGTGTTATGCTTTTTAGCATCGAGAATATGGTCGCGGTAGGTTGCAAGCGTGGCACCAAGATGCACATCATAGCTATTGCTGCCGAGGCAGTTACGGTCGTAAGGCGTAATTACAATCGTACCTTTTTCAATTTCTTCGAGTATTCTGCTATCGCTGAGGATCATATGCCCGCAATTTGCAACTAACTTTGTTTCCATGGGCTTATTTTATACACAAACTATTGACGAAGCTACACGGTTGGCTATTTGGCATATTGAAGAACCCGAAAATTTCTTCCTGGAAAGCGTGCCGGTAAGCCGGGAAATTACCCATCCGGCGAAGCGATTGCAACACTTAGCGGGTCGGTTTCTTTTACAATATTTATTTCCCGATTTTCCCATTCGGCTTATCCAAATTGCCCATACACGCAAACCTTATATTCCTGAAGATCCCTACCATTTCAGCATTTCGCATTGTGGAAACTACGCCGCGGCCATAGTAAGCACGGAGCGAAGGGTAGGTATTGATATTGAGCAGCCCACAGAAAGGATATTAAGGCTCATGAAGAAATTCCTGAGTGAAGATGAGCATCAATTAATAATTCCGCATAACACCGACCAATTGGTAACGATGGGTACATTATTCTGGAGCATGAAGGAATCAATGTTTAAATGGTATAGTCATGGCGAAATTGATTTTAAAGAACATCTTCATATCCGTTCGCTCGAAGCAGGTGAAAAAGAAGGTGTTGCCCATGGCATTTTTAGCCGGTTTCAAAATATTCCCATGACCCTGCCTTATAAATTATGGGATGATTTGGTTCTTACATGGGTGGTAGTTTAGGCAATTCATTCATTATTAATGGATTAGAATTGTTTATAAAAGTGAAAAATTAAATTTTCAGGACGCTTGCTTTTGAAATATTATTTTTTTATCTTGTATGGTTTCCATCCTTTTTTTCATCAAAAATTGCTCTCCCATGAAAACATTACAAATGGTAGTGGGAATCATGTTTTTTGGATTCTCAGCAAGCACCTACGCACAAATTAAAATCTCCCCACCACCCGGAACACCACCACATTCCAGCGCCATGCTCGAAGTGGCAGCACCCGATAAAGGATTTTTACCACCCCGGTTATCAACGGCAGCACGAACAGGAATAATTGGTCCGGCTGCCGGATTGCTAGTTTACGATTCTACAGAGAATGAATTCTACTATTGGGATGGCAGCACCTGGAACAAATTCATCAATAATGTAACCATAAGTTCGGGGAGAAATACCCTCAACCAGGCTTACAACCAGGGTGGACCCGGTGCCGGCAGAATAATTACCGGAATTTCCGGTGCGGTGGAAATCAATAGTTCAGGGCTTAACCATGCGCTACAATTATCCAATTCCGGTATTATGGCGGGGTTATTTGCCCAAACAACAGATGGCAATGCGGTTGATGTTACTTCCGGAACAGGAGCCGGGGTAATGATCAATAAAACAAGTTCGGGGTACGGTGTTCGGGCATTTAGTAGCATGAATGGGGCAAGAGATCTGATAAGTGTGCGAATGACAGGTAACCAAACCAATAATTTCAGGGAAGAAAATGGCAGGGCTGGTTATTTTATAATTGACAATTCATCCAACTCGCTCCCGGCTTTACAAGGTTCAACATCAGGACCCGGGCATGGCTTGCTTGGCTCCACGGGGGCTTTGCACACATTGTCTTCCATTGTTTTACCACGGTCGGGTGTAATTGGTATTTCCATGATTGATTTCGACAGAAGGAATGGGGTTACAGGGCATAGCCGAAATAGTCATGGTACATTTGGTTTCACCGGTACATCCATGAAGTGGAATAATGGGCCAGACAGCATTTTTGCTGGGATTTATGGAAAGGGAGATATTCATCCTGATGTTTCTGGTTTAAGTAGTGATCAGGCAGGGGTTGTTGGTTTTGTAAAGCAAGGCGTTGGGGTTTCTGGTATTAATCAGGGCGGCGGACATGGAGTGGTAGGCGTTTTATTTGGAGGTGAAGGCAACAGTACACAGGCAGGTATTTGGGGCGTAGTTCCTCTGCCCGGTCAAACATGGGCACAGTTTGTTGCATCCAATCCGTTTTATGATAATGGGTTTGCAAAAGAACGCGTAGGTGTTTTAGGTCAGGTAGGTGAATTTGTTGCTGTTTGGGGAGAAAGCTTAAATTATATTGGAATGGTAGCTACAACTGGGGTAAAAAGAAGTAAAGTAAGTTTACCACCCATAAAAATGGGGTTGTTTGCATCCAGTTCGCAGGCTGATGGATCTGCCGCACTTTTTCAAACAGAAAATACTATTTCACCTTCTGTCGGCATTAGCAGCAAAAGTTCTGCTACTGCACTTCATATTTTTCAACAAACCGCTGGTGCAGGCATTAGGATGATCAAGGATTTGGGCGGACCTGGATTTGAACTTGTTCATAACGGCGCCGGCCCGGATGCCAATACAGGGTATGGCATGAAAATTTCCATGATCAATGCACTTAACAATAGCCCGGCACTTGATATTGAGCACAACGGAACCAGTTTCGGCATTCGTACCATATTGAATAACGCAGCATCAACAACCTACGCCATCATTTCAGAAGGCATCCATAAAAGTGGGATAGCATCATTTACAAACAGTAATGGTACGGCAACTGATCCTACTTTAAAAGTAACACAAAAAGGAACAAGTCATGCAGCGCTGTTCATTACAGAAAAGGCTGGGGCAGGCGTTGGAATTCAACCACCCACGGTAGCTGTACAATCAAAAAACAATAGTGTGGGACTGTTAATTGATAAAACAAATGTAGGGGGTGAACCAGCGCTCGAAGTTAAGGCCGCCGGTCCCTATACATCGCGATTTACCAGCAGCAGCACAAGCGGGATTATTACTGCCAATTTCATGCAGCACAATGCCCGCGGCCATGTACTTGAAATTGTAAATGAGCGCGGCCCCTTGTTGTCAGATGCATCGGCAGTATTGAGAGTAGAGGGAAGTCATGGTTTTGTAGCGCATTTTGAAGATAAGAATACCAATTTATCATTGATTCGTACCGACCCGGTTGTAAAAATAAGTGGCGGTGTAGCCCGGCATAGTTTAATAGGGCTTCATGTTGCGGGATCTTATATTGGAATTGGATCGCTTGCGGCAAAATTTGATGGGGGGGTCGAAATTGGTGGGTTGGTTACTTTTGGAGGGGGCTTGAAAACAATTTCAGGTGCTATTGATTTTCTTACAAACCTTATGACTGTAAGCGGCCCCTCTAAACTTGATGGCAAACTTGAAGTTACCAATTCGGTACATGCGGCCGATTCTTTAACAGTAGAAGGACCTACTACTATAAATGATTTTACCAAAATAGTTGGAAACCTCGAAGTATCGGGGAGCATTACCGGAAGTTCGAAAAATTTCATGATTAAACATCCTTTAGATGCTGCCAAACTTTTACGCCATGCAAGCACAGAAAGCAATGAAATGCTGGTGCAATACAGTGGTAATGTAGTTACAAACCAGGAAGGTTTTGCTTCGGTTTCCATGCCGGATTACGTAAAAGCTTTAGCCTCAGATTTCAGGTATCACTTAACGATTGTAGATAAAACATTTGCGCAAGTAATTGTATTCGAAACACTTGAAGAAAACAAGGGCAAATTATTTAAAATAAGGACTGATAAACCGGGCATAAAAGTAAGCTGGCAGGTAACTGGGGTTAGGATTGATAAATATGCGAAGGAATTTCCTTTGTTGGTGGAAGAAAATAGATAGGGCTTTTGATTTTGAATTGCAAAAGGGCATTTTTTTTCTTTTTGGCCATTCTATTCAAACTGCTACATTTGCAGCCCTAAAAGGAAAGAACACAGTTGCCCAGGTGGCGAAATTGGTAGACGCACTGTGTTCAGGTCGCAGCGTCCGCAAGGATGTGCTGGTTCGAATCCAGTCCTGGGCACAAATGTCCTGCCGACGATAGTCGGTGGGACATTTTCATTTTGGAGCATGCGAGCTTGCTCGTAAATGCGCAAAAATGAAAATGTCCCAACCACGCGCATGCGTGGTGGAAGGACTTTGGGTAAGACCACCTTCCGGGATCGTGTTGCCCGCAATCCAGTCCTGGGCACAAATGTCCTGCCGACGATAGTCGGTGGGACATTTTCATTTTAGGGCATCTCCACTTTCCTTTTCCACCCAATCAACACCACACCAGCAATTACCAGCAAGGTTCCAATGATTTGTAAAGCGGTAATTTTTTCTCCCAGAAAAAAATAAGCCTGGATAATGGTGGAAACCGGGCCAATGGCAAGGATGATAGCCACATTATTGGAGCCCAGCTTTTTCATACCAGCATTAAGTAAGAAGGAAGGAATTACGGTTGCAACAATGGCGAGCAATAAGCCAAAACCCCAAACAACGGGTCCCAAATAAAAAGCATCGAACCTTCCGCGCACTAAAAAATGAACCAAAATGCCTGTAGTAGCTGCCAGCATGGCGTAGGCGGTAAAAAGGGTTACGGGTACCTGTTGTACCAGCCTGCCCGTACCCACAATGTAAATGGAATAGGTTACTGCACAAAGGAAAACCAGGAAACTGCCCCAAATAACGGTTGAACTTCCGGAAGTTATATAAAGTTCACTCGCAAAAGCAAGCATAATACCTGCATAGGTAAGTGTAAGTGCCTGCCATTGAATCTTTGAAATTTTGTGTTTGAATACAAAAAGATTAATGAGTACGGCAAAAGTGGGATAAAGAAAAAGGATGAGCCTTTCAAGCCCTGCCGAAATGTATTGCAGCCCTAAAAAATCGAACAGGCTGCTGATATAATAACCCATTATCCCCATGGCACATATATACAAAAACTGCTTTCGGCTAATTGGAATGATTCCTTTTCGGTTTGCAAGCCATGCAGCTACCAGGTAAAAAGGTATCGACAATAACATGCGCAGGGTAAGCAGGCTAAGCGCATCCACAGGTGTAAGCCTAAAGGCAAGTTTTACAAAAATGGCCTTGGTAGAAAAAAGGATGGCCCCTAACAGGGTAGTGAAAAAAGCGCCGGATGCAATGGGAGATGATATTTTCATGCAAAAAAAATGGCCTGCTGGTAAGGCAGGCCGTTTAAAAATTATACAGCTACATTAAAATCGCGTAATGCATCGTTAAGGCTGGTTTTTAAGTCTGTGCTCGGCTTACGCTGACCAATTATCAGGGCGCAGCTTACGCCAAATTCACCCGCAGGAAATTTCTTGGTATAAGTGCCGGGAATTACCACACTGCGTGCCGGTACACGTCCTTTTGTTTCAACCGGTTCGCTTCCGCTTACATCAATAATCTTCGTACTTTGAGTCAGTACCACGTTGGCACCAAGCACGGCTTCTTTTTCTACAATTACCCCTTCTACTACGATACAACGGCTACCAATAAAGCAACCATCCTCAATAATTACCGGGCTCGCCTGCAAAGGTTCCAATACACCACCAATACCTACACCACCGCTCAAATGCACATTTTTGCCAATTTGCGCGCAACTGCCTACGGTTGCCCAGGTGTCCACCATGGTGCCTTCATCTACATAAGCGCCAATGTTTACATACGATGGCATCATTACCACATTGCGGCCAAGAAATGCTCCATAACGTGCAACAGCATGTGGAACAGCCCTTACACCTAGTGAAGCATAGTCGCTCTTGAGTTTCATTTTATCATGAAATTCAAAGGGCGGAAGGGTATAGGTTTCCATTTTTTGAATACCAAAGTATAGTAAAATCGCCTGTTTTACCCATTCGTTTACTTTCCAGCCATCGATGCCGGGTTCCGCTACCCGTAGCCTGCCTTTGTCCACATCTTCAATTACATTTCTTACCGCTTCCAGGTAATCTACATGCTTTAAAAGCTCCCTATCAGTCCACGCTGCTACTATCAATTGCTTATTGTCCATTAATTGCTGTTTTTTTGCAAACATATTTGGTTTTCGGCATTTATTTTTTTTACCTATGCGCATCCTCATAAGGCTTCCTAATTGGCTCGGCGATTTAGTAATGAGTACTGCTTTCGTGCGGGCCCTTTCCGAAGCGCTTCCGAATGCCGAAATAGATGTAATTATAAAAAAGGGTATTGACACAGTTGTTGACTATTTGCCGGGTATTCATAAAAAATGGGTATTTAGTAAGGAAGAATATCCGGGAATAAAAGGTGCATGGCGTTATGGTAAAATGGTAGGCGAAGCAGTAAAGCCGGATATTTTCTATTGTCTTCCCGATTCATTTTCAAGTGCTGTTATGGCAAAAGCATCGGGTGCCAAAAAGCGATATGGGTATCAAAATGAATTACGCTCTTTTTTACTTACGAAAACAGCCGCAAAAAATAGTAGCTTACACCGTGTAGATCAGTATTTACAATTATTGGATTTGCATGCACTCCCGCAACCGTCAAACCCTGCCGTGTTTTTACAAAATCGCAGTACAGTAATACCAAATCGTGTAATAGTGAATGTAAACTCCGAAGCAGATGCACGGAGATTACCTGTGGAAAAAGCCATATCCATTTTAAATGTATTGCGTGCTGCTACAGATGCCGAACTTATTTTGGTAGGAAGCCCAAAAGAAGTACCGCATGTACAGGCTGTTTATGATGGACTCACTAACAAAAAGTATGTAAATTTTATGGCGGGTAAAACCAACTTGTCACAATTAATGGACCTTTTTGGTACCGCGCCCGTTATGCTAACCACGGATAGCGGCCCCATGCATTTAGCAAATGCCTTGGGTGTACATACCGTAGCTTTAGAAGGCGCAAGCGATGAAAAAAATACTGCGCCTTACAATGCAGATAAGCGCACACTCATTCGAAGCGGATTATTGCCTTGTGAGCCTTGCGTAAAAAATGTTTGTAAGTTTGGCATACCAACTTGTTTAATGAATATGCAGGAGCAAATAATTGTGCAGGCGGTAGTGCAGGCATTGGACAAATATAAAATTTAATGCATCTAATTATGGCCGCTAAGCATCTAAAGTTATCTGTTGTTATTATCACCCTTAATGAAGAAAAGAATATTGATGATTGTATAAAATCGGTAAAAGAAATTGCTGATGAAGTTATAGTGGTAGATTCATTTAGTACCGATGCTACCGAAGAAATTTGTAAGCGCCATGGAGTGATCTTTGTGCAGAACAAATGGGAAGGTATTGTGGCGCAAAGAAACTTTGCACAGGGGCTTGCTGTAGGGCCTGTTTTGTTCAATCTTGATGCTGATGAGCGGGTAAGTAATGAATTGGCAAAGTCGATACGTAAGGAAAAAGACCTTGGGTTCCCTATGAAGGGATATACAATGAACCGTTTTAATAATTATTGCGGGCAATGGATAAAGCATGGGGTGTATTATCCTGATAGAAAACTAAGATTATACCATAAAGATGCCGGCAGGGTAGAAGGATCAAACCCTCACGAATGGGTGCAATTGCAGGAAGAATATCCGGTAAAGAAGTTGCATGGGGATATTCTTCATTATTCTTTTCGCACTTTCAGCGAGCATATTGCCCAAATGAATAAGTTTAGTTCGGTAGCCGCGCAAACTTTATTTGCGAAGGGTAGAAGGCCGTCAAAACTAAAGCCATTTCTCAGTGGCTTCTGGGCATTTTTTAGTTCTTACATTTTTCGCCTTGGGTTTTTAGATGGCATATATGGTTACGTAATAGCCCGCAATAATGCTATGTATTCTTTTTTTAAGTATGCCAAATTAAATGAGTTGCATAAAGGCAATACAATATAAAAAGCTGAAATTTTTGTATGCCATTACTTCGCCGGTGTTACAATAAAACTCAGGTTGGTTCCTTTTTTTAGCGTGCGGTTAAATAATTTCGTAAAGAAACCTGAATTTGAAACAGGGTCTTTGCGGCTGTACGTGTAATAGTCAAGCACTTTGAAATTGTTTTGCTTTATCAATTGCAAAAAACTTTTAATCGTTGGTTCGTATAAATGGTCGGGCGTACGCGTAGGGTCTTTCCATGAACTGGAGTATTGTTTGATAAGCCTGAGTTTGTAGAACCCATGTTTTAGCCTCCTTGAAAGGGACATCTTGTTGGGAACATTTATCGCCAAAATTCCTTCGGGGTGCAACAGTTTTCTTGCATGTTGCATCCAGGCATTTGGGTTAGGTATATGTTCCAGTACATGGCTCATGTGTATCAGGCTGTAAGGTTCTGTACTTCGGTGGTCCTGGAATTGCTCAAGTATTACATTTACCCCCATTTTTGTTCGTACAAAATTGGCCATCTTCTCAGAAACATCGAGCCCGGTAAGTTTTTTATAATGCGGCTTGGCAGCATACAAAAAAGTGCCCATACCACACCCAATATCCAGCACATTGGTCCTTAGCTTATCGAATTTTATCAGGTTGTTTATTTCCTTATCGAACATGCTTTTAGAAGATGTATGAATATTTTCAAGGTCATCAAGCCCTGCGCCATCAAAGAATTGGTAGGTGGCATAACAACTGTCAATAAAGTCCTGATCGTATTTTGGACGTGGTGATGAATAAATGAGCGAGCAATCCAAACACTTCACATAGGTGTATTGCATTTTGCTGCCAAACTTCTCATACTCACTACACCGGCTGCTGTTGCATACAGGGCAATTCACGGTTTCCCATTCCGGTACAATGTACTCATTGGTATTTGGATCTCTCATTTGTAATTATTTGTTTTCAGGCAGGCGCAGTTGTGTAATAAAATAATTGTATGCAAATACAAAGTTATTTGCTGTTATAAAGATCTCTGTAAAGCTGTTCCGTTTTTTTAATGGTAAGACTGTTATTTAAGACAGTGTTAATCCGTTCTTTTGATTTTTCTCCGAATTGTTTGCAAAGTTCAGGGTTTTGATATAGGTTATAAATTGCATCCGCAAGTGCTTTGGGATTTTTTCGGGGAACAACCAATCCATTTTCACCCGAAACTACAAGTTCAGTATTGCCTGGGATATCTGTTATTACAGGTGCAATGCCCAGGGCCATGGCTTCTAAAACAGATTTCGTAATTGACTCACCGTAAAGCGAAGGAAGGACAAAAATATTTGAAGAAGCCACAATCCTTAAAACATCTTCACGATATCCCAAAAAATGTACTTTATCCTGGTAATTCCCTTGTTTAACAATACCGATATTTTCTTTTGTTTCCACATTGCTTCCAACTAAAATCAAATGAAGATTAATGTCTTTTGGCAAAAACTTTAGCGCTTTCAGCAAATAGGGGAGCCCCTTCATTCTACGGTTATTTCCCACAAAAGTCACAACAAATGCTCCAGCGGGAATACCCTCTTTTTCTAAATCAATCGGTTTGTATTGTTCATACCATTCCAGCCTGTGGCCTTTATTAATGGTTATACATTTATCCGGATTGAAAATTAAATTACGGCGAAGAATTTTTTCAACACCCAATGCATTGCAAACTATTTTATCCACCCTCGGGTGCAAAAATTTTAGATAGGCAGATGGGTCCCACCAATGTACGTTGCCCGCATAGCCGCGATATAGTACTACCTTAACCGGAAGACCTTTAGCAGCTTTGATACCTGAAACAATTGCCTGATTGTTAAACAGATGCATGATATCGTAACCGCCATCAATTAATTCCTTACGGATAAAAGCAATTTCTTTCGGGTCAGACTTTTTTTCAGGATGAAAGTCAATTACTTTGATACCATTTTGTTTTAACAGATTTGAATATACTGAATCCTTGTAGGTCATCAGTGTGACTTCGAATGCTGTAGGATCAAGTCCAAGAAGTACTTCAGCTTCCGGTCGAGTGTTACCCATATGTCTGTAATCGCTTATAACAAGAATTTTAATAGGCATTCCTAAATTTTGTTTATTTCAAATAATAAAAATTATCCAACCATAATTAATTGGAAAGTTAGGTTAATTTAAGGTACATTATTGAAAACTGATTTACTTAATTCCAGTTTTTAATAAGCATTTAATGTATCGGTCCCTGTCCCTTTATCGGGATATTCTACCAGGTAATTATTGGGCTGAAACCTTGATGCCCAGTGATATAGCACATTATGCGGTCTTTTTATCATCGTAGCCGAATCGGTTACATACACCGCATTGGGTATAATGCTGTCAGTGAGTGGCAATATTCTTTTTTGGGCAAGCGCAATATTGAACGATAATCCATCGGGGTTGCCATGGTCTGCGCCTTTTTGCAAAAAGATAGGACGCCCCTGTGCCAGTTGCATTACTTTTTCAGCTTCGTGCCGTTGTTCTATGCTATGCTTTCCCCGTTGGTCTACCACAAACCAATTAAAACCAAACCTGCTGCAAACAATGCCAAGTATTAAGAAGGACAAACGCAGAGAGGGGAATCGAATGGCAAGATAACCGCACGCAATCAGCATGGCAGCCACCACAATTGATTTCCAGATAATACCAGAAAGATGACTGGTGAAACTAATAAAGGGCAACGAAAGGCAACCAACCCCCACGATCATCAAAACAGTAATAAGGGTATTATTGAAAATGACAACAAATTTTTCGCCCGGCTTAACCACTTCCATGTAATAATAAGCAGCAACTGTAAAGCAAAGCGGCAGCAACATAAACATATAGCGGGCAATGATGTAGGGCGAAAACCAATAAATAAAGAAACAGGCAAAAAACAACATCGCATTGAACCAGATGAAATTATTTTGTCGTAGTTTTTTTATGGCATTTTTACGAATTACCAGGAAGAGTAGCAAGGTCCATGGCGCATAGTGGTAACTAAATACGATGGGATAGGTAAAGAAATGAAATGTAAAATCCTTCAGCCAGTTACCATCTCCCTTTACTGTTCGTATGGTACTTTCGGTAATGATGCGTGTGAAAAGTTGAGAAGGGGAAAAATTAACCTGCTGAAAATAATAATAATAATAAATGCCTAGTAAACCAATCGCAATACCTGCAGCTATAAAATGTGCTTTATGAAATAATATCTTCCATTTTTTTTCCATAAGAAAAAACACCATGAGCAAAAAGCCCTGATAAACGATGGATGGAAGACCTTTCATTAAATAACCCAGCACCACTAATAAATAGGAATAAATAAAAAGTGGGTACCATTTTTCCTTTTTGCCATAATAATATACAAGCATAAAACTGAGGTATACAAGGCTGCTGTATAGGATGTCAATCAAGCCCAACAGTGAATCGTAGATAAGGATGCGGCCATTGGTAATAAAAAGCAGTGTTGCAATGAGCGCTGCTTTTTTAGAAATGAATTTCGATGTAAAAATATAAATAAGCCAGCCATACCAGAAGATTGCTACAATCACCGGCATGCGGAGTGCAAATTCGTTAACGCCAAAGGTTTTATAACTTAATGTCAGCAGCCAGTTGTAAAGTGGTGGCTTGTTTAAATACGGTTCGCCATTAATAGTAGGAACCATGTAATTGCCGCTAAGCAGCATTTCAAGGCTTACGAGGCCGCGACGAATTTCATCCACACGCGGGTCAATTTCCAGCACGGTAAGGTGGGTGCTGTAGGCAATGGCCAGCAAAAAGATGCTCAGCAGGCTTATGTAGGTAAATGTCTTATCTGATGTGGTATCTATTGGCTTCATACTGTTTTTTAAAAAGAACCCCGGCATGTTTGTCTCCCCGGCGCTTTCAGAAAAATTTTGACAAAATTGCAGAAAACGAATCTTTAATGCGCTAAAAATGCATGTGGACCCTTACTTTTGCAGCCCGGCAGGTCTTACACGACCAGCTCCTGTTGAACTCCCCCAGGATCGGAAGGTAGCAAGGGTAGACGGTTGTAGCGGTGCGATGTGAGTAGCCTGTCGGTTTTTTTTTATTTTAAATTTGTAATTTTATATTTCAAATTTAAATTTATGGATTCTTTATTACTTCAAAACCGATTGAAACAATTTGCCTACAGGGTTGTAAAAGTAACCGATCAAATAGCTGACAATATAGTTACAAGGGTTCTTAAAAATCAAATATTAAGATCTGCATTTTCGGGAGCTGCCAATTACCGTTCAGCTTGTAGGGCTTATACCAGGGCTTCTTTTAGTGCCAAATTAGGGATTGCATTAGAAGAAGTAGATGAGTCTGTGTTTTGGTTAGAGGTTATTAGTGATTTGGAATATATCCCGCTTGAAAAGTTGCAAAATTTGATAATGGAAGGAAATGAACTTTGTAAGATTTTAGCTAAATCAATATTGACCACCAAGGCAAACAAATGATGTATTAAATTTGCAATTTAAAATATAAAATATGAAATTTTTTATTGATACTGCAAATCTTGCACAAATAACAGAAGCCAATGATCTTGGTATCCTTGATGGTGTAACAACCAATCCATCGCTCATGGCCAAAGAAGGCATAAAGGGCGATGCAGCCATTATGCAGCATTATAAGGACATCTGCGAACTCGTAGATGGTGATGTAAGTGCGGAAGTATTTTCAGTTGATTTTAACGGAATGGTGGAAGAAGGGCAAAAACTTGCAGCTATTCACCCCAATATTGTGGTAAAAGTACCCATGATTAAAGATGGGGTTAAGGCTATCAAGTGGTTTACTGAAAACAATATCCGGACCAATTGTACGCTGATTTTCTCTGCTGGTCAGGCTATTTTGGCTGCAAAAGCAGGCGCTTCTTATTTGTCTCCATTCCTCGGTCGTATTGATGATGGTAACTGGGATGGCATTGAACTAATATCGCAAATCAGGCATATTTATGATATACAGGGTTTCCGTACCGAAATTCTGGCTGCATCAATCCGCAGTTCGTTGCATATTGTGCGTGCAGCAGAAGCAGGTGCTGATATTGTAACTTGTCCGCTTCCTTCTATACTTGGTTTATTGAAACATCCCCTAACGGATATTGGGTTGGCACAATTTTTGGCTGACGCAAAGAAAACCGAAGAATAAGCTGGGTATCAAATTTTTTTATGTGCCAATGGGGGAAATCCTTGTTGGCACATTTTTTTATGTGCATTATTTCAAGCTAATTGCGGCGAAAAATAAAATATTCACCGTTTTTAGTGCGTGAAAAAGGATATTTTTTGATGGCTGCTTCAAAATTTGCACTGCTGCCAGGCAAACCACCCTCATGTAACTCAATAATCAGAACTTTTGTAAGGGAGAGCCATTTATCATAATTATCCTCAAAAATAACGGCCTCAGCCCCTTCCACATCCAGCTTTACAATATCAAGGGTTTCCAGGTTATACTGGTCAATCAGATCATTAATGGTAATAGCTTTCAGTTCGGTTTCTAATCCAAATGCTGCTTCTTTTACTTGTAAAGCATATTTTCCTTTTCCTTCGTCCAATATCTCAAGAAAACAGGATTTATTCCAAATGCCTGCATTTATGGGAATGATGTTGGGATAATTGGTTGTATTTATTTTGAATTGTAAAAAGTTATGTTGGTCTGGTTCTATGGCAAATATCCTTGCTTCGGGGTAGCGGCTGGCAATGAGTGCTGAAAACAGCCCTATATTTCCCCCTCCATCAATAATGGTGTATGGAGTAAAAGAGAAATCAATATCATATTCTCCTTTTCCGAAAATTTGCTTGAAAACCATATTATCAGTTGTATTTGGACGCAGATAGACAGGGTGTTTCAATTCAGCAAGTGTCCAGGAACCTGGTTTTACTTTCTTAATACGATAATACATTTTAAGCCCCTTAATCAGGCCCCAGCGATTTACTATACTTGATAAGGTCGACATTGTAAAAAAAAGGTAAGATAAAATATAATAATAATGTTTTTTTTAATTTGTAGGTAATTATCGCTTTAATTTCTTTGTAATTACTATCTCATGGGAGAAAGAAACAAAAGGCTATTAACTTGAGAAATACCCACTAATTCATCAGCTCGGCCGCCAAATCCACGGTAGTAAACCAGGATGGTATATTGATTTTCAGCTTCCCAACTATTGCCTTCTGTAAACTGCATTTTGGGTAATTCACGCGGGTTGTTTATAGATTGGGTAACATATATGTAAGAATAGTAGCCATTCTTTAGCACCAGGGATTTTTCATATACCTGTAGGTTTTCGTTCCACTCCATGGCAAAACCATCGCTTAATTCATAGTTGGTAAATTCACCATATAAAAACACTCTTTTCCCTTTAAAAAGGGTGGGGTCGGTGGGTATAAATGTAAAGTTCACATTGGCATAATCGCTTTGCCACCATGGGTTTACATTTTCCATATTTGAAATATAATAGCGCCCGTTTAAATCGCTGAAATAAAGGTAGCGCAGTGAACTCCGAACCGTATCGGGGCGAACAAATACATCATAGGAATTTGGATTGTAATTTACTGTAGCTACCCGATCGCTTTGTAATCGTAAACTGCGCAAATCGAGCCATCGCCATTCTTTGCCGCTCTCAAATACAAAATTATCTTCTGCACTATACTCATAATTTTTACCACGGATAAAAGTTGGGTTACTGGCATATTGAATCATATCCCAACGATGGTTTTGCATAACCACAACTTTTAACTGCTGTGCCGGATTGTACACATCCAGCGCCCTTGTATCGAGGCGGGTAACTACTTTTTGATGTGATTTAAATAAACGCTGATCAAAGGGCTGTCTTACTTCGCCGGCTACGGTTGCTTTATCATCCACCACCAGGAAACGACGGGTAAATACTACCTGGTTGGTATCGCCGTTTAAAAAAACTTTCAACAGGTAATTACCCGAGCGGGACGGCTGACAATTACGATCGGGCAGTAAAGCCATATAATGAAAGTAGCGGGTAAAAGTGGCACTCGAAGCCCGGTATTGGTTTATCCTGTTTTGGGTAAATCCTTTTACATAATCCATTTGGCTTAGCCCGGTGCGGCTCCAATCGGAATTACACAGGATGAACATATAAAAATAATTGCGCGGACTCGTACTAATATCATCAAAGCGCAGTTCAAACTGCTCCATTTGCCCAAGCTTAAAAATGGGAAAGGTTTCCTGCATGCCTTTATTGTACAGTTTTACCGATTTAATGGTTTTGCTGAAAATGGCTTCCGGAGTAGGATCACGCTGAGCATTTGCCTGCCATGAAAGGGCAAGGAAAAATATGGAATTTGCTAAAAAAAAGGATAAATGCTTCATTCGCCGCTTTACAATTTATTACGAATGTAAGGTAAGTGTTATGCTTCTTCTTCAGTTTGTACATAATCTTCATCAATGGGTTTTACCAGTATTTTATCAATACGGGCACCATCCATGTCAACAATCTCAAAGGCGAAAACCCGCCATTCAAAAGTATCGCCGGTAACCGGTATACGTTCGAGGTGGTGAATAATGAAACCGCCAAGTGTATCAAACTCCTGTTCATCGTCCATCCAATCAGCTTTATCGAATTTGGATAAAAAGTCGTAAAAGGGTAATTGCGCATCTATCAGGAAGCTGCCATCCTTGCGTTCGGTAATTTCGTAGTCATCATCACCCTGTTCGGGCAAGTCGCCTACAATGGCTTCCAATATATCGTTCAGCGTTATCATCCCCTGCAGCGTTCCATACTCATCCACAATAAAGGCGGAGTGTACTTTCGTTTGCCTGAATTTTTCCATCATCTGATAAGGTGAGTTATTCTCAGGTACGAAAACGGCAGGCTTTATAAATTTGGATAAAGGGGTATCCTTATCGGCAATAATCACTTCTTTTAACTGAATGATACCTTTGATTTCATCAATGTTGCCTTCGCAAAGCGGGTAAACACTGTGCGGTCCGGGATTTAATTTTTGCAATAGCTCTTCCATTGTGCCATTTATATCGAGCCACACAATATCGCTGCGATGCGTCATGAGCGATGTAATACTACGGTCGCCTAAATGGAAAACCCTTTCAATAATTTCCTGTTCGGTTTCATCTATTTCTCCGCTTTCGGCGCTTTCGCTTACAAGTGCCTTAATTTCTTCTTCCGTTATCGACGAAGTAGAGCTGCCTTTAATACCCAATAATTTGAAGAAAAGGTTTGCCAGCTTATTCAGGGACCAAATAATGGGGAAAGTTATCCTTGAAAGTAATAGCATGGGCGGTGCCGATGCCAGCGCGATTCTTTCGGCATTTATAAGTGCCAATTTCTTGGGAATCAATTCGCCTAACAAAATAGAAAAATAGGTAACCAATACAACAATAATCGATTTGGAAATAGTAATGGCATAGGGGGCAAAAAACGGAACCTTCTCTATATAAACTTTAAGGTCGGCACCAAACCTTTCGCCGGAATATAAACCCGTAAGGATAGATACAAGGGTAATGCCAACCTGAACGGTAGATAAGAAAACTTCTGGTTTTTCGGTTAACTGCAAAACCTTTTTAGCGTTGGCAACGCCTTTGTCAGCCAGTTGCTCCATCCTGCTTTTTCTTGCAGAAACCAGGGCGATTTCGCACATGCTGAACAGGCCATTTATGATAATAAGGCTGAGTAATATAAAGATTTCGATCATTCACCTGTATAGGTTGGTAAGGGTGCAAAACTATACTATTGCCGCCAAATACAGCATAAGCATGTATTGAGTGCATTTTTTACCTAATATTTCAATACGTTTGCGAGCTATGGTTGTACTCTCCATAAAGTCATCTGCAGGCCCGCTGCAGGCATTTGAACATGGCAGTAGATTGTTGGTTATTGAAATCGGGTCTACTTCGCTCCTGTTATCGCTTTGGGATACCCGGCACGCGTCCCCATTGGCCGTTGAGTTTTTTACAGGTCTTACCCATCCGGATGCGGATTGGGATCAAATGCTGCAATCTTCGGGTCTTTTACAGCTTACCGATATAGAAGCAAGGATATTGGTAAATACCTCACGTATAGTAGCAATGCCAATACTTTTTTATCAGCCCACAGCCGCTGCCGAACAGCTCTCCATGCTACATGGCGCTACATTTGAGCAATTACAAACTGCTGATTTATTGGCCAACAATGACATAGCCATTGCCTGGGAAGCTTCTGCGGAGTGGCCGAAAAAATTAGCCGGGCATTTCAGCGTTTCGCGTACCCAATGCCTTGGTAGTATATTGGTACAGAAATTATTAAACGACAGCGGCCACCAAAAAGGAGCCAGGGGCATGATAGCGATTGACGGTGATGTATGCTGGATCGCTTTGGCGCGCGATGGGCAGTTACTCATGTTAAAATCAATTGACATGCCGCAGCCCGATGATTTTGCCTATCATTTACTCAATGTCTGCCACCAATGGGGATTGGAGAATGCTTCGGTAGCGTGGGAATGGTGGGGCAGGGTAGATAGTGAAGCGCCTTTACTTACCGCTTCGGAAAGATTTTTTGTTTGTGTGTTCCAACCGGGAGAAACGAATATACCAGCAAACGAAATTCCTTATTATTATTATGGTCATCATGGGTTTTGCCTATCCTAAGCGGGGCTTTCCTGATTTTTTTTAGTTCATTTTATTTTTACAGTCTATGAGAATTATTGGAGGCATGCATGGGGGCAGGAAAATTACGCCACCTACCAAGATGCCGTACACACGCCCTACAACCGATATTGCCAAAGAAGGGTTATTTAATATCCTGCAAAACCAGGTGGACTTTGATGGACTATCCACACTTGATCTTTTTGGTGGAACAGGCGCAATTACTTACGAATTACAAAGCAGGGGCGCAGAAAAATCCATAATCGTAGAAAAAGATCCGGCCATGTTTGTTTTTATTCAAAAACAATTGGAAACCCTGGGTTTTTCGGAAGTAAAGGCCGTGAAAATGGATGTGTTCACCTACCTGTCCGGCTGCACGCAAACTTTTGATTTTATTTTTGCCGGCCCGCCTTATGCGCTTGAAACCATTGATGAACTGCCAAAAATGGTTATCGGGCAAAAATTGCTCAACCCCGATGGACTTTTTGTACTCGAGCATACACCGCGCAACCGTTACGAAGCCTACCCGGGTTTTTTGAAACAGCGCAATTATGGCACTACCATATTTTCATTTTTTCAATTACCATAAAGCTATTGTATGGAAACTAAGCAAGCTTTAAGGAAAATATATAAGGCCAACAGGCAAACATTAGACAAGCGCGAGCAGCATACCCTGCTTGCCGCTATGTATGATTTTATGGCTGAGATTCCGGTTTCATCTACCCGGTTGGCTATGAGTTACCGGGCAATTGCTCAAAACAAGGAAGTGCCCACCGGCATTTTTGAAGAATACCTTGCCGAAACCTGGAAGGCATACCAATTTTGTTATCCAAAAGTAGCATTTGGTACACATCATATGGATGCCTACATAGATGACGGGCTGCTTGTATGGGAAGATGCGGCCTTTCAACTCACGCAGCCTGCATCAGGCACTTTGGCTGACCCAACCACGATTGATGTGGTATTGGTTCCGCTGCTGGCATTTGACGAGCAAGGCAATAGGTTGGGGTATGGGAAAGGATTTTACGATTATTTTTTGGCCCGTTGCCGCCCCGATACAGTGAAAATTGGGTTAAGTTGGTTTCCACCGGAAAAGCGATTACCCGAAATTGATGCGTTTGATATACCTTTAAACTATTGCGTGACGCCACAACAACTGTATGTCTTTTAATTTTTATTTGTTCCGCGGACTTCGCTTATTGCTTTTTCCTTTTGCACTGCTCGCCGGGTTGTACATTTTTATCCGCAATTATTTTTACGATAAAGGTTGGTTGCGTTCGGCCACTTTCAACCTGCCGCTGATATGTGTAGGCAACCTGAGTGTAGGCGGTACAGGTAAAAGCCCTACCACCGAATATTTGCTGGCGCTATTATCCGATAAATATAAAGTGGCAGTACTAAGCAGGGGTTATAAACGTAAAACATCGGGTTACTTGCTGGCAAATGAATCCACCACTGCGCTGGAAATTGGTGATGAACCCATGCAGTTTCATAAAAAATTTCCCAACGTAGCCATAGCGGTAGGCGAAGCAAGGGTAGAAGCTATTCCACAATTATTACACGACAGGCCCGATACGCAAGCCATTATTTTGGATGATGCATTTCAGCACCGTGCCATAAAAGCAGGCATGAATATTGTGCTTACCGATGCATCCAACCCTTATTGGCACGATACCTATTTGCCTACCGGCGACTTGCGCGATAACCGGCACAGCGCAAAAAGGGCGCACATCATTTTGGTTACCAAATGTCCGCAAGGTTTTTCAGTGGATGATAAAAAGGAATACCTGAAGAATATTAAGCCACATGAAGGCCAACAGGTTTTTTTTACAGAAATAGCCTATGGAACACCTTACCACATAACATCAGGTATGCCGCATGAATTAAGTATGGAAACCGAAGTTTTATTAGTTTGTGGAATTGCAAATCCCTTACCACTCAAAAAGCATCTTGAACATAATGTAGCTGCTTATTTTGACAAGCATTATGATGACCACCATATTTTTTCGATTGATGACTGGAAAGATATTATGGGCAGGTATGAAAAGATAGATGCGGCGAATAAAATAATTGTTACCACTGAAAAGGATGCCGTTCGATTGGAGAAATTCGGTAATTTGCTCGGGGAATCTCCGGTTTTTGTAATACCCATCAGGCATCAGTTTTTATTTGATGAAGGCCCTTCCTTTAATAAACGTATTGAACATTTTATTGAAAGCTTTCACCTAACCCCCAATAACATTTAAACATGGCAAACAGAAAAAAAGATAAAGAAAAACAATCATCGGCAGGAACAACAAAAGGTGTATTGGAAATTACGCGTTCGGGATTAGCTTTTGTAGTAACCGGTGCGCCCGAAGGTGATGTGCTTGTAAGGCCTGCAGATTATAATAAAGCTTTTAACGGAGATACCGTAAGTGTGCGGATTACCAATGAGGGCAGAGAAGGTAGAAAGCGTGAAGGGAAAGTAGTTGAAGTACTGCAACGTAAGCAAACAGATTTTATAGGTAACCTGCGCCAACACGCAGGCCGTTGGTTCTTTTTGCCCGATACCGAAAAACCAATGCCGCATTTTGAATTGGAAGAAGCGCCAGAAATTGAAATTGATGAAGAGCAGAAAGTGGTGGTGCGTTTTTTACGTTGGGAAAAAGATGACCGCCGTCCCATTGGGCAATTGCTCGAAACGGTAACGCAGGAAGATATGGGCAATATTGCCATGAAGGATATATTGCTGGAAAATGGTTTTCCGTTGTCGTTTAGTGATGATGCATTGGAAGATGCAGCCCGATTACCTGAAACCATATCGCCGGAAGAACTAGCGAAGCGTAAAGATTTCAGAGAAATACTCACCTTTACAATTGACCCCGCCGATGCGCGAGACTTTGATGATGCGTTGAGTATCCGTACTATTAAAAAGGGTATTTGGGAAGTAGGTGTACATATTGCCGATGTTAGCCATTTTGTAACGCCCGATACCACACTGGATGAAGAAGCTTATCAACGTGCTACAAGTGTGTACCTGCCCGACCGCGTAAACCCAATGTTACCCGAGCGTATTTCAAACGAGTTATGTTCACTGCGCCCGCATGAAGATAAATACACTTTCTCCGCTGTTTTTGAAGTAAATGCCAAATGTGAAGTAAAGAAAACCTGGTTGGGGCGAACGGTTATTCATTCCGATCATCGCTTTTCGTACGAAGATGCTCAACAGGTAATTGAAACCGGCGAAGGAAAATTTGCAGAAGAAGTATTGCTGCTTAATAAGCTTGCAAGAATTTTACGGAAAGAAAGATTTGCAAAAGGTGCTATCAACTTTAGTTCATCCGAAGCAAGGTTTCAACTCGATGAGAACGGCAAGCCGATATCTGTTGTAATAAAAGAAAATAAGGAAGCCAATCAAATGATTGAAGAATGGATGTTGATGGCAAACAAAGCGGTTGCCGAAAAAGCAGATTCCATCATAATAAAAGATAAGCCCTTACCTTTTCCTTACCGTGTGCATGATCAGCCGAATGAAGAAAAACTTGAGCCTTTTATGGCATTTGCACGCAAGTTTGGTTATAAGTTTAATACAAGCACGCCCGATGCCATTGCGGCATCGTTCAACGAAATGCTCGCGCTTGCCAAAGGCACCCCACAGCAGGCCGTGCTCGAACAACTCGGCATACGTACCATGGCCAAAGCGGTGTACACCACCACCAATATTGGCCACTATGGTTTAGGGTTTGAAAACTATTGCCATTTTACTTCGCCTATTCGCCGCTACCCCGATGTAATGGTACATCGCATATTGCAGCAAATACTCGATGGTAAACCCATTGTAGATAAAAAGCTGGAAGAGAAATGTAAACATAGTAGCGAACGCGAACGCGATGCGATGGATAGCGAACGCTCGGCCAACAAATACAAGCAGGTTGAATTTTTGCAAGGTTATTTGGGTGAAACCTTTGAAGCCGTAATTAGCGGTGTGTCCACCTTTGGTTTTTGGGCCGAAACCGTCGCGCATAAATGCGAAGGCCTTGTAAGTTTAAAAGACTTAAACTACTACGATGATTTCCGTTTAATACAAAGCGATTACGCATTGGTAGGCTACCGTAGCGGCCGTAGTTTTCGTATGGGCGACACCGTAACCATAAGGGTAGTTTCCGCCAACCTTGAGCGGCGGCAAATAGATTTCGAATGGGTGCCACCGACTGAAATTGAAAAAAATCAATCCAAAGGCCGCCCCGCAGTAGCCCGCGAGCGAAAGCCGAAACCAAGAACAGGTAAACCGCCGATTCCGAAGCATGTGAAGAGGAGAAGGAAAGGATAAGTTAGAAGTACGAAGTTCGAAATACGAAGATGTAATTACTAAGTAAAAGCTAAGGTAAAGTCGCCGTTGTTGGGTGTGTCACGAATTAAAGAAATGGATAGTTCTTTAAATGCTGAATAAGAGATGATGGTAGGCCCATCGCATACGCTTTGCAGACAGCGTTTGCAAACCACCTGATGGTGCTGCAATCAAAAGTTGTGGTGCTGA
>JBGSLS010000047.1:0-29515 GCA_041740575.1 Chitinophagaceae bacterium | reverse complement strand
TCACTCTTTAAAGGGCTTTCTAAATTAAATATGCCCCCATAACCCTGTAAAAGTAAAAACCACCAATGATTTATATTAGTTGTCAAAGAACTTTATTATCCACACACCTTATTTTCGCTTAAGTAAACGACATTGATTCCTTATTAATTATTCCTTATTCCCATCCTCTCACTTCTTACTTCCAATCACGCTTCCTTCCTCAATATCTCCAGCGGCGGCTTATTCACTACTTCCCTGCTGTTTAACAGCCCTATCAGCAAGGTAATACCTGTTATGGAAATAAACCCGATTATTAATGGAATGGGTTGCGGTACCAGGATGGTATTGAAACTATATTTTGCAAGCACCCAACTTGCCATCAATGCAATAAAAATACCGGTAAAGGCAGACAAGCTGCCAAGCAAAAAATACTCTACGGTATTGATGCCGGCGATTTGTCTGCGGCTTGCGCCCATCGTACGCAGCAACACACTTTCCTGTATGCGCTGATACTTGCTGATGATAACAGAACCAATTAAAACCAATATGCCTGTAATGATGCTGAAGAAGGCCATAAAGCGAATTACAAAACTTACTTTGCTTAATATTTCATCCACGGTTTCTAATACGAGGTTCAAATCAATAACAGATACATTGGGAAATTGTCCGACTAAGCGTTGCTGAAATTTTGCGGATTGGGTGGCATCATCAAAGCGGGTGAGTTGTACATGGAATTTGGGCGCAGTTTCCAACACACCGGCAGGAAAAAGTACCAGGAAATTGGTTTGTACACGCTGAAAATCAATTTTACGGAAACTGCCTGCATAGGTAGTTACCAATGCGCCCTGCACATTCCAGATGATAGGATCGCCAAGCTTAATTTTCATGGATTCGGCAATGCCTTTATCGAGCGAAATGAAAATACTATCACCGGGTTTTGCCACACGGCCTATCCATTCTCCTTCGAGTAAAGTTTCGCTGTCAATGAGTGTATCGCGATAGGTAACACGGTACTCACGATTCAGCAATCCGCGCGACATTTCAATGGTGGTATCGGCATTCAAATCTTCGGCAGTGCGGCCATTAATGGCATGCAATCGCATGGTAATAATGGGAACAGAACCCATCATGGGTAAGCCGTTTTCTTCCGTCAGTTTTTTTACCGCTTCTACCTGTGCATCTTGTATATCGAAGATGACCATATTGGGCCTTGTAGATTCCGCACTGCTAAACTTTACTTTATCGAGCAGCAATTGCTGACTTAGCAGGAGCGTGGTAATGAGTGCAGTTCCTAATCCAATGGTGATAACCAAAATAAGTGTTTGATTATTGGGGCGGTATAAATTACTTAACCCATGCCGCCAGGTAAAGGAGCCGCGTACGGGCAAAAAACGTCGCACCATCCAAATGATGAGTTGTGCAAATGCTGCGAGTAAACCAAATGCTACAAGAATACCGAGTGAGAAGAAGATGGCATTTTTTAAAGTGCCTAATTGCATCCATGCAAAACCCACAATAAACATAGCAACACCCAAAAAGGCAGCATAACGCCAGGGATCGCTCACCGGGTTTTCAAAGGAAGAACGAATGGCTTTTAACGGTGATATTTTTCGAATGCCCAACAACGGAAATAGCGCAAATAATACGGCAGCAAGCACGCCTGTACCAATGCCTTGCAAAATCGCATTCCAGCTAACTGAAGGTTGCACTTCCACCGGTAATAAACCCGCAAAAACTTTTGGCAATAAAAACTGAACTGCCGTGCCTAACGCAGCACCCATTGACGCACCGATTAAACCCATCAAAAATATTTGCACCATAAAAATGCCCATACCCGTTTTGCCGCTTGCACCAAGGCAGCGCAATAAGGCTACCATCTGCACCTTTTCTTTCATGTAAATGTGTACTGAGCTAGCTACCCCTATGCAACCTAGCAACAGCGCAATAAAAGCAGTAAGGTTTAAGAAACTGGCAAGGTCACTGTAAGCTTCACCCACTTCCTGCTTGCGCTCTTCCACATCATCATAACGGAGGTCTGCTTTATCGAGTGCCGGCTTTAGAGTGCTTTCATACAATTTTACATCAAAGCCCTCGGGGTATTTTACATACGTGCGATAATTGAGGCGGCTGCCTTTTTGCAATAAACCTGTTTGCTCCGCCATGCTGTAAGGCATAAAAACCGGTGGCGCTACCGTGGCTGCAATACCCGATTGCCCGGGTACTTTTATTACATTTCCGGCAATGCCAAAATGCAGGTTTCCAATCGCAATACTATCACCCGCTTTGGCACCGTATTGAATCATCAGTGTATTTTCTACTACACTCTGTTGTTTTGCATAAAACGTCTTACCTGCTGCTGCCGGCAAGGTTTCCAGCGCTCCGTAAAAAGGATAGGTGCCTTCTACCGCGCGCACATTTACAAGCCTTGTGCCACTATCGGGCAAAAACTGCACCATGGAAGCAAAATTTACTTCTTTTGAAGTAATAAGCTCAAGCGAGTCGAGTAAAGAAGTAATTGTATCCGACAAAGGCTGCCGCGATTCAATTTCAATATCGGCTCCGAGCAGCGCTTTTGCTTCGTTTTCCACCTGGTTGCGCAGGTTATCGCCAAAGCTTTGAATGGCCACGAGCGCAGCAATACCGAGCATAATGCTACTCATGAAAAGTAACAGGCGGCCCCGGTTTTTGCGGCTATCGCGCCATGCCATTAAAATCAGCCATTTCAGGTTCATGCGGTGGTGGGGTTTTGGGTGTTGGTATAGGTATCGGCAATTACTTTTCCGCCCTTCATTTGCAGTACACGGTCGCATTTTTGCGCAAGCTCGAGGTTGTGGGTTACAAGTACGAGTGTCGTTCCTTCAGAGGCATTCAGGTCAAACAAAAGTTGCTCAATCGTAGCGCCGGTTTCATTATCGAGGTTGCCGGTAGGCTCGTCGGCAAAAAGAATATGCGGGCGGTTGCTAAAGGCCCGTGCAATGGATACCCGCTGTTGTTCACCACCCGAAAGCTGTGCGGGGTAATGGTTGTAGCGGTTACCAAGCCCTACTTTTTCCAGCAGGCCAATGGCTCTTTCACGAATGCCTTTCTCCTTGCGCAGTTCCAACGGCACCATTACATTTTCCAGTGCAGTAAGCGTAGGTAGCAGGTTAAAACTCTGAAACACGAACCCTACATGTTCGTTACGCACTTTGGCGCGCTCGTCTTCATTCAGGTTATCGAGCGGAATATCGTTGAGTGTTACCGACCCTTCTGATGAGCGGTCGAGACCGGCGCAAAGCCCCAGCAAAGTGGTTTTGCCGCTGCCCGAAGGCCCCACTATCGCGCAGGTCGTGCCGCGTTCTACGGTAAAGCTTACGTGGTCGAGCACGGTAAGGTCTTTTCCTCCCGAAGGATAGGTTTTGGTTAATTTGGAAACGGAAAGCATATTTATTATTTGAAATTTGAAGTTTGAAGTTTATGGTTCCATCCGGTAGTGTTTCGCAGATGAAAATCCTGGTTTTTACCTGTTATTTATTGTTTCACATCCACTTTCTCGTACGCCCAACAACAATAAACAACAAACCATAAACAACAAACAACTGAATGATTGTTTAACATTGCTGAAAAGTGAAAAGTAAGCCATGAAAAAGAAATACAGCTTAAAAATAGTTTGGATGGTGGCAATAATGGGATTTTTGGCTTCCTGCGGTGGTGATGCGGCAAAAGAAAATACTGCGGATACGGAAGGAAAGGAATCGGCAGCCGCTGAAAAAACAACTGTTGCAAAAAAGTACATCATCTTTTTTGGCAACAGCCTTTCGGCGGGTTATGGCGTAGAGCCCTCCGAGGCTTTCCCTGCGCTTATACAAAACCGCCTAGATTCGCTCGGAATGCAATATACCGTGGTGAATGCGGGTGTAAGCGGCGAAACAACGGCTACTGGCGACAGCCGGGTGGCATGGGTAATGAGTCAGCAGCCGGTGGATGTGTTTGTGCTGGAATTGGGCGCTAATGACGGATTACGGGGCATAGCCGTGACTGAAACGAAGAAGAATCTTTTATCCATTATTGATAAAGTGCGGGCTGCGCACCCGAATGCGGAAATTATTTTAGCCGGCATGATGGTTCCGCCCAATATGGGACCAACGTACAGCAAGGAATTTTTAGAAGTATATCCTTTTGTGGCCAAAGAGAAGAACGTTCGGCTCATCCCTTTTCTGTTACAAAATGTGGGTAGCGAAGATTCGCTGAATCAGGCAGATGGCATACATCCTACTCCGGAAGGCCATAAACTGGTTACTGAGAATGTATGGGATGTGCTAAAGGAAGTGGTTAAATGAAGAACCATTCAAATGATTCTGCTTGCGCAGAATAAACTTTTTTTCCGCCCGCAGATTATGCGGATTAACGCAGAAAAAATTCCGCGAACATATTTTATTATTGGCCAGAGAATACTTTTTACTTATTCAGGCTTTCATTAATTATATCAGCATGGATTTGTGCAATTGCATTGATTTCATAAAATGAATATCTTTTCACATTATAAAACCATCAAAAAATTATTTTATGCTTGAAAATCAAATTTCCTATCAAATCAGGGGTGCCATCTACAAAGTTTACAACACGCTTGGACCCGGATTGCTTGAACGAATTTACGAAAAGGCTCTTGCATACGAATTGCGAAAAGCAGGACTTCACGTAAAGGAACAAGAAGATTTGCATGTAATTTATGAAGGTGAGGATTTAGGTATCGGGCTTAGGCTGGATTTGATAGTGGAAGACTGTGTAATTATTGAGGTGAAATCAAAAGAAGATCTTATTAAACTGGACCATAAACAAGTAGTAACCTACCTGAGAGTAACTAATAAAAGGTTAGGAATCCTCGTTAATTTCAATGTAGATAATATCAATGATGGTATTTTTAGAAAAGCAAATGGAATGCCATTGTTTGATGATGCAGACGACCAAAATTTCCAATAATACTTATACCAACCCATTTGCGAACATCTGCTTAATCAGCAGGATTATTGAGTTTTCTTCATCATGCGGATAGCGCAGATTAAAAATCTGCGAACATCTGCTTAATCAGCGGGAGAATTGGATTTTACCTCCCGCTGATAGCGCGGATTAGCGCAGAAAAAATCTGCGAACATCTGCTTAATCTGCGGGAGAAATGTAATGGCATCCGGCCGATGGCGCGGATTAGCGCAGATATCATTTACAGAATTCTGCATTATTTCCTGATTTTTAACTAAGCTTACCGCACCAGCACAATCGTTCCGCTGATAGATTGTCGTCCATCGCTGAAAGTAAGGTTGAATTTATAGGTACCTTGTGCTTGTGCTTTCCCTTTATAGGTGCCATCCCATTCCACTTTTGCATTTTGCGAACGATAAACGACTTGCCCATACCGGTTGTAAACAGTCAGTGTGGCATTTGCCTCCGCATCAATAAACGGAATGCGCCATTTATCATTCAGCCCATCGTTGTTAGGAGAAAAGGCGGTGGGAATATAAAGCCCGGCAATCATGGTTATTTTCATGCTATCCTGTGCGGTACAACCAAAATCTGACAGGGCCACCAGCGTATATATCTGATCCTGCTGCGGATAAGCACGGGGCGTAAGGCTACCGGGATCACTTAAATCATTGGGTGGAAGCCAAAAATAGTCTACCACATTACTGCCCACTGTTCCTGTAAGTGTGATGGTATCACCTTTTACCAACGACCTGTCAGGACCCGCATTTACAACAGGTGGCCCAACAATATTTGCTGCAAAAGCCTCCGACCCTATCCAGCAACCTGTATTGGCTTCGTTTCCCTTCTCCACCACCACCATCCTGTATTGGAAATACCCAATTCCGGTAGGATTGCGGGTATAACTGAGCGATTGTTCTCCAGGAATATTTTGCCAGCTACGTCCATTATCGAGGCTCTGCTGCCATTGGAAAACCGGATTATTAAAACCCGCTGTGATACTTGCAGTAAGCTTTTGTACCGTTTCATCCTCAACACAGGCTGTATATTCTATAGCGCCAGGCGTTGTAACATTTATTTGCGGCCCACAGGCCCGAAAGGTAATATCGTCAAGCCCAATATCGTTACCAATACCGCCGGGTGCATTATTGGTCAAACGCAAAACCACTTCGTCAATCCCAGTGGTGGTGGTAAAAAAGAATCCATATTGCTTCCATTCGGCTTGCGCTGTAGTTGGAATATCACCGGTAGTATATTCTTGTAAAACAGTACCTGCAGGTGTTTCAATACGAAACCGGATATTGGGTAAAATACCTTGTGGCCTCATTACATTTACCATCCATGAGGCAAACTCATAGGTGGTATTGGGACAAAGCCCTTTTACAGTTGTAACAAAAAAATCGCCGGGTGAAAAGGTAGCATTTACCAAAAAGAAAAAACCATTATCGCCGGTATGATCGCGGGAAACAGTATGCCAACTGCCATTAAAGCAATTAGATGTTGCTGTGGTAAGTGTGTAATAACCATCATCGGGGCAAGGGGTTGGCCAATATTGATAAGCATTGGTGGCAGTATAACCCGATGGACTTGTAGGCGTACCGAAGGTTATATTTACTACCGGGTCGCCAAGGCTGCCGGTACATAATTGCGCACTTGCAGACGGAGCAAAAATAAAACCCGCAATCCACCATACTGGAAATAGGCAGAACCAAAATCTTCGCTTCGTTTGTATCATATGTTTTACAAATGCAGTCGCAAAGCTACTTTTTTAACACGAGGTAAAATCCATCCATTTAGAGCAAAAAGTGAATCATTACGATAATATCTTAGCCAGAATGTTGAATTTTCAAAAGCCACACCATTAAAGGCTTCTAAAGGTTAATAGTAAAAGCTGGGCAATAGCTAAGGCCTTTAAAAGTACACCCGTAAAAAAAACCACATTTTTATGCGAAAGAAATGGTACTGTATTCATCGCATCTTAGTTTTATAAAATCAAACACACACACCATGTGTAAATTTTGCTCTTTCAAATTTTCTACAATTCACATTATTCAGGTCGGCCGAAAGGTTGGCTGCCTTTACTTTTAAGGTGTTTTAAATTGATTTTACATTTAAATTAAAGATTATGCAAAGAAAACTCATGGTTTATATCGCATGCAGCCTCGATGGTTATATTGCTGCGCCGGGTGATGACCTTTCATTTCTGGAAACCGTGGCACAAGAAGGTGAAGACTATGGTTACCACGCTTTTACTGAAACGGTTGATACCATCATTATGGGCAGAAAAACCTACGATTGGGTTTTGAAACATGCGCCATTCCCACATACAGATAAACAGGTTTATATTGTAACACGCACTCCGCATCCTTCCCATGAAAATATTACCTTTTATACCGGAAGGCTCCAAACATTGGTTGAGCAATTAAAAAGTCAAACAGGCAAGCATATTTTTTGTGATGGTGGCGCCGAAGTTGTTCACGCACTTTTACTCGAAAACCTGGTGGATGAATTTATTATCTCTGTTATTCCTGTATTACTTGGCAAGGGAATTCACCTGTTTAAAGAAGGCAGAAGTAAACAAAACCTTTCCCTTCTATCAGCCAAATCCTTTCCATCGGGCTTGGAACAATTACACTACAAAAGATCATTGTAGTTTATTGGGAAATGACCCTAATTAAATAACCGGAGCAAATTTGCTGTACTTGTAAAATATTAATTGAAAGTTGTATGTAAATTTGGAAAATAAAGAAAACAATGGTCATTTTTATTAGCAATAACCTGCCTGTGCGCCTTTTATGAAAATTTTTTATAGGTTCCTTTTAATCATATTAGCCATATTGGTGCTTACAGGGTTGGCAGCAAACTATATATTATCCTATAAGTCGAAAGAACTTTTACAAAAAGTTGTAAGTAATGTAACAAAGGATGCATACAGGCTCGATGCAGAAAAGGTTACCATCTTTTACAAGCATGCTGGCATAAGTGGCAATAAAATAAATTTGGTACCCATTGGAGATACCACCAATAAGGCAACTATTTCGCTGGAAAAAGTAGAAATAAGGCTTGAATCATTATGGAATTTGCTGTGGAACAGAAAGCTTGAAGTAAAAACCATTGAATTTATTAAACCAGCACTTACTGCATACGCAAAGAAAAAAACAGGCTCTGCACAAAAGGGTATTTCCGAAACAATCAATGAAATTCAACTCAAATTATTTGAAATTATTGATGTTTTAAATGTAAAAAATGTTACCATCGAGGATGCTGCTTTAAAAATCTACGGTGCTGATGAAGTAAATAACTCCTTTCTATCCATAACCCATGTAAACCTTACACTAAAAGATATTCTCATTCTTCCATCAACCAATGATACGACTCCCCAAATAAAACTTACAGGCTCCTTAACATTATTGAAACCTGATATCCACCTTCCAAGTGATAATATTTCTGCCAAAGTTGGAAAGCTTTCTGCGGATATCTCAAACACAAGCCTTGCTATTGACGAACTTGATTTCTCCATAACTTCAGCTGAAAACAAAACACAAAAACTTACACTTTCAAGTATTGATATCAGTCATTTTAACTGGGACCGATTCTTAAAAGAAGGATTGATTGAATTGGATAGCGTAGTTATAAATAAAGGAACTGCCAATATCAGTCTGTCGCAAAAGGAAAATAAAAATGAAACGCAAAAAACAAGTGGTGGTTATAAGGGAACTTCCATTATTGTACACCATACTTTTATCTCAGACATTTCGTACCAATTCAATAATCAGCGCATAAAAAATGGAGTCCCAAAAGAAATCTCACTCAATCTGTTGGGCGATAGCATGTACCTAAAGGAATTTACGCTTACCAATGGCAAAGTGCCGGCATTTGATGTAGAAAAATTAGGGATTAGTATAAAAAATGTGGAAGAAAGCGATGATGAAAAACTTTCGAGATTTACATTAGGTGCCTTATCGATTAATAATAAGTCACTTGTTCTTAAGAATTACCTGCTCGAAACAAATGAAGCTATTAAGGATAAAAACTATTTCAGGCTTGCAATTCCCGAGTTAAGACTCGAAAACTATTCGCTCGATGAAATCTTTCAGAAACGACTTGCTGCATCCAAAATTTATTTGATTAACCCGGATATTACCATCGATATTAGAAAGCAAAAAGAAAAAGATCAAAAAACCAAACAAAGCCTTGATGCAGTTTTTTCTGATTTGATGGTAAATATTTCAAACAAGGCAACCCTGGAAGAAATAGCAATTGAAAATGGAAATTTTACCATACTGCCTACCTTATCGCCCGAGGATAAAATAACGGTAAGCGGACTTTCCCTAATAATGGATGCAGCTAAATTTCCCGCTATAAATGATGCGCACGATTTCATAAACGCCATAAAAAGGCTGGATTCAAAAGGCTTTGTGCTGAAGGGGAAAAATATGGAACTTGTAATACGCGAAATGGAGTTGCTCAAAATACCGCGCGGTATACACTTTGGCTCTATTGTGGGAAATTTGGGTAATGGCAAGATAATTGACCTTAAGGGTGTTTCCGTTTTAATAAACGATAGTATTTCCAATTACAGGCGCAAAGGAGATTTCCATGCTTCAGCTATTTTGGTTGAAAGCGGAATCATTAGTCTTGACTTAATCAAGAAAGATGGAAACCAAAAAACATCAGGTAATGCACCGAAATTTCTGGTGGATACACTGAATCTGAAAAATGTGGTGTTCGATATGCAGCAGGGAGAAACCCTTGGTGTATCAGCAGCATTGAACATAGTAGCGCGTGATTTTATTTTCCAGGATAAAGAATTTTACTGGTCCAATCTTGGGGTAAATGCTACCAATCCTGATGCAGACTTTGGTGAAACAAGCTTTAATGCAGGTAGTCTTAATATTATACAACCGGGAATCATTCAAATCCGTAATGCATCGGGCAGCAATTACAGTCCAAATGCCTCCATTGATTTTTCAACAAAGGAACTTGATATTTCGCTGGGCCTGTATTCTACTAATTTTCCAACACTCAAAGTAGACGCCATTGAAATGACGAAACCTGCATTGAAAATTGCCATTCGTCAGCAAGACAAAGTATTGGGTGAAGCATCGAAAACAGGAAAAGCCATCAATAAAGATATTTCGCTCACAAGAATACTGCTAACCGAACCATCTGTGGATATTACGGTAACAGATAAGGAAGGAAAACAAGTAAACACCCATAAAGTATTTACAGGTTCCTTATTACTGGAAGATATCCATACCATTAACCAACCTGAACTTTCTGTTGGAAAAATAAAATACAAAACGACCAACCCTACAAGTGATTTTAATGGATTGAAAATTCATCCATCTGCTTTACAATTAAGCCTTAGTGATATAAAGTATAATACCATCACTAAACATTTCAGATTTCATGTAGATGCTGCAAACGTTGAAAATATTACACATACCATTTATGGAAAAAAGAATGATACCATACAAATAGATGCAGGTGAAATTGGGATGAGTAATTTTGATTATGCCAAAGGAGATAGTGTTTCCATCGATAAATTTTTATACCATACCAACTGGTGGTTAAAAAACGGAAACGTAAAATTGAATACACCACAAAAAAGTATTGCAGGCTGGAAAATAAATGTGAGCGGAAATAAATCGATCAATATGATGCTCGATAGCTTTGCCATTATAAACCAGTTATCAAAAGAAGCTGTTTGGCAATCAACACCCTATGAACAAGGCTACGAAACCATTACGGGGGGAAAACTTGCGCTATCAGATATACGCTTGCAAGTGATCGATAAAAAACCATCCGTGCAAATAGGCAAAATGGCAACACATAACCTGCATTTTACTACTATAAAGGATAAAACAAAACTGGAAGATACCATTAGCTATCGCCCGATGCTAACGCAAATGTTTACCCGCATCCCGCTTCCCCTAAAAATTGATAGTCTATTGCTGAACAATGCGCGTGTGGATGCGCATGAAATAAGTAAAAAAACGGGTAAGGAAACGCATATTTTCTTTACCGAAGCAAATGGCTACATAAAGAATGTAAAAACCTGGGATGTAAAAGAAAACGATACACTCGACACACGTGTAAGAGCGCGCTTTTTTGGTACCGACCCCTTACGGTTGCATTTCAAACAATCGTACGATGATACGCTGCAGGGCTTTTGGATGCGGGTACGCATGAGTCATTTTAATTTACCCGAAATGAATCAGTTACTTACACCCCTTATGGGTTTAAAAATCGAATCGGGCACCATTGATAGCCTGTTATTGGTAGCAAAAGGTAATGACTATTTTGCTTATGGCACTATGGATCTTCGGTTTCATGACCTTCATGCAAAAATTGCAGTATCAGAAGATAGTAAAGGAAAATGGCTGACAACCATTGAAAACTTTTTTATTGATTTGATACTACCCAATCATGATAACGGACATACCGATCTGCTTTATAAGGAAAGGCTTCGCAAACGTGGTATTTTTAATTTTTGGGCGAAAATCGGGCTAGAAGGTTTGCTTACCAACCTCGGGATAAAAAGTGATAAGAAGGAACGTAAAAAATTCGAGGAAAGCCTTGAGAAATTCAATCTCCCTGAAAAGTATTGGGATGAAATTGATGATTGGTAGCCTATATCTATAATTAAGGGATAAGTAATATCTGCTTGCGCCTTCTTACTTCTTATTCAAACCCTTAATCCATGAGTATTGCCAGCCTATGGAAAAACTGGTAAAATCCTGCCCGACACGTACTACTGCCCCGGTACTTGCAGCAAATTTCAGCGAACTAACTTTTCCGGTGGGAATTACCGCTGTTATGCCAAGGCGAATATTGGATTGACGGTCATCATTATAGGTATCATCAAGCAATGATGCCCCACCTGCATAAAACGTGCTGTTAAATGCTACCCATAAATTGGGTTTTACATTATAACTGATATGCGCCTGAAATGAGCCCATAGGATCCTGCTTGCGTAACACATTCCCCGGGAAAAAAATGGCATTATTGGTAAACAACCATAAACCGGCATAAGCATCAGCGGTCCAGCGTTTTCCTATAGGTTGCGATAAGGCAAGTTCAGGCCGAAAGCTCCAACGGTTGGTACCAAGATTGATTAATTTACCGTTAATAAATTCACCTGTAGGAGCGGTAATATTTATACTTGTACCCAGTATTGTTCTGCGGGTCCTGTCTTCCCTCATTTCGGAAAGGGTGGCCGCTTTGCCTCCAAGCAGCAGAACCGAATACCGCAATCGCATATCGCCAAAGCCTGCGCGGGTAACCCGCTGATCCTGTTCCTGCACCTTACCGGCCACCTGTGCCCATGAATAGGGAAGTGCCACCAAGGCAGTGGAAGTAAGACCAAAAAAATTAAATGAATGCGCAACCCCAACCGAAGCAGATTGTACATCAGCTTTAATATCTTTGATTGGCACCGAAGGGTCGAGTACTACACCCCCGTAAGAATAACCAAATCCCGTAATGAGCGTAGTTGTTTTAAGGGGTACCCTTACATATGCCCGCGGATCAAGGTCTTGGGCTATTACCGGGTAAACTAAAAAAAACATAAAAAATAAAATCAATATCCGCATTTTAGCGCCCCTCAGGATTTATAAACCGATTGATAATTTTTATCTCTATGACAAATTTAGTGCTTTAGCAAAGAGATAATTGGATAATTACCTTAACTTATCTGTTACATGCGCAGTAATTGCACTACTGGTAAGCGATTAAATTTTTTTATATGTGAAAAACACACACATGAATTTATAAAAGCATTAGCTTTCGTTTTAAAAACATCTCCATGCGCCGCATAATTACTCTTTGCATCGTACTTTTTTCAGGCATTAAGGCTTTTGCACAGCCCGCATATTTTTATCCCGATGGCGGTCCATTTAACCCACAAATACCAACACCGGAGCAGTTTCTCGGCTTTGCCATTGGCAGCCACCATACCCGACACGATAAAATTGTGGAGTACTTCCGTAAGCTCGATGCACTCAGCGATCGTATGACGATGCAGGTAATCGGCAAAACCTTCGAACAACGCGAGCAGATTACCGCTACTTTTACTTCTTCCCAAAATCATGCCCGCATTGAAGAAATCCGAAAAGCGCACCTTGCCGGTCAGGTAAATGGTAATACCGAAAATTTGCCGTTGGTTATTCACCTTGGCTACAATGTACATGGCAACGAACCAAGCAGCAGCGAAGCGGCAATGCTGACCGCTTATTACATGGTTGCATCGCAAAGTGCAGAGGCCGAAAAGTGGATGAATGATATGGTAATATTGATGGACCCGGTGATAAATCCCGATGGCCGCGACCGCCACACGCATTGGGCCAATATGCATAAGGCTGAGCCCAATGTAGCAGACCCACTCGACCGCGAACATACCGAAATATGGCCCGGCGGCCGTTTCAACCATTATTGGTTCGATCTTAACCGCGATTGGTTTCTCGGTACTTTCCCCGAAACCCGGAACCGTATCCATTTTTTCCATCAATGGCGGCCTTATGTACAAACCGACCACCACGAAATGGGTACCAACGCCACATTTTATTTCGACCCGGGTAAGGATGCGAGCAACAACCCCATTGTACCCGATTATTTGTACAAAACCATTTACCCCACCTATGCCAAATACTTTTCGGCCGCTACAAATAAAATAGGATCCATGTATTATACCAAGGAATCCTACGACAAATTATATCCCGGCTATGGGAGCAGTTACATTAACTTTTATGGCGGTGCGGGCTTTTTATTTGAGCAGGCAAGCAGCCGCGGGCATGTGCAGGAAACCACTACCATCCCTATTACATTTGCCTTTACCATACGAAATCAGTTTACCGCATCGCTTACCACCATCCGCGCATCGCTTGCCGAAAAACCGCTGTTGCTAAAAATGCGTAGCGAGTTTTACAAAACCTCAAAAGCCCAAGCTGCCGCATCGCCGGTAAAAGGCTATATTTTTGGCGAAGCCGCCGATGTAACCCGCACCAAAGCCTTTGTAGATATGCTTTTGATGCATGAAATAGAAGTGTACGCTTTGAGTGCGATGATGAATGCGGGTGGCAATAAGTTTGAACCCGGAAGCAGTTTTTATGTACCTGCCGATCAGGATAATTATATGATGGTGCGTTCGGTTTTTGAAAAAGATATCACATACATCGACAGTTCGTTTTATGATGCATCTACCTGGAGCCTTGTGCATGCCTACAACCTGCCTTATACCGAATTAAAAAGCCCGATGGCAAAAACCAACCGGGTTTCTTCGTTTACCATAACCACGCCTGCTGTTACCAAAAGCAATTATGTATATGTATTTGAATTAACGGATTATAACGCCCACAAAGCCATCCATATGCTCCAAACAGGTGGCGCCATGGTACAATCTGCTTTCCGGCCATTTACCGCGCTTATAGATGGCAAAACAAAAAGTTTTGGATATGGAAGCGTAGTACTGCCTGTGAACCTGCAAAACATTTCACCCGACTCGCTGTACAGGTTGGTGAGCAAAACAAGCAGCGCAAGCGGTATTGCCATGCATGCAATAGGCACCGGCTACAATGAAGCGGGCATTGATATGGGCAGCAATTATGTGCGCACACTTAAAAAGCCTGAAGTGGCCATGATCATTGGAAACGGTGTTGCCGCACCCGAAGCCGGTGAAATATGGCACCTGCTCGATCAGCGGTTACAAATGCCTATTACCAAACTGGATATATTAATCCTTGGTCGCGCCAACTTAAGCCGTTACAACACGCTGATAATGGTAAGTGGCAATTACACCCTGCTTGATAAAACCGTAACCGATAAAATAAAAACATGGGTGCAAAATGGTGGTACCCTGATCACCATAAAAACAGGAACCGAATGGGCCATTAAAAATGGTTTTACCAAAGAAAAACTCGTTACCACCGATACAGCAAAAGGCACACCGAAGCGTCAACTATTTGACAATGCCTCAGAGATTGAAGGCGCAAAAGCCATGGGCGGTTCCATATTCAAGGTGGATGTTGATACGACACACCCGATTGGTTTTGGCTTTACGCAAAAGAACGTTTCGTGGTATCGCAACGGGCTTACATTTTTACAACCTTCGGCTAACCCTTACAGCACAGTAGCGCAATACACAGCTAATCCACTTATCGGTGGTTATATTCATTCTACCACATTAAAGAAAGTGCAAAACAGTGCCGCCATTCTTGTGGGTGCAGAGGGCAGTGGCCGGGTCATTCTTTTTAGTGATAATCCCAACTTTCGCGGGACATGGTATGGTACGAATAAGTTGTTTTTGAATGCGCTGTTCTTTGGAGGGAATGTGGGGGTGCCTGCGGGGTAGGACCCCAACCCCGGCGCTTCCCCAACCCCCTGCCCCCTTAAAGGGGGATTTGGGGGTTGGGTGCCCATGGGTGGGAGGTTTATTGAATTTGAGTTGGGGATATATGCGTGGTCTTGGCTGTGTCTCAAGATAGTGAACACGGCATAGCCGAAAATATAGAGGAACTTTCTATTAAGTAATTTGGTTTAAACTGTATCGCGCATACGCAGAAACAAGGCTAAGACTCAATTTAGTATGTACTATTAAGCTCCGGATTTATCTGCGATAATATGAGCTATATGCGGGCTATAAAATCCCGCTGATTTAATAGATTAACGCAGATTTCAAGTTGTATTTTTTTGGTTGCGTCAGGTTACAAATTGCGCAGAGAAATTTCTTGGGTCTTGGCAGTGTATCACGCATGTGGACACAGCGTACATTGCTTCGGTATTAATCAAAAACCATTCAACACACCCGCAAGCCTTTCAAGGTCTTCCCGCGTATGGTGCGCGGCCACTACCAAGCGGTTGAGTGCACCACCTGCATAGGCAAAATGCGTAATGAGTATATGCTGATCGTAAAGGGCCTGATATACTTTATCATGTGTTGGGTAAACCAACGGGTAAGCGGCATCAAAATATACCGGGGCCTGTGGTTCTAGCAAAGCAAAAAAGTACTGCAGGTTTTCGGTTAACCGGCGCTGCTGTGCCATAATAACATCTCCTCCATCAGCAAGCGTTTGCACAAAAGCCGGACTCATGCCGGCTGCACCAATAAAACTATCCAAAGCTTCAAGATGCGATATAAATTCCGCATCTCCCGCAATCATACCGCCCGTAAGCCCCATAGCCTTTCCAAGCGATGAAACCATAATTTTACGCGACATATTTGGCAATGCAATGGAAGAAAAAATGCCGCCACCCCTTTCACCCAATATGCCCAATGAATGCGATTCATCTACTACTAAGGTGATATGTTTTGATGGGGCAATTTTTTCGATATCCTGCAGGTTGATGGGCTCCACGAATTGGACAGGAACCGCATCCGTTAGCAGGGTAACGTGCTGCGGCTTGTCGTTGAGCAGCAAGGGGTTTATTTCGCTATTTACATAAAAGGGTAAACTGCAGGGCGCTTGTATAGCAGCATGCACACCGGGAAAGTGAAAAAACTGATCTGTTGTTTCCGCCAGGGTTTCCACAACAAGCTTTCCGGCGAGCATGCCCGATGAAACGGTAAGCGCCTTTTCGGCACCGGTAAGTTGTGCAAGCCATTGTTCGCCAACCGTGTAAGCTTCAAGTTGCACATTGGAGTGGCGGCTGCTGCCGTAAGCGGTTCCCCACCGGCGGATATTGGCTATCAGTATTTCCTGGAATGCGGGAAGGGTGGGCAATCCCAAATAGCTGGTTCCGCCGAAAAAAAGATAATCGGTGCCATTGATGGAAAGGATACGGCCGGGGGAGGAAGTGATTGTCATGAGGGGGGTAAAGGTAGGGATGGGTAATGGTTTTTGGCGTGGCATTGCAGTGGTTTGGAATCAGATTTCCATGAAAGCTTCTTCTTTTCCTAAGGGGTTTAGGATTCTCCATTTCCCTTTTTTTCTTTTCAATTCTTATGCATCTTCCTTATTTATTTTCCAGTGCCCACCTTTTGCAGGTCCTGTGCGTTTTATAATTTGCTTTTGTTTGAGTGTTTCTAAATTCTTTTTTATGTTTCGCTGATTGATACCCACTTTCTCCGCGAGTTCTGCAGTTGTTATAGAGGCATTATTAATCAGTGCTTTGATAATTTCCTTCTGCGTGTTTGAAAGTTGGCTCCACTTTTCAAACTTATCGGTGTCTTTATCGGTGTCTTTATCGGTGTCTTCAACCTGCAAAACTAAAATGGTACTATCAAAATCAAGGGTAAATGTAGGAATGGAATTATTATATTTATACCAATTACTTTCTATTTTATCAAGTCCAAAGCCGGCGTTTTCGGCGAGTTTTACCATTCTGAAAAGCTTGGTAATAATAGGATTCCGAGGCATCGATATGTCTTTCGACTTAAGTTCTTCCAATGGTTTAGGTAAGCCTCCGGGATTAAAAAATTCAATATGATCGGGAAGCCTGGGCAATCCCAAATAGCTGGTTCCGCCAAAAAAGAGATAGTCTTTGCCATCTAATGAAAGGATACGCCCGAGGGCGGAAATGGTTTTCATGATGGGTGTAAAGGTAGCAAGGAGAAATGGCTTTAGACTTTGTATTGCCGCAGTCTTTGATCTATTTCTCTCAGGTAGTTGCCTCTTTCCCTTCCCTTCTTTTACTTAATGCAATCGCCCGCTGTAACCTTGGGCGGTTGTACCGTTGAAGGAATATCGGATAGAGATTCAATAAGATATTTAAAACCAGCAACCATAAGGATTCTCCTATTCCGAATTGGATGGCAACATAAATATTGAAACCCAATACGATGATGAAGATAATCAAATGACCCAACTCTGATTGTCTTGTTCGGTATTCCAAATGGGTTAATGCTTTCAGGTTCTTTGCCACCGGATTATCTTTTTTATTAAGCTTTTCCCACCCCAGCAAAACCAGTAATTTTCTAAAAAGATTGATACCTAATCGTTCGTAGGTTTTCCCCTTTTTTTCCCATTGTTTTTCCCGAAAATAATCTGTTTGCAACGGCGCTTTCAGCGTTTCGGTAAAAAAGAATACCGCCATCATCAACATAAAATTGAGTATCCATGCAAATAGAAATCCTTGTACACCAATCTTCGAAACAAGAAAATAAAGCATTGCGATGGTACCCACTATAATCAAAAAAATGAATAAGTATTTGCGCATCTTTTGATGTTTTAAGATTCGTTTAAATGGTTGCTGCGTAAGCTAATTTGCAATTCGTCATTCAGCAACTGAACAATTGGTTCGTTTTGAAAACCTAACTGCTTCAATGGGTCATTCAACGACTGACCCATTTGAGCATAGGTGTTATAGAACTGCTGTTTTAATAGGCATCTATTCATGCTTTTCAAATATCCCGGTATCAAAAGCTGTCCATAAGCAACATTTTTGACCACTTGCTTTTAACCCATTGTTCGCCCAACTATTGCAGGTATGCAACATACTATAGCTGCCAGTGGCTTCGTAAAAAGCGTCATGCATTCCATACACCGCATTGGTAGCAATATGCATAAAATCACCATCTTTATCCTTTTGAAAACTATGGGTAATGTAATGTACAAGCCGTTGGTATTGTTCCTTACTGATATGTATTTCCCTGCAATCTTCACCCACCTTCATGGTTTCATAATAGGTAGCGTGTATGGCAGTGGTGCTTAATGCAAATGCTGCCTTGAATGCAACCGATGCTTTCAGATCTTTCCATTCGGGTGTTTCCAAATAAAAACCTTTGTCGCCCCAACCCATTGCTAAATAGTGGTACGCTTTATTTTTTGAAAGGGTATTTTCAAACTTTACCTTTTGGCTCCAATCATATATTTCGTTGGTAACCGGCACCACCAAATCGGTATGCACACCATTGGTAAGAATGTAAATGGTAACTTCTTCTTTGGTGCCGGCTTCCTTGTGTACAGTAATGCTTGATAAGCAAAAGGCTGTAAGCAGATAGAGCGCTACAAATGCAAAAAGCCCGAGGATGGCTTTCAGTATTATTTTAAAAATCTTCTTCACTATGCTGATATTTATTCTTAAAAATAGGGGATTTTATTTCAACAGGCATTTTGGTCGTTTTCTTCCGGAAAATCAAAATAAACCTGCTTATCCATCCGGTAATGCATTGGATTAGGTTATCGTGCCCCTTTACAATCTACTCCAACCATAGCGTCTCAAAAAAATAAATATCAAAAAATACTTTGAAATACAAAGCACTTTCTACTAACTTTGTATTTCAAAGCGCTTTTGGCGGAATGGTGTAAATGCAGGAACTGCACCGATCATCCCGAATAACCGAAAGCGATATCGAAAGGAACTTCGTAAAACAAATATTTACCATTAATTACGCTGCACTATGCAACATGAAATCTCATCCAATCTTGGCAATCCGGCAGCACTTGAAAAGCTATACAGGACCGACAAATCAGCTTTTAAGCGGGCATTTAATAGCCTGTACCCGGATATCAAAGACAATCCGGTGATGGATTGCTGGAAGGAAAGATTGAGTTACGATGGCGAATCCATGCAAATGGGCTCAAAAAAGGAACTACTCATTGTTGTACTGTTAGCGGTGATAGCGGGTTTAATTGCCAAACTGCCCCAATTTTTGTCCATTGACGAAGATTTTTTCTACCCAAGAAACATTGGGTTTATCGTTTTACCGGCGCTAACTGCCTATTTTGCCTGGAAGAATGCATTATCTCCTGGTAAAATCGCTTCCATTGCAGGTTTAACCCTGGCTAGCCTTATTTTTATAAATGCCTTACCCGATGTTAAGGAGAGTGATACTCTTGTGTTGTCTTGTATCCATCTCGGTCTTTTCCTTTGGGCCATACTCGGTTTTGCCTTTACAGGTACGCTGGGTAATAATGAAGGCAGACGCCTGGGTTATTTAAAATTTAATGGTGATTTGGTGGTGATTACTACGCTCATCGTAATTGCTGGTGGCATCCTTTCGGGTATTACCATAGGGCTATTTAATTTAATTGGTTACGATATCGGAGAATTTTATGGACAAAATATCGTGGTTTTTGCGCTGCCGGCTGCGCCCATTTTAGGTACTTTCCTTACCCAAACCAATCCGCAATTGGTAGGTAAAGTTTCCCCGGTTATTGCGCGTATTTTCAGTCCGCTGGTATTGATTATGCTGGTTATTTACCTGGCAGCCATGGCATACTCTGGTAAAGACCCTTATAACGACCGTGAATTTTTACTCATTTTCAATGCACTGTTAATCGGTGTTATGGCCATCATCTTCTTTTCTGTTGCCGAAACATCAAAAAACACAAAAAGCCTGGTGGAAACCTGGATACTTTTCCTTTTGTCAGCAGTAACGTTAATAGTAAATGGTATTGCGCTTTCAGCTATTGTATTCCGCATTGCGGAGATGGGCATTACCCCTAACCGGGCTGCTGTACTGGGAAGCAATGTTCTTATTCTAATAAACCTGGTATTGGTTACGGCTCAACTATTTAAAGTTGTTTCAAAGAAAGGAAACCTAAGTGGCGTAGGAAAAATCATTGCATTTTATCTGCCTGTTTATTTTATATGGACCATCATCGTAACCTTTTTATTCCCCATACTTTTTGGGTTTAAATAGGTTGAAAAAAGTTGACGAGTTGACTGGTTAACTCGTTAACAAGTTAACTCGTCAACTATTCCTATGCAATACTTTGTCGATAAAAATTCGGTAGTAAGAAAAATTTGGGGAAAAAGCGATACCGTGCTTTTTATTTTTGCTGGTGCTGCTGCCGAATTTGCGCTTAATAAAGCGGTAGATTGGCTGTACTTTACCGGTAAGCTGCCAGCAGATCCTTTAGCTCGCCTTTTCTCAACCGTAGGGTATGCAAAGAAGATTATTTTTTCGCCGCTACACGATGCACATAAAGCCATTGACACCATACAGCAAATACATGCTGCAGCAGAAAACAAACGTGGTGCTACCATTCCCGATTGGGCTTATCGCGATGTGTTGTTTATGCTGATACACTATTCTATTGCAGCTTATGCGTTGCTCGAAAAAAAACTAAGCGATAAGGAAAAAGAAGATGTTTACGATGTATTTTACCGGGTAGGAACAAGGATGGGATTAAAAGACTTGCCAACTACCTACAACGAATGGTTACCGGTGAGAGAAGCGCATTTAGTGAACGACATGCAGATGAGTGCTTTCACTAAAGATCTTTTTTTACAATACAAAAACCACCTTGGAACCTTTCGGTATTGGGTGTTGGTGGAAGCTCAAAAATTAGTGGTACCAACCAGGGTAAAAACCCTGATGCATTTCAGTAATTTCTCTCTGCTTACGCCTGTTGTACCAGTTTACAAAATATTCAGGCTGATTAAGCTGGATGGGGTGCTTAAAAATTCACTATTGCCCGCAGATTACAAGGATCAGATAAATCAATTAAATGTGCTGGTTTAGGATAGTGCTTTATCCTTCAGCATTAGAAAAGAAACTTAAATACACTCATTTCTAACTTTAATTCCCCTGCTTTCCAATACATCCTTCATTTGAAGCCAGGTGCTGTCACGCAAGGTTCCAGCTCCATATAATTTCGATTTAAAATCCGTAGTGATAATCCTAAGGTTATTTGGCGATTTTCCATGTGTTTCATAAACCACTTCAGCAATGTTTTGCAAATGGTATGTCTTGAAAATCCAAAAGAGGTTATGATTTTTTACAAGCAAAAAATGATGACCAACCTTAAAGTAATGCATCGAATAAGAGAGACCGAAAAACATTACGCAACTCATAATGCCTACAAAAATTATCGCGCCCAATACAATAGGTTTATTCCCTTGAATTGCCATCCAAAACAAAAAGACAGGACCTCCCCATGCCCAAATCCCCCGGAAAGAAGTAAATTGATTGTCTTTGAATGTTTCGTAAAAATCCGCAGATGTTTCATACGTTGAAAAATTAGTTTCATAGGCTTCAGTTAAAGTTTCTTCTCCCAATATTTTCATGGAAAGAACCTTTTTAACCTCCGGCATATTTTTATAAAATTCATCATACATAAGAAACCGGTCACCATTCTTAAATTCTATAGCTACCGCTTCCAAAACATGGTATAACATAAATGGGAAAACATGTTTGCCGGTCAAAGTCAGTTTTTTAACATCATGCCAAGGGTAACCAAAGCCTTTCTTAAAAATACCCGTGTCATTCAAAGAATATATCGGTGCATTTTTAAAATATTGACGAAGCATAAGAAAATCAAAAACATATATTGCCAACCCTACTAAACCCATTATATAAGTCTTTGGTGTTGTATTGTTTTCGCTAATTTCTTTTTGAAATGAAAATAATAAAATAGTGCCCAATACAGCAAGGAACAACCCACCTAAAATGAGTAGGAAATAAAATTTAAAAGGATGTCTCTGGGTATGAATTTCGTTCATTTAAAAAATGAGAATTCTTTTTCAAATTTGATATTCAAAAAAGAGTTGCGTAATAAAAATATTATTGACATTTATCCCGACTCTTTTTCTGCGTAAATCTGTTTTATCTGCGGGCCAAAAAAATATCTCCCGCTGATTTTGCAGATTGCCGCAGATTTTAATTCTTCACCCGGTTAAACCGAAAGCACCCAAGCATCCAGGTTGGCAGCGATTTATTACGTTTCATTTTGCGCAAATTCAAATACCAGCCCCATTTTTCTACAATCGGAATTTTGTGGGTTTCCACAAATTCAATCAGCGCATGATCGGGGTCTTCTACATAACTAAAACGGCCCGCCGCCTTACCCATGTCGAAGGAATTATCGCTATCCACAGTAAAATGGTAACCCAGTTCAGTTGCCCTTTGCTTAAGCCCTGCCATATCGCATACATCAAAACAAATATGAATAAAGCCGAGGTCGCCCCAATAGCGCTCATGAAAAATCTTTCGGCTTTCGCCTTCTGTTCTTTGAATCAGTTCAATTTGATTGGTACCCAGCAACGGCGTAAAATAACCCGTTCCCTGCATAGATTGCCCAAGTAAGACCCTACGCATTGGCTTATTACAACCCGGTAGCCCGAATAAATCATCGTGGAAACCTGTGGTATCGCTCAGCACCTTATCGAAACCCAGTAAATCGCGGTAAAACGCCAGCGATTTTTCCATATTACTTACCCCAATTACGGCGCCATACACCCCACCGGTGGGTTTGCCTTCTTCTTTAAACCAACATTCCTTTTCCACCACTTCAAACCAATAGCCATTGGTATCGGCCATATAAAAATGGGGAATGCCCGCTGCATTTTTAGATAGCGGGGTAAGCATAATTACACCCTGCTGCTTAAAGTCTTCATAAGCTTTTGCGGCATTTCGTGTTTTCATTTTAATGGCCAGTATACCGGTATCGCCAAGCGCAATTTCAAAAGGCGCCGGTTGCGGGGTACGGCTGCTGTACTGCCATATTTCAAATCCGCCACCACCCTGCATATTCATGGCGAGTGCAGCACTTCTGCTATGAATATCACCACCGGTATAGCGCGTCATTAAGGGTGCTTCGGCTGCATCTTCAAAAATGCGGATATCCATATTAAAAACCTGCCGGTACCATTTCCAATCCCTATGCAAATTATTTGTACCAATACCTACCTGCTGAATCCCGCAAATGAAATTACTCATACTTTTTATTTACTTTATCGCCCCTGTCGGGTTTTGTTTACGTGCCATATGCACAAATAAATCCGGCAAAAATGCCTTCAATTTTACTGAAAGTCGTTCTTTAAATCCGCCCACTATCACTTCCCGCCTGCGGTTAGCAATGGCATCGAGCATTGTACGTACTGCCACATCCACCGGCATGCCTTTCAATTGCATTTCGTCCATTTGGTTGGTGGCAGTTCCCTTACCATCTAACGCATTTACCGAAATATTAGTTTGCACCGGCCCAGGACAAATCATCGTCACGGCAATTCCCTTTTCGCCCAGTTCAATGGATAGCGACTCGAAAAACCCATGCAATGCATGCTTTGATGCTGCATAAGCAGAACGCATACCGAATCCAAACTTACCGGTTAAGCTTGTTATGACGGCAAAATGACCGCTGCCTTGCGCTATCATATGCGGTAAAATTAACTTTGTTAGTGCCACCGGTCCAAAAAAGTTGATTTCCATGATGCGCCGATCCACCGAAATATCGGTATCGGGCACAAGAGAACGCTGACTTACTCCACCGTTATGGATTACTAAATCCACCCTGCCAAAATACTCATATACCTGATTAACAGCCTGTTGAAAATAGGCGGGTTGCTCAAGATCTATTTTTACCACCAGCACATTTTCTGTATGGGGCAGGGCTTGTTTTATTTTTTCCAATACATCGGTTCGGCGCGATGAAAGAATAAGTTTATTTCCGTTATGCGCAAGTTGTTGTGCCATTTCAAGCCCAATACCTGAACTGGCTCCTGTAATCCAAATAACTTTATGTTGTATTTTTTCCATCAAAGCTGTGAATATAGGGGTTTGATGAATGGTGTACATTTTCCCACTGTAATTTTTTAAATTTTGGAAATTGACTCAGAAAAGGTAGCCCCAAAGCGCCAATAGGGTAAACAGCCATCAATTCTAAAGCCTGATTAAGTTTTCTTCCGGAAATCTGTAATTCAAACTATACCGTAAATTCAATCATTGATTTTACGATTGAACAGCATTTTAACATCGCCGCGCCTCCAAATGCTAGCCGGCATAATTGAAAAATTGTTAGATGCATCACTCAATCTCAAAAGCCATATTATACAACAAGGGCCCGCACCACCGGCGAGCCCTTGTTAATTAACGTATATAGGATAGTATCACTCCACCGGAATAATTATCGATTTTACCAGTTCTTTTTCGATCACTTCTTTCAATGCATTCTTGGGCAGGGCGCCGGCCTGCATCATGGGCGCGCCATTCATGGGAATAAAGAGCAGGCTTGGAATACTTTGGATGCCAAATGCAGCACTCAATTCCTGCTCCGCCTCTGTGTCCACTTTGTAAATATCAAGTTTGCCTTCGTACTCCAGGCTTAGTTGCTCAAGAATAGGTGCTACAAACTTGCAGGGACCACACCAATCGGCATAAAAGTCGATGATGGCTGGCCGCTCGCCTTTATAGCTCCATTCGGTGGCACCTTCATAGTTAAAAATCTTGTCTTTAAAATCTTGTGTGGTTATTTTAATAGTTGCCATAATTTATTTGGTATCATTTATTTCGGGGGCAAAGTTAAAAAGATTACATGCGGGTAAAGGTGCTAAATGTCACGAGGGGGAGGAAAAGCCTGACTTTTTATGCTGCACTGTTTTCTATTTTGTAGTGGTGGTATAAAAGTTATAAGTTGCTTTCGCAATGTCTGCTATAATTTTCTCGTTTGTGTCAAAACTTTCTTTTGATTCACTTACAAAAACACTGATGATAAAATATTCCCCGTTTGGCAAAAAGACAATCCCAATATTATTTACAGCAGCCGTAATTCCTGTCTCTTTATTTGTTCCTGACCAACCTGTTTTGTGCGCAACAATGGTTCCTTCGGGTAATTGTCCCTTTATCCGGTTTTCACCTGTTGTTGTTTCCATATTTGTTTTCCAAAAAAAATCGTAACTGGATTTTGAAAGTAAGTTGTTTTTATTCTCATAAAACATTGCAAGCGTCTCGCTTGCAGCTTTTGGTGTTGTCCAGTTTTCAAACATATTTTCCCACTTTGCCTGCATTTCTTCTTCGTTAAAAGTGATCTGTATATCCCGGATATGGTTCTTTTTAAAATATTCTTCAACAGTCTTTGGTGTTCCGATAAGTGTGATTAAAATATCGCAGGCAGTATTGTCGCTATGCGAAACTGAATATTGAATTAATTTCTCAATCGTAAAACGCCCACCATTGGGGTTTTCGTCTCTAAGCGGACTCCAAAAATCTTCGGGTAACAGGTCGTCTTTATTTATCTCAATAGCCTGGTTTAATGAAAGTTTCCCTTTATCAATCTCCGACAATACGGCTAATGCTATATGAAATTTAAAGACACTTTGCATTGGAAAATGCCTGTCGCCATGGAAAGAAATAGTATCTCTGCCATTATTGCCCATAATGGAAGCTCCAACGATTGCATTTTTGTCAGCAATGATTTGTGCTATCTTACTTCGTAGTAAATCAGTGTTATCAGTTGAAGGCCTGCAACCTGCTAAGAGTAATAAAAATATAGCTGTTAATTGAAATAGTCTTGTCATACTAAATTTGCATAATAATTGTTTAGAGAAGGGCATTTATAATTTGCACGCAACGTTAAATCCCCGGATGTGGCGTTGCATTCATTGTTACTTCGTTCTTTCAGCGCTGCTAACAATGGCCGGTAAAGGTAAAATGTTTCTATTGATGATCGGACCCAAGCCATATAATCCTCGAATTTTGTGAAAGGGGCATTATCTTGCTCTGCCACTGCAATAACCTCACCTGGATCTGACCCCAATTTTAAACCTGCATACATTTAGGCAACAGCAGAAGCTCTTGGGCCGACTCGACAACTAATTAAGGTTGGTCTGGGAAGTGAGTCAAGTGCTTCAACATGTTGTTTGGCTAAGTCAAGGTTTAATGTAAATGGTGGGTCACTAATCACATTGATACTATGTGGAGTTGCTGCTTGCATTTGTTCATAAGATATCCTGTTTTCCATCTGAGCAAATTCTTCGCCAGTAAGGCAAAGCCAGGATTGACCAGAGCTTTCTTTAAAGAAAGTAGCCGGATCATTTATTGCCTCTGTATTGTAAAATAAGTCTTTGGGTAATTCAAAATTTTTCATTTAATATGGGTTAAATAATTTCATACTTAATCGACTACGGTGAAGAAAAAGGGTTGCACTTGTTTTCAAAGAAAGCCCTATTCCTTCGTATAAATTATTCAGCAGTTGTTGGGTCTATGATTGTCGAAACTTTACTAACTAAATTGGCAGGAAACCCACCTTGTGTTGCATGCTCACGAATCATTTCTTCGTTAGGTGCATTGTAAACACAATAAATTTTATCATCAGTAACATAACTGTGAACCCATTGGATTTGAGAACCTAACTTACTTAACACCCCGCAAGATATTTGTGAAATACCTTTTAATTGCTCGGCAGTTAGATTGCCTGCTCCTGGAATTTCTCTTTCGATTACGTACTTTGGCATTTTCTTTAATTTTTATTTGTTTAAAATATTTCCTACTCTTTTGGCTTTTCGGAATTCGCCCCGTTTTTAAAGTGGTTGCTGGTCTCCACTTTCATTTTGTGAGTTGTAACAGTTATGTGCTGGTTAAGCACAAGTTTTGATACGAGAACCGACCACCGAATTTAGCACTAATTTGCCAATTTTTTATATACATTGTTATGTCTTATTTTCTCTAAATCTATTTAACTTTCTCAATTGGTTCCCCTTTAAAGAAAGGCTTCTTCATCCTAAATTTTATCCAGAGAACCGCATACAATGCTGTAATCCCAAAGACCAAACCAGTGTTGAAATAAACGCTTTTAGTCATTTCCGGTGTGGGAGAATTATTAATTATTAGATAAATCATTCCAATAATGCCAAGTATTTGTAATACTGGATAAAAAGGTGATCGATAAGGACGGTGGAATTCAGGATATTTTTTTCTCAAAATAATCAGATCTAAATGGGCCATAATATAAACAAGAAGGAATATGGCAGAACAGGATATCATCATTAGGATAATGACATTCTGTGCGTCTTGAAAAATGGTATAAACTGCAATGGCAAGGCTGCATTGAAAAAGGATGCCAAACCAAGGTGTTTTGAATTTAGGATGGACGAGTTTAAATACTGACGGCAATTGATTGTTCTTCGCCATACCATACAACATTCGGGAAATAGAGGCTATTCCGGTACTAAAACAGGTTGCTGCTGCTGTTATGGCAAGAATAGCCATTAGCAATCTGGCATTTTCTCCAAAAATGGATTTGACCAAAACCCAATGAGGGATTGAAGATTCAACTAATTCTTCGCCGGGTACTTTGTGATAACCAGCCAAAGCAACCAATCCATAAACTAATAACAAAATGAAACATGAAATAATCATAGCCTTAGGTAAGTTCTTTTCGGGCTGTTTTGTTTCCTCAACCAAAGGACAAACAAATTCCATTCCCAGGAAAGCCCATACTGCAAGGACTGTCAACGAAAGTATATTCCAGTCCAATGAGCCAAGCCCTGAAAATAAGTTGTCAAAAGGAATATCCTGAACATCTGAACTACTTACTCCGGTAATCCCAATTATTAATAATGCAGCTAGCATGATGAATGCCAAAAGATTTTGTACGTTCGCAAAAACTTCAATTCCCAGAATATTTAGAATAATAATGATAACATAAATCCAAAGCCCAAAATGGCTGAATGTGTTGGGATAAAGAGTATCCATGACATAATCAAGTAAGAAAAGATCTGCTGCACCCGCAAAAACGGCAATACCTAAATAGCCTGCAATGGTTACAACAATGGCAGGGAGATGTCCAATCGCAACTTCCGTGTAAGTACTAATTCCACCTGCCTTGGGCATCATCAGAGCAAGTTCAGAAAATGTAAAAACATAACCTAACGCAAGTACAAAAGCGATAAGAATAGCTACAAAAAAACCAGTAGCATTTATTCCTACACCCTGTAAAATTGTAATTAAAGGGCCTTGACCAACGACCACCCCAACGCAAATAGCAATAAGTGAGGTTAGACCTAATGAGCGTTTAAGGACATTGTTTGATTTTTTGGTATCGGTCATATATATGAATTTTTAATATTATTTCTCACATCTTTTAATTAGAGATATCGGTTTGGCGCATGGCGAAGTGGCGGAATTACAGCACAAATATTCAATTGAAAAACAGAGCTCGAACCTTACTCTAAACTGTCATAGAAACACTGAACCCGTCATTTTGCAAAACCGATTTTGTGCACAGGTATTTTTTACATCTTAAGATTAAGAATTTGTTTTTTTATACTTGGGTCATCTGGAAAGGCCCATTGTTCAGCTATTTTACCATTACTTATCCGATATATAAAAATGTCATATCATTCATGCTTCGAGATTCGTTTAATCTCAATCATTATAATATTGAATTATTGAAGGTTTCGGTTTTTCAATTCTTTCTTTAAATCTTCATATTGCTTTGGTTTCTTCAGGAAGGCATAAATTAGAACCAAGGGAATAAGCGTAACTAACCCCCACGTGTTTGCAGCAGCACTATAAATCATTATTCCAACTAAAAACCCAATAAAAAATGCATCAATTATGGGAGATGGTTTGTTATTTTTTGCTACTTCCAGCAGCTCTTTGTCAGTTAATTTAGATAGTTCTTTTTGGTTCATATAGTCTTATTTTTCTTTAATTTTTAATGGGCTTTTTTTAATTGCAGCCAACCGGTAAATTGTATGAGTAATGGCATATTGCACGGCACTTCTTTGTCAAACCGTTACACAGGTTAAGCGGGCAACAAACTTTGATATTTAACACTTTCCCTGCCATTACTTATACAAAATATTGTATGATGTTATTCCATCAATTCAAATTCCCCAGGCTTCCATATTTTATCAAAGTAGGCTTGCTCCGTGCCGTAAGTTCTGAATAAGGGAAACCATCCTTCACCCACAT
>JBGSLS010000046.1:0-42185 GCA_041740575.1 Chitinophagaceae bacterium | reverse complement strand
ATCTGCCAATCCCGCATTATTCTACCACTGGCAATTAGGAATAAAAGCATGATGGATAACAAGAGCCGTATGAGTCGAGAGGCTCAAGTACGGTTCTGTGAGAAGCTTGGGCTGAAATGCCCTTGCTTACTCGACTGTTTTTCACCAACAACTTTAAAGTTAATTTAAAGACGCTGTGTATGGTATGTGGCCGCGGTAGTTGAGCGTTTTTCACCAACAACTCCAAAGTTATTTTGTGGCTGCTGTGAAATGTCGCTGCCATTATTGCTGTTATTTTTTTTCGCCAATAGCTCCATAGCTATTTTATAGTCGCCTTATATGACAGGCATCGCCGTTGTTTTTAAACTGCAATGCTAAGTAATTTAAAAAAGTGCCATAAATGCTGCGTAGGATTATTTTCGTAGCGATGGTGCGTGTATTCTCACGCCATAACCGGCAATTAATAGCATGTAAAGTCTTTTGTCATCAGTAGCTTAAAAAAAAGCAAAATGATGCCAAGCCTGTCATCACAAGGACTGTCATCAATTTTTTTGATGACAACACAACTGATGACAAGGCTGTCAACAAAAAGCTAAGAAAAATAAAAATGATGACAACCCCGCCATTTGGCTGAGTAAGGAAACGGGTATCAGCCTCCGGCGCCATGCCCAACCTGCTATTCCGTCTGCACCAGGCCCGGAAGATGCGGCCATTATCCGGCGCATGACCGATGGATGGGAAGGGAAAGCAAAAGAAACAAACCGGCAATTACCGTAGCACATGAGATGGAACAATCAGGGGGTGGATAACCAAAGTTTTTGGGGTGTTAATGCGTTTAAGAAAATGCTTTGTTAATCGTGTAAATTTTTCTAAAGGGTTTGCCATTCTTTAACAAAGCTGTGCGCCATTGCTTCGTTTTCAGCAAATTATTCATTTAAAAAAAATGTAAACCATGGCGTATTCAACAGAGAAGCTGCTTACCGCAGCCGAATGCGATCAGGCGCTGGACCTGGCCGCCCAAAGAAAAGATGATCTCCAGTTTGAACAAACCGTACAGGGCCGCACGCTGAACAACCAATCGGAAAGCGTAGCGCTCGCCAATGCCAAATTGGTGGCAGTAAGGGCCGAAATTACCGGACAGGAAGCCGCGTTGGCCACCCTACCCGAAGGGCACCCTAACCGTAAGGGCACCGAAAGCAAAATCCGGAGGCTGAACGATCAAAAGGACAACCTTGAGGAAAGGCTGGAAAGTGGGGGCAATGCCGCGTTGCTCGACGATGAACTTGATGCCGGGCTTCTCCGCGCGCAAATTGCGGAGATTGATGCCTACACAGTTGAGCTTGCCGCCCGAAAAACGGCATTGGCTTAGGAATTTGAAAAATGGCTATGATTTCCGGGGTTGTTACAACCGGGCGCCGTGGGTGCCCGGTTTTTTTGTGGGTTGGTCCTGCTTAAGGACATACTGATCCGTATTAATAACTTTGATGGATACTATGCATTGATAGGTGGCGCATGAACCCAACCCCACATACGTCGCGGCAACGTTTTCCGGTAGGGGGAAGTTGCGTAACAGGGATGAAAAAGGTTCAAGAACCCATTCCTGCCAGTAAGTAGCCGCCGCCGAAAAGGAAGAATGTCAGGGGTATTTGCGCAACCAGTTTTTGACTTGCGCTACTTGGTGTAACTCAATTAAATTTAATAGGTTATAAAAAATAGCGCAAATTGAGCAGGTATATAAACTTTCCCATATTTTTGAGTTGTAAGCAAGCCTACCGAACGACTCCGCAAGTAACAAAGAGTAAAGTCAAAATGAATACTGAGACATTATAAAATATAAATTTATGAAAAGACAACAAGTAGAATCATCAAACCTTGCATCTATTGGATATGATTCAGAAAATCAAATTTTAGAAGTAGAGTTTAAACACGGTGGTATTTATCAATATCTCGAAGTCCCCGAAAATGTTTTTGAGAAATTGATGAATGCAGACTCACATGGTGTTTATTTCTCTGCAAATATTCGGAATGAATATGAATTTATAAAATTGTAAATCCCATGATTACAAGAATAGATTCAATAAGAGAATTCGGAAGTTACAAAAGCTTCACTTGGGGGAATTCCCATGGTATTAAAGATTTTAATAAAAAAAATCTTTTTTATGGATGGAACTATTCAGGTAAAACTACCCTTTCAAGAATATTTACTTCACTTAGAGATAAAACACTTGATAATAACTACGATAAAGGTTATTTTAAAATTAAAACAGAATCAGGCGATTTTGAATCGAGTAATATGGAACTATTCCCATATTCTATTCTTGTTTTTAATTCTGATTACATTAAAGAAAATCTAGGCTTCAGTTTTCATAAAGATAGTATCTCTGAATCTAAAACTATTTTATTTGAAGTTGGTGATAACGCAAAATTCCAAACTAAAATAGATGAACTAAAAAATCAAATAGACTTAATTAATGGAACAGAATTAATTGAAGGTAAAAAAATAAAATATTTAAAAGCTATTGATGAGTTTGATGAATATGATAGACCTACCTCTGGAAAATTTACAACTTTAGCAAGAGAAATAAAAGATGAGCATTTTATAAGTCTAATAAATTTTACCAAAGCAAACTTAAAACCTATTTTATCGACTGTAAAAGGCGAATTAGCAAAGTATATTATTACAGATAAGAAACGGATATCGCAATTAAGTGCAATAGTTCAAACAAGTGAACCTAAGTTAGAACTCGATGAAATTCAAATTGTTTTATCATATAGCAATATTCTTGAAGCAACAAATCAAATCCTCACAAACATTCCTGACAAAAATATTATTGACAAAATTTTGGATAGGAATTCAGAAATTTATAGTTGGGTAAAAAAGGGCATTGAATTAAACAATGCGAATGAAAAATGTCTCTTTTGTAATAATACGATTCAGGCAGACAGAATGAAATATCTAAATGAATATTTCAATAGTCAAGCATCAAGCCTTAAAGAAAAAACTGAAAGTTTAAAATTGCTTATTAAGCAAGAAGAAATAAATATTGAAAATATTAATCTCCCTTCGAGCTTTAATGATTTCAATTTAGGTTTTACGGATGAATATATTGCCCTTAAAAAGAAATATGATAAGTTCCTTGACTTATATAAATCTCACTTGAAACAAATTCTTATTAAACTTGACAATAAGATAAATAAATCGCTCTATTTAAAAATTGAAGAAATTATTCCTTTTAAAATTGACAACCTTAAGAAGGCTATAACTGATATAAATGAGTTAATCAAAAACAACAATGACTTTACCAAAGGATTTCAGCATAGAATTGAAACAGAAAGAACTTTATATAAAAATCATTTAGTCGCATCTTTTCTTAAAAGGGAAAAATACATAATTAAAGAAAAGCTAAACCAAAAAGCAGTTGATGAAATAGAAAAACTAGACACCAAGGTTGAAGAATTGGAAAAGGAAATTCAAGTTTATGAATCTAAAAAGGTTAGCGATGAAGAAGGAGCTTCTCAATATACATACTTTATCCAAAGCTTTTTAAATAGAACCGACATTGAGATTAAGGTTGATAACACAACTAAAAAGTTTTTACTTCTGCGAAATAAAGAGAACGCCTCAAACCTCAGTGAAGGCGAAAAAACTGCAATCGCTTTTTCACATTTTTTAGTTTCAATTAGAGCACTTCAAATAAAAGGGACATTTAAAGACTACATCATATTTGTCGATGACCCTATATCTAGTTTGGATGGAAACCATATTTTTCAAATAAATTCACTTTTAAAAGAAACATTTTTCTTTAAAGATGTTGACGGGGAAAATAAAATTAAATGTAAGCAGGTATTTTTTTCCTCTCATAATTTCGAGTTTTTTAACTTATTAAAAGAACTGCCAATAAGTAAAAATAAAGAGTCGAGATATTTTATTGAAAGGAATATATTAACAAATGCTTCAACAGTAAAAGCCTTGCCAGAAATATTTGACAAATATGCATCTGAATATCATTTTTTGTTTAAAGAAATATTTGATTTTAATAAACTTAGAAAACCTTTAAATTCAGAAAAGCTACTGATAATACCCAATATTTTAAGAAGATTTCTAGAGATGTACACTTTGACTAAATACCCGAGTATAGACCCAGTGGATAGAAGAGCTGATAAGATATTTTCTCCTGAGATATCAAAAAGGATTTGTAAACCATTCCATTACTTTAGTCACTTAGACAATATAGACAGAATTGGCAAGCAAAGTGAATTTATGTCTGATATTCCAGTAGCTTGTAAATCCTTAATAGGCTATATTTCGAAGAAAGACAAGTTACATTATGAGGCTTTAGTAAATGCAGTAAATAGTTAACAATTTATGTCAACAATAAAAATAAACCAAAAACTCAAAAGAGTTGAAATCAAAGAATTCGAAATTGAAAATCAAATTGTATTTAATTACTTTGACAATCTTTCAGCAAGTGAGCGAGATGAAAAATTACTTAGGGCTCTTTATATTGGCGTATTGGCATTAATGGAAGACAGGATTTCATCTTTTCTTTCTAAAACATCAAATGAATTAGGAACAGAATTAGAAAGTTTGAAGATGATTTTTGAAATGAAAAAAGAGCTTTTTTTCAAATCGACTATCAAAGGAGTTTTAGCAGAAGAAGAAATAGCTGAATTTCTAAATCAATACTTTGGAGATAAAAAACTTAAAGACAAAGCTTTTTTAACAGGGAATTCAGCAGGGAATATCCCTAAAAACAAGACAGGTGATATAGTTTGTGAAGTCAATGGCACACCTGACATTAAAATTTCAATTGAGTGTAAATTTGACAAAAGTATTCGTTTGGGGGATATTGAAAGCAAAGATATATTTACTAAAAAAACAGATACAGCCTGGAGTCAACTCATAGAAGCCCAAGCTAACAGAGATAGTAAAGTAAGTCTAATTATTTTTGATATTTCACTAGTGGAAAATTCAATTCTAAAGAACTTTGAAAATGTCGGTTATATTCCTGGGATTGGTTTCGTTGCAATTATCAATTCACAAAAAGGAGATTATAGCAATTTAGCAATTGCTTATATGCTTGCGAGAGACATTGCTTTAAATGCTAAGCATGTTGAATTAGACAAAGATGTTTTGGCTATAATTGTAAATCGTATAATCAAAGACATCGCCGAAGTACTAACTATTAAGTCATTAGTACAAAGTAACATTGAAAATAATAAAGCTATCTTAAAGCAATTAGAAAAATCAGTTCTATTAATGGAATTTAACCAAGAGTATTTAAAACGCTTTTTACTCAACGGGACATTAACTAAAAAAGATTTACTTGACTTTTATTCTGGTGAAGATATAAAAGACAAATACCGTTTAATTGAAAAGGAAATAAACGACATGTAACTCCGTAAAGGCCTGCTTACAATATTGGTATTTGCAAATGCTGGGCGGACGTAAGCCGTGTTTCAACTTTTGTTCTAAAATTGGGCTTCATATCGGGCAAGACGTTATTAATTTAGCTATATGCAAATCATCAATTTTTATTTATAAATTTAGCTTCAGGTAGCCGGGCGGAAGTCTATTTCCCAGCCTTAGCAAATACCTGCCCGTTACATGCAAGCCTAAAAGGCCGAAATGATGGAAAACAAACGAACAGGAAACAGATGACAAAATGCCAACCCTTTGCAAAATTTATAGAACTACAAGCCCACACAAGCCAACGCTTTTGCAGCATTTTTAATTTGGCTCAACCGTATTAAAGCCTAAAAACCACCAAACAAGTGGACATGGAAAAACCTGATGGCAACTTTTTTAAGAAATAAGGGTTACAAAATAGACTAACTTAGATGTTTTAATAATTAACTAGAATATTTGATGAAATTAATAACTCAATCACCTAAGAAAGCACTTAAAGCTTTTTTGAAGCAACGTCCTTCAGAAAGCGAAAGGGACAAATTTAAAAGCCACTTGATTGCTTTGCTTGACAAGATTAGTATTATTGAAAAACAACCCAAAGATGAAAGCGAAGAGCATCTAAAAAACAATCTCCGTGATTTCCTTCGAGACACCTTTTACATAGACAGCAACGCTATAAATACTAAGGACAAGAAGGATTTGGTAATACATATTGGTAAAACAACTGACACAGATGTTGCTGTGATCATTGAAGCAAAGCGACCTTCCAATGTTAAAGAAATGGTTTCGGCTAGCAATGCCAATAAAAAAGCATTACACGAACTCATACTTTACTACCTTACAGAGCGTAATGAAAAGGAAAATGTTCAGCTGAAACAACTGGTTGTTACAGACATAAACCAATGGTATATCATTGATGCAAACTACTTTGACAAGCATATTTACAGAAACGGACAAATTCGAAAACTTTTCGAAACCAAATTAAACGACAAGAAAGACAATCCTTGGTTTTATGAAGAAATTACGAAGATAGTTGCTAAAATTGAAATTGAAATACCTTGCGTTTATTTTGACATTAGAGATTACGAAAAAATTCTCCGCAACAAAAAAACAGATGACGACAAAGAACTTGTTGCTCTTTACAAAATTCTTTCGCCTCAACATCTTTTAAAAATTGATTCGCCAAATGACAGCAACACACTCAATGAAAGATTTTACAAAGAGTTGCTTCACATCATCGGACTTGAAGAGGCTAGAGAAGGCACTAAAAACATAATTAGACGAAAGAAGGAAAACAAAAATGTCGCTTCTCTAATTGAATTAACAATTGAAGCATTAAAAACAGAAAATACATTTCACCGTATTCCCGACATTAAAGTTTATGGAGAAAACAAAGATGAGCAAACTTTCAACATTGCATTAGAACTATGCATTACTTGGATAAACAGGATTTTGTTTTTGAAATTATTGGAGGGCCAACTTATTGCTTATCATCAAGGCAATAATGATTATCGTTTCCTTAATTCACAGACCATTCACGATTATGACGAATTGTTTAAATTGTTTCATAAAGTTTTAGCGGTAAATATTCCAGACAGAACAGAAGCAATCAAAACAAAATACATCCGTGTTCCATATTTGAACAGTTCACTTTTTGAAATCAGCGAACTGGAAGACCAAACCATTAAAATAAATTCGCTTGAAAATGATGGACAACTTGAACTAATAAATACAACAATCTTAAAAGAGTTCAAAAAGAAGGCAGCAAAGCTGCCTTCTTTGGATTACTTATTTCAATTTTTAGACGCTTACGACTTTGCAAGTGAAGGAACAGAAGATTGGCAAAAAGACAATAAGCAATTAATAAATGCTTCTGTTCTTGGAAAAGTATTTGAAAAAATCAACGGCTACCGAGACGGTTCAATTTTCACTCCTGCATTTATTACAATGTATATGTGCCGCCAATCAATTCGTTTGGCGGTTGTAGAAAAATTCAATGAAGCATTGGCAGATAAAGGCATAAAGCCTTTTGACAAGTTTGATGATGTTAAAAACTATACTTCGCGGCATTATAAAACAGAAGAAGTTTTAAAGGCAAATGAAATTATAAACTCATTACATATTTGCGACCCAGCCGTAGGTTCAGGCCACTTTTTGGTTTCTGCACTCAATGAAATTATTGCCATTAAAGCCGAGTTGGGAATATTAGCTGACGATAATGGCAATAATTTAAGCGGATATGAAATAGAAATTGTAAACGATGAACTCATTATCACCGACCAACAAGGAAACCCTATCGAATACAAACTTCAAAATGGGAAACCGATAAGTAAAGAAGTTCAGCGGTTACAAAGGACAATGTTTCATCAAAAACAAACCATCATTGAAAACTGTTTGTTTGGCGTTGACATCAATCCAAAATCGGTTTTAATATGCCGTTTGCGTTTATGGATTGAGCTATTAAAAAATGCTTACTACAAAGAAGGTGATAACACAGAACTTGAAACGCTTCCAAATATAGACATTAACATTAAATGTGGCAATAGCTTACTAAGTCGATTTTCTTTGAATTCTGATTTAAGTGAAGCTTTCAAAAGTATCAATTATGACATTAAAGCATATCGTGGATTTGTAAATGATTACAAGAATGAAAAAAGTAGAGAAGTTAAGCGAGGCATTGAAATAATTATAAACAGTATAAAAGATAAATTTAAAGAACAATTCTATGTTCGCAGTAAAGAAAACAAAGATCTACAAAAAACAAGAGGCCAATATTTGACTTTAATGACAGCTAATATTGATTTATTTGGTAAGAAAATTGAAGGAGTTGCTTTTGAGAAGCAAAAAGCGAAACTCGAAAAAAGACTTGAAGTATTAGAAAAGAAGGTAAATGAAATCAAGAATAATATCATTTACAAAAATGCCTTTGAATGGCGTTTTGAATTCCCTGAAGTTCTTAATAATAAAGGGGAGTTTGAAGGGTTTGATTTAATTATTGGAAATCCACCTTACATAAAAGAATACGAAAACCGGGATGCATTCAATGGTTTACGTAGCCTTGAATGTTATCAAGGTAAAATGGACATATGGTATTTGTTTGGTGATTTGGGTTTAAGGCTTTTGAAACCTGAAAAGTATTTATGCTACATCGCAACAAATAACTGGGGTACAAATTCTGGTGCTTCAAAATTTAGAAACATTGTAGTTAAAAATAGCAAAATTATATCCCTTACTGATTTTAGTGCTTACATGATATTTGAAAACGCCTCCATTCAAACAATGATTTTGCTTTTTAAAAACAATAGAACTACAGACAATTACACTTTTACTTATAAACGACTAGAAGGAGATAAACTTGTTTTGCAAGACGTATTGAACTTGCTTGAAGGAATTGTAACCGAAAAATCAAATTTGCTTAATCCATGTATCACAAAGTCCACTTTAATTGACAAAACGCTTACTTTTAATTCAAAAGAAAATTCTGGTTTACTTGACAAAATCAAGTCTAAGCATAATTTCATTCTTAGAGAAAAGGCAGACAGGGAGTTAAACCTAAAATCAGAATTAGGTCAAGGAATTGTTGCACCGCAAGATTTTGTAAATAAAGAATCAGCCGAAAAATTGAAGGGTTCTGTTGTAAAAGGCGATGGTATTTTTGTTCTATCGCAAAGTGAGTTTGAAAGCAAAAAATTCCTTGCAAAAGAAAAGGAAATTATTAAACCATTTTATACAACCGACCAACTGAAAAAGTATTATGGTAGTTCAGAAAATACTCATTGGATAATTTATACAAAATCTGATATTAACAAGCCAGACAAGAAAACTAAGAAAATTCCATTGGATAATTATCCAAAAATCAAACAGCATTTAGAAATATTTAAAAATGTTATTACTTCTGATTTTGCTCCTTATGGTTTGCACAGAGCAAGGGAGCAATACTTTTTTGAAGGTGAGAAAATCATGGTTACTCGTAAATGTCCTAACGAGCCAATTTTTACATACACTGACTTTGATTGTTTTGTTTCACAAACATTTTTTGTGATTCAATCAGGAAGAATAAATCTAAAATATTTGACAGGGTTACTCAACTCAAAACTGATTGCTTTTTGGCTTCGAAAAAAGGGTAAAATGCAGGGCAACGCTTATCAGTTAGACAAAGAACCTTTACTAGAAATCCCTATTTATAAGCCGGGAGAAAAAGAAGTACACGAAATAGCTAAAATGGTTGACATAATAATTTCACTAAAGAAAAAGGGCAAAGACAGCTGCTTGCAGGAAAAAAAAATTGATGAATTGGTTTATAACCTTTACGACATAACGGCTGAAGAGGCGACAATAATAGAAGGAACTTAGCACCACCACTTCTCCTTCCTTTTTCATGGAGGTCTTTGCACGGGTAGCGTAAACCAAAGGGGTACACCCTAATGGACATTGAATTTTTAAAAGGTTATTTTAAAACCGGGTACTTAGTTCTATTAAAGAAACCCCCTTTGTCATCAATCCCTTAAAAAAAAGCAAAATGATGCCAAACCTGTCATCACAAGCCCTGTCATCATTATTTTTGATGACAACATAACTGATGACAAGGCTGTCATCAACCGCCCATGAAAAATAAAATTGATGACAATCCTGCCATTTGGCTAAGTAAAGAAACGGGTATCAGTCTCAGGCGCATCGCGCAGTGGCTGAACACCGACCAAAGCCTGCTCTCAAGGTGGGCAAAAGGTACGCGATCGGTTCCTTCGGGGCCGCTGCTCCGTTTGATAGAAGCCTGGAAAGCGCTCAGTGCCATGCCCGAACCGGCTATTCCGTCTGTGCCAACCCCGGAAGATGCGACCATTTTCCGGCAAATGGCCGATGAATGGGAATGGAAGGCAGAAGAAACAGACCGCCAACTACAATATCATTTGCAACGATACCGACAGGCGCTGCGTGCGCTGCAATGGCTGGAAACCCTACAGCAGACCGAGGCACCGCTTTCCCCAAAAAGCGAGCGCTGGATGCAAGAAAGCTTCTTCCAGGCGCAGAAGAAATTGCAACAGCATGGCCCGGCAGTATATAAGCCACTGGAAACAGCGCGCGATATGTACCGGATGGCTGCGGCACGTATGGCAGCTCATGGGATGGAGACAGAAAGGGATGGATAATAAAGATTTTTGGGATGTAAATGCGTTTTAGAAAATGCTTTGCTAATAGCGTAATTTTATTTAAAGTTTTATCATTCTTTCGCCGTTGCCGTTATGTTTGTTTTTTACCAACAACGCCTAATAATTTTAAACATTTATCCATCCATGTTTCGTAGCCTATTTACCGCCTTTTTATTATTCGCTTATTTATTTGCAACTGCGCAACGGATAGATTCTTTACCATTTAGTCTCAATCGCGGGTTATTGACGATTAAGGGTTCCATCAACCAGGTTGATGTAGATTTTATCCTTGATACCGGTGCGGGTATTTCAGTTACCACCCATGCAATCAATGCAAAGGCAAATGTAAAAACCTTAAGAAAAAAAATGTCCATCAGGGATGCAAACAACTCAACGCAAAAACTGGAACAAATAAAAATACGGCAGGTTAAAGTTGGCTCCTTTGAAGTTACTGATCTCGAAACGGTAACATTTGATATGCCTTATATGGATTGTCATGAATTACTATTATTGGGCCAGGATTTTATGCAACGTTTCAATTGGAAATTTGATTTCGAAAACCAAATGGTTTATATTTCAGATAAGCCTTTTCAGGTTGCCGAAGACATGATGCAATGGGATATAAATTTTGTAAAGAAAAGACCATTTATTACGTACGACTTTGGTAACAAAAAGGAAAATTGTTTAATTGATTTTGGCTATCGGGGTTACTTTGATATAAATGCATCCTTTTCGGGAATAGATTCTGCCTATAAGGTGAAGGAGAAAGAAGGAAAAGTGATTCCATATAGTGCCATGGTAATGGGATTGGCTACCACAAAAAAGGAACAACCCATTCATAATATTTTAGTGGATAGCATGAGTTTTTCCAACCAACCGGTTTATAACATCCCGGTATCCGTAAGTAATTATAAAGGAGCAAAAATCGGTCTTCAATTTTTTACCAGTTTTTTCAGCCACCTTATCATCAATAACAGTGAGCGGAAATATTATTATCGAAAGAGAGTTAAACTGGATTATGCACAGCAGGCCCTTGATGCAGGGTTTTCGTGGGAAGATGGGAAATTGATTGTTTCTGATTTGAATACTGGTACAAAATCATCAGCAGGTAATTTAAAAATCGGGGAAGAAATAAAAGCAATTGATGGCCGTTCTGCTGCCGATTTTGGTTCTTTTTGCAATGTACTTACCTGGCGTTTTGGATATACAAAGCCTGACCTGTGGATCGAGAAAATGGATGGCACAAAGGTTCTTATCCGCCGGCAGTCAGTGTTGGATTTCGTCCGTTGGTAGAAGTGGTTTTGACTTCTATGCTCCGATTATTGCCGTCTTACTTTTCCCGCCTGCAAAACTTCATTACACATCACACACATTAATCGCCTGCCGCAAGGATAGCGTTTTATCCTGCGACATAGGAATAAACTCGTGCGCTACATAGCCTTTGAAACCTGTTTCTGCAATCCCGTACATAATGGCAGGATAATTGAGTTCCTGATTGTCGTCAAGTTCGTGGCGGCCCGGTACACCAGCCGTATGGTAATGACCAAAATACTGATGGTTATCGGTAATGCTGCGGATGATATCACCTTCGTCAATCTGCATGTGGTAGATATCGAATAGCAGCTTGAAATTTTCTGAACCCAATCTCTTACACAGTTCAATGCCAAAGGCACTTTTATCGCACAAATAATCTTTATGGTCAACGCGGCTGTTGAGTAATTCCATGTGCAGCACCACGCCTTTTTTCTCGGCAAGGCCGATTATTTTTTTCAATCCTTCCACACAGTTTTTTAAACCTGTTTCATCGTCCATGCCTTTGCGGTTACCGCTAAAGCATATCAGGTTTTTATAACCTGCATTGGCCACAAGGTCAATATGTTCGGTATATTTTTTTACCAGCGTCTCATGGAATTTTTTATCACCAAAACCATCGGTCAGGTTAATTTCTGCACCATTGCACATACTGCTATCAAGCCCGTGTGTTTTCAATGTAGCCCAATCTTTAGGACCTACAAGATCAATGGCTTTCAATCCTAATTCCTTACCTAGTTTACACAATTCATCGAGGCTAAGATGATTATAAGTCCAGCGGCAAACTGAGTGGTTAATATTCCCTTTGAGTTTCCCCGCAACGTCTCCCGAAGGGGACGTTGCGGAATGATACGCCGCCGCAGGAGACGTTGCGATAGAAGAATTAGCGTTTCCCAGTGCATGTAATCCTGCAGCGCTTGCGGTAGCCGTTGCCATAAGTTGTATTGCTTTTCTGCGATTGGTCATTTGAAAGAATATTTTTTGAATGATAATTTTTTAATGAGCAGATGTTAAGGATGTTCCTTGTTTTTTTCTTGTTGCAAAAAACAGGAAGGTAAATGCAACAATAAGAATGATGGGAATAATAGCTGTAACATTCAGGATTTCAGGTCCTGCTGCATTTTTTGCTTTATTTAATAATAATGCCATTTCACTACCGGCTTCTGCAGCGTTGTAAGCTGTAATGTCAGCACCGGGTGGTAAATTTTCTGCTATAATGGAATCGTATTTTGAGCCCATAAACATCATATAAATACTAACAGCAAACATGCCGGCACCACCCATCAGGTTAAGCCCTACTGCGCCGGTTTTAGGTAAATATTCTGCTACAAACCCAATCATGGTTGGCCAGAAATAGCAAACACCCATTCCGAAAATGGCAGCTCCTACAAAGATTAAATTACCTTCCACATGGCCGAGCATGTATAAACCAATTGCAGCAAGAATAGATGAAATGAGTAGTAGCCCTTGCGGAGAAAATTGTTTCACCACCGGCTTTGCCAGCCCCCTGCCAATAACCATGATACCTGTAGTAAGCGTAAGTATGAGAAGTGCATTATCAGTAACATTCTTTAATAATACATCAATCCATTGCCCGGTAAATAATTCAGTAATAGCAGTGCCAAACATACAAATGATCATAAAAATGAATAGTGGCTTTGCCAATTCCTTATACATTTCGGATGTAGTAACTCCACTCGCTACTCTTTCGGTAACCGGGAATGATAATTTGCTGAATAAATAGCCATAAATAATGGTTGGAATAAGCATGGTGGCAACCTGTATATTCCAGCCGATGCCCCTGCTATTAAATAGCATTACTATTAAGGTACCTAATACAATACCGCCAGGAAACCAAAGGTGAAAGTGGTTTAATTTAGTTGTTTTATTATCGGGGTAAAGTGTAGCTACCAATGGATTGCAAGCCGCTTCAACCGTACCATTTGCAATGCCGATTAAGAGGGTGCTGAAAAATAATGTCCAATAGCCTGTTGAAAATATGGTTAGTATAATGCCCAAAAAATGGAAGATAAACGCAAGTACAAGTAATTTTTTCATCCCGATAATATCAACGACCATGCCGCCAATAATAACAGCAAGCGGAAACCCCCAAAATGCAGTGGCTGCAATCGTTGCCAATTGACTCTTATCAAGATTAAATTGAGTACCTAATTCATTTAGAATACCTGCCCTTATTCCAAAGGAAAGTGATGTAACCAATAAGGCAAGGCAGCTTGCTGTAAAAAGTTTACTTTTTTGAATGTCAGAAACCATTAGTACAAAGATTTTTTGTGTTAACCATTTTAATAGAAAATAATAAATAAAGTGATTAGCCTGGCAAGCTGTATCATTTGAGCCAACTAAATTAGGGGAAAATGAAGATTTGAAATTTTTTTGGATGTTTTACTGGTGTGCCAGCGATTAGGTGGGCTTTTAATGGTGCAATTTTTGAAACGATTTTTGGTCAATTCGTGCAACCGCCTATTTTTACATTACACCAATGTGTGAGGCTAAAAGGGCAGCTATATGATTACAAAACTAAAAATGGGCATGATAGGCGGTGGACCTGATGCTTTTATCGGGGCGGTTCATCGCATTGCGGCTCGTATGGATGGACATATTGACCTGGTGTGCGGAGTTTTTAGCAGTTCGCCTGAAAAATCGGCCGCAGCAGGCGAAGCGCTTGGGTTACCGGCAAAAAGGGTTTATAATAGCTTTACAGAAATGATGTTGGCCGAAAAGGAACTACCTGAAGCCGAACGCATGGATTTTGTAAGTATCGTTACGCCCAACCATGTCCACTTTGCACCGGCAAAGCTCGCATTGGAGTCGGGTTTTGATGTAGTGATTGATAAGCCGGTGACTTTTTCGCTCGAAGAAGCAAAGGAATTACGGGCTTTGGTTTCAAATACCGGCCGGGTTTTTGCCGTAACGCATACCTATTCCGGCTATCCTATGGTAAAGCAGGCAAAGCAAATAATTGCCCAGGGAAAACTGGGTGTAATTCGTAAAGTATATGTAGAGTATTTACAGGGATGGCTTTATGATAAACTGGAAGATTCGGGCAATAAGCAGTCTTCGTGGCGTACGGATCCGGGGCGCAGCGGCAAAGCGGGTTGTATGGGCGATATAGGCACACATGCTTTTAACCTTGCAGAATATATTACAGGTTTACAGGTAACTACCATCTGCGCCAATCTGAACACCGTTGTGCCCGGTAGATTGCTCGATGATGATGGTGCTGTACTGTTACGATTTGATAATGGTGCATCCGGCACCTTGATTGCAACACAGGTAGCTACAGGTGAAGAAAACAATATTCGCATAAAAGTATTTGGTGATAAAGGCGGGTTGGAATGGCAGCAGGAAGATTGTAATAGCCTTGTGGTAAAATGGCCCGATGCACCTAACCAAATCTTGCGTGCAGGATCTGGTGCGGGTCCCAGTTATTTAGGCGCATTTGCCTTACATAATATCCGTACACCTGCCGGCCATCCCGAAGGTTATCTCGAAGCATTTGCCAATATTTATCGCAATGCCGCACAGGTTATGCTCGCCCGGAAAAATGGAAGTAGTGTATCAGATGCTTCGCTTGATTTTCCCGGTATTGATGCCGGCGTACGTGGTATGGCTTTTGTGGAGAATGTAGTGGCAGCTTCGGAAAGCGATGTGAAGTGGTGGCCGTTTGAAATTTAATATTTGATATGTAAGATTTAATATTTGGCTGACGCACTTTAAACCCAATCATCATTCATCACTCATAATTCATCATTCAATAAATAATTTCCCCATGACAACCATTAAAGGTCCCGGTATTTTTCTCGCACAATTTTTGGGTGATAAGCCGCCATTCAATACGCTTGAAAGCATTTGCCAATGGGCATCAGGACTAGGTTTTACCGGGGTGCAAATTCCTACGTGGGATAGCCGTTGTATTAACCTGGAACTGGCGGCAGAAAGTAAGACATACGCGGATGAACTAAAAGGTACGCTTGGGTTATATGGTTTAGAAATTTCCGAACTGAGTACGCACTTGCAGGGACAATTGGTAGCCGTACATCCCGCGTATGATGATATGTTCGATGCATTTGCACCCGAAGCATTGCGTAAAAATCCAAAGGCAAGAACTGAATGGGCAGTGCAAACATTAAAACTCGCCGCCAAAGCTTCAGCTAACCTGGGATTGAATGCACATGCAACTTTTAGTGGTGCATTGCTATGGCCTTACTGGCATCCGTGGCCGCAGCAGCCTGCCGGATTGCTCGATGAAGGTTTTGAAGAACTAGCAAGGAGATGGAAGCCAATATTAGATGTATTTGATGAAAATGGGGTAGATGTATGTTATGAAATTCATCCCGGTGAAGATCTGCACGATGGTGTTACCTACGAAATGTTTTTGGAGAAAGTGAATAATCATCCACGTGCATGTTTGTTATACGATCCATCACATTTTGTGTTGCAGCAATTGGATTACGTTACTTACATAGATCATTACCATGAACGTATAAAAGCATTTCATGTAAAGGATGCAGAATTTAATCCCAATGGAAAACAAGGTACATTTGGTGGTTACCAAAGTTGGGCAAACCGCGCCGGGCGTTACCGTTCGCCGGGTGATGGGCAGATTGATTTTAAAGCCATCTTTAGTAAACTTACGCACTATGATTTTAAAGGTTGGGCCGTAATGGAGTGGGAATGCTGCTATAAGCATCCGGAAGATGGCGCAAGGGAAGGGGCTCAATTTATAAACGACCATATCATTCGCGTTACAGAAAAAGCTTTTGATGATTTTGCGGGTACGCAGGCAGACAGCACATTTAACCGGAATGTATTAGGTTTAAATCGTTAATTTGGCAACGATTTTTTAAAAAATAAATTGAAAATTATGATAATGAAAAAATGGATTCCTTTAGTAATGCTTGCTGCCTGTATAGGTTGTGGTGAAACGCCCAAAGAAGGCGATGCGAAGGATAGCGAACCGACAGAAGTAAAGGATGATCTTTCCGCAAATCCTGATTACCAAAAGGGATTAGCATTGGTGGCACAAAACGACTGCCTTACATGCCATGCCATCAGGGAAACTACCACCGGACCTGCTTATGCGGATATCTCAGCTAAATATGCGGGTGCCGATGATGCGAAGATTACTTTGCTGGCTCAAACCATAATAAAAGGTGGTAGTGGTAATTGGGGTCCCGTTCCTATGACCCCACATCCGGGTGTAAGTGAAGAAGATGCCAAACAAATGGTGAAGTATATTTTGTTGCTTAAAAAATAAATGCACATGATTGTAAAATGGTTGATAGCAGCCGCTGGATTTCCCATGTTGATGGCTTGCGGTTCGCAGCCTAAAATGAAGGAAATGAAAGCGAAGGATACTGTATGGGTAAATATGTTCGAAGGTAACTCGCTTTCCCAATGGCATATTTATAATAAACCCGGTGCTGCAGGTAAAGCCTGGACTTTACAAGATGGCGTATTGTACTTTGATCCATCCAATAAGAAAGATGGAAAAATAATGGATGGTGGTAACCTTGTTTATAATGAAGAATTTGAAAATTTCCATTTGAAAATGGAATGGAAAATTTCAGAAGGTGGCAATAGTGGAATTATGTTTTATGTAAAGGAAGACCCTTCCCTTAATGAACCCTACCTTACCGGACCCGAAATGCAGGTGCTCGATAATGAAAAGCACCCCGATGGTAAAATAATGAAACACAGAGCGGGCGATTTGTACGACCTGATTAGCTGTACAAAGGAAACGGTTAAGCCTGTAGGGGAGTGGAACATGGTGGAAATTATCAGCAATAATGGACAACTTGATTTTTTCCTTAATGGCGAAAAGGTTGTAAGTACAAAATATGGAGATGATGCCTGGAAAACAATGGTTTCAAAAAGCAAGTTTAAAGATTGGAAATCTTTTGGCACTTACAATACCGGTAAAATTGTACTGCAGGACCATGGAGATGCTGTTTGGTTTCGTAATGCTATGATCAGGCGGTTGTAACCATTATGCAACCAATTCCTTTTTTACATAAGCAATACTTTTTTCAATACTATCGAGCGGGGAAACATCATAGTTTTCCTGTTCGATAAAAAAATACTTCAAACCACTTTCCGCCTTGTATTTGAAAATGGTTTTAAAATCAATGGTGCCCTTACCTATATCAATGTTTTTGCGGGTCAAAGGATTCATATCCTTTACATGCCATAAAGGAAAGCGTTTTGGGTGCTGGAAGAAAATGGTTACAGCATCCCCTTCTGCATAGTAAATCCAAAAAATATCCATTTCCATTTTTACCAGTTCCGGGTCCGTTTGTTCCAGCATTACCTGGTAAAGTGAAGTTTGTGCAGCAGGGTTATATTTTAATTCGAAATCATGATTATGATAGGCAAACTGTAAGCCCGCTTCTTTACTTATTTTACCGGCATCATTTAGTCTTTGCGCAGTTTTTATCATGCCATCTTTATCCTTTGGCCGTAATGGCTCATCGATGTAAGGCATAATAATATATTCTTGCTCAAGGATATTTGCTGCTTCGCATGCTTTTTTCCAAACATCATCATTGCCTTTCAAAAATTCATTTCCATCATAATGCCCGCTTGGGGTAACTAAATTATTGTCATATAAAATATTCCGGAACTCTTTGGGTGTCTTTTTAAAAAACAATCCTTCTTCAAAGCCATAAGTTTCTATATGGGTATAGCCAAACGATGATACTTTTTCAATCAGCGGCTCGAGACCTTTAGGTATTTCATCGCGCAGGGTATATAACTGCAAACCAATAGCAGGCCCTTTAATTTCCGGTTTTGATGCATTACCACACCCGGTGTTTACAAGTACTGCTCCGGCTGCAAGGGAAGTTTGCGCTATAAAAGTCCTTCTGTCCATAAAATAGATTATTTAAAAATATGGATGTGAAATAATGTTCTTTTAGTTATTTAGCCAAATGTATTCTTTATTATACTTTTACCTATAATGAAATAGTAGATGAATCATGCTTCTTTAGTAGATGGTTATATTTACCATTTGCCTGATACGGAAAGGGAAATTGCTGAAATTTTAAGGAATTGTATCAGGGATATACTACCTGATGCAACCGAAAAGTTTAGTTTCAAACTTCCTTTTTACCATTATCATGGCATGTTTTGCTATTTTAATTACATTAAAAAGGGTGGGGGAATGGAACTTGCATTTTGCCGGGGCAAAGATCTTTTGCCTGCATTTCCAGAACTGGAAATGAAAAATCGATCAATGATTGCCGGTATCACTTTTCGGAGTAAGAGGGATATTGACCGCTTGTTTGTATTACAATTAATAGCTGAAGCAGCGGCATGGCAGCGTGATTCTTGGCAGAACCAACGACCATTTATTCAACTAAAAAGAAATAAGAAAAAAGAATAGCCCGTTTATTTGGCAAAAACCTTTTTCAGCAACTCGGTAGATCGTGCAGCAGGGTTCTTGCGAATATTGGCTTCTTCCTGTGCCAATTGCAAAAACAGCCCTGAAAGCGCTCTTTCTGTAACATAAGCTGTAAGATCAGGATTTATTTTTTCAGTAGCCATGCGGTTATAATTGGTAAAAATCGTATTCCAGTATTGCGTTGCATTCACCTTATCGAGCGATGAATCAATAACCGGTTTGAATGCAAGTGTTAAAGCATCCGTGGTTTGTTGTTTTAAATATTGGGTAGCTGCATCATCCTTTCCACTCAATATGGAGAAGGCATCTTGTATGGTCATTTTTTTTATGGCATTAAGAAAAATAGGCGCTGCACTTTTGGCGGCATCTTCGGCGCCACGGTTCATGCTTAGAATGGCTTGGTCTACCTGCTTACCAAGGCCTATTTTCCGGAGCGTTTCTTCCACTTTTTTAGCTTCGGGTGGCATTAAAATTTTTATGGCAGCATTGCCGAGATAGCCATCCACAGCCGATAATTGAGCCGTTCCTTTTGTTACACCCTGGTCAAGGGCAGCCTTTAAACCTTCTGCCACTTCATTGGCACTTAACCCGGTGCCGTTTCCACCCAATACATTCGAAACCTGGTCAAAAATATTTTTGGAGTTTACTTTTTGCGAACCGGTATCCTTACTGTTTTTGCCCTTCATTAAATCTTTAAGAGATTGTGCAGAAACAGCGTTTGCGCATGCAAAAAAAGTAACAGAAAGTACTATCGTTTTTACGTTTAATAACTTCATCAGGCAAAGGTGTAGGCTTTACCTTTGGCGGCAGGGTTAATTAACGAAATTTCAATATAGCTTTAACAATGATTTCAATTTGGGAACAAGAAACCTATTACCGGGATACGGATGTATTGATTGCAGGTGGTGGATTTATGGCTATGTGGACCGCCTATGAACTACTGCAACGGAACCCGAAATTGAAAATTACCATTGCAGAAGCGTCCCCGGTTCCTGCGCTTGCATCTACACGCAATGCCGGCTTTGCCTGTTTTGGCAGTCCGTCCGAGCTATGGAGCGATTTACATACTATGGGGGAAAATGCCATGTGGCAGGTGGTGGAAATGCGCTTTAAGGGCATCGAAAAAATACGGCGGATTTGGGGTGATAATGCCATTGGCTATGATTCCATTGGGGGATACGAAGTTTTTGCAGGGCAACCGGAATGGGAAGGCGTAATGCTTGCTGAAAAGCTTTCCGTGCTAAACAATGGACTGGCTTCCATTACCGGGGAGAATGAAACTTACCGGGATAGATCGAACCGTTTAGTACCCATGGCTATGCAAGGTTTTTCGGCAATGGCGGGCAATAGTATAGAAGGTGGATTGCACAGCGGCAAGTTAGCTGCAACCATGACGACATGGCTCCATGCAGCAGGGGTAGTTTTACTTACCGGGCATAAGGTAGAAAATGTAAGCTATTCCGGGGTTGGGCAAAGTGTTGGCCTTTTAGCGGGTAAACGGCATATAGAAATAAAAAGTAAAGCGATTATTTGGGCCACCAATGCTGCCCTGGATAGTGTGGAAGGTGTAGGCAAAAGGGTAGTGCCTGCAAGGGGGCAGGTGCTTCTTTCACCACCCATTGATGGATGTAAACTGAAAGGCACTTTTCATTTTGATGAAGGATATTATTATTTCCGCAACCTCGGTAATCGCCTGTTATTGGGTGGGGCGCGCAACAAGGCTTTTAATCATGAACAAACCCATTTGGCCGAACCTTCATTTGAAATCCAGGAACATCTCAAAGCATTTATTAAAACTCATTTGCCCGAAGCTGCGCAGGTTTTGGAAAAGCCCGGTTGGATGGAATGGGCGGGAATTATGGGTATGAGTGAAGACAAAAAGCCTATAGTAAAGGAAATTTCGCCCTGTATTTGGGTGGCGCTTGCCTGCAACGGGATGGGTGTAGCGCTTACCCCGGTGGTTGCCGAAGAAGTGGCCACACAGGTTATTGGTCAAATTGGGTAATGAAGCCTTTATATTTGCACCTGATTTTGATTATTTAAATTCTGCATTTATCATGTTTCGCGGTAAGTATATTCCTTTTCGTTTTTTATCATTTCCGGTATTTATTGCGCTGGTTTGGTGGGTGCAGGCTTGTACCTGTTCGCCTGATGTTCCGGGCATTTCTACCACTACCAATTATGATAAATCGGTTTTTATTCCTGCAAGTCCCGGTTACCAGGTGATGGCAGCGTATCCGCACGATACCGGTGCCTACACGCAGGGACTTATATGGTACAATAACAATTTGTTGGAAGGAACAGGTCAGGTAAAGGAAAGTAACCTGCGGAAAGTAGATCTTGCTACCGGGAAAGTGCTGCAACAAGCAGATAATGAAGATGATGTTTTTGGCGAAGGCATAACTGAACTAAACGGGAAAATTTACCAGTTGACCTGGCAAAACAAGAAAGGTTTTGTTTATGAAGCTACAACTTTTAAAAAACTCTCCGAATTTCCATTGAATACTGAAGGTTGGGGTATTACCACCAATGGAACTGAACTTATTTACAGTGATGGCAGCAGTAATCTTTATTTTCTGGATACTATCAGATTTCGTGAGATAAAACGCATTGGTGTAACAGATAATTTTGGCCCGGTAAGCAACCTTAACGAATTGGAGTGGATTGATGGCTTTGTATGGGCCAACCGCTGGCAAACGGATATTATTTATAAGATAGACCCTACAAGCGGCAGGGTAGTGGCAAGGGTTGATTTTAGCGGGCTTAAGCAAACTGCCGGCTTTAACCTGAAAGACGCCAACAGCGAAGTACTCAATGGAATTGCCTGGGATTCCGTAGGAAAGCGGCTTTTTATTACCGGTAAATACTGGCCTAAGTTGTTTGAAGTTAAAATTGGGGAATAGATATACTGACCTTTCAAAAGGTAATTTAAATTCAAATTAACTTCCAGGACATCGACTTAAAAAAAAAAGCTTTTATTTGCATCAGAATGGGTCCGGTAGCTCAGCTGGATAGAGCAACTGCCTTCAACTTAGGAGCCTGTTAAAGGAAGAGAAACTTTGACAGTGGACGACACTATATCGGTGAAACCTTAACAGATAATGCTGATGGCAATACCGAGGGAACCGATTCTTTTAGTTCTTAACATGCTGGCACACCATACAAAAAACAAAGGAGATTTCGCTGTATTGAAGGCACTTGTTTCAATTTCTGAACATGGATTGCTTCCATTATTGCCGATTTCAGAGCATGCACCTTTTGATATTGTAGCTTACGGAGCAGGTAAATTTTATAGGATTCAAGTCAAGTTTAAAAAACTTTCTAAAAGGGGAACATTAGATATTTCTTTTAGAAAGAATTGGTCTGATTCTAAAGGCACCTACTCCAAGCCAATTGAAAAAAGTGATATTGACTTGTTTATTGTTTACAATCCTGAAACTGATTTGTGTTATTTTTTAAATCCCCTGTTATACAATAAGAGTATTTCGATTAGGGTTGAAAAGACAAAAAATAATCAGGAAAAAGGTGTGCTTGCAGCAAAGGATTTTTTGAATTGGACACCGTAGAGACTACACGTGTCGCACCTGAAATGGTGAAGATATAGTCCAGACCCCAAATCTTCGGAAGAAGAGCAGTGAAAACTGTAGTGGCAAGCTAAGCAGTAGGTCATTGGTTCGAATCCAATCCGGATCACTATCAAAAATCGCATGAAATACAATGGGTATTCTTGCGATTTTTTTTTATTCTATCACAAATAACCCTTAAGATTTATACCCTTTTTGTCGTAAAAATTGCCCTAAAGCCGACTTTTTTACCTTTCTAAGTCGAAATCGGAGTCTTTTTCTGCCATTTTTTCATCCAATTTGGCAATGGCATAATGCTTGGAGCAATGGTATTCACAACATTGTAAAAAATTAAACAATTATAGTCATGGGAAAAATTATTGGAATAGACCTTGGTACGACCAACAGTTGCGTAGCCGTTATGGAAGGCAATGAGCCGGTAGTAATTGCAAACGAAGAAGGTCGTCGTACAACGCCATCTATTGTAGCTTTTCTGAAAAATGGCGAGCGCAAAGTGGGTGACCCTGCAAAGCGTCAGTCAATTACAAATCCGCACAACACGGTAATGAGTGTTAAACGCTTCATGGGCCGCAGGTACGATGAAGTTGGCGAAGAGATGAGCCACTGGAGTTATAAAGTGGTAAAAGGCGACAACAATACGGTACGCGTTCAAATTGACGACCGTATGTACACACCACAGGAAATTAGCGCCATGGTGCTGCAGAAAATGAAAAAGACTGCCGAAGATTATCTTGGGCAAGAAGTAACCGATGCGGTAATTACGGTTCCGGCTTACTTTAATGATGCACAACGTCAGGCAACGAAAGAAGCAGGTGAAATTGCAGGTTTAAATGTTCGTCGTATCGTAAACGAGCCTACCGCCGCTGCATTGGCTTATGGCCTCGATAAAAAGCATATTGATCAAAAAATTGCTGTATTTGACCTGGGTGGTGGAACATTTGATATAAGTGTACTGGAACTGGGAGAAGGCGTTTTTGAAGTAAAAAGCACCAACGGTGATACGCACCTGGGTGGTGATGATTTTGATAAAGTAATTATCGATTGGTTAGCACAGGAATTTAAAGCGCAGGAAGCCATTGATCTTAGTAAAGATCCTATGGCATTACAACGCCTGAAAGAAGCGGCTGAAAAAGCTAAAGTGGAACTTAGTTCCTCTACAGAAACTGAAATTAACCTGCCTTATATTACGGCTGTAGATGGTGTGCCTAAACACCTCGTAACCAAGCTTACCCGCGCTAAGTTTGAACAACTTGCCGACAATTTGTTTGCTCGTTGTCTTAAGCCTTGCGAAGCTGCATTGAAAGATGCCGGTTACAATACATCTCAAATAGATGAAGTAATATTGGTTGGTGGTAGCACCCGTATTCCTAAAGTTCAGGAAATCGTTGAGAAGTTTTTTGGCAGAAAGCCTAATCGCGGCGTAAACCCCGATGAAGTAGTTGCCGTAGGTGCCGCTATTCAAGGCGCTGTATTGTCCGGGGAAGTTAAAGACGTACTCTTACTTGATGTTACGCCGCTTACGCTTGGTATTGAAACATTAGGAAGTGTAATGACACCTTTGATTCCTTCCAATACCACGATTCCTACTAAAAAGAGCGAAACATTCAGCACCGCTGCTGATAATCAGCCGGGTGTAGAAATTCATGTGTTACAGGGTGAGCGCACCAGGGCAAATGATAATAAGAGCCTGGGTCGCTTTAACCTTGCAGATATTCCACCGGCACCACGTGGTGTACCGCAAATTGAAGTAACCTTTGATATTGATGCCAACGGTATTCTGCATGTAAGTGCAAAAGACAAGGGCACCGGTAAAGAGCAGAAGATTCGGATTGAAGCAGGTAGCGGACTTAGCAAGGAAGAAATTGAGAAGATGAAAAATGAAGCTAAGGCCAACGAAGAAACAGACAAAGCCGAGCGCGAACGAATTGAAAAAATAAACGGTGCAGATAGCCTGATCTTCCAAACTGAAAAGCAGTTGAAAGAATACGGAGATAAAGTGCCTGCTGAAAAGAAGGTAACGATTGAAGCAGCACTTGCCGAATTGAAAGATGCCCATAAAAGCCAGGATTTAGCACGTATTGATGTGGCTATGACCAAGCTGAATGAAGCATGGACCGCAGCAAGCCAGGATATGTACAATGCCACCAATCAGGATGGCGGCGCACAACCCGGACCTGATGCAGGTGCTAGCGAAGGCGCGCAAGGTGCGGGTACCGGCGAAACGGTAACTGATGCCGAATTTGAAGAAGTAAAATAAGTAGCTACATCTGCCTTGTGCAGTCGCTATATATTTATGAAGACCACTCCGTGAAATCGGGGTGGTTTTTTATTTTATTCCAAGGAAATATTCTGAAAAAATATTACCATGCTAACAAAGTATTTTTTATGAAAAATAATTGTGTTACATTTTTTTAATTATACTCATTACCCATTGGCAATAAGCTTATCTACAATTTCATCCAGCAACTTATCATGCTTCGAGATGAAATATAGCCCTGCTTCGTGCAGATTTTTGATATTATCATCCGTTACATCATCCATTTCGCTGCTTGAATCCTGCAATGCCGGTTCAAGGCGATAATAATCCTTTTCATCTTTAGGGCTTAAAGTATTAAACATTTTTTGTAAATGATAATCTACAGTTTCGCTATTGCCACTCATCATAATATCAATGACTATCGGTAGCCAGGCAATGAGTCCTGCATTTTTTATTTTGTCATAATGATAGGGTGTTTTTACTGTGCCCGTACCTATGGAAATAATCAGCATGTCTTTTGCAGTGGGGCAATCAGGTTTATTAGGCCCTATTTCTTTGCTAAAACTGATTGTTCTTGCTTCGCTATAAGCAGCAAGCGTTGGGTTGTTTACAAAAACACCACCATCAATCAAGGTATAATCGGTGCCTTGTAACGACTCGATTTTTGCAGGCTCAAAATAAGTTGGTGCGGCGGATGTTGCCCTGCACACATCCTTCATTTTGTAGTTATAAATATTCTTACCACCCTTTGCATCCACACTATTAAAAAAATGGGCTTTTCGGTTTCTGATATCGTAGGCAGTTATCAGGCAAGGACGCAGTAAGTCATCAAGTTCCACATTTTCAAAGTATTGCGCTAAAAGATTTTCAATATATTTTTTAGGATACATCTCGTTAAAAACAACGTACAGCTTTGCTACATTAGCCAGAAACTCCATCTGAAAAATTTCTTTCCCATTTTCGAGATAGAGGTTTAGCGCTTCAACCGTTGTAAATTTTGGTCTGTTATTTTCATTGGGACAAAGGTAAAGGCCAGTAAGAATTCCGCCTGTGCTTGTCCCTGCAATCATATCAAAATAATCGGCAATGCGGGCATCCGGATTTCCTGATTTTAGTTGCAGTCTATATTCGAGCTCTACCATTATTGTTGCCGGAATAATGCCGCGGATTCCACCGCCGTCAAGTGAGAGAATACGGACCTTGCTCTTTGCCATATTTTTTTCTTATAAATATAAGCAAAGGACTTAAAAGATTCAAGCGAATTTTATAATCATGCCACAATATATTTTGACTCCTTTTCCCATATTTCCAGATTTTGGACGACCCAGCTTCGAAATCAGATGATTTTTTTTAAAGAAAAGGATAAAAAAAATATAAAAATGCTTGCAAATCTGCTAACCATTGCATTAAATTAGAGCTATTGTTCACATTTTTAAATTTTATCCTTATGGCAGTTACCAAAAAAAGTAAAGTAACAGGCTCGGAGTTTCATGTTATTCTTGGAGACATTAAGCTAAGTGCTGAAGCTGAAAAGCGCATTGAAGGCTTGATTCAGCAAGCGGTATTAAGTGAGTTAGTAAGTTATAAACCTAACCCGGATGCACCATATCCACGTAATCCATGGCCCGGTCCATGGCCTGGTCCTATCGGCCCCATTGTGGTTATTCCTCCTATCAGGTGGCCTGGATTTATCATCTTCCGCGACCTGCTTGATAGAGGTACATTCAAGGGTATTCAGGAAAAATTCCAACAATCAATGCTAGGTTAACCATGGATAATCATATATGCCCAAGTTCAACCGGGCGCGAAGGCGCAAGCTTGTTGGGCTTGATAAATGCCAACAATACGGTTAGTTTTCTTCCCAATCCCATTCCGGTTACCAGCGAGTTTTTAGAAAAGGCCAGAATGAATGGTTCGCTTGAAAAAAGATTTCGCTTTAGTAACCAATGTATGAAAAACGGCTGCGGGCAATGGAAAGACGGCGGATGTGGCGTAATAAATACTCTGGCTTCTGTAAATGAGCATTTAGAAGCAGGTAATAACCTGCCACCCTGTGCTATTCGAAATCAATGCCGCTGGTTCGCACAGGAAGCAGGCAAAGCTTGTATGATTTGTCCGCATGTGGTAACGGATTCAACCGAAGTAACTGAAACCAGGCAGGTAGTTCTTGCCGATTGAAATGTAACGATGCTTGTACAGTTAAAGCCTTAACGGGAATACATCTTTCGAAATGTATTCCCGTTTTTATGTCAATCCTTTTTCAAAACCATCATCCACCTGTAATCCTTTCCCATCGGCAGCTTCGGTAGCAAGGACATCACATCGATTATTAAATGCATTATCCGCATGGCCTTTTACCCATATAAATTTTACTTGGTGTGGCTGTGCCAGTGTATGATACTGCAACCAAAGGTCCCTGTTTTTTTTACCCTTAAAATCGGTGCGCAACCAGTTTTTCAGCCAGCCTTCGTTAATCGCTTTTACTACGTATTGGCTATCGCTGTAAATGGTAAGATGCATGCCGGGCTTTTTAAGTGCTTCGAGTGCTTTTATTACGGCCATCAATTCCATCCGGTTGTTGGTTGTAAGCCGGTACCCACCTGAAAGCTCCTTTCGGTGTTGGCCTGCAATAAGTATCGTTCCATAGCCGCCCGGGCCGGGGTTTCCACGGCTGCTGCCGTCTGTGTATATGGTTATATTAGCCATCAATCAAATTCCAATAATTTAAATTTCAAATTCCAGGATCGTGTTTTGCGCATTTTGTAGAGACGCAATGCATTTCGTCTCTACAAATTGCATTGCGTCTCTACACCTGAAAAACCCCCATTTTAAAATCCTGCGTCAAGGGGGCATGGTTAGCGGCGCTGATGCCTTCGCTGATAACGGTTCTTGTTTGCAAAGGATCTATAATATGATCCACCCACAATCTTGCTGCTGCGTAATAGGGCGATGTTTGCGTATTGTATTTATCAATAATGTGTGATAACATTTTTTGTTCTTCTTCAGGTGTTACTTCTCCGCCCTTCGCTTTCATACTTGCTACTTGTATTTGCATTAAGGTTTTGGCAGCCTGTTCGCCGCCCATAACCGCAATTTTCGCCGTAGGCCAGGCATAAATAAACCTTGGGTCGTAAGCCTTTCCGCACATGGCATAATTACCTGCACCATAGCTATTGCCAATGATGATGGTAATTTTAGGCACAATACTATTTGCAACGGCATTAACCAGTTTGGCACCATCTTTTATGATGCCGCTATGTTCGCTGCGGCTACCCACCATGAATCCGGTTACATCCTGCAAAAACACTAATGGCATTTTCTTTTGATTGCAATTCATGATAAACCGGGCGGCTTTGTCTGCACTGTCGTTATAAATTACACCACCCATCTGCATTTCGCCTTTGGCCGATTTTACAATCAGGCGCTGATTGGCGACAATGCCTACTGCCCAGCCTTCCACACGTGCATATCCGCACACAATGGTTTTTCCGTAGGCTTTTTTAAATTCGTCAAAGGATGTTCCTCCGTTTGGATCTGCATCAACCACCCGGTCAATGATATCCCTGATGTCGTAAGGCTTTGCATTACCTTCCGGGAAAATACCATACAGCTCTTCCGGGTTTTTAGCAGGCTTAAGGCTTTCAATTTTGCTGAATCCGGCGGAAGCAGGTTCGCCCAATTTGCCAATCAATTTCTTTACTTCATCAAGGCATTCCTGCTCGGTTTCAAACTGATAATCGGCAATGCCGCTAATGGCATTATGGGTATCCGCACCACCTAACGTTTCATGGTCCACATTTTCGCCAATGGCAGCCTTTACCAAATAAGGGCCAGCCAGGTAAATAGATCCCTTGCCGGTTACCATCAGGGTTTCATCGCTCATAATAGGCAGGTAGGCGCCACCGGCCACGCATGCGCCCATTACAGCGGCTATTTGCGTTATGCCCATCGCGCTCATGCGTGCATTATTGCGGAATACCCGGCCAAAATGTTCCTTGTCTGGAAAAATCTCATCCTGCATGGGTAGAAAAACGCCCGCACTATCAACAAGGTAAACTACAGGCAGGTGATTTTCCATCGCAATTTCCTGCAAGCGTAGGTTTTTTTTACCGGTAATGGGAAACCAGGCACCTGCTTTTACCGTTTGGTCATTGGCTAAAATCATGCATTGTCTGCCACTTATGTAGCCAATACCGCCAACGGTACCACCTGCAGGGCAACCGCCTTCGGCTGCGTACATATCGAACCCGGCAAAGGCGCCAAGTTCCACAAAGGGCTTGCCTTTGTCCAGCAGGTAATCCAGCCTTTCGCGTGGGGTAAGTTTTTGTTTTTCGTGCTGTTTTTCAATGGCTTTTTTACCACCACCGAGGTATATTTTGTCTAATGCTCTTTTGCGGGTACTTAGCAAAAGCCGCATGGCATCGTCGTTTTTATTGAATTGGAGATCCATAGGAGCTATCGTTGATTTGGGGGGCGAAGATAGCCAAAGGAATTAACGTCAGCATAGGGAAGGAATATATGACCAATAGCTATAGAAAGTAACAACAAAGAAACAAAGGAAATGCCCGCAAAGAGACAAAGAAAAGTTGCTCAATCAACACAATCCACTTCTTTTCTTTGCGAATACCTTCATCTCTTTGCAGTTAAAAAACAAAAGTTAAAAGAAAACTGCACAAAACCAAAAGCCCCCGCCAATTTGGCGGGGGCTCGTCAGCAAGCATCTACTAAATTTGGGCATCCCATTTTGCTTTCGCGTAATTCATCCCATTTCTAATCTATCTTGATCTCCTTTGTTGCTTTTACTTGTTCTGTTGTTTTAGGGATGGTGAGTTTCAACATGCCATCGGTATAAAGGGCTTTAATATCATCGTCTTTAGCGTTGTCGGGCAGTCGGAAGCTCCTTGTAAATGAAGCATAGTGATATTCGCGGCGCGAATAATTTTTTTCTTCCTTGGTTTCTTCCTTTTTCTCTTCTGCCGATATGGTCAGTACATCATCTTCCACATTTACTTTAAAATCTTCCTTATTAAAACCGGGTACTGCCAACTCAACATCGTAGGCATTATCCGTTTCGGAAATATTTACAGCGGGAAAATGCATATTTGGCATATCGCTGAAAAAAGGTTTGTTAAAGAAGTTTTCGACATCGAAAAAATCCCGGAAGAAAGGCTTTACCATCGTTCCGGGAACTTTGGTGATATTGCTCATATAGCCTCCTTTTTTATTGTCGTAAAGGTACAACTTAACTTCACTATTTACAAGTGTTTTTTGTCACTTTTGTGCTTAAAAATAGCATCTTTTTTAAGAAGTTTCTATTCAGTTTTCAGGTGCTGTTCAAGTATAATAAAGGACTCTTTGTTTTGCCTTGGAAGTATAGAATTATAGCAGGTTTCGAGCGTTTTAATGCTGAAGTAATTGCTGAATAAATTTCGGTATTCAACATCGCTTCCACCAAAGGGTGGACCACCATCAAAATCGCGGTTAAAAAGTACACCTGCAAGCTTACCCCCGGTGGCTAAAAGACTTTTCATTTTTATGGCATAATCTTCCCGGAGAGATGGCTCAATTGCACAGAAAAAAGTTTGTTCCAGTATCAGATCATACGTTCCATTATGTTCAAAAAAATCCTGGTGCAAAATGTGGATGGACGTATCTGAAAAGTGCTCCTTTAATTGTGCTACCAATACATGAGAAATATCTACCAGCGTGATATTATTAAAGCCTTTTTGCAAAAGGTAGTCAGCTTCGTAAGCATTACCGCAACCGGGAATTAATATGCGGCTTTGTTTATCGGGCCATTGATCTATGTATGCTTTTAATGGAGGGGATGCTTTGTGCAAATCCCACCCGGTTTGATGTAACGCATACCTTTTTGACCAAAACGCATCATCAAGATGTTCCATAATTTTCAGGGTAGCGAAGCCACTGCACTTTGTTTTTCAATAATAAATGCAATATGGCTATCCAAATCAATCTCAGCACGCTGACAGGCATCCGCAATTTCTTCGCGCGAAACACCCGCCGCAAAGGTTTTTTCCTTCAGGCGCTTTTTTACACCCTTTACATCCATACCATCGTAACCGCCGGGTCGCATGAGTGAATAGGCATGTACCAACCCGCTTAATTCATCAAAGGCAAAAAGCATTTTTCCCATGCTGCTATTGGGCGCTACCCCAAAATGTGCCGGGCCATGGCTCGCAATGGCATGCAATATTTCAGGGTCTACCTGCTTTTCTTCCAGGTATTCTATGATTTTTTTACAATGCTGTTCCGGCCATTGGTCCCAATCGGCATCGTGCAGCAGGCCTGCCATTTCCCAGCGCCACTGCCCGACTTCGTCCAACCCTTCTTTTTCGGCTGCCCAACTGCGCATAAGCTCAGCCACCTGCCGCATGTGGAGTTGCAAACGCGGGTTTTTTACCCAATCTAAAAATAGGGCATAGGCATCATCTTTACTTAACACTTTACCTGCGTTGGCAGGGTTACCAAATTCGTTTCTTCCAAGTAGTAAACTCATAAAATATTTAAAATTCCAATTATTAAAATTCCAAATTCCAAGAAATACACATTCCCTTCGACCCTTCGACAAGCTCAGGGGAGTCCAAGCGCAGCCCAGCGGCTCAGAGCAGCGCCTAATTCCAAAATTGGCTGACCACCCAATAATAAATGCTAAACATTAAATAAAAAACAGCCGATATGTCCGGCAAAATACCCTTTTGTAATTTATTGTACAAACTTTGTCGAAACTAACGCTCGTTAGCTTACTTTTGCAGCGCTAAAAACTAAAATACGATATGCATTTGTCATTTACCGAAGAACAGATAGCCGTTCGCGATGCTGCCCGCGATTTTGCCCGTCAGGAATGCCTGCCGGGGGTAATTGAAAGAGATGAACTGATGAAATTTCCACGCGAGCAGGTAGAAAAGCTGGCAGATCTGGGTTTTATGGGTATGATGGTAAGCCCAGATTATGGCGGAAGTGGAATGGATACTGTAAGCTATGTACTGGCTATGGAAGAAGTTAGCAAAATTGACGCAAGTGTAAGTGTTTGCATGAGTGTAAACAATAGCCTTGTAAGCTGGGGACTGGAAAAATTTGGGAATGAAGCCCAAAAGCAAAAATACCTGGTGCCATTGGCCCAGGGTAAAAAAGATGGTGAATTATATATCGGGGCTTTTTTGTTGAGCGAACCAGAAGCGGGAAGTGATGCAACGAGTCAGCACACTACTGCCGAAGATAAAGGCGACTACTACCTATTGAACGGTATTAAAAATTGGATTACCAATGGCAACAGTGCGAGTGTTTACCTGGTAATGGCGCAAACCGATGTTTCCAAAAAAAGCAAAGGCATCAATGCTTTTATTGTAGAGAAAAGCTGGCCCGGTGTTACCGTAGGGGCCAAAGAAAATAAAATGGGCATTCGTGGAAGTGATACCCATAGCATCAGTTTTCAGGATGTAAAAGTGCCAAAGGAGAACAGAATTGGCGAAGATGGCTTCGGCTTTAAGTTTGCGATGAAGACCCTCGAAGGTGGGCGCATTGGCATTGCAGCACAAGCCCTTGGCATTGCAAGCGGCGCTTATGAACTTGCTCTTAAATATTCAAAAGAACGCAGGGCATTTGGAAAAGAAATTATGCATCATCAGGCTATTCAGTTTAAACTGGCAGATATGGCTACCCGTATTGAAGCAGCACGCCTGCTGTGCCTGAAAGCCGCATGGGAAAAGGATAATGGACTGGATTACGCTCTTAGTTCATCAATGGCCAAGGTTTATGCATCGGAAACCGCTATGTGGGTAACTACGGAAGCCGTACAGGTGCATGGTGGTTATGGCTATGTAAAGGAATTTCATGTTGAGCGCCTGATGCGTGATGCCAAGATTACCCAGATTTATGAGGGAACGAGTGAAATACAAAGAGTTGTGATTAGCAGGGCGATATTGAAGTAGGCTCATAAGTCAATAGGGCAATAAGTGAAAAGGTCCATAAGTGAATAAGTGAACAGGTTAATAAGTGAATAGGTCAATAAGTTGAGTGATGAATGGGTGGATTTAAAATAGATATTAAACATATTTTTTACAAGGGGTTGGTTTTATTACCAACCTTTTGCTTTTCAATAACCAGTCTATCTTTTTTTATCCCACATTTGTATTTATAAGAGGGCGTATGGCAATAAATATAGAAAATTATAAAGCATTAGCTGAATCCTGTAATGTACATAATGTGCAGCTTGTTGCTGTAAGTAAAACCAAGCCTGCAAGTGACTTACAAGCAATGTACGATCTTGGACAACGCGACTTCGGCGAAAACTATGTGCAGGAGCTGGTAGATAAGCAGGCTTTCCTGCCGAAGGATATTCACTGGCATTTTATAGGTCATTTGCAAAGCAATAAGGTAAAATATATTGCGCCTTTTGTACATCTCATACATGGCGTAGATAGCCTTAAATTGCTGAAGGAAATCAATAAACAAGGCGCGAAAAATAATCGCGTAATCGATGTGCTGCTACAAATGCATATTGCGCAGGAAGAAACCAAGTTTGGGTTGGATGAAAAGGAATTGAACGATTTGCTGAACAGCGCTGAATTACCATCTTTTTTAAATATCCGAATTTGTGGATTAATGGGAATGGCGAGTTTTAGTGATGATTTGGAACATGTTCGGGCTGAATTTAAAACCCTGAAAATATTTTTTGATAAGTATTCCAAATTCCAAAGTTCAAATTCCAAATTTGAAATTCTTAGTATGGGTATGAGCAGTGATTATGCAATAGCCATAGAAGAAGGCAGCAACATGTTACGCATTGGCAGTTTGTTATTTGGCAATAGAAGTTGACTTTATTATGCTTTTTTCCTTTTTACATTTTCACGTTCCATTTTAGTTATCTTTTAAATCAATTTCATAATTTGAATTAACTTGTTGCTTCCTGAATAATTCAATAAACAAACCCATTTGCAAAAAGTCACGACCTGTTTCATCGTTAATTCTAAAATCAAATTGATGTATGTAGCCAACCTGTATGGTTGCTGACTTTGAAGGTTTGTAGTTAAAATTAATTATCATTCTGTTTCGTTCAAAGTATGGTTCTCTGTCCGTAAAAAAAATTTCATCGCTTGCACTGATTTGAAAAGGCTTATAATGATTTTTTTCTTTGCCAAATGGATAAGACAAACCTAATCTGTACCTGAAACGATTGCGATAACCAAAACTGGTAAATCTTAATTCGGTCCGATATCTTTGTTCAATCTTGAGTTTTCCCAACGATTGAAAAAGAATTATTTGTGGCCAAATTCTGAATTCATTATTGTTTTTTGGAAAAACAAAATTACCTCCTTCTTTAAAAGTCTGATAACTTCCGGCCCCGAGAGAAAAACTGGCATTTTTATGAAATTTATAATTAAAGCCTCCTTTGAATTCGTAATAGTGAAAATTGCTGTAGAACTTTAGTGAACGTAATTGAGCTTCACCAAAAACACTCCATTTGTTGTCTATTTGATATTTTATATTCAAAATATTCCAACTACCTAAATTAGCGTTTTGAGCAACCGAATGGTTTTCTATCAGTATTAAAATGGTAATGGATGAAATTACTTTTATCATTAATTAATTATGTCTTTAGGTCTTTAAGTACTCTTTAAATAGTTATGATTTTTCTGTTCAGAATTTTTCCTTTCATTTTTTGGTAAATATCAAAAATTCTTTTAGTTGCAAAGCATTCAATGTCCTTTTGAGCCTTCCCGGGGTGCGGTAAGTTTTGCCACCATAATACCGGCAGCCACAGCAGCATTCAGGCTTTCGGCATGGCCAAGCCTTGGAATGGTAATATGATGCGTTGCTTTGGATGCAATTTCCTTTCTTACCCCTTTCCCTTCGCTGCCAATAACCAGTATCCCGCTTTTTTCGTGAATATCAAACAGGCTTTTCCCTTCCATACCCGACATATAAACGGGCAGATTGGTGCCGGTAAGCCAGGTTTCCAATTTAATATATTGCACCAAAACCCGGCAAAGTGAACCCATCGTTGCCTGCACCACTTTGGGGTTAAAAGCATCGGCACAATCGGGGCTGCACCAAATGGCAGGTAAACCAAACCAGTCGGCAATGCGGATAATGCTGCCAAGGTTACCGGGGTCCTGAATGCCATCGAGTACTATGTTCCATTGATGTTGGGAAAAAGGTAATTTTTCTTTTTCGGGTTTGCATACCACCGCAATTACCGGGGCAGGGTGGGAAAGCGCCGAAATTTTTTCCAATTCAAAATCGGCTATGATCCTGATTTTTTGCTTGTCTATTCCGGATCCATGGGCGCTTATCCAGCTTTCGGTCGTGTAAAGGGTTTCCAGCAATCCAGGCTGCCATTGCCATAAATCCTGCAGCCATTTGGTACCTTCCACCACAAAGCGGTTTTCTGTATCCCGATGTTTTTTGTCTTGTAACAAGCGGATGTATTTAATTTCGTTCTTTGTCAGCATACAATTTCTGAATGGACTTTACTAATCGCTACGAATTTACACCTTACTTTCGGATTTGCTGCTGTATAGCTGCCTGTGCGGTGTTGATGCTCGCGGGTTGTGCAGGCGTAAAGAATCCTCCTAAAAATGTGCCCTATGTTTTTAATAACGATATAGTGGTAAAAAGCGATGATCTTAATGCCGAACAACGTAACCTTCTTAAGGAAAAATTATTACTTTATCTCGACGATAGCCTTCAGGTGCAAACCGTAAGTGTTTTGGGCCGCACCCGCCGGATAAATCCTCCTGTATTTGATAGTGTAAACATTGGGCGAAGCATTCGGTATATGAATGGCTATCTTAACAGTATTGGTTATTACTATGCGCGGTTTGATAGTGTTATGGTAAAAAAGGATGTACGTGCCGATAAAAATGAAATAAGGGTGAGCAATACTTTTTATGTAAAGCTGGGTAAAAGCCTTATTGTAGATACATTGGTTTATCGCTTCCGAAATCCTGTATTGCAACAAATTGCCGATAGCCTTAAAAAAACTTCGCAACTAAATACCGGCGCCTTTTACAGTAAAGACAAGGTAGCAGGCGAATTAGACAGGCTTGCGGGCGTTTTCCGGCAGCGGGGTTTTTTGCGGTTAAACCGGTCGGCCTTGCTGACAGAAGCCGATACCACGGATCCTTTTCTGATTAATCCAAATGCCGACCCGGTGGAACAGTTGATAGTAGCTTATCAACGACAGCAAAATCCACGTATTTCACTCAACGTTTTTGAGCGGCCTGGGGTTGATAGTGTTTTTTTTATGCAGTATTATATTGATTCGGTTTTCATTTATCCAGAAACAAGGCCTACCGACGAAATTGGGTTGTTGGAAAAGGATAGCGTTTTACAAACCTATTACCCTTCGGATCGGTTTTTAATAAAAATGCGCGTAAATTCATTTAAACCAAAACTCATTCAAAGCAAAAATTTCCTGTTACCCGGTCAACTTTACAACGAAGCAAATTACTTTAAAACGGTAAATGGTTTTACCCAGATGGGCCCATGGGAGCAGGTGGATAGCCGTACCATAACAAGGTTGGATTCGGTTCCGCTTGCAAGTCTTTCGCTGTATTTGTATCCTGCTAAAAAGCAAACTTTCCAGGTAGATCTTGAAGGTAGTCAGAATAACAATATTTCGGTAAGTAATGTATTGGCCGGCCGTTTTTTGGCGCTTGCTGTAAATGCGAGCCATCGCAACAGAAATGTTTTTCGTAATGGCATTCAAAGCACTACTTCTGCAACCGTTGGTTTTGAATTGAATAACACCCAAAATTCAACCAATCCCAATTTTTTTCAAACTTTTATCGTGTATTTGTCACAAAGCTATTCATTGCCAAAGCTTATTAAACCTTTCCATTTTATTGAGAATAAAAAAAATGTAGATGTAGGCCGAACCAATGTAAACCTGAGTGCCTTTTATACGGAGCGCTTCAAGTTTTTTAATCAAACATCAGTTAATACCAACCTGCAATGGGAGTGGCGTAAAGGGCGTAACTCTGCTACCCTTACGTTACCTAACTTTGAAACTGTTTTTATTCAGCAGTACCAGGATAGTCTTGATAAGGTTATTGAACAAAACCCTTCGCTGCGCTATGCGTTTACCCCGGGTAATATTCTCAGTTCACGTATGGCTTTGGAAAGAGCAATTCCATTTAAAAGGTCGAAATTTCTTGGGTTTTATCGCATAGCCGGCGAGCTTGCTTTACAACCCGGTTTCAAGCTTTTTAACAATGAATTCTTCACTTTTTTCAGGCTCGAAGGTCAATATGTAAACGGCATAAGTTTCCGCAAGTCTTCGCTGCATTACCGGGCTTATACCGGCGTAGGTTGGGATCTTTCAGGCAATCAGGGGGCAACACTACCTTTCTTCCGGCAATTTGTGGCCGGTGGAAGTAATAGTATGCGTGCATGGGGCTTACGGCAGTTGGGTTTGGGTAACAGCCTTGTAAGCGACACGGCATCCTTTACCGATCGGTTTGGTGATATTCAACTCGAGGCCAATATAGAGCATCGGTTCCGTTTATTCCGCTTTTTTGGCTACCAATTGCAGGGTGCTGCCTTTGCGGATATTGGTAATATTTGGAACCATAAAAACAACCCCGATGGAAGCGGAGCATTGGAATTGAAGAACCTTTACCGCGACCTTGCTATGAATATGGGGCTTGGTATTCGTTGGGATCTTAGTTATCTGATTATAAGGCTTGATGCTGGCTTTAAACTAAAAGACCCGGTGCGTGAAGGCAATGGTTGGCTCGACACATTTGAATGGGAGAGTACAAACCGTAATGGTACCAATGAACGAAGCAATATGGGGTTCCAGTTTGGCATTGGTTATCCGTTTTAACAGCTATATTTCGATTGCTATTTCTTTCTTTTCGCGTGGTTTTTTATTGGCAAGAAATACGCCGGTAAATACAAGCGCCATTCCTGCAATATGTGTGGGCAAAATCTTTTCGTGTAAAAGCCATACTGCTTCCAAACTGCTGAATACCGGAATTAGATTGCCAAATATGGAAGCACGTGCAGCGCCAAGTCTTGCTATGGCTGCATTCCAGCAGAAAAATGAAGTTACCGAAGCACCCGCACCGAGGTAAAGGATAATTAAAACGAGTGAAACATTCCATTGTATACCGGTTGGGCGCATGTAAAGTTCCCACATGGCAAAAGGAAATATCAGCAGGGTGCCAATCCAAAAAGTAACGGTCAGGTAGGTAACGGGGGTCAGCTTGACGGGCTTCCTCCGGGCAATTACATTATATACAGAAAAGCTGAATGCGCCGAGTAAAACCCACAAATCGCCATCCGTAAACCGAAAGTGAAACAGGTTGTTTATATCACCACGGGATAAGATGATAAGTACACCTAAAATGCAAAAGATTAAACCGGCGAGTTTTAATGAAGATATTTTTTCTTTTAAAAAAATACGCGCAAGGATAAAGGAAAATATGGGCGAAGATGTAGTGCCAATTAAAGCAAGGTTAATAGCTTCGGTAAAATGGCCTGCTATGTATACAAAAGTGTTGAAGAGGCTGATGCCGGTAAGCCCTGCCCAAAATAAGTGTACCCTGTTTACTTTTATATCCGGCCATTGTGCTTTTATACTTTTCCAGCCAAAAGGAATCATGATTACCGATGCACATGCCCAACGCAAAAAAGCAAGTGCAATGGGCGGTATTTCATGAATAACCCCACGTGCTACTATAAAGTTGCCGCTCCAAATAATGGTAGCAAGAATAGCTAATAAAATGCCCTGGGTAATTTGGTTGGAAGTCATTAGCGGTTAAGAAAAAAATTTCTAAATTGTTCCAACTCTTCTTTTTCTTTTTCGAGTGCTGCTTCAAATATTTTGTAACCAACCTGTTTTCTTATGAATGAAATACCTACATCAATCAGTCTTATTCCTTTGGGTGTAAGTAGAATATTGTCAAATCGTTCGCCCGGAATATTGGATGGACGTTTTAGGTCACGGTGAACAAATCCATTTTCATGTAAGGTATTTAATTCATCTTCAAAAACATCGAGCCATAATTCCCTTTTTTCCACTTCGTAGCTTCTATAGTCAACCGGGTAAATGCGCTCCATTACCAGCATATCCCATCCATTCGATTCATCTCTGTCTAGCCGGATAAATTTTGCAACTAAATCATTAATATTATTGGCGTATTGCATTTTTTCTGCTTCGCTGCCAATATCGGATCGGGTATCGCCGGTAAACAATTTGGCCACTTCCGTATCGCTTAGTGCAATTACCGGATTATTTTGTCCCTGGCTAAGTTGTCGTGGATATTTTTTCACAGGATAAATATACAATCAATGTGCAAAATCCATTTCAAAGTTACCTTTCATTCTTTCCATGGGAGGGTTGAAATAGCCAAATTGCACATGTGGAAATTCTTCATGTATCAAATCCATGAGTTGTAAGATACCCAAAGGTTCGCCTGTTTCGTACAGCCCTATTTTACCCATGTACCAATCGGGGTCAATATTAAAATTGCGCCACTGAATCATGCATAAATCGGTTTCGCGAATCAGTTTGCGTAGTGCTTCGTATTCCACCTATAAAAGTATCCGTCGGCCCCCCAAAAGAAGCCCCCATTATTTTACTCTTATGGGGGCTGGCGGTATACTTTTGCGTTGGCCGATGTTGGTTTACGGCAGTGTCAGTAGCTGGTCTGGTTCTGTATGGAGTAAAGTATCGGTGTTTTTCCCTTTTGGTAACCTACCTGCGACTGATTTTGCCTGATTATGGATGTTTGTTTTTTCGTTATCAATTTATTTCTGGTTTAAAAATAGATGTTTTCCGCATTTGTGTGGTTGTTTTTTTTCATCAAGGGCATTACCTTTCCGGGGCACCTTGCCCGTGGTTATGGTTTTAGTATATGTATGGGGGCGGTATCATGCCCCCATTCGTTAGCCGGGTGCTTTTAGATTCGCTTTGGGATATATTACGGTAAGCAATTGCAATGTTGGCTGATGGCAGCAGGGGCATTCATTGGCCTGGATGCCAAAGCGCTCAATTAATCGTATCTGCCACGGCACAGCTACCGGTGGCGGATGTTGGGGTAGTTCCATCGCTTCCAACATTGCATTGATCCGTTTACTGCGGCCACGGTTGCTTAGGTAGCCATAACTCCTTATTTTGGTAAAGCCCTGTGGTAGTATGTGTTGCTCGAACCTTCTGATAAACTCTCTGTCCTGCAATACCATTTGCTTTTGTGTGCCGCCATCTGCATAGTCCTTATATGCAAAAGTTACCCTATGCGTGTTCGCATCATAAGCCTGTATGCGATGGTTGCTTATGGCTACTTTGTGTGTGTAGCGGCCAAGGTATTCTATCACTTGTTCGGGACCACCAAAAGGTTGCTTGGCGTACACCACCCAATCTTTTTTATAAAGCGCGTTTATCAGTACGGTTATATCCATATCAGCCGGAGGCTGTATGGATTGATTGACAAGCATAGCCTTAAGCCCTTGCAGATATTTGGCTCTAAATACAATGTTCATGGCTTTTACCGGAAACAAAAAGCGCCAGTCATTCTTTTTGCCATCTACCCAACGGACTTCGCCTTGCTGCTGCACGATGCCACCACCGCTCACAATGCAATGCACATGCGGGTGGAAGCTTAGTTGCTGCCCCCATGTATGCAGTACGCTGATGATACCGGGTGTAGCACCAAGGTATTGGGTATCAGCACCGAAGCTAAGCAAGGTTTGCGCCGAAGCATCAAAGAGCAGTTTAAATAATTGTTTTCGATTGCCCATTATGATGCTGTTAAGCTCATGCGGAAGTGTAAATACCACATGGTAGTATTTTACCGGCAACAGTTCCAATCTTCTGGCTTCTATCCACGCTTCTTTCTTAAGGGCTCCGCATTGCGGGCAATGCCGGTTGCGACAGCTATGATATTGGTAGGCTACATGCCTGCAATCTTCCGCGTTGCATTGGTACAGATGATATCCATTGGCAGCGGTGCGACATTTTAATAATTGCTGCCGCACTTTTTGCACATGCGGGTGCGCGGCGGGTGCCGCGCACCCGCTGAGTATTTGCTGTACGGTAGCCGCTGCTTGTTTTGTGGCTACCATGATGATTTGGTTTTTAAGGGTGAACTTCCAATATCCTGCAGCAGGTCGTAAGGGCTTATTACATCACGCATAAGTTTTTCGCTCAGGTGCAGGTACTGCATGGTTTGCGATAAATTGGCGTGTCCAAGCAGCGACCTTATTGTCAACAGGTCGGTGCCATTGTTAAGCAGGTGTGTAGCAAAACTGTGCCGGAAAGTATGAATGGTGTAATGCTTACCGGAAAGCCCAATTTTTTTCAGTGCCTTACCAAGAATATGCTGTATAGACCGCGTTGTATATTTTTTCCCTTTTTCCGGCCCGTTGAACAAATAAACCAGAGGCCTGTACTGCAACCAATACGCCCTTAATTCAACTAATATGGATTCGCTCAATAACGTAAACCTGTCCTTATCTCCCTTACCACTTACGACTTTTATGCGCATGATTTTACTGTCGATATCTGCTATTTTAAGCGAAGCGACTTCGCTAATGCGCATGCCTGTACTGTAAAGCAATGAAATAATGGCCCGGTGCTTGACATTATTAATACTGTTGATAATAGCCATCACTTCATCGGGGCTCATAACGGTGGGCAGCTTGGCGCTATGCGCACTAAAAAGAATGGAAGGAAGTTCGTACGGCCGATTAAGTGCCTGCCGGAAAAAGAAGGCAAAAGCATTGGCCGCCATCTTGGTTTTTACCTTGCTACTTCCAAGTGTTTTTACACAATAAACCAGGTAATCAATGGTCATTTGCCGCGTAAGTTGCGATGGCTTTGTATCAGGATAATACTCAAATAACCAACGAAGCTGGGATAAATAATTACGCGATGTCTGTGGACTGTAATGACCTAATTGCAAAAGATCAGACGTGCGCTGAAGGGCATTCACTGCCCACTGAGAAATGTTTTTTTTCCATTGTAAAACAATTTTAAAGTTAACAATGGTTACAAGGTATAAATATTTAAGGAAAACTCATTGCCGAATGGCAATGTTGGTTCAAC
>JBGSLS010000045.1:0-9876 GCA_041740575.1 Chitinophagaceae bacterium | reverse complement strand
CCCCCCCGCCCCCCCGCAGGGGGGGAGAACGGCTCTGAAGGAGTGGAAGCTTCATCTGAACCACCTGTTTTCGGTGGTGTCATCCCCCCCCCTGCGGGGGGGCCGGGGGGGGCTCGTACCATCGCCGACGTAGTCGTTCAGTACCATCTTGTGGATGATGACTTGAAAATGCAGGCATTGTTAAAAGAACTTCAGGCACACAAAACCATTTGCTTTGATACCGAAACCACCCATATAGATGCCAACCTTGCCGAATTGGTGGGTTTATCCTTTGCTGTTACGCCCGGCGAAGCCTGGTATGTGCCTTGCCCGGCGGAGCGCAATATGGCGCAGGCCGTGGTAGATTTTTTTGAACCGCTTTTTTCGGATGAATCCATTACATGGATTGGCCAAAACCTGAAATACGACCTGCTGGTACTAAAATGGTATGGTTCTGCGTTGCGTGGCCCGCTTACCGATACCATGCTGATGCACTATGTTGCCGAACCAGATGGTAAAAGAAGCATGGATGCACTGAGCGAACAATTTCTTGGTTATAAACCCATCAGTATTACCGAACTGATTGGCAAAAAAGGTAAAGGACAGGGAACCATGCGCGATGTGCCGGTAGAAGATGTTTGTACGTACGCCTGCGAAGATGCCGATATCACACTGCAGCTTTACCATACTTTTTTGCCCATGATAGGTGAAAAGAAAGTTGACCGGGTGCTCAATGAAGCTGAACTGCCACTGGTAAAAGTGCTTACCGATATGGAGTTTGAAGGCGTGCGCATAGATGAAACCTTCCTGAATGATTATAGCAAAGTGTTGGCAGAAGATGCGGCGGCGGCAGAAAAAAGAGTGTATGAAACGGCGGGTGTAAAATTCAACCTTGCATCGCCCAAACAACTGGGTGAAGTGCTTTTTGAAAAACTTAAACTTGACCCGAATGCAAAAAAAACCAAGACCGGGCAATACCAAACCGGAGAAGATGTATTGGCAAAACTTGCAGTAAAGGGACATACTATCGTAGAAGACATTTTGATTTTCAGGGAGATGACCAAACTCCGAAATACCTATGTAGATGCCTTACCGATGCTGGTAAACCCCAAAACCGGACGCGTACACACAAGTTATGCGCAGGCGGTTGCCGTTACAGGACGACTTAGCAGCAACAACCCCAACCTGCAAAATATCCCCGTACGCAGCGAACGCGGGCGCGAAATACGTAAGGCATTTATTCCACGCGATGCCGAACATATACTTATGAGCGCCGATTATTCACAAATTGAACTACGCATTGTGGCAGCCATTAGCGGCGACCCCAATATGTGCGAAGCCTTCCGGCAGGGAAAGGATATTCACACGGCTACAGCGGCACTCGTGTATCATATTCCCGAATCGGAAGTAACCAAGGAAATGCGGTATAAAGCCAAGAGTGTAAACTTTGGTATCATTTATGGGCAGGGAGCATTTGGGCTTGCCGATAACCTCGGGATCAGCCGTACCGAAGCCAAAGAAATTATTGACAACTATAAAAAAGAGTTTTCTGGCATAACCACATATATGGAAGACACCATAAAATTTGCGCAAAAGCATGGTTATGTAGAAACCTTGCTCGGCCGCAAACGCTGGCTGCCCGATATTACTTCTTCCAACTTTACGTTTCGCGGTTTTGCAGAGCGAAATGCCATTAATACGCCTATTCAGGGAACTGCCGCTGATATGATTAAGCTGGCCATGATAAAAGTGCATCATGCCATTAAACAATCGGGACTAAAAAGCAAAATGATTTTGCAGGTGCACGATGAATTGGTGTTTGATGCGCTGATTTCGGAAAAAGATGCCATGAAGGCATTGATTTTGGAAAACATGCAAAATGCCATGATACTGCCAAATAATGTACCCGTAGTGGCTGAAGCCGGTGAAGGAAAAAATTGGCTGGAAGCGCATTGATTCTTTTAGTTAAAACCACCCTTTCCCCGATAAAGTTGTAAAGGTTTATCAAGAGTAAGCTTCAACACGGTCATATCCGCATCCCGAAAAGGTGCGGGAATTTCATCAATGTAAACAAGCCCGGGCACACTGCTCCACGATATTTTTCCTACCACTTTATGGTTGAGCTTATGGGAGGTTCCAACTACTTCAATACTTTTAATAGTATTTACCAATCCTTTTATCATCGCTTTACCCCCGGCCTGCGAAGGAAGAAAAAGATAAAGCAAAGTAGAATCCTTGCTGAGTGTACTTGGGCCATAAAAATGTCCTTCGGGTAAACCGGCTACCGTACCGAAAATAGCTTCGCCATGTTTTTGGTTCCAGCGGGCAAGTGCTTTAAGTTGTGCCACCTGCTCTTTGGGAATGGTACCATCTTCTTTTGGCCCGATATCAAATAACAGGTTACCGCCACGACCAACGATATCTGCAAAAATGGTAATGAGTTCATAAGGTGTTTTGTAAGCCGAATCAGAAGGACGATAACCCCAGTTAAGATTAGGTGTAAGACAAACCTCCCATTCGGGACGTTCGGGCGCAACGATGGGTAAATTTTGCTCCGGTGTTGCATAATCACCATAAGGACCAAGCCTGGAATTGATTATGGCACCAGGATTGCGTGCAAGAATCATTTCACGAATATGTGCCGCTTGCCAAACTTCTCCGGGCTGTTCCCAATCGCCGTCAAACCAAAACAGGTCGGGGTTGTACAGGGCACTTAGTTCATTAATCTGCCCGTGGCAAAATGCAAGGAACCTTGCCCATCGCGCCGGGTCATCTTCGCGTTTATAGCGGGCACTATCCTTTAAAAAACCCGGATAATCGGGGTGGCTCCAGTCGAGCAGCGAATAATAGGCACCCACTTTCAATCCCGATTTTCGAAGTGCTTCATAAAAAGGCGTAACCAAATCCCGACGGGCGGGTGTTTTTTGAATTACGGTAAGGTCATTGCGCTTTGTAGGATAAAGTGAAACGCCATCATGGTGTTTCGTGGTTAATACCGCATACCCGGCACCGGTGGCTTTTATCAGGTCCACCCATTCCTGTGGATTGTATTTGGATGCTGTAAAGCCTTTCAGCTGGTTCATATAATCCTTGTAGCTCACTTCCCTGTTGTGAAAACTCCAGCTTTCGCTTACGCCATCTACTGCATAAATGCCCCAATGGATAAAAATGCCGAGCTTGGCATCTCGGAACCATTGCATTTTATCGGGAGGTTGGGATTGGGCAAACAACCCACAAAAGGAAAAGGCTATTAATAGTACGATGCGAATATTCATGAATAGATTTGATCTTATCGAAAAACATTTAACTGCTATTACATACTAAACCCTGCTTCTCTTAAAAAGCTAAATGTATCTATATGCCTGATATGGAATTGTTTACAAACATCGGGCAATTTAATAGTGCGCTTTGCATCCGGCGCAGATATTTCCTGTGAAATTACTGCGAGCCCCTTTTGCATTGCAGTGGCAACTACCCAGGGGTCTGCATTTTCATAAGCAGCGAAGTCGGCCTTGGCGATGTGGTTATAATTTGGGTGGTCGTTTGCCCAATTCATGAGCAACCCATAACGTTCAAGTATTGCTGCATCGATTTTGGTATCAACAAATGCATCTTTATTCCCTACCGTTTTCAACCAATCCGCCAAATCGTCACCACCCTTTTGAATTTCATCATATACTTTATCGTTGCACTTTAGCAAACCACTTTCGAATGACTTTCGGATAAATTCCCAAAAACTTGGGGCGATATCAAAGGAATAATATTGACGATACGCCTGCGTAAGGCAACTTGTGTCCACCAAATATGTTGGTGTTACGCTCATACTGCCTTGCCTCCCATAGCATAGGTATGGAAGGTTTTACCATATAAGCCGGTAAGTTTATAGGCATCGGTATAAAGCAGTTTCCCGCTTCTTGCCGCCTCAGTTATCGTATTGAAAAAAGCCTTTCCTACCCGGTAGTTTTGGTTATTATAAAAACTGCCTCCGCCCTGTTCGCTTTCGGCTGCCTTTTGCGCCCAATACTTTTTGTATTCGTTGTAAAAAACAAAAAATTCATTTTTGCTAAAAATACCAAGGTCAAGCAAGCGCCTTGCAATAACGATCCTACTGACTTTGAAAACCCGTTCCAAAACCAACACCGGATTAGGTTGATGCTTGTATTGTTCCCACATCGGACTTAAAGCATTTTCGGCCACAAGCAGTTCAGCAGCCACCGCGTCACATTTTTTTTCTACCAGGTTATCTGCGGGCATAAACCCTTCAAGATCAAAAGCCGCCGAATTCCCCAACCAAATATGAACGAGTTCGTGCATCAGGGTGAAAATTTTGGCAGCGGGGTAATCTTTTCCATTGATGAAAATGTAAGGGGCAAAAGCATTGGAGAGAACAAAACCTTTGAATTCACCCGGATCAAGGTTTCTGCGGCCATTATTGCCCACCACCCCGTTTATGGTTACAAAAATGCCAATGGATTCCACTTTTTCAATGAGATACCGTAAAGCAGCATCTTTATCAGGAAGGATTTGGGCCCAATTTACCGGCAATTGCAAAACCTGCCTGATGTTGGCCGCTATACCATCTGTCCTATCCCCTGCAGAAAAAGATCCTACAAAGGGCAATGGTCCCGATTGTTCGCCTTTCAGGTATTCCACTAACCATTCCTGACGTCTTTCAATGGTTTGGATGGTTTCCTGCAAATCTGGACTATAATTATATACGGGCTTTGCTTGACCGCTTCTGAAAAGGGGAAGGATGCCATTAACCTTAGGTAAAGATTTTAGAAAAAAATAACCAAAGGGTAGCCTAACGGTTTTGGCAAACTCTGCAAGTTGATGCACAGTAGGGTGCTTATCACCGGCAATCCAATCGGTCAGGTTGGGAAACTTTACCCAAACATTTTCTCCTGCCGTGGCAGCAGCTTCGCCTAAAAGGGCTCCATTTATGTTTGGATGAATGCGCATGAAGCAAAAATAGGTAAAACTAAAAATGTAAAGTATTTTGGTTGCTTACTTAGGATGGTTATAAAATTCAGCATATTTGGTGCATGAAAAATGTCAATGTAATTCTAAAAATATACCTTTCTTTCTTTTCCTTACATGTTTCAACTTTGTCCAACACCCAACATCACAACGATAAATACACCCCGCCTTCCGAACCTGCCGTTCAAGCCAAACTCGCCGAATGGAAAAAACTTAAATTCGGGCTGATGATGCATTGGGGCACTTACAGCCAGTGGGGCATTGTGGAAAGCTGGAGCCTTTGCCCCGAAGATGAAAATTGGTGCATCCGCCGCGGGCCTTATGCCTCGGATTGGTATGGCTATAAAAAAGCATACGAAAACCTGCAAACTACTTTTAACCCTGTAAAATTTAACCCCGAAAAATGGGCCGCCGCCGCTAGTGATGCCGGTATGAAATACGTGGTTTTCACCACCAAGCACCATGATGGATTTTGTATGTTCGATACGCATGAAACCGACTACCGTATAACACATGCATCTACACCCTTTTCATCGAATCCCAAAGCCAATGTAACGAAGGAAATTTTCGATGCTTTCCGTGCCAAAGGATTTATGACCGGGGCCTATTTCAGCAAACCAGACTGGCATACACCCGAGTATTGGTGGTCGTATTTTCCGCCAAAAGACCGCAATGTGAGTTACGACCCTAAAAAATATCCTGAGCGTTGGCAGGCATTTAAGGATTTTACTTACCGCCAAATAGAAGAACTCGCTACAGGTTATGGGAAAGTGGATATTTTATGGCTTGATGGCGGATGGGTGCGGCCTAAAAACACCATTGATACCAGCATATCATGGCAGCGCACCATTCCTTACGACCAGGATATTGATATGGCGCGTATAGCTACGATGGCGCGTCGTCATCAGCCGGGCATGCTGTTTGTAGATCGCACGGTGGCGGGAGAATTTGAAAACTATACCACGCCCGAGCAAACCGTACCCAACAGTTATTTACCCTATCCCTGGGAGAGTTGCATTACGCTCGGCAATTCGTGGAGTTATGTGCCCGGCGATCAGTACAAATCAGCAAGAACCGTAATTCATTTGCTTACCAATATCATCAGCCGCAATGGCAGCCTGCTGCTGAATGTAGGGCCCGGCCCCGATGGTGAGTGGGACCCCGTTGCTTATGAGCGTCTTGCCGAAATAAGCAAGTGGATGAAGGTAAACGAAGAAGCGGTTTTTGAAACCGAAGCGGATCCTGCATTGGCAAACAGTGGGCAGTGGGTTTTTACGCGTAAGGGAAATGTGGTGTATGCGATTTACCAGGTAAAGCAGGATGAAGCAGAATTGCCAATCTATCTGGAAATACCGCTTTATCTCAATAAGCAAATAAAAAATGTTACGTTATTGGGCAGTACACAAAAGTTGAAAATAAAACAGGCAGAAGGAAAGTTGGAAGTGACTATTCCAAAGGCGGGGTCCTTACCACCCCCACCAAATGAAGCATTGGTTTTTAAAATTGTAACACAGGATAAAAATTGAATATTGTTAGGTTAAGTTTTATATCACATTAAATGAAAACAACTTTTTAAAAAAATTGCCGATCCTTTTGTATTCATCTGCGAAAATCCGCGTTATCTGCGGGCTATTATCTCCCGCTGATTGCGCAGATTTTTCTTTGGCTAACCGAACACCTTTTATTCTAAATTTTGATGATAAAAATATTACGTTTAAATATTCTTTTCTTCTTTGTTTGTACATGCAGTGCGCATGCACAAAATACACTGCCATATAAAAATGCTGAACTACCCGTCGAACAGCGAATCGGTGACTTACTCAGCCGCATGACGCCCGAAGAAAAGTTCTGGCAACTTTTTATGATTCCCGGTGAAATAAAGCCCGGTGAGGAAAGAAAATATCATCATGGCATTTTTGGTTTGCAAGTAAGCGCGGCAAGTGCAACCGGCGATGCTGCGGGTCAAATGCTGCAATACCAAGCAACAGAAGATACCAAAGCGCTCGCAACAAAAATCAACGGTATTCAAAAATACTTTGTAGAAAAAAGCAGGCTCGGTATTCCACTTATTTTCTTCGATGAAACCCTGCACGGACTGGTGCGTGGCGGGGCTACATCCTTCCCGCAAGCTATTGCATTGGCCGCTACATGGGATACAGCTATGATGGCCGAAGTAGCACATGCGATTGCGCTTGAAACAAAAGCACGTGGCATACGGCAGTCACTTTCACCCGTTATTAATTTAGCAAGCGATGTACGATGGGGCCGCACCGAAGAAACCTATGGGGAAGACCCATTTCTGAGTGCATCCATGGGCGTGGCTTACATGGGTGCGTTTGAAAGATTGGGCGTGATAACAACACCTAAACATTTTTTGGCCAATGCAGGCGAAGGAGGCCGCGATAGTTACCCCATCCATTGGAGCGAATGGTACCTGCGGCAAACCCATCTTGTTCCGTTTAAGGCAGCCATACAAAAAGCAGGCGTACGCAGCATTATGACAGCTTACAACAGCGTGAATGGAAAACCTTCCACCGCCAATGAATGGCTGCTTACCGAATGGCTGAAAAAGGAAACGGGTTTCAAGGGCTTTGTAATTTCGGATGCAAGCGCTACTGGTGGCTCAACCGTACTGCATATGACCGCGAAAGACTATCCGGAAAGCAGTCAACAGGCAATAGAAGCAGGATTGGATGTAATCTTTCAAACAGACTATGAACACCACAAACTTTTTATTCCACCTTTTCTAAATGGTAAGCTTAACGGTGTACGGATTGACGATGCCGTTCGTCGTGTATTGAAGGCGAAATTTGAACTCGGGCTTTTTGAGAATCCTTATGTGGATGTGCTTGCTATTGATAAATTAGTTTCTGTAACAAAACATAAAAATATTTCAGCCAAAGCTGCACAAAAAAGTATCGTATTGTTAAAGAATGAAGACGCACTACCCCTATCTGCTACCCTTAAAAAAATTGCGGTAATTGGTGAAGATGCTGTGGAGGCAAGACTCGGTGGCTATAGCGGTCCGGGTAATGGAAAAATCTCCATACTGGATGGATTGAAAAATGCATTACCATCTACAACAACGGTAAGTTTTTCGCCAGGCTATTCCCGCAAAGGCGAAGCACTCACCACCATTCCATCGCGGTATTTGTCGTTTTTAAAAGATGGTAAAAAAACAGAAGGCTTACATGGCGCTTATTTTGACAATATGAATTTCAACGGAAAGCCTGTAATGGAACGCACCGATGCCAGCATCAACTTTAGATGGACACTCTATGCCCCCGACCAAAAGTTGCCGCGTGATTTTTTCGCTGTTCGTTGGGAAGGTTTGCTTACATCGGATGTGAGCGCTACTTTTCTCATTGGATTGGAAGGAAACGATGGTTATCAACTCTACCTGAACGATTCATTGATGGTGGATCAATCGGTGAAAAGAAGTTTTACAACGGTTACCAAACCTTATTTTTTTGAAAAAGGAAAAGCTTGCCGCATCCGGGTTGATTTTACAGAACCGGTAGGCAATGCACATATCCGTTTGGTGTGGAATAAAGACGTGGATAATCCCTGGCAAAAAATGCAGGATGATGCCGTAGCATTGGCGCGTCAATCCGACGCCGTTGTATTGGTGGCGGGCATACACGAAGGTGAATTTCAGGACAGGGCATTACTCAGTCTCGATCATCATCAGGAAGAACTGATTGAAGCAGTAGCTGCAACCGGCAAACCCGTTACCGTCTTGTTGGTGGGTGGCAGTGCGATTACCATGAGCAGGTGGCTGGATAAAATACATGCAGTGGCCATGGTTTGGTATCCGGGGGAAGAAGGCGGGCGCGGCGTAGCGGATATTTTAACGGGAAAAGAAAACCCTGCAGGCCGCTTGCCCATTACGTTTCCGCAGCATGAAGCACAATTACCGCTCAGCTATTGGCATTTACCAACCGGGCGTGGCGATGATTACCATAACCTGAGCGGACAGCCACTTTTCCCCTTTGGTTATGGTCTTAGCTATACGCGATTTCAATACAGTAATTTACAGTTAGCAAAAGACTCCATTGCTTCCGGAGAAACTACGCGCCTGACTTTTACACTTACGAATACCGGCGATTATGATGGAGATGAAGTGGTACAACTTTATGTGCGCGATGAATTGGCATCAGTGGCAAGACCTGTGATGGAACTAAAAGGATTTCAACGAATTTCTCTGAAAAAAAAGGAAACGAAAACGGTGCAGTTCGATATAACGCCGGAAATGCTTGAAATGCTGAATGCGCAAAATCAAACCGTAATAGAAGCGGGTGATTTCAGGATTATGATTGGTGCATCGTCAAGGGATATCCGTTTGAAAACAACATTAAACATTAGATAAAAAGATGTATTGCAATTAAACAAGTTAAGCGCCTGACTCGTTATTTTTTTATCATAATAGAGAACATAAGGAGAATACAACGTAAAAGTCTTCGGCTGTGATGACATTTGTTATCACAAAAGAAAACAAAAAAACGGCTGGGATCAACGACCCCAGCGGGGTCAAATATTTATAGCCACATAATAAAAAGACAGACCAACGACCCCAGCGGGGTCGAATATGAAAAAAAACACCAGGCAATACCTGAAGCTAATGGAGCTATCCCAAATACAAAATAATGAACGCTATGTTTTTTTCAGTTCTTTGAAGGTATTTAGGTTCGACCCCGCTGGGCATACGCGTCAACTTAAGCCCCATTAGGGGCGACATTCTGGTAAAAGAAGGAAGTAGAGAAGTAGTTAAGCCCTGCGGCATTATTTAGGCGTAGAATATCGTTAATTGGACCTTTTGAGCCGGAAACAATACTGCCGCCCCTACAGGGCTTGTTCGGATTTGGGTATTTGGGGTGTGTTACCATAATGCCGCCCCTACAGGGCTGTAATCCTACT
>JBGSLS010000044.1:0-75561 GCA_041740575.1 Chitinophagaceae bacterium | reverse complement strand
GTATGCGAACACCCCCCTGTGTACTACAAACCATTCTAAAAAACAAAACCCTTTAGTAGCAAGGATTTTAGAATGTAAAAACCAAAATAATCATGAAAAATGATGAAAAATAACAGTTCTAGCTGCAATGTGGGTTAAGTTGAAGAAAGAAAATATAATTTCAATAGGTAATACACCTTAAAATCAATGGTAAGCAATAGCTTAAGGGCCTATAATGAAATAAAAAAACTATCTTATGGCCCTATCCTACTTTCCGTCTTGAACCATTGAAAGGAAAGGTTACAAGTAGAACTTCCACAAATGGAGTATTGCGGGTGTTTTTAACGAAGGGGACAACGCTGAATATTAATCCGACGAAATAGCGGTTGCGATTATTTCAATGCGCAATGTGTCCTTAGTATCAACCCAATAGATTTGCTAATTTAGGAAAAAACAGAATTGAATGTTATAAACTGCAAGTAGGTAGAAACTATGGTATAAATCCATCTTTATGCAATCTAATTTTTTACCCCTCCCCCCCCCCGATGTACAGGTACGTTAACCCCTTCATTTTAATTTTCTTTCTTGCAGTTACCTTTTGGGGCTGTAAAAAACAGGAAGAAGCAAACACTAAACCCAATGATACCCATATTGCTGCCAAGTTTGCGAAAAAGCATTTAACGGATGCGGAGTTTAAAGGCATCAATTGGGATTATTTACGCGAAGTAAAAAACGGAAATAAACTGGCGGGCTGGATAGTCTATCCAACAATGCCTGATTCGGATGCACTTTCTTCCTATTTTATTCAAATAACGAACGGGGAACCATCGGAAATTGTATCCTATAAAATTGACTCCAAAAAAGCGGTGGATGCAGGGAGTGGTGTAATACAATATGACAGAAAATTCTTTGTATCGGGAAAAATCAAAAGTGAGTCTATTGAATTAGGCGCTGAGAAAAAAGTATCGGCAAATGATGTAAAAGGAAAAGAAGTAAGTAAGCTAATGTCGCAATGTGAATGCTGCGGCACTTTACCCTGTGTGGTAGTATATGCCAAAAGAAGGGTAAAAGCCCTGTACATTGATATGGGTGTATTTGATGGAAACGATGCCAATAAAATATATGTTCCCATATGGGATATGGGTCAAAGTGGAGGTGGTGCTTCTGGATGTGGAGGTGAAGATTTACCTAACATTAACCTGGCCGATTTTATAGATTGGACCCTTATTGGTATAAATCTATTTACAACTGAGTATTATCCCGGGAAGGAAAAAAACTTTCCATGGAAATGGTGGGAAGTTGGCAGCGATGCATCATGGGAAAATATGGATGCCGCATTTAGTAACCAGGAAAAACTGCTACTGGAATTGGATGCAGCAAAATGACTGATCGAAAATCCTGAAATTAATAAGGAAATTTTTGCCTTTGTTAATGAGAAGGAAGGTGATAGTGAATCGCTAATTTCGAGCCGCACCCTGCTCGAACAATTGAAGAATAATGTTTTTAGTAACATTTACCATTTTCAAAATACTGTAATACTTCAGGCAAATTTTAATAAATTTAATTGCTGCCTAACCAATCCAATTGATCCCACTTCTTACGCATTAGATATTTCAATAAGAATTGCAATTATTAAGAAGGATCACCCAAATTGGTCACAATGGAGATGTTATTTGGAAGCGCATTGGGACTTAATTCATTTTGGACTTGACATTCTGGGAATGATTCCAGTGGGCGGAGAAGTCTTTGATGTAGTAAATGGAATAATTTACACTGTCCAAGGGGACGGGGTGAATGCAAGTTTGAGCTTTGCAGGTGCGGTACCAATTGTAGGATGGGGTGCTACAGGAGCAAAGTGGGCAATGATAACAATTGCCTTAGCGAATGGGAAAAACATAAAATTAGTCTTGAAGAATATTAATGGAATCATTGATTTTGGAAATAGAAGCCAATTGAGAGAAGTTTTACAGATTACATCTTCATCTTTACAGGCTCACCACATTATACCTTGGGCACTAGGAAATCATAAAATAGTTCAAAATGCTGCAAAATCACGAGGTGCTTTTCATATGAATGAATTATTGAATGGTCTACCAATTGCATCATGGAGAAATCAACCAAATCATAATGTTTATAATGATCTTATTAAATCGAAGCTAGATGCATTACCGACAAATCTTTCACCAAATGATGCGTATAATTAAATGATGAAAATTTTAAATCAAGCTAAACAAGCAATTCTTGATAATCCAAATATCCATATGAATGATATCATTTTTTAAACTTTGAAAATGAAAGAATTATTTTTAAAATATTTAGAAACAACCAACCTAATTGATAAAGAAAAGATACGGGCAATAATATTAACAACCTTTATTCTTGAGTTGAATGATAACTCCAATTCCAAATCAGTAATTGGAGGAACCCCACTTATACCCGAATCAATATTCCCATATTATAATGGAAATAAATTAAGTTTTTTAACCAATATTTGTTTGCGAGAAATGTCTTATACAAATCCTATATTACCTGATTCAGGATCTTTACTTTTATATATATATATAGGTAACTTGGGATACAGGTTCCCTAATAGAAAAAATGAGTTTAAGGTAATATATCTTAAGGATGAGAAAATTATTATTTCGAATAGGGATTTCAAATTTTTTAACATTAAATTCCATGAACATATTTCAATACCTTCCTATCAGGAAAGTATCCTAGATGGCAATCAAATTACAGCTGAAGAATTAAATATTATAGATAATTTCCCATTAAAGCCCCATATAAAGAAAGGCTACGACATTGATCATCAGGTTTTTGGTCATCCTACTGCTTTACAGGGAACTGTTCGGTTTTGGTGGTCAGTAATTTACCTTGGATATCTTATAGAGGATGTTGACAGTTTTACATTTGAACAATTAAATGAAATAAAAAAGGAAGAAGACAATTTTATATTATTACTTCAACTGAATTTTGGAGACCCAAGAATAAGGATTGATAATTTTGGTGATAGTATTGCATATTTTGGTATTCATAAAAATGACTTAAGTAATCTAAATTTTGAAAATACAATTTTAGTTATGCAAAATACCTGAGAAGGAAAAATAAAGGTTTTTGCCATTTATTCATTAAAAAAATGCAATTTTCAGGTAGTGGCAAAATTAAAGAAGACAGGATGTTATTCAGACCAAACTTACAGATTTCATTCCAAGATCAACGGCACGGGTGATAATCAGCGAAAAATTCAAACAACTGATACGATCCACATATCCAATAGGCATTCAATTTTACCATGAACCATATTTATCAATACTTTAGAATAGGAATTCAATTTACCACGAACCATATTTATCAATACTTTAGAATAGGCATTCAATTTTACCACAAACCATAATTATCAATACTTTAGATATTGACAGATATTTAGCTTACAAGTAAAAATGAATTTGACTTTGGTGTAATCGACTTTTGCAAAACCAGCATCACCATAATAAAAACAACCTGGGATGTAGATTATACAATTCATGTAAAAAATGAAACGGAATTTTTAAGGCTATTGGAACAAATAACTTACCCTAGTAGGATAAAAATTTTTAAACCTTATTTTATAGAAAATTATTCCCGTGATTTTTTTGCTTTACGGCATGTTTACAACGGTTTTTCCTTTTTCTGTTCAGAACGTTTCAGGGAAAAACTAGAAAAAGAAAAAATAACGGGGATAAGATTTATGGAGTTAGATGAAATTTTATAACCCAAAAATTTAATAAAATGAATCCAGTTGAGGCTTGGTACTATAAGGATAAAAAGCTTTTAGATATCCTTATGGATATTGATAAAAAAGGGCTATCAGAAGAAGAGTCGGCAAGAGAAGCATTTTATCTGGTTTCTGAAATGTATGGACTGCCTAAATTTATTGGAGATGTTGATTATGAAGATGATTGGGAAGATGAAGAACCACGGAGTGTGTTTGAAGAAATAGCAATGGTCCGTTTTCTATTTCCAGATGATTTACCACGGGGAATTGTAATGCTTGCGCTTCATAATGTTTATAGCAAAGTGGGTATTCCCTTTGATGAAGTGGCTACAGAATATTATGGAAGCCATGATGACATTCCAGCATCCTACTTCGTTTATTTTTTTGGAAATGATGTTGATGCCACTTTAAAACTGGATATTGGAGAACAATCTTGGATAGAGGCAGGAGCAGTGTTGATGAAGAAGGTTATGAAAACTTCATATGAATAACATCATAAAAAATAGTTTACTATTTCCATCAATTTTTGAGTTTTCGTCCAACTGCCTTACCCCACATTCCGGCTTGAACCGTTGAATGGAAAGGTTACAAGAAGGACTTCCACGAATGGAGTGTTGCGGGTGTTTTTAACGAAGGGGACGACGTTGAATATTAATCCGACGAAATAGAAGGCTGGATAGATGGAGGTAGATAAATATCTTTTGGTGGAACTATTGTAATGGTAACTCAAGTCAAAAAAGTTGTAAAATTTCCTTCTTTATAAAATTGTACATTTGTCCTATGACCTTAGATAGTACAAAAATAGAATCGATTAAAGATTACTTTAAAACACGCCCGGTTTTGAAAGCGTACCTTTTTGGTTCATACGTTCGGGGAATAGCGGATGATTATAGCGATATCGACATTTTGGTTGATTTAGATTACAGCCAAAGAATCGGGTTGCAATTTATTCAAATGAAACTTGACCTTGAAGAGCTCTTAAAAAGAAAAGTCGATTTAGTTTCTTCAAATGGCTTATCAAAATATATCAAACCAAAAGTTGATGTAGAAAAACACTTGATATATGCGAAGTGAATTGGGTGATAAAATCAGGTTGCAACACATTATTGAAGCCATCGAAGAAATTCAGCAATATTTGATAAGTGCCGATTTTACTGCGTTCCTCGAAAATTCAATGATGCGTTTTGCTTGTATAAAGCAAATGGAAATTATTGGAGAAGCAAGTAACAATCTATCAACCGAACTTACATCCAAATTTTCAGATGTATCATGGGCGCAAATTGTAGGTATGCGAAATGTTTTTGCGCATGAATATTTTGGAATTGACTCCCATTTAGTTTGGGAAATTATTAAAAAAGATATTCCGGAATTGAAAAAGAAAATCGAAAACATTCTAAAATCAATTGACTAGCCAAATCAGGAATTCGGGCTATTGCAGGTGTTTTAACGAAGAGGACAACACTGAATATTAATCCGACGAAATAGAACGAATTCAAGCCGTAAACGCCACCCCTTCCCAACCCTTTCCATCCATAAAAGCCCTTGCCCAACCTTTCATGGTTGCCCAATCAGCCGGTGCAAGACCAAGTGCATCAAGCTGTTCCAAGCGCTTTTTTTCGCGGGTGCTCAGGCTACCATCGAGTAAAAAGCCCAATGCAATTATCCATTTGCACAATTGTTTTACATCGGCGGGTGAAGCTCGCAGTTGCTGTAAATAGGCTGCTTCTTTAAAATCTCCGGCAGGCTTTTGCAATTGGTAGCGTTCTGCAAAAAGACGTGTAAGAATGCTATGGTTAAAATGGTAATCGCGTTTGCTGATGGCAATAAACTGCAAGGAATTGTACACCAGGTCGCTTTGGCCTTTTAGGGTTGGCCAGGCATCCTTCATTTCCCCAAAAGCATGTTCTACCAGGTTTTGCCCCATAATTACTACGCGCCCCTGCTGCAATACCTGTAAAGTGCCCCAGGCATTCCAGGCGGCAAATACGGGTATGCCCGCCATATCCTGTATCCACTGAAAGGCATATCGCCCCAGCATTTTTTGTACCAATACTTTAAAAACCATATTACTGATGGCTGCTTTCAGCGCAATCAGCAGGTTCCAGAAGAAGAGCGCATTTTTATTCATGCCCGCCAGCGGATCAATACCAAAGCGCGAAACGGTTTTATCCTTTTTTCAAGACTCAGGTTTAGCAGCAATTCGGAAAAAGAAGTGTGGGGCTTGTTTTCGTAGGTAAGAAACCCGGTGGCTACGGCCATTTGATGGATGCAATAAATATGCATCATGGTGAGGAGCATCAGCTCAATCATCACCAAAAACACACTCCAAAGCGTAAAACGAACGGGCAATGCAATGGAATATCCCAGCAGATTTACCGGTAATTTGGTAAACCATTGCGGCCATATGTACACCGGCAGGTACAACAACAAAACCCCCACGGCACCAATGATAGCCGCCACCCACACGGCCTTCGATTGCAGGATGCGAAGTTTTTCGGCTTCTGAATTATTCAATAAATGGATGGTATCATCAGTTTCTACCCTTTCAATGGGTAAGCTTTGATAAAACCAATCGTAAAAAGGGCGTACCATAGATTAAAAATAGGCATCGCAGAAACGGTTGTTGTAAAAATTATATATGGGATAAAGAAATGAAAACAATTCAGTTGCTACTTCTACAACCCGGATAAAAAAACGCCATAAAAAAACCCGCTTTTCAGCGGGCTGTATTTTTTAGTCGAACATCAGTTTCTTCACTTCTTCTTTATTCTCTTTTTCCTTTTTCAAATCCCACATGGTGCCGAAAATCCGGTCCCAAATGGTGGTACTAACCCCAAAACCGCGATCCTGATCCTTGTAATGATGCAGGTGGTGATTGCGCCACAATGGTTTCATAAATTTAAAAGGCGGGTTCCAGGCATGAATGGCGTAGTGCATACTGCCGTAAATAAGATAACCAAGCAAAAACCCGGGGAAAAACATAAAAGCTAAATCACCCATTGCGAAGTATTGCAAGGAAAATAAAAGGGATGATAGAATAAGACTTGGTATAGCCGGCATAAAAAGTCGCTGCTTATCTCGCGGATAATGGTGGTGGTTGCCATGCAAAATATAGGCAATTTTCTTGCCTCTCTCCGACTCGGGTGTCATATGGAACAAAAAACGATGGGCAATATATTCAAATATGCTCCAGCTAAATATACCGATTAGCCAGGTAATAAAAACCTGTAAAGGCGTAAAAACCAATGCAGTATTAGCATGGTAAAGCATGTAGGCCATTACTGGAATATACATTCCCCAAATAACTAATGGATGGGTTTTTGTTATGGCTTCCAGGATAGGGTTTTCAAACAACCTAGCCTGGCCTTTATTGTTTACTTTTTCGAAATGCATATGCTTTTTAATATTTTTTTCTTAGCTAAAAAGGGGGGCCGAATCGGAAAGATGCAGGCCCCGGAAAATCATTACTGTGTTTATAGATTACTCTCTTAGTAATTTATAAAACTATTTAATTTCTTAATTATTAAATGCAAATTTAAGGATTCATGGATAAATAAAAATAACAACGGTTAAATGGGCACCTGATACCTAAAGACATTTCCACATTTGTTGCACATGTTCAATGAATGCCGTATAAGGACAATACTCCAAAAAAATGAACAATTACTTGGATTACAATCTAAAATAGATATATTTATAACCAGTTTTACCCAAAACATACCGGTATGAAAAAAAAACTTACACTTTTCATGATGGCTTTTTTTGCCACGTCTTTTACCTATGCCCAGGTCACTCAAATCAATTCAAATAAAAGCCTGGACCTTGTTGCTCCTTTAAATTCCGTAAAAACACTTTTTTCTTCGGATACAGACAATTCGCTTTGGGTAAGTGAGGGTACTGCTGCATCCACTATACAATTAAGCACTTCCATTGAATTTGTTCAGGCCGGCTGGTATATGGGCGAAAAATTGGTTTTTACAGGCGCTACTGCAGCAACCGGCGAAGAACTTTACATTACAGATGGCACACCGGGGGGGACTGTTTTGGTGAAGGATATCGTTACAGGTCCTGTAAGTTCCACGCCTGCCGATTTTGTTTTTATGAACGGATTTATTTATTTCACCGCCGAAACCCCATCCACCGGGCGCGAATTATGGCGCACAGATGGTACAGAATCGGGAACAACTTTTGTAAAAGATATTTTCCCCGGCTCAGTTAGCAGCAATAGGGAAGATGAATACAATCCTATTGAAAACGGGAATTATTTTCTGTTTGCAGCACAGAGTAGCAGTGGAGGTCTTGAACTTTGGAAATCGGATGGTACCACGGGTGGAACGATTATGCTGAAAGATATCAACCCGGGGGCAGACAGTTCAAATCCGTCAGATTTTTACCAGTTGAACGGGTTGGTCCTTTTTTCGGCCCAATCCGCTGCAAGCGGTCGTGAGTATTGGCGTTCGGATGGAACAGCAGATGGCACTTTTCTTTTGAAAGACATAAACCCCGGAACCGGTAGTTCGGTTGAAATCGAAATATTTCCGGGATTTTATCTGCCTTTTAATGCCGGCTTTTTCATTTACAATGGCCGTGGCTATTTTCAGGCATTTGATGGAACCAATATTGGAAATATTTATGGCACTGACGGTTCAGTGGTAAACACCACTCTACTCAAAACAGTTGTGCCCGGTTTTTCATTATTATCTATCCCCACTATTTTCCTTTTTAATTCTATTACCCTGCCTGGCAAGTTCATTTTTTCTGTATCAGACGAAGCAAACGGTTCTTCGCTGTGGCAGTCGGATGGTACACCCGGTGGAACCACTGTTTTTAAGACCTTCGATATGCCAAACGGGAATGAAGCAGCTTTTTTAATGCCTGACTTCAACTTTACTATTTTTGGGTACACAAAAAGCTTATTTCAGGGAAATAAATTCTTTTTTGCGGCCGCAACCGATGAGCAGGGCTATGAACTCTGGATTTCGGATGGCACGATTCCCGGAACCTACATGGTAAAAGATATCCATACGGGCGATGCTGACGGAGTTAGTTACCCATCCTATATCTATACCAACGATGCGCTATATTTTGCCGCAGAAAATGCTGCAACAGGCATTGAATTATGGCGTTCGGATGGTACAGAAGCAGGCACCACACTTGTAAAAGATATTTATCTCAACAGCGAGGATTCGGAACCGCGGCTGATGATTATAAATAACAGCAAGATATTTTTTGGGGCTGATGATGGCAATAGCATTACTGAAACCGACCTTTTTGTTGTAGATGGAAACTTTAGTACGCTTCCTGCAAAATTGGGCTCCTTTACTGTAAAGGCAGTTGGTGCAGATGCACAATTGAATTGGCAAACCCTGCAGGAGGTAAATACCAGTCATTTTGCCATAGAGCGTAGTTCAGATGGCATATATTTTGAAAATAAGGGTATTGTATATGCAGCAGGCAATAGCATAAATCAAAAGCAATATGCATTTGCCGATGTAAAAATTGTATTTCCCCCGAATGGAAGCCTTTATTATCGCCTTGTAACCAACGATAAGGATGGTAAAAAAGACTATAGCCGCATTGTAAGGCTGCAGCGCACCACCCATAATTGGAATGTGCACATGAAGCGAAATGGGCAGGGAAGCAATTTGAATCTTGTATTTACAGGGGCACAGGGTAATGCACACATACAGATCCATGATATTTCAGGCAGGCAGTTATTTAACCAAAAAATCGGTGACGTTAACACGCAGGTTCTGCTCCCTGTTCAATCATTGCCGAATGGTGTGTACACCATTGTAATTTTATATAATAATGAAAGGAAAACATTGCGGTTTGTAAAATAATCCACAAGTTTTGGATGGGAATGGCTGCCCGGGGATCGGGTGGCCATTTCTATTTATTGGTATTATTTCCGATTGTAGGTAAGATGCCGACCACCAATACCCGGCACATAAAAAAAACAAAAAAAATCAACGCCTTTTCCTTTTCTTCACTGACTTCTTTATTGGCGCTTTCGGCATTACTTCCGGTTTCATCCCCAGCATTTCATCTACCCTTACAAAACGGTAGCCATTTGCCTTTAATTCTTCAATTAGCAGCGGAAGCACTAAGTAAAAAGCATCGGGGCGCTCGCGGTCCACACCAGCATGGAGTAGTAAAAAACAACCATTTAACCCATAAGGCATATCCAATGCTTTGGCCAAAATGCTTTGGTAAATGGTATCGCTGTCACGGTAATTAAGCATAGATGGCGTGGTATAATCTGCCGCGCTTAATGTGCCGGGGGTATTATTTATGAGCGTCAAGCCAAGCCCCGTTGTCCATGCAGCAATACTGTCGTTGTACCATTCGTAAGGTGGCAAAAAGACAGGCGCAGCTTCTTTTTTTATTCCGAGTTTGGCAAGCGCTTCATAATTATCCAGCAAATCTTTTTCAAATTCTTCTTTGGTTACAAACAGGCTATCCCGGTTATTCCAATCGGCATACAAAAGGTGCTCGTTACTATGTGCACCTATGTAATGCCCTTGCGCACGTAAGGTTTTCAGCATCGTGGTATTTTCCGCTATAAACTGACCCGTAGCAAAAAAACTCGCTTTTATTTTTTCCTTGGTAAGCGTTTGCGAAATGCGCTTGAGCCCTTCACCGTAATCATGCCCGGTAAAAACCAGTGCAATCTTTTTTTCGGAACTATCCCCACGAATAATAGCACCCTTAAAAACCTGTGGACCATTGGGTACATTCCGTAAAGCTTCTGTTTCCTTAGCAGCCAGCAAATAAATTAGCGAAGCTGTTCCATCCATGGTAGGCTCGTTGGTACTATAATCGCCATAATCATCATGGTACACCGCTAAATCACTTTGCCAATCGCCGTAGGCATCGGGTTTGGTAAGTGAAATGCCAATCAGGTTTTTATAAATGGTGGCGTAAACGGGGCCGTCCACCAATCCGCCGTCAATGTGCATAGCGCCACCATGGGTAAACCAACTATGCGGGTCTTCGGGGGTATCGCCACGCGCGGGCAGGCCATACACCATGCTTGTACCCCAGGGGTTGCAGCCAAAGAGCCAGTCGAAATTGGCCTGCGCCAATGCATCGAAACTGCTGTCGCCGCCAGCCATACGGCACCAATACGCCTGATTGGCTACCGCCACCGTATAATTATTGCTGCACCAAATAAAGGGCACTCCCCGGTTAAAAGCATTTCCCTTTGCCTTTTCAGCTATTTTTTCCAGTCCATCGCGCATCCATTGCAGGTAATTATCTTTTTGCGGGTTCAGCTTTTTGGTAAGCATGGCCATTTCGTAATGGCCGCCGTTGGCAAAAGGATACCATTGGTAATGTCGCGCTGTATCCGCACCCATCCATGGCGTAACTGTTTCGTTTTGGGCAAAACGAAAAGCATCGGTGGCATAGCGTTTATTTTCGGTTACCTGCAGCATCAGGCTTGCCGCAAGTTCCATATCATCGCTCCAGTTTTGCTCTTCGTAAAAATAAGGCGCGCGGTTTGGCGCGGTTTGGCATACACCCGTATCGGCAAAACCCCAGTTATAGGCATTTAACGCCCGCTCGCGCAGCCTTAAGGCAAACTGTCCTTCCCTTTTTTCAAACAGCCGGTAACCCAGCGAAAAGGCACTGCTGAATTTCCCCGCAATATTGGCCGATCCTGTACTGCGGTTTTTATACTTTACACTGCCCTGCGGCGCACCGGTTACAAAATATACGGGGCGCTCAAAGCCCTTCCCATATTGGCTATCGAGCGCCGGCCTGCGCATACTCAGGTGGTCGCGGTCGTCGGCCAATTGGTGAAACATAACATCTTTGGTGGGGTGCATTTTAGCCAGCCATTCCAGTCCCCACCGCGCTTCGTCGGCTATATCGGGCCATCCATTGGTGCCCGGCAAGCCATTGGCAACATGCTTATCGCTGAACACCCCGGGGAAATCGCGCCAGGCAGCCAGCAATTGGTAAGTTGCATTGGCGCTCGTAGTAACATATTGCAGGTAATCACTTGCATCATGCCACCCACCTGATACATCCACCCGCGTACTATCGGGCATGGGACCATACAGCGTATAACCATCCTGTGTATGGCAGCTATCCTTTAGCGAAGGATTGAAACCACTCCGCTGCTTCCGCATATAGCGCAGGCAAAAATCGGCGGCGCCTTTGTACACATCATGGCCAATGCGGAATGCGGGGGAAATGGCATCGCCGGCTTTTAAGCGGTAGGTACCGGGTTCAACTATTTCTGTAAAAACAAGTTGTGCAGTAGCGGCAAATGGGCCGTAAGCGCCAAATGGTTGGGTAATAGGCCATTCCTTTACCACCTTCCCTGTGCCTGATTGTATTAATTGGAAACTTTGTGGCACAGCCGTTTGCTTGCTGCCCCATACTGCGTTTTTTATGCCAAAAGGCGTATAGCCCAATTGATTGATCCGAATGACCTGCTGCGCATTGCCGGTAAAAAACAGGCAAAGCAATAGGACAGCTAATAGGTTGGAGAGTAGCTTCATCGTACGGTGAAGATAGGGGAAGGAAGTATCTTTAACAATCCACCGTCTTTAGGCTAATCCGTTTCACCTAATTTTACAGCCTCAATTTTTTGTACTGCAAACAATGAAAAACAGGATCATTCTTACCACCGTAATGGCGGCCTTGCTTTTAACCACGGTTAAAAGCACACAGGCGCAGAGCTTTAAAATGGATATTCAGGTGAAGCCCTACCAAAACCAATGGATTTCCCTGGCATATTACTATGGCGGCATTAAGGGATTGGCAGATAGCGCCTTTCTTGATGCCAACAGCAAGGGCGTTTTTACCGCCGATTCGCTGCTGCCACAGGGTATTTACATTATGGCATCGCCGCAAAAAACCATTTTGTTTGAATTGCTCATGCCCGAAGATCAGCAGTTTGGCATTTACATGGATACCCTGCAACCTGACCAAAGCCTGAAATTTACAGGAAGTGCAGAAAATGATCAGTTTATGGCTTACACCCGGTTTATTGGGCCAAAAGCACAGCAGGCCGAAGAAGCACGCAAACAAATGGAAGCCACCACGGATGCAGCTGCCAAAAAAGCTTTTCAGAAAACGATTGATGATAACATGAATGCCATCAACGATTACCGGCTCGACGTATTAAAAAATCAACCTGAAAGTATGCTCGCACTGTTGTTTAAAACCATGCAGGAAGTTCCTTTGCCGGTTGCGTTGCAAAACCCCAAAACAAGGGCAGACAGTATGGCACAGTACCGGTATGGCAAGGACCATTATTGGGATAATTTCGATTTTATGGATGGCCGGCTGGTACGTACCCCTATTTTTGAAAACAAACTAAAAGCCTACCTGAATAATTGGGTGGTGCCTGATAGCGATAGCCTGATTTATGAAATGAACTGGATGATGGCACTCGGAAGAAACGATAAGGAAATGTCGCGCTACCTGATTGGCTATTTTATCGACAACTATATGTACCCCAAAATAATGGGACAGGATAAAGTGTTTTTACACGCATATGAGCGCTATGTAGCCAACAATAATCCCGCAACGAGCTGGCTGAATGAAAACCAAAGAAAAACCATTACCGAAAGGGCCTATATGGTAATGGCCAACCAATTGGGCGCACCTGCTTACGATATGGCACTTGTGGATACGCTGGGAAAAACACGCAAACTGTACGATCTGAAAAGTGAATATACCGTCATTAGTTTTTGGGACCCTAACTGTGGCAAGTGCCGCGAAGACATGCCAAAACTCGATAGTCTTTACAACGGTTCGTGGAAAGGCAAAAATGTACAGGTATATGCGGTAATGGTAAATGAAGAAGCGGTAAACGAATGGAAAACATTTATCCGTAAAACAGGCAAGGGATGGGTACATGTACACCAAACCAAAGCCTTGCGCGATGCAGAAGAAAAAGCGAAACAAGCTAATTTCAGACAGCTATACGATATGCGTAGTACGCCTACCCTTTTTCTGCTCGATAAGGATAAAAGAATTGTAGCCAAAAACCTGGGGCTCGAAGATTTGAATAATGTACTGGATCAAAAATTAAAACAGCCCGTAAAATAAACTTTCTATTTTAATGCTTTCCCTGAGTTCGTAAATATGAAACATAAAACGCTTTTTCCATTACTAACCATTACTACCCTGACGCTGCATAGTTTGGTAAGTTCAGCACAAACCTTATTTACATATGGAACCAAACAGGCAAGCAGTGCGGGATTTGTAAGGGCTTTTAATAAAAACCCCGGCGAAGGCGACCGTAAAAAAGCCATGGAAGAATACCTGCCTTTGTACATTAATTATGTGCTTAAAGTGCAGGATGCCTACGATATGCGGCTGGATACCTTATCCTCCCAAAAAAATGAATTACTGGGTTATAAAGTACAACTAGCCGAAAGCTATATCAACGAAAAAGCAGGCGCCAATGCTATGGTGGATGAAAGTATTTCGCGTATGCAACAGGATGTATTGCTGGGACATATTTACATTGCTTATGGCAATGATACGGCCGCTGCTCTTGCACAGGCACAACAAGCATATACACAGCTTAAAGCCGGGAAGGCATGGGGCGAAATGGCACAACAATTTGCAACGGACCCTTCATTAAAAAACAGCAAAGGCATTGCCGGTTGGATGACGGCCATGGTAATACCTTATGATTACGAAACGGCGGTTTATGCTTTGCCCAAAGGCGGATATACAGCTCCCATAAAAGGTTCGGAAGGTGTACACATTTTTAGCAAACGTGAAGTAAGACCTGCGACAGGAAAAGTAGAAGTAGCACAGATACTGATTGCAGATTTACCATCGCTTACCGATGCAGACCGAAAACAAAGGGCAAAGCTTGCCGATTCGGTTTACCAATTATTAAAAAATGGTGGCAACTTCTCACAGCTTGTTGCCCAATTCAGTCAGGACCGCAGTTCCAATCAATCTGGCGGTGTATTACCTGCTTTTGGTATTGGCACATTTGATCCTGTCTTTGAAAAAGCAGCCTATGCTTTGCAAAAACCCGGCGATGTTTCCCTGCCGGTGCAAACAAGTATGGGATGGCATATTTTACAACTCGAAGCTAAAATTCCCCCACCTTCCAAAGATGATGCTGCCGCAAGGGCAAACATTTTGCAACAACTTACAGCAGATGGGAAAATGGAAAAAGCGCGCGAAAATTATTTGCGCAAACAATTACCCGCCATTGGTTATAAATCGCCAGCTATCCCAATAAAAAACTTACAGCGTTTCACCGACAGCCTGTTGGTAAATGGCAACACCACTGCCACCGGACTTACTGAAAAATCGCCTTTGTTTTCATTTACCAAACAACCCTTTACACTAAGCGACTGGATTGCGTTTGCAAGGGTGAAAAGCATGTCGGGCAATCTTGCAAAGGGAGCTGATATAACGAAGGCGTATGATGAATTTTTATTAAGCAAAGCGGCCGATTATCTTCCGGCACATCTCGATGAAGTGGATGCAGTTTTTGCAGCACAGTTCAAAGAATTTAAAGATGCCAACCTGCTGTTTGAAGCCATGGAGCGCAACGTATGGAGCAAGGCAACAGCAGATACGATTGGCCTAAAAAAATACTATGATACCCACAAAGAAAAATACATGTGGGGTGAAAATATTACGGCCATTATGGTTACGTCTTCCGACTCAACTATTGCTGCCGAAGCATGCAGTAAGCTATCCCAACGTAGTGCGGATTGGCGCAGTTTGAATGATCTGTATGATGGAAGCTTATTTGCAGATAGTGGGCGTTACGAAATCAACCTCCTGCCAAATGGTGCAGCAACCCATTTCTCCATCGGTCAATGCACCGCCCCGGAACGAAATGAAACAGACGGCAGCTATAGTTTTGCCTTTGTACTCGCCAAAGGGCAAACAGGCATGCAACGCAGTTTTGATGAAGCACGTGGTTTTGTTGCCGGCGATTATCAGCAGGTGCTTGAAGATGCCTGGATGGCCCGTTTAAAGAAAAAATACCCGGTAAAAATGAATGATGTGGAATGGAAGAAGGTATTGGCTAAATAAGCCGGCAACATAGATTCAACTTTTGCAGACGTTGTTGGTGCCTGTCTTCCGACAGGTAGATTTTTCACCAACAACACACGCTACGCATTCGCATCTATTAGTTTCTACACATTTAATATCCAGGAGCTGTTGGTCGAAAAGACCTGCCTTTGCCGCAGGCAGGCGCAACAGCGGCGACACTGAAGGCGTTTCGTGTTATGATGAAGTGTAATTATCCACCATTTGCTTTAGCGCAGGAATAAATAAATCGTACTGTTCCTTCAGCTTATAAAAATGCTCTTCAAACAGTGCGGCGGCTGTTTTACTGTCACTCAAATGTGCACTGCGATACACTATACCACCAAAGCTTTTTTGAATACCCCATACAGTACGATAATTGAATAACCAGTTTTGTTGTTGCATCCGTTCAAAATATACTTTTGCTACGCCGGGTATCCACTCTTCATGCTGCCGCATGTTTTCATAAGCACTTTGGGCAAACTGCGACAAGTCGTGCTCCGTTGGAAATAAATTTTGATCATTGGCAATAAAATAATCAAAGGAAACATCTACAAATGCCCCTGCATACAATCGGTAATGAGGGCGAAATACCTGCTTGGCTTCAGCAACTGCCGGGTGTGCATCGGTAAACGTATCAATGGCCCGATGTAATCGAATTCCTTTCTGAATATCTACCGGATAATCGAATTGTTTTTTACCCTTAATAAAATCGCTGATGAGATTACCTACCATGGTAGCCGGTTCGTTGTAGGAGAAATATGCGTGGGCAAGGTAATTCAATGTGATAATTTGATAATGTGATAATTCGATAATGTGATAATGTGATAATTAAATACAGACAAAATTAGCTAATTATCAAATTTGCTAATTTGCTAATTTGCTACACCAACTCCACTGTCACCTGGCTTTTAACCGGTTTCGTACTTATCGTTGAAGGAAGCGATTTCAAAATAGTTTCTTTTACTACTGCCACTAATCGTTCTTTGATAAAGTGCCGATAGGTTACTATACTAATTTCGCGTACCGGAACGGGCGGTTTAAAGAAACGGATTTGCTCCATTTCCGCTTCGCCTAAATCCTGCAAAGCAAGCTCGGGAATAATGGTAATACCATCATTTATACGAACCAGTTTTTTTAATGTTTCAATACTGCCCGCTTCATAATCCAATTGATGCGGCTCAATATCTTTCCGTTTCAATTCGCACAAATCAAGCACCTGGTTTCGGAGGCAATGCCCTTCTTCAAGCAACCAAAGTTTGTGTATGTCTATATCAGAAGCAAGTACATATTTTTTACGCATAAGATTACTGCCCGGCGCAGCATATACCACAAATTGCTCATAAAAAAGTGGCTGTTCGTTAAGCGTTGGTTGCTTAAGTGGCGTAGCAAGAATGGCGGCATCGAGTTGCTGTGCTTCAAGTTGGCGTATAATGCTATCTGTATTCAATTCTACTACGCTTAACTGCACTTGCGGAAAATCAGTAGCAAATACCGGTAAAAAAAGTGGCAGCAGGTAAGGCGCCAATGTAGGAATAATGCCCAACCGTAAATGCCCCGATAACAAGCCCTTTTGCACCTGCACCAATTCTTCCATTCGTTTCGATTCGCGTAGTACCACCCGCGCCTGTTCTATGATAGATTTACCCACATCGGTAGGCACTACAGGCTGTTTGCTCCGGTCGAAAATGCGTGCGCCGAGTTCATCTTCGAGCTTGCGTATCATGCCGCTTAAAGTTGCCTGTGTAACAAAACAACTTTGAGCAGCTTTTACAAAATGCCGGTGCATATCAACGGCTACGATGTATTCCAATTGCTGCAAATTCATAGGCCAAAGCTATAGACCAAATCAATAACCCTATTGTAATTATCAGTTTGAACTATGCTTAAACGAAGCATATTTTTACCATCCGATTGATATATTACTTCAATCGGATAAAAATATTGGTGTTAAAGGGTGGGGTGTTAAAATGAAAGCTCGTCGGTTTCGGCGGGCTTTTTATTTATTACCATTCCCCATCAGGAAAGAATGTACAGCGCCTATCCATTTAAACGTTCTACTTCACAAACCGTATCGTTTTCAATTCTTTACCATTCAAAACAGAAATTGTATAAACCCCTTTGGACAATCCTTGCACAGGTATTGCAATCGTTGACTGCGAACTACCAAATTTCTGGTTAAACAACTGTCTTCCCGATACATCATAGATCTGAATCTGAACACCGTCTTTTACCCCGGTTAACACCACATTTACCACGCCGTTGTTTGCATTGCCTAGCAACGATGCATTCCATAATCCTGTATTCCGCGAAAAAGTTACCACTTTGCTATAATCCTTTTTACCCTCTTTATCACTCGTTACCAAACGATAGTACAAAGTACCACCCGGTGGCATTACGACTTTTACATCGGTATAACGATAACTAAGCGGGGCATTAGAATTACCGGCTGCATTTATGGTTCCTATATCCTGAAAGCGAATAGCATCTGTACTACGCTGAAGGATAAAATGACTTGTGTTTACTTCCTGCAAAGTTTGCCATTGCAAAAGGGCATCCGGACCGGCTTCGGTTACGGTAAAAGTAGCCAATTTGGAAGGCAGGGGTGAAAAAATGCCATCGAGTACAAAAAGATCGGTTTCAGAAGGTGTAACGCCATCATTGGCGCCAAAAAACACCTTTCCATTATTGATAATCATCATTTCCGGGTCGGAATCGGGGTTATTCAGGCGTATATCTTTTACCAGTGTAGTGCCCACATCTGTTCCATCTGTACGCCACAATTCGTTACCGATTACTTCGTTTCCGGCAGCGAAATAAAGCGCATCAGAAGTATGGATATAGGATATGGAACCTAATCCATCCTTATCACCCGGATTAATATCTTTTACAAGATGGGTGCCCGGAAGGGTGCCATCCGAAATCCAAAGTTCATAACCTTCAGTAACGGTAGCCGCAGCAAAAAAGAATTTGTTCCCCTGGAACAGATTTTGGGTATATCCTGACATGTAAGCATTAAAATCAATCATAATAAACGGAACCTGTCCGCCTGGAGGAAGATCAAACGATTTGAAAACCGTCGTACCACCTGTGGTGCCATTGGACTGCCAAAGGGAAGCACCCACCGCATCATCCGCTACCGGAAATATAAACCGATCAGAAAGTTTTACGGCATCCATTAATAAAATAAACGGGAAAGATGGACCTGAAATGACAGTTTTAAGCAGGGTGGTGTTGAGTGTTGATCCATCTGTGCCATACACATTACCATTGTTGGTTCCATCTGTAGCCTGAAAATAGACCCGTCCCTGAAATATGAAATAGCCGGATAGAATGGGGAATGAAAAACCAGGAAATAATTCAATTTCAGCCGAACTGCCAGGGCCAACATGAATATCCTTTAGCATAAAAGTGCCATCGGGTGTGCCATCCGAACGCCAAAACTCGCGACCATTCGCTGCCGTTTTGGCCGTAAAAAGTACCAGGTTATTAAACAGGTAAAATTCCGAAGGGCTTGAACTGTCAGCCCCCGGATTAATATCCTTGAGCAACATAGTTCCACCCGTGGTACCATCCGATTTCCAAAGTTCCAACCCTCCGGACACACCTTTTGCAGCAAATAAAAAATAATTACCATTCACAATAGGATCGTATTGATTATCGCCATTGCTGCTTCCGGTTCCTGTATTGATATCTTTTATAAATGTTGTACCACCTTCGGTACCGTTGGTACGCCACAATTCACGGCCTTCCAAATCAGTTTCCGCACTGAAATACCAAAATCCGTTCATCCAAACAAAATCGGCAGGTTTAGAACTATTGGGCCCCGGAAAAATATCTTTCACTAAAACGGTTCCGCCGGGCGTTCCGTCGGTAATATACAATTCTTCACCGGTTGCAGCGGTTTGTCCGGTAAACAATAACTTACCGTTTACCAGTCCGCCTGATTCAACAAATAAGATGGTTGGGCTCAGTTGGATAGTAGATGCCAGGGTTCCTTCGCTTACCCAAAGCGTTTGTTGGGTAGCCGATGAAAAAATGGATTTCACACCATTTAAAGGTGCTACTACTTCAAGGCTATTATTTGCATTGATTTGGGTAATTTGGCCGAAGGATACAACACTTGAAAAAACCGCGAAAGCGGCCATCGTAAATAACTTATTCATAATGGTTGTTTTTGAGATGAAGCTGACTTCTAAAGTTAACCATTATGAAGGGTAAATGCAAGTATATTGAAATGTATATTTTGGGGTTAAAAATGAATTTCAATTGCTGAAAACATAGGGTAAAATTTTTGTCAAGTGAAATTAGGCTGATGAAAACATCGCTTAAATTGCAATGCGGAATGTGCAAAATTGTGTTTTGATTGAAGGCAAACGTAAGAGACGTATAGTTTCCTACAGTCAAAAACCTATACCTTACCATGAGCCGATTAGGCTGTTTATTCGGCTCATAGTTTCCGGCAACCGGGTTTCGTGGGAAAATCTGGAAATAAAAATTTTTCAGAATAGAAAAAATAAAAGGCTACTTTTGCAATAACAGTAAGCACCACGCTACCCATAAGAACAGCGTCCCAGGGTGCGTCTTTTGCTTTTATAAACATTGGTATTTCAACCTTATACTTCCCATTTTACAGGTCAACTTTTCAGAAATTTCTATATTCGTATTTAGCCCTTAATTTTCGTTGAATATGGAGTACAACAAAGCCGTTACCAACATTGAAGAACAAATCCAGCTGTTAAAATCGCGCGGCATGGAGATTAAAAAAGAAAGCCTTTCGGCACATTGGCTTCAACAAATCAACAATTACAATCATTATTAAATTTGATTTTAAAACCCCTTATGTCAATGAATCTTAAAACAAATAATACCTAATGCTCACCCCCGACGAAATCCACGACCTGATTGTAATGCCCAAAAAAGTTTGTGATGCCAAGGATAGGCTGCTATCAGAAATAAAGATTAACACGCAAACACCCATCAATAAAAGGTTGGAAATGCTTGCAATTGAAAAAAGTGAATGGCGGTTCCTTTGGAATATTCAGCAGAGTGGGAAAACCCTTTTAAAATTAACCCTTCATTTTATGGAAAGAGGAACTGTAACTGATTTAATACGAATAGATTATAGCGGAAGGCACCTTCAGCCGACTGAAATAAATAACCATGTGCCTGAAGATTTAATAACCACCGCAGGTACTTGGTTAGAGTATACTCAGCCCCATATTCACCTGAATATTGAAGGATATAAACCTCAGGCGTGGGCACGACCTCTTGGAAATAGTTTCCCTGTAAAAGAAATTACAAGCCAACAATCGGTTTTAGATGCTATTTTAGCATTCAGGCTAATGATAGCCCTTGAAACTAAGATAAATTTTGAAATTCCCCTTTTATGAATTGGATTGAACCATATATAAACGAATACATCTCCTTCCTTAGGAAAAATACTTTCATCAACGAAAAAACGGGTACGGATTGGGTTTCCATTTCTACGCCCATGCTAGATAATCAGAATGATGCCATTGAAATTTATGCAAGGATGGATGGTGATAAAATTGTGTTAAGCGATGATGGATATACTTTAAATACACTCAAAACTTACGGTGTTGAATTTAACCGGCCGGGTAGAAAAAAAGAATTGCTAGACCATATCCTTGCTGTTTATGGTATTCAACTTGAAAAGAATGAGCTTATAACCACCGCAACGGCAAAATCATTTCCACAGAAGAAATTGAACTTGTTGCAGGCCATCAGCGAAACCAATGATTTGTATGTGCTGAGCAAACCACATGTAACCAATTTGTTTTGGGAAGATGTGGAAGCCTATTTTGTTTCGCATAACATTGTTCATACCCCCAATTTTATTGCGAGAGGGATTTCTGGGCTTGAGTTTAATTTCGATTTTCAGATAGCAACACTTAAAAAGGAAATACTAATAAAAACCTTTCCCAATCTGCTGCAGGGTCCGATTGTTAATTTTTTATACGGCTGGGCCGACGTAAAAGAAGCAAGGGCAAAACAAAGCAGAAAACAAGTTGAAAGTATTGCCATTATTAACGACATGGCCAAGGAACCCAAAAAAGAACTGGTGGAAGCTTTAAGCAATAAAGGTTCATCTATACTTTATTGGAGTAAAAGGGATGAAGATGAAGCCTTAGCATTGTTGAATTAAACCCAGGAATAACGAAATCCAAATCTTAATGGTCATTTTCCTAATACCAATTTTTAAAATAAGAGAATAATGAAGCCCATAATATTCCTAAGGACGGCATGGATGATCGATTATAAAGGTGTAACTGAAATCGATGAACCAACCGGAGCAGGCTCATATGTTGCGGATAATAAAGATGGAATGGAAGTGGCAAACTTTTTTCCGGTGGGTTCAAAGTATTATGGATTTGCCAGAATAAGGAAAGGAAACAATCTAAGAATTGAAAGGCTAGGTGCCAAAAAATCAGATGAAGTAATTGATGATGTAACAGTGGTATTTTTTGCAAAAAACCCACATTTAGGGGGGCAATTTGTTGTGGGTTGGTACGATAAGGCAAAGCTTTATCGCTCCTGTCAAACCTTAAATCAAAATCAGAGACTAAAACATCCCTGGTACCTGGCAACAACCAATTTGGAAAATGGAACACTTCTAAATATTCCTCAGAGAAGTTTTGAAATTCCTGAAGATGGACCAGGGCAAACCAATGCCTGGTACGTTATGGAGTATTATAATGCAAAAGAATACCTAAAGGAATTCTTCCAATTTAAGGCATCACCAAATAAATATCTTGGTAATTTTAAGTTGACAGGCGGTAAGGGCTCCGGTTGGCAGATGGATGCTGAGATCAGAAAGCAGGTTGAAATAGCTGCCATGGATGCAACTGAAGAATATTTTAAAGCAATGGGATATGATGTTGAATATGTTCATCAGAAAAAATTTGGTTGGGATCTTGAAGCAAAAAAGGAAAATCAAAAATTATTATTGGAAGTTAAAGGCCTATCGGCATCGCTTGGTTCAGTGATTTTAACTCCAAATGAATATCAAAAGAGCTTGAAGCAAAAAGGTTTTCTTCTCTGCATTTTGGAAAATGCTTTGGATAAAAAAAATTCCAAACTTCATATATGTAAAATTGATGCAAAGAATAAGTTTTGGATAAGTAACAATGGAGAAAAATTAAAAATTGTTAAAATAACCTCTGCACAAATAGTAAAAACCAACCCTTAAAATTTTTGAAATATGGAATTGACTGATGAACGCAAGAGACTAATTGAAGATATTGAACGGCTACATAATGTTATCCTTAATCTGGATATACAAAAGGATATAGTTAGAAAGGAAAAATTGGGGGATGCAAATTTTGAAGAATTAGAACCACTTTTAAAAAATCTTTTCGAATATATCAGGAGTGCTGAAGGGAAGAACATTTTTGGAGTTTCAACCAGAATTTTAAAAGAATATCAAACCGATTTAAACAAGATTTTTGATGCAATCGAAAGGATTAAAAAGTTCAATTTAAGTAATGCTAATTCGAATGATGGAAGAAAAAATGCTAGTGATTAATTTTAAAAACACATTTGACCCTTATTATTCAAGTTACTTTGATTTCATTGTTGCTTTAGAATTCCTGGATCATGATTTGCAAATCAATAAATCCGAGCAGTTAATTTATTCATTGAATGAAAAATCAGGACAAATTGATGCTATAAAAATAGAAGCGGAAAATAACTTAGAGGCTATAAAAAGAGCATCCGGCGCAACTGCTGTGAAACAATATGCTATTGTTTTCGAAAATGAATCAAAATATCACTCAACCCAATCTAGAATTTGGTTAATTGCCACAATTATAATTTTAATAGGCACTAGTTATTTAAGCATCAAATTATTTGATTGGGTTAAAGAAGTTCCCGGCAACTCATTTGCCAACATTCAATTTAGCATAACCAAAATCGTTATTTTGGCAGTTTTATTCTATGCAATATCAATTTGTACAAAGAACTTTCGTGCACACAAGCACAACAGTATTCTTAATAAACACCGGCAGAATTCATTGCAAACATTCGAAGCTTTTATAGCAGCATCAAATGATGAACAAACAAAAAATGCAGTATTACTCCAAACCACACAAACAATATTCTCAAACCAGCAAACTGGATATTCCAGTGGAGAAAATGATGGAGAAGTACCCAATAAGATTATTGAAATCATAAAAACTGTTGGGCCTGGTAATAAATCTATTTAAAAGTAATGCAGTTTAATAAGACATATAATTGCTAAAAGATCATTACCGTACTTTCCTATATTTTTAAAATTACATTTTACAATCTTAGCAGGATGTAAAAAATTAAAAATGACCTAACTTTTCAAAAGATTCAACTCAATAAAGGATTCAATGAATCCAAACGATCAGCCAATAGGAATATCCAACAAAAGAACCAAAGATTTAATCAATTGGATTGGCAAACTTACAGCAGGACATAGGGATGAAATTGTAAAGATTTGACAAGTTTTGGAGCATTAAGAGAAAATAAATATGTTTAAAAAATTGATGCGAATTGTTTTACCCACCCTACAGGCCATTTCTAAGCAAACTAATTTTGACTGATTGACAGATTAGCGATTAGATTAAATTATTGATGGATTTAACAGTAGGCATTAAACTAATTTTTATAATTACTCTAAGCAAATAATTATGGGAGCAATTAAAGTTTATGGGTTATGGGATTTTTGGGAAAGTATCCCTATTGAAAAGCAAAATGATATATTGAAAGTGCTTAAAACTGAGGATTTATATTCTTTATACAATGAATTATTTAACAAAGATGAAGTTCAACAAAATATTGGCCCTATTGGTGTACTTCGAAATCTACTTGTTATTTTTGACATTGAACTTTGCAACTTAGTTTTTTCTAAATTCATAACTTATAGCCTTGAATCCTATACAGAAAAAACTGAATGGAATTATAAATGGAATAATATACAGAATTCGATGCGGGAACGCGCATTATATTATGATGAATTCAGATTAAAAAAAGGCTTAGTAGTAGACGAAAATCATAGTCACGTTAGCACTATGAATTTCCTAACAAGAAAGACTCTTATTGACTTATTTTGGTCGGATACCTATTTCTTTTTAAATACTTATTCAAAAATAGTTTATAAGCTATTTTTAGATGGTAAAGCAGGGATTGACCTATTGGAAAAAGCTGTAAATTTCAGTTTGAAAAATCATAAGGAATTATTTTTAGGAGTAAACAATTCATTGGAAGACAATATGGGTAATTATCCAATTCATCAATATCTAATCTACCTTGAAAAGCAAAAATTATTCGATGAGTGCCTTAACCTTATGGATACTGCTACGCTTATAGGATGGACACATGACTTCGAAAGCAGAAGAGAGAGAGTTATACGCAAAAAATCTAAGCTTAAACAACGATGACACGATCAGACAAAATAAAAGCATTGCAGGCCATACAGGATGGGCGCGGTACCATTGCCCCGCTGATGGGTACCGTTTGGGAATTTTGGACAGCCAAAAAGCCGGATATCTTCATAAACGAACTTACCGGGCAAAGTTTGACTACAACCCAGCTAAATGAGCGTAAGCATGCGCGCCCATACCTTATTTTTTTTGTTACCCAATTATCCCACCCCGATAACGACCCTATATTATGACAAGGCAAGCCAAAATAAACCTATTGCAGGCCATTACCACCGGGCAGGCCAATATCGAAGCCCTGATGCCACAGGAAACCTTTATTTTTTGCGATATGGATGAAACGCCGGACAGCAGGCAGGCAACCCGCGCAAAAATTGACCGCATCAATGAAAGAAACAAACACCGAACCCCGGACACCGAGCACCTAATAATAAGCGTAATTTGGCCGGATGGGGAATAGATAAATACCGCTATTTACCCAACTTTTTTACTATTGAAAACAGCTAAAGATGATATTAGCTAAGGCAATCAAAAAAAAAACTTAGTCCCTTATTAAATAGTCTGAAATCAATTTCTCAAACACACCAGTTGATTTACAATCTGCGATTTTGTAATTTTTGGTAAATGCGTCGTAGTATTTCACATTTACCACATTGACATTTATTAAAGTACCAGAATCGCTTTCTTTTATCCTTACATTCCAATCCCCAGTTGCAATATTATATAATGGTGCATATTTGTTTGCCCCCCAATTGTATAGCACATTCGTAACCAATGAAGCTTTTGGATTTTTTAAAATACCATTTTTATCTTCGTAGGTAACTTCCATTTCTGTAAAACCGGCAACGATTAGCCCACTACTGCGATCAATAATTTTGATGGATAAACCATTTTGTGCAAACAAATCCACAAGTCGATCCCAAACAAGATTGAAGGATTTTTCGGTTTTAATTTCATAAGGAGGAGTAACATAGCTGCCTTTTAGAGGAATAATTTTTGGAGCAGAACAGGAAAGAGTAAAGAAAGAAAAAAGGATTAAGTATTTCATAGGACATTGTTTTTTCAAACATACATATTTCGACGAAAATTCTTAGGAAGAATAAAGGTGTATGATACCAGCCTTTATTATATTTTAAAGGGTATCCGCCACGGTTGGCATTTTTAGGACAATAAAAAAACGCTGAAACCCTTATCAGATAAGCATTTCAGCGTTTTATGTTTGTGGTGTGGGCCGGAATCGAACCGGCGACACAAGGATTTTCAGTCCTTTGCTCTACCAACTGAGCTACCGCACCAATTGTGCAAATTCCAAATTAAGAAATTCCAAAAGTCCAAATCTTTGATTTTTAAACAACAAACCCTTTTGGAATTTGGAATTTAACCTATTGGGATTTCCGTCTTTTCGGGCTGCAAATATAGCCACCAACACCAAATGACGAAAAATATTTTTCTATAGGCCTACCTTTACCCACCAAACAACCGGCATTTACACTTTGAAAGCACCTATTGTTATAAAATTGGGCACGGCAGCCATCACTTTGCCGGATGGGCTGATAAACAAGCCGCTGCTGAAACATATTTGCATGCAGGTGGCGCAACTAGCCGATAACCGACCGATTATTATGGTTTCGAGCGGGGCGGTTGGTAGCGGTAAGCCCTTTATTTCGGCATATAAGGGAACTATAAACCAAAAAAAGGCGGCGGCGGCTATTGGCAACCCGTTGCTGATGGCACAATACGCCAAAAACTTTGCAACAAAAGGCATCACAGTGGCGCAATGCCTGCTCGAAAAAAACCATTTTAACCAACGCGACCGTTTTGTACAACTCAAAGCAACTATAACAGAACTTTGGAAAAATGGCATCATTCCTATTGCCAATGATAATGATGTGGTAAATGACCGCGAATTACGATTTAGTGATAACGATGAACTTGCCACCCTGCTTGCCGTGGCTTTTGGTGCCGAAAAAATGCTTATTGGTTCATCAGTGGCGGGACTTTTAAATGCATCCGGAGAAGTAATACGCGAGGTACTTAACGTGGATTCCGGGCTTTTCGACCTCGTAAAACCCGAAAAAAGTGCGCAAGGACTTGGTGGAATGGCGAGTAAACTCAGCCATACACGCGTGGCTACAGGTATGGGCATAGAAACAGTGATATTTAATGCACGTGCCAAAAATGGTATTACCGATGCTTTTGCCGGTAAAACGGGTACACGTTTTGCACCGCAAAAAAGTACGCTGAATGCAAGACAGCGTTGGTTGCTGAGCGGTCACACCCATGGTACAGTAGTGGTAGATGATGGTGCTGCAAAAGCGGTATTGGCCAGAAAAAGTTTATTAGCCGTAGGGGTTAAAAATGTTATCGGCAGTTTTGTAAAAGGCGAAATGATTGAAATAGAAAACGCTGAAGGGCAGTTGATTGCCATGGCAAGTGCCAAAATACATTCCGTGGATATGGTGCCGGAAAACAAGGGGTTGGTGTTGGCGCATGCGAATGATATAGCATTAACGTAGGGCCATTTGTAGGCGCGCACGGCCGTGCGCGCCTACAAATGGGACAAAAAAATTTAATCAATGTCAGAAATATTTTCAATAATCCCCCAATTAATTGCCTGCAAAAAAGCGGCTAAAGCCATCAACAGGCTCGATGATGATTCACGCAAATCAGTAACTTCAGCTATTGCTTCGATGCTGCTGAAAAATATTGATACCATATTGGAAGCCAATGCCCTTGATCTCGCAGCAATCGATAAAGAAAACCCGCTTTACGACCGGCTGAAACTAACCCCGGAAAGACTGAAGGATATTGCCACAGCAACGGAGATGGTTGCTACCCTCCCCGATCCTGCCGGAAAAAAACTGAGTGAAATACAACGGCCAAATGGATTGTACATAGAAAAAATAACAGTGCCCATCGGTGTGGTTGGCGCTATTTACGAAGCACGCCCGAATGTTACGGTAGACATTACAGCACTTTGCCTGCGCAGCGGCAATGCGGTAGTGCTTAAAGGCGGAAGTGATGCACAACATTCAAATACCATTCTTGTCCAACTCATGCAGCAGGTGCTAACGGACACCGGGTTACCACAGGAGATAATAACCTTACTGCCATCGCAGCGCGAAGCCGTAGGTGAATTGCTTACCGCAACAAGGTACGTAGATGTCATTATACCACGAGGAAGCCAGGGGCTTATAGATTTTGTACGTCGAAATGCCACCGTCCCTACAATTGAAACAGGTGCGGGCGTTTGCCATACTTATGTACACGAAAAAGCTGATTTAGAAAAGGCTGCGGCCATTGTGGTGAATGCAAAAACACAACGGCCATCGGTTTGTAACGCGCTCGATACTGTGCTGGTAGATGAAAAAATTGCAGCAGATTTTTTACCACTGCTCATCCCGGGTTTTATTCCTTTTCAGGAAGGAGTGTATGCCGATGAAGATGCATTTGCTATTTTGCAATCTGCCGGCTATCCCTATTTGCATCATGCAACTGATGAAGACTTTGGCCGCGAATACCTGAGCCAGAACTGTTCCATTAAAACGGTAGATGGTTTAGCGAAAGCACTTGACCATATTGCCCAATACAGCAGCAGGCATAGCGAGGCTATTGTTACTGAAGAAGATGCCGTTGCAGAGCATTTTCTTAGGGAAGTAGATGCTGCCGCCGTTTATCATAATGCAAGCACAAGGTTTACCGATGGCGGCGAATTTGGACTGGGTGCCGAAATGGGTATTAGTACGCAAAAATTACATGCCCGCGGTCCGTTTGCCCTTGAAAAACTGGTATGCGAAAAATGGGTGGTAAGGGGCAACGGGCAGGTTCGTTAATCATTTACATTTGCAATTCCATGAAATATCAACCCGTTATAGGTTTGGAAGTGCATATTCAACTGCAAACCCAATCCAAATTATTTTGCAGCGATAGTGCCCAATACGGCGGCGCACCCAATACACATGTATCCCCGGTTAGCCTTGCACATCCCGGTACGTTGCCGGTAATGAATCAGCAGGCACTGGATTGTGCCATTCAATTAGGCCTCGCGCTTGGTAGCCAAATTACCCGCAGGGGTTGGTTCGACCGCAAACATTATTTTTACCCCGACCTGCCCAAAGGCTACCAAACCACCCAATTACACGTGCCCATTATTGTGGGCGGGCAAATTGCCGGTGTAGCCATTCACCATGTTCATCTTGAAGAAGATGCAGGAAAAAGCATTCACGATGCCGACCCTAATCATACTGGCATTGACCTTAACCGTGCGGGTGTTCCACTACTGGAACTGGTAACCGAACCGGTAATTCACGATGCAGAAACTGCTTCCTTTTTTTTAACCGAACTGCGGCAACTCGTACGCTGGCTCGGCATTTGCGATGGTAATATGGAAGAAGGCAGCCTGCGTTGTGATGCCAACATCAGTTTGCGGCCCATGGGTGTAACAACGCTGGGTACCAAGGTGGAAATAAAAAACATCAACAGCATTCGCTTTGTACGCAAGGCCATTGAAGCGGAAATAAGGCGCCAGGGTGAAATGTTGGATAATGGCGAAGAAATTGTACAGCAAACCCGTGGCTACGATGATGCAAAGGATATAACCACCGCACAGCGCGACAAGGAAAATGCACATGACTACCGCTACTTTCCCTGCCCCGATTTGCCGCCTTTTACCGTAAGTGAAGAAAAATTACAAGCATTGCAGGCATCGTTGCCCATGCTACCACATGAACAGGTAAAAACCTATGAAAATGCCGGACTATCCGCGCAGGATGCCGGTGTACTTGCCGAAGAAAAAGGGTTCTCAGATTATTTTAATTTACTGCTACAGCAAACATCGCATGCAAAACCCGCTGCCAACTGGATGGTAGGGCCGGTAAAAAAATGGATGAACGAAACCGGGAAGCATATAAGTACTTTCCCCATTTTACCTAAAAACCTGGCAGCACTAATTACGCTTGTGGAAAGTGGGAAAGTAAATTTCAGTACAGCCGCCACCCGGCTTTTTCCTGCCATGCTGGAAAACACTGAAGCCGATCCGGTAAACCTGGCCAGTTCGCTTAACCTGCTGCAGCAGAGCGACGCCGGAATGCTGGAAACCTGGGTGAAAGAAGTGCTGGAAGCCATGCCTGAAAAAGTTATCGAATATCGAAAAGGGAAGAAAGGACTGATAGGTTTATTTGTGGGTGAGATAAAAAAAAGAAGCAAGGGGCAGGCTGATCCGCAAAAAACAACCGAAATCCTGAAACAGTATTTAGACGTAACTAACTGAAAGATTTGCGTATTTCCGACTATTTATAGGATTTATCATTTGTTTAGGTTAATCAAATTGACACTTTAAAACTTTCTTTCAATATTTTGCAACCTTTAAGGATGTAAATCCTTTTTGCTTTTTCCGGATTAGAAAACATTTCAAAAAAACAATACTTATTTATGAGGCAGGTTTTACTCTTAATGACTTTTTTTGTGATAGCCGTATCGCCCGTTTTCGCTCAAACGGTTTATAAGGATTATCAGGACGGTCGTGTTTACGTTAAGTTGAAGTCTTATTACAATCCAAAGACTGGGGAAGCGATGATTCCTAATTATCGTTTTGATGCGAATAACCTGCCATTTGTGAACATTCCTGATAAAAAATTTGGAATTACCAGGTTGGAAAGGGCATTCAAAATAGATGCAGGCGAAAAGTTAAACAGTACACTCGTACTTGAATTTTCTAACGCGTCGTTGGTTGATGCATTGATTGATGCGCTTAAGTACGACCCATTTGTTGAGTATGTTGAAAAAATTCCGTTGGACCGTCTTTTCCTCACTCCAAATGACCCTGAACGACCCGGTCAGTGGCACTTGAATAAAATAAATGCAGTATCTGCCTGGAACTATGCGAGCAGTGGAAGCAATATTATTATTGCTATTGTAGATGATGCCGTAGAACGTAACCACCAGGATTTGGCGCCAAATGTTTGGGTGAATCCCGGGGAAATTGCCGCTAATGGGATTGATGACGATGGGAATGGTTTTGTTGATGATATTAACGGATGGGATGTTGCCGGAAATAGTAATGCAGTAGACCCCCCTTCGGACGCATACGACCATGGAACACATGTGGCGGGTATTGCAAGCGCTGCTACCAATAATGCCATAGGCATATCATCAATTGGTTTCAGTTGCAAGATTATGTGTGTAAAAGCCACTACAAGTGCGAGCAGCATTACGGCAGGCTATGCAGGTATTTTGTATGCAGCCAATAATAAGGCTAATATCATCAATATGTCATGGGGTGGAAATGGTTCATCAACTACCAATGAAAATGTGATAAACTATGCCTTAAGTAAGGGTTGCATTTTAGTTGCAGCAGCAGGAAACGATAATGTATCATCCATTTTTTACCCCGCCGGTTATCCAGGTGTTATTTCTGTTGCATCTACTACCACCAATGATACCAAGAGCAGCTTTTCCAATTATGGCCCATGGGTAAAAATTAGTGCACCCGGCTCTAATATTTTTAGTACCACACTCAGTAGTACTTATGGAAATCTTTCAGGCACAAGTATGGCTTCACCCTTAGTCGCCGGTTTGCTCGGTCTTATGCAATTTTTAAATCCGGGTATGCCAGATGCTGATCTTATTCAGTGCATGTATAGTTCAGCTGATAATATAAGCGATATTAATCCAAGCTTTTCGGGGCAATTGGGTGCTGGCCGTATCAATGCAGCCAAAGCCATGGAATGTGTTTCAGGTTCACTTAACCGGGCGCCCATTGCAGACTTCACTTCTACGAATCCAGCTATAGTTGCTGGTAGTAATGTGGTTTTTACCGATCAGTCCAGTTACAGCCCCACTTCATGGCAATGGTCGTTTCCAGGCGGTAGTCCATCTAGTTTTAATGGTAAAACCCCGCCTTCTATTGTTTACAATGCTACGGGGCAATACACAGTAACATTAACCGTTTCAAATGCTTTTGGAGGGAATGCTAAAGTAATGACAAATTATGTAAATGTAACCCCACCACCTACCTGTCTTACTGTGAATTTTCCAAAACCCAATAATTGGTCGGTAAGGGATTTTACCTTTAACCCAGCAACCTTCGGAAATGTAAATGGAACAAATGGTAATAATGACAGACAAAAAGCAATGTACTTTAACCTTTTTAATACAAACAATACTACATTAACTTCAGTTGCAATATTTTTTGCTAAGGCTGGTTCTTTAGTACCTGATGGTAAAAATATTGTAATTAGAGTTTTGGATGGTAGCAGCGGTTCGCCCGGTGCGCAATTAGGTTCGGTATCTTTACCTTTTTCTTCTATCATTAATAGTGTAAGGGAAAAACCAGGCGAAGCAATCTTTGTTGATTTTCCGCAAAGCATTACCCTGCCACAATTTAAACAATTTTTTATAAGTGTTGATTTTTCTAGCTTAACGTGGGATTCTTTTGGTTTATCAGATACCCTAAATATTTTCAGTACTGATATTGGCGAAACAGATGAAGCAATAGGCACACCCACATGGAACCAAAATTCTTTGGGGCAGTGGTCGAGATATGGTACACCTGGTCCATATCAGGTGGCAACAAGGATGTCACTTTATATACATCCCTTCGTAACGCCCAACCCAGCCAAATCGGTCATCAGCCCGAAAACCATCTCTATTTGTAGTGGAAATACGGTAAACTTCACTTCTGCGGGTTCTACTTTTGGTGATATTTTACAATGGCAGTTCCCCGGTGCTTCCGCGCCACAGGTAATTAATAACCAACCACAGGTATCTCCGCTTTATCCGGCAGGTGGTACCTTCAAAGCTTACCTGCTTACACGTGGTGGTTGCCAGGAAGTGAGGATTGACTCAGCGGTAGTTACAGTAACGCAAAGTCCCGTAGTGTCGGTAAATACATCCAAAAATCCCATTTGCCGTGGCGAAATGGCAACGCTAACCGCTTCGGGTGCAACATCTTACAGTTGGTCTCCATCTACCGGTCTTAATACATCAACCGGAGCTGTCGTACTGGCAAATCCGCAACAAACAGCTTCCTACAGTATAACAGGTACTACTGGCAGTTGTAGTTCTATTGCTTCATATGAATTGGAAGTACGTCCCACTTCGGCCAACGTTAACCTGCTGGCTTCACAAACAGGTATTACCCAACCTACTTCCGTTAGTTTTACAGCTACTCCAACGGGTGGAGGCAGCAACCCTGTTTACAATTTCATGGTTAACGATGTTTCTGTACAAAACAGTGGCAGTAACTTATTGGTGCGAACCGTTTCGCCGGGCGATAAAATCAAATGCGAGATGACAAGCAATGAAGCATGTGTGGCTGAAAAAACAGTTACTTCAAATGAAGTAACAATGATTAATTCACCCTTACCTGTTAACCTGTTTAGCTTTAGCGGACGCCGTACCAACGGTGGCAACCAACTCAACTGGGTAACGGCATCGGAAGCCAACAGTGCTAAATTTGTAGTAGAAAGAAGCAGCGATGGTCAATCTTATACATCTATTGGTGAAGTGGCTGCCGCGGGCAACAGCAATAGCAGCCGCAGCTATGGCTACCTTGATGGTCGTCCGCAAACAGGTGATAATTATTACCGCCTGAAAATGGTGGATAAAGATGGCAGCTTTAAGTACTCCAACGTAGTGCGGATTGGCGCTAACAGCGCATTGATGATTACATCTGTTCAACCTAACCCAACCACTGCAGGTACAAGGGCATTACTGGTTATTACAGATGGCGAACGTGGCGCCGCCAATATTACCATTAGTAATGTAGCAGGGCAGGTATTAAAATCGTACAGGGTAAATAACAATACAGGCAATGTGCAGGTATCACTTAGCACAGACAATATGGCTTCGGGCAACTACCTGGTTACGTACCGTAATAGTAAAGGTGAAGTGGTAGAAACCATTCGCTGGACTGTAATCAGATAATTAGAAGTTCATTTTAAAAAAACACCCCTGCCGGAAATGGTGGGGGTGTTTTATTTACAATCATACATTATCCGGCAAAGAGTACAATTGAAAACCAAGCCCAGGAAAGTATCTTTGGGCCAACGCATGAAGTAAAAGGAATAAAACTTGTTGCTATAAAACTATCGGGTATGATTCTACATATTAAAAATATGGTTTGCGATAGATGCATTATGGCAGTACGCCAGCAACTTGAACAAGCAGGTTTTACTTACAAAAACGTACAACTCGGGCAGATTGAACTCTCTTCTATGCCCACGTCTGAGCAGTTGAATTCGCTTCGCCATTCTCTCGAGCAATTAGGTTTTGAAATGTTGGATGACAAACGAGCACAAATAGTAGAGAAAATAAAAAATACCATCATCACCCTTATTCATGGTCAGGATGCAGATGAATTTAATCTGAAACTTTCAGCACATCTCGAAGAATCACTTGGTCTGGACTATCATTATCTTACCACCTTATTTTCTTCAGTAGAAGGCGTTACCATTGAGCGGTATACCATTTTGCAGCGCACGGAGAAGGTGAAGGAACTGCTGATATATAACGAGAAAAGCCTGAGTGAAATAGCGTACGAACTGGGCTATTCAAGTGTACAGCATCTCTCACAGCAATTTAAAAAAACCACCGGGCTTACGCCTACTGCTTTTAAGGAGCTTAAAGAATATAAGCGCAGTCCGCTTGATAAAATCTAATCTGACAATTTTATAACAGGAATTCATAATTGTATGACATGCAACACGCTAAAGCAGCGGAGTTTTGCATAAAGTATTATTATGGAACATACCTACCATGTACACGGAATGACTTGCAACGGATGTCGCGGTCACGTAGAAGACATTCTTTCCAAAATGGAAGATGTTTCAAAAGCTACTGTGGATTTGGCAAAAGCAGAAGCCACCATAGAAATGGAAAAACACATTCCATTGAAAACTTTTCAGGAAGCTTTAAAAAATGACGGTGGAAAATATAGCATTCATCAATTGGGAGATCATCAACATAAGTCAAAACCTACGAAAGAGAAAACGCAAGGAAATGGTACAGGTACGTTTTATTGCCCTATGCATTGCGAAGGTGAAAAAACCTATGACAAAGCAGGCGATTGCCCTGTATGCGGAATGGATTTGGTGGAAGAACAAAACACACCTAACCATTCGTCAGATCAATGGACTTGCCCTATGCACCCCGAAGTGGTTAAAGAAGAACCGGGAGCTTGCCCTATTTGCGGCATGGATTTAGTTCCTATGCAAGCCGATCAATCGGCAGAAGAAAAGACGTATAAAAAGCTCTTGAAAAAGTTTTGGATTGCAGCGGCATTCACATTACCCATTTTCTTAATAGCAATGAGCGAAATGTTATCCAACAATCCACTATATGAAATATTAGAACAAAAATATTGGAATTGGGTTCAGTTTGCATTATCCATTCCGGTTGTGTTTTATGCCACATGGATGTTTTTTGAGCGTGCTTATAAAAGCATTATAACGTGGAATCTTAATATGTTTACACTGATTGGAATTGGTTCAGGTGTGGCTTGGTTGTTCAGCGTTTTTGGAATGCTTTTTCCTGATGTGTTTCCAGCACAGTTTAAAACAGAAGCAGGTGCTGTTCATGTTTATTTTGAAGCAGCTACCGTAATCCTAACCTTGGTGCTTTTAGGGCAGTTATTAGAAGCGCGTGCCCATAGCAAAACCAATTCGGCAGTAAAAGAATTGTTGAAATTAGCACCCAACAAAGCCTATAAAATAGTGAATGGTGAAGAAGTTGAAGTAACCATTGATAAAATAGAATTGGACGATACTTTAAAAGTAAAACCAGGCGATAAAATTCCGGTGGATGGTTCCATTTCAGAAGGAGAAACCACCATTGACGAATCTATGATTACAGGCGAACCCATTCCTGTAAATAAAACAACCGGCGATAAAGTAACGAGTGGCACTATCAATGGCAATCAATCCTTTTTAATGAAAGCCGAAAAGGTAGGTAGCGATACGTTGCTTTCTCAAATCATTCATATGGTGAATAAAGCCAGCAGAAGTCGCGCCCCTATTCAAAATTTAGCCGATAAAGTTTCAGGATATTTTGTGCCGGTTGTAGTGATTATATCACTTGTTACTTTTGCCGTTTGGGCTATTTGGGGGCCAGAACCTGCTTATGTATTTGCATTTGTTAACGCCATTGCCGTTTTAATCATTGCTTGTCCGTGTGCATTGGGGTTGGCTACGCCTATGTCTGTGATGGTAGGCGTTGGAAAAGGTGCTCAAAATGGCGTATTGATTAAAAATGCAGAGGCCCTGGAAAAATTAAACAAGGTAAATACCTTAATCATTGATAAAACAGGAACCATTACGGAAGGAAAACCTGCCGTAGAAAAAATTGGTGCTTTCGATAATAATTTAAGTGAAAGCGAATTGCTACAATTTATAGTGTCATTAAACAGCAATAGTGAACATCCCTTAGCTGAAGCCACTGTGAAATATGGTAAAGAACAAAATACGGTGATTTTAAAATCAGAGAATTTTAATGCCGTTACAGGTAAAGGTGTTGAAGCTACCATAAATGGCAAAAAAGTTGCCCTGGGTAATCCGAAAATGATGGAATACGCAAAAGCCGAAACAACATCTGCAATGCAGGAAGAAGCTAAAAAATATCAGCAACAAGGAAAAACAGTATCGTATTTATCCGTGGACGAAGCAGTAGTAGGTTATGTTGTTATTGGCGATAAAATAAAACCCACAAGTGCCAAAGCGATTGCTGAACTTCAAAAAAATGGCATTGATGTAATTATGCTTACAGGCGATAATCACGATACCGCTAAGGCGGTTGCTGATGAACTCAAATTGGCGGATTTTAAAGCTAGTATGCTACCCGAAGATAAAATGAAGGAAGTGGAAAAACTGCAACAACAGGGCAAGGTGGTAGCCATGGCGGGAGATGGAATAAATGATGCCCCGGCTTTGGCAAAAAGTGATGTAGGTATCGCTATGGGCACAGGAACAGACGTAGCCATAGAAAGTGCAATGATTACCTTGATAAAGGGTGATTTGCAAGGCATTGTGAAAGCACAAAAATTGAGTCACTCAGTAATGAGGAACATCAAGCAAAATCTGTTTTTCGCACTTATATACAACACCTTGGGCATTCCTCTTGCAGCAGGTTTACTATTTCCGTTTTTTGGTATTTTACTATCGCCTATGATTGCAGCTTTGGCAATGAGTTTTAGCTCAGTTTCAGTTATTGTGAATGCTTTGCGGTTAAGAACAGTAAAAATATAACCACGGATTTTCGCAAATGGATAAAGCAATGGCTTGATTATCAATACCAAATGCAAAATATCTTTCTAATCAATCAGATTTTAATTACTTAAATATACATTTGTACATCATCTGACTAAATGCTTCGCCTTTTTTTCGCCATATTAGCCTTCACGTACATGGTAGCCACAACCGGCGCCACCGTACATATGCATTACTGCATGGGAAGGCTAGCCGGTGCAGGATTGTGGAAAGAAGACAGCGGGCATTGTGGCATTTGTGGCATGGAAAAAAGCAGTGAAGAAGACAATGGTTGCTGCGATGATACACAGGAAGATGTAAAAATCCAGGTGGATCAGCAACATGCCTTAGGTGCTGTTTTTCACTTTGACCAGCCATTTACCGACATTCTTTTCGATTACCCGGTTTATAATCCACCGGCATATATTGCTATCCGCGACAAGGTGCAACCCGTTAGCCATGCGCCCCCCCGAAGTCCGCAGCAACCACCATACCTGTTATTCCGCAACTTCCGAATTTGATATTTATCTTTTTGTGTTAAGCCGGGCAATCTTATTGCCGGGCTAGTCTTATTTTCCTATACCCTTACCTGGTATTGTATTCAACATTCTACTTTTTAATAAAAAAATCTCAGCTATGAAAAAAATCATCCTGGCATCATTTGCCATTTCTGCTATTCTATTTACTGCCTGCGGTGGTGATGCCGCTAAAACCAATGAACATGAAGGCCATGATATGACTGCGCCTGCGGATACTGTAAACCACGTTACCGCGAGCGATGAAAAAGAAATTATGACTATTAATGCATCTTTTTCCGATCTCGATGCCAAAGTGCTGGCTTCTGTAACAAGCATCGTGGATGGCTATCTTAACACGAAAAATGCGTTGGTTGCTGATAATGCTGCCGATGCATCCAAAGCCGCTTCATCAATAAGTGCTGCCATAAAAGGCCTGGACAAATCGTTGCTTACAGCAGAACAGAAAAAAGTATACGATGGTATTGAGACCGGGTTAAAAACGGCATCAAGCGCCATAGAAAAACAGGCTGCGGATATTGCCGCGCAACGCACACAATTTTATGGAATGAGCATGGGATTATATGAACTGGTAAAAGCATTTGGCGGCGGACGCACTTTATACCACGATCATTGCCCTATGGCACGCGACAACCAGGGTGCGCTTTGGATCAGCGAGTTGAAGGATGTAAAAAATCCATACTTCGGTGCGGATATGCTTACCTGTGGAACGGTCGAAGAAGTAATTAATTAGCCATTAGCATCCGGCAACTTCTGACTACAAACTGCCAACTGTCATCTGCCAACTGTCAACTAGAAAAAAATGGTTCAAAAACTAATCGCGCTCGCACTCCGAAACCGGCTCATTGTGCTGCTGCTTTCGGCAGGCATGTTTGCATGGGGCATTTACTCGGTTAACCAAAACCCGATAGATGCTATACCTGATGTTAGCGAAAACCAGGTGATTGTTTTTACGGAATGGATGGGCCGTAGCCCGCAGGTAATAGAAGACCAAATAACCTATCCGCTGGTAAGCAATTTACAGGGCATTCCTAAAATTAAAAACATACGTGGCTCATCCATGTTCGGGATGAGTTTTGTGTATGTTATTTTTGAGGACAATGTAGATATTTACTGGGCACGCACACGTGTATTGGAACGTCTCAATTTTGCGCAGCGCTTATTGCCGCAGGGTATTACGCCTTCACTTGGCCCGGATGGCACCGGTGTAGGCCATATTTACTGGTATCACCTTGATGCACCCCAAATGGATCTTGGCGAACAACGCGCGCTGCAGGACTGGTATATAAAATTTGCTTTGCAAACGGTTCCCGGTGTAGCAGAAGTAGCATCCTTCGGTGGTTTTGAAAAACAATATCAACTGATTATAGACCCGGTGAAACTGCAGTTTTATAATCTTTCGCTGATGGATGTAATGAACAAGGTGAAAGCCAACAATAACGATGTGGGCGGCCGCAAATTTGAAATGGCCGATATGGCCTATATCATTCGCGGGCTGGGTTATATTGAAAACAAAGAAGATGTAGAAAGCATTGCAGTTGCGCAGTTCAACGGCATACCTGTAACGGTGCGCGACATAGGTACTGTGCAAATGGGTGGCGATTTGCGGCTTGGCATTTTCGATATGGATGGTAAAGGTGAAGTAGTTGGCGGTATTGTGGTAATGCGCTACAACGAAAATGCAAACAAAGTGATTGCTGCCGTAAAGGAAAAGATGAAAGAAGTAGAGAAGGGTTTACCTGAAGGTGTAACCTTTAAAACATCGTACGACAGAAGTACTTTAATACAGGATGCCATTGCATCGGTACGCGGAACACTGATAGAAGAAATGATCGCTGTTTCTGTAATTGTACTCATCTTTTTGTTTCACTGGCGAAGTGCACTTATCATATTAATTCAATTGCCCATTTCTGTTGCGGTTGGTTTCATCTTTCTTGAAGCCTTTGGTATTTCATCGAACATTATGTCGCTAACGGGCATCGCATTGGCAATAGGTGTAGTAGTAGATGATGGCATTGTAATGGTAGAGAATGCTTACCGGCATTTAAGTGAAGCACAGATGGCAAAAGCGGATGCTTCCGCAAAAGGGAGCGAATTATGAAATCAATTTTTAAGAAAAACAAAGATCCACTGAGTGCCGAAGAACGGATGAGCATCATCGAGCGCTCATCTAAGCAGGTAGGGCCCGGGGTATTTTATTCTACTATCATTGTAATTGCATCTTTTCTGCCGGTATTCTTACTTACCGGTATGGAAGGAAAATTATTTCATCCGCTGGCATGGACAAAAACCTTTATCCTGCTCGTAGATGCCATTTTAGCGATTACACTTACGCCGGTACTCATTTCATTTTTATTAAAAGGAAAATTGAAACCCGAAAGTGCTAACCCCATTACAACAGTGCTCGAAAAAATCTATACACCTATATTGAAATGGTGTCTTACATGGAGAAAAACGATCATAGGTATTAATATCATTGCACTTGTTGCAGGTGGCATTATGCTTACACGGTTGGGCACCGAATTTATGCCGCCGCTCGATGAAGGTTCGCTGCTTTTTATGCCGGTAACCCTACCCGATGTTTCCAATTCCGAAGCCAAGCGCTTATTACAGGTGCAGGATAAACTCATTCGATCGCTGCCCGAAGTATCGCATGTATTAGGCAAGGCCGGCCGTGCAAATACCGCTACAGACAATTCGCCCATCAGCATGATAGAAACCATTATTTTACTGAAACCGCAAAGTGAATGGCGTGAAGGGAAAACAAAAAATGATATTATAAATGAATTGAATGCAAAAATGCAGATACCGGGGGTAACCAACGGATGGACACAGCCTATTATCAACCGCATCAATATGCTCTCTACAGGCATTCGTACCGATGTGGGCATAAAGGTTTATGGTCAGGAAATCGACAGTATTTATGTATTTGCCCAAATAATAAAAAAGCAACTTGAAGGCATTGATGGAATAAAAGATTTGTACGTTGAACCTATTACCGGCGGCAAGTATATTGATATTGCCATTAAGCGTGAAGAGATTGGTCGATATGGCTTAACGGTGGATGATGTAAACACAGTAGTAGAAAGTGCGCTCGGTGGCATGAAACTCACTACAACCATTGAAGGCCGTCAGCGCTTTTCAGTTAACGCCCGTTACGGGCAGGATTTTCGCAACAACCTGCAGGCACTAAAACGGTTACAGGTACAAACGATGGACTTTGGTCCCATTCCATTGGAAGCAGTTGCTGATATAAGTTTAAGTGATGGCCCGCCCATGATAAACTCGGAAAATGCCATGCTGCGTGGAACCGTTTTATTCAATGTACGCGAACGCGACTTAGGCAGTACCGTAGAAGAAGCACAAAAAAAACTCAACGAGATGATTACCAAATTACCCAAAGGCTATTTTATGGAATGGAGCGGGCAATGGGAAAATCAGATCAGGGCAAGCCGTACTTTAAAAATGATCATGCCCATTGTTATTGTTATCATTTTCATGGTGCTGTATTTTACCTACCATTCTTTTAAAGAAGCACTTGTAACTATGATCACCGTTCCCTTTGCATTGATTGGCGGTGTATTTATGGTGTACTTCTATGGTGTAAATCTTTCTGTTGCTGTGGCAGTTGGTTTTATCGCCTTGTTTGGTATGGCTATTGAAACAGCCATGCTGATGACTATTTACCTGAACGAAGCCATGCAAAACATGGTAGTCAAATATGGTAATGATAAAGCCACACTTTCAAATAAAATAATTCGCGAATATGTCATTGAAGGCGCAGCCAAAAGATTACGTCCAAAGTTGATGACCGTATCGGTTGGTTTGTTTGGTTTAATACCCATATTGTGGGCCACAGGTGTTGGCAGCGATATCATGCGTCCCATAACTATCCCGCTAATTGGCGGAACTATTTCATCCACCATTTATGTTTTACTCATTACTCCGGTCATTTTCGAAATGATAAAGGAACGTGAGCTGAAACGCAAAGGAAAAATTGAACTAAGCGATGTTACAGAATAAAGTATTTATAGGCTTAAGTGCATGTATGCTCGCTTCGGCAGCACAGGCACAAACCATGAAGCTGGAAGCCATATTGGATAGCATAAAAATGGCGAACCCCGTGGTGAAAATGTATGATAACGAAATTCGCTCCATGGATGAAGCGGCCAAAGGGGCACGAAGCTGGATGGCACCACAGGTAGGTGCCGGGCAGTTTATGACGCCGTATAATCCGGCGCTTTGGAAAAAAGATGGCGATATGCCGGGTATGGGCAGCTTCATGCTTTCCGCCGAACAAATGGTACCCAATAAGAAAAAACTGGATGCCGATGAGGCTTATATGAAAACCATGAGCGGAAGCGAAAAGCAAAAAAAGAATGCAACCATCAATGAATTGGTAAGCGACGCCAAACTGTTATATTACGAATGGATTATACTTGAAAAAAGAAAATCGGTTATCAGCGAAAATGAAGCGATTCTCGATTTTATGATTAAAGATGCAACGCTACGCTATAAAAACGGGTTGGATAAAATGAGTGCGTATTACAAAGCCAAAGCATCATTGGGCAAGCTGATGAGTATGAAACTGATGTACGAAAGTGATATCCATGATAAGCGAATACGGCTAAATGCACTGATGAATAAAAGCCCGCTGAATGAATTTGATATTGATACAACTTTTCAGCTTACCAGCTATACATCGTTGGTATTTGACAGTACCCTTTTTTATAACAGCCGCAGCGACCTGAAAGCGATTGATAATGATATTCAACTGGCTTACCTGAAACAAGAAACAGAAAGATTAAGCCTGAAGCCGCAATTTGGTGTACGGTACGACCACATGATTGGATTTGGAGGACAGCCAATGCAATACACCCTGATGGGTATGGTGAAATTACCCATGGTAAACTGGGCTTCAAAAATGAATAAAGCCAATGTACAAAGCCTGAAATGGAAGGCGGATGCACTGCAATCGCAAAAGGAGATGCTGGTAAATGAATACAGTGGTATGGCTTATGGCATGCGCAATGAGCTGGATTTGAAAGCAAAACAAATCAAGCTTTATGAAACCGATATTATACCGGCTTTACGTAATAACTACAGGAGCATGCAACTGGCCTATGAGCAAAATACGGAAGAACTTTTCATGCTTTACGATGCATGGGAAACACTGAATATGACGCAAATGGAATACCTGGCATTATTGAGTGATGCATTAAAACTACAGGTAACCATTGAAAGGTTGATTGAAAAAAATTAAGGAGCTGGAGATGAAAAATTCTATCAAAATAACAAAAAGTTTCCGCAGTGTACTTTTCCTAAGCATAGTTATTGTTTTACTTGGAGGTTGCAATACATTGACCGATCAAATAGCCCGATGGAAAGGAAAGGATTCAAAAATGCAATACACATGTCCTATGCCGGAAGATTCGGTATTCAGCGATAAGCCGGGACGTTGTCCCAAATGCGGGATGGACCTTGTGAAAATGAAAACAGAAATACACGACCACAGCACAGATGATGTGTACACCTGCCCCATGCCTGAAGACTCGGTATTCAGCGATAAACCCGGTAGCTGTCCTAAGTGCGGAATGGATTTAGTAAAAGTAGAAACATCAGATAATGAAAGCAATGATGCAACCCTTGAAACATTGCTCAAGCCAACAAATATGTTTGTGATTTCTTCCATACCCGTTACAACCCTTATGCAAAGTGATGAAGCAGTTGAAACAGAAGCTTACGGAAGAATAGCTTATGATACCCGGCAGGTTGGAAGCATTTCATCGCGGGTGGCAGGACGCATTGAAAAGCTATATGTAAAATACCGCTACCAAAAAATTAGCAAAGGACAGCACATACTTGATATTTACAGTCCCGAACTGCTTACTGCACAGCAGAATCTTTTATTCCTGCTAACAAACGATGCGGATAACGGGCCTATGATTGACGCAGCAAAAGAAAAACTGATGTTGCTTGGCCTTACAAATAATCAGTTGCAACAAATAATGAAAAGTAATAAGCCTATTTTGAAAATGGCTGTGTATAGTAATTACAGCGGCCATATTCATGATGCAGGCAATAGTGAAACCGGAATGAAAAAACCAGCGGTTGATATGAACAATACACCGCAACTTACTACAGAAGGGCTCAGCCTGAAAGAAGGTATGTACCTGCAAAAAGGACAAAGCATTTTCAATGTATACAACCCCGACAAGGCAAGGGCCTTACTGAATATTCCCGGCAGTAGTGCAAGCACCATCCGCGTGGGAAACCGGGTGCGCGTGGTTCCTGAAACGGCACCGCAAAAAGACTTTCGTGCCACCATTAGTTTTATTGAGCCTTTTTATGCCAGTGATAGTAAAACGCTTACCACACGGGTGTATTTTGACAACTCAGCACTTAAGCTACCTGTTGGCAGCCAGGTACGCGCAACCATTTTTGGTCCTGCCGAATATGGGAACTGGCTACCAACGGAGGCCGTATTGTCGCTGGGATTAGGAAATATAGTATTTGTGCGTACCACTGATGGTTTTCGTGCCCAAAAAATTGAAACAGGTATGCAAACAAAAAATTTAATTCAGGTAATAAGCGGCCTTGCAATTGCTGATTCAGTAGCGACCAATGCACAGTATTTAATGGACAGCGAAAGTTTCATCAAAGTAAAAAATTAAACATGGAAATAGCTACGATTAATATGGGACACAGATGCCACAAATTGCACAGATATAATGCATCAAACTTAAAAGCTATCTGTACTCATCTGTGTTATCTGTTTCAATTTCTCTTAATTGCAACAGTTTTTCTTTCCTGCAATGAAAAATCCAAAGTAGCTGTGGACCCCGATGTGTACTATACCTGCTCCATGGATCCGCAGGTAGTGGAATATAAACCCGGCATCTGCCCCATTTGTAAAATGGATCTTACCCCGGTGCAAAAAAAGAAGGGCGAAAAAAGAGATGAATTGCAACTGAGCGATCAGCAAGTGCAACTCGGTAATATTAAAACAGATACCATCCGCAACGGAAGCCTTGGTGATAAATGGGTGTTGCCGGCTACCATCAATTTTGACCAAAATAAAATGAGTGTAGTTAGTGCAAGAATTATGGGAAGAATTGAAAAATTATACTATAAAAATATTGGCGATAAAATTCCTGCAGGTGCACCACTGTATGAATTATATAGCGAAGAACTGAACAATGCAAAACAGGAATACCTGCTGGCACTTGACAGGCAAAAAGCATTCAGGGATGGTATGTCCATAGACATGAACCAACTGGTAGAAAGTGCTAAAAACAAACTGCTGCTATGGGGCATAAACGAAGCACAGGTAAAGGAACTGGCAAGTACACGTAAGTCTTCATCACTTACACGCTTTTTTAGCCCGGCAACGGGCACCCTGGTTGCATTGAACATAAACGAAGGTGATTATACCATGGAAGGTGGCAGCTTGTTAACCATTGCCGACATGTCAACGCTTTGGGCCGAAGCGCAGGTGTATGCATCCCAATTGGCCGATATCAACATGAATAGCGCCGCGCAGGTACAATTTCCCGACCTGGGTAATCAAACTTTCAGCGGTAAATTGGAATTTGTGAATCCCGAAATAAACAGTGATTCAAGAATTAATCTGGTAAGAATAACACTGCCCAACAGCAACGGGCAACTCAGACCAGGTATGCCCGCTTATGTGATACTGAAAAGCCCGAAACGAAATACACTTTCGCTGCCAGTGGATGCAGTGATACGCGATGGCAAAGGCGCAACCGTTTGGATTGAAACCGCACCTAATACCTTTAAAAGCATCATGGTTACCACTGGATTGGAAAGCGATGACCGCATTGAAATACGACAAGGACTGAAAGAAAATGATATCGTAGTTATTTCAGGTGCATATTTGCTGCATAGTGAGTATGTATTTAAAAAAGGAGCTGATCCGATGGCGGGGCATGGGCATTAGGTTTTTGAGTTGAGAGGTTGACGAGTTAACGAGCCTGTCTGCCGAAATGCATGGTTGATAGGTTGACAAGCATTTATCAGCTTCGTGTCAACATTTTATTCCTAACCATACCTACCATGTATTCATAATTCTTTATTCAACATTCATTATTTTGAATTAATCGCTACAACACTTCATAACTTTATAGCATGCTACATCCACCGGATAATCCAGTATGGCAAGCCTTAAGCAGTCATCAAAGGCATTTCAACAGAGGCGATGATGTACTGAAGTATTTTCCGGCCAATGTTTCCCCTTTTGTGGGCATGGAGCATTGGGACCACAATGATGTAGAAACATTATTGCAACAATTACCCGCTAACCGCCCTTTTTCGGTTATGATGGTTAAAAGTGTTGAGTTACCCCCTTCATTAGAAATGGTTTTCACCTGCCCCTTATACCAAATGGAATGCCATGTGGAATATACCATTCCCGATAATGCACCCTCCATTCAAAAACTGGGCTATAACCATATTCCACAAATGCTGGAACTTACCGGCAAAACAAAACCCGGTCCCTTTTTAGATCACACCATCGATATGGGTAACTACTATGGCATCTTTGAAGACGGGCAACTAGCCGCCATGGCAGGTGAAAGATTGCGGTTACCAGGCTATACTGAAATCAGTGCCATTTGCACAGATTCTGTTCACCTCGGCAAGGGTTATGCATCATTACTAACGGAATATGTAGCCCAACGGATTTTTTCTGAAGGCAGTACACCCATTTTACATGTAAAAACCGATAATACCCGTGCCATTAATGTTTACCAACGGGTAGGGTTTGACGTAAGATCGGAAGTGTTTTTTGCGATATTCAGGAAGAAATGAAAGGAGGAAGATGACAGATAACAGGAGGGAGATGACAGATGTTAGATGACAGAAGGAGAGATAACCAGATGCAGATTTTGGGTGGGATTTAAATTAAATCTATTACCGTCACACCAACGGTTGACATGGCTGAAAACAATTAAAAAAACATTTTTTATGAGCCGCTTTTTATTCTTTTTTTTCCTGCTGTTGGTAGCCGGTTGCAGGCCTGCGGCTAAAATTACTACATCATCAATTGAAATTACCATCATAAGCCGGCAGCAATGGGGTGCACTGGAACCCAAACCCTACCGACAGCACTCACCGGTGCGCATTACCGTACATCACGAGGGAACACAACTGTTGCTTTCCGATGATGCTGCACGCAAAATTAACCGCATACAGGCGTGGGGTATGGGCCCCGACCGTAACTGGGCCGATATTCCCTATCATTTTTTAATTGCACCCGATGGCACCATTTACGAAGGGCGTGCCGTAACTACTGTGGGCGAAACCAATACCGAATATGACCCTGCCGGGCACCTGCTCATTTGCTGCCTTGGCAACTACGAAGTGCAGGAAGTACAACCGCAACAATTGCAATCGCTCATTAAACTGATTGCATGGAGCAGTAAGAAATATAACATACCTGTTGAGACTCTTTCTACCCACCGCGACAATAGTGCTCAAACCACCTGCCCCGGCAAAAACCTGTATGCCTATTTTAGTAACGGGTATGTGCTGGCTGAAGTGAAAAAACAATTATAAAATTGGTTCTTCTTAGTGTTCTAATCGATATAAAAAGGACTTTAACCACTTTTCACCACGATACTTTGTACCAAAAGCGTACAGTTTTTGTACCGAAAGCGTACACTTTACCTAGAGCCGAAATTACCTGAAACCCTTATCAGAAAAGGCTTTGCATACTTTGGCACGATTTTTCGTTGTAAATAAACAGGAATTGGGACTACAAAAAAGTTGCATTAGAACCAAAGGTAAAAAAAAACTACATCCGGCGCTGGAAGCAAGCGGTTAGCATCACACACCCACACACACATGCTTTCATCTTTCAGCAACCACTATTGCTCCTGCGCCGGATATAAAGTGAACCTTCTAATACATTTTTTTACAACCAATTTTTCATTGTATTGTTTTCCCTTGTCGATTTCCATTTTATATTTTACCAATCACCTTTTATCGCATGCTTCTTTTCAACCTGAAAATTGCCCTTCGAAATATTCTTCGTTACAAAGTTTTTTCAGCCATTAATATGTTGGGGCTTGCCCTGGGTATTGCCTGTTGCATGATTATTGCCCTATATGTGTGGAATGAAAAAAGCATGGATGATTTTCATAGCAAGGGCGAAAGAATCTACCGCATTACTGAAAAGCAAAACCAGGCAGGTACGCTTGCCAATATTGCCGTAACCCCCGGACCATTGGCGCCGGCACTTGAAAAAGAATTGCCTCAAATAGAAGATGCAGTTCGCATGGGTAAATGGTCGGGGCTTATCCGTACTCCGGAACGGGCCTTCGAAGAAAATAATTTATTATATACGGACAACAGCCTATTCAACATCTTCGATTTTACTTTACTCAAAGGAAACATTCAAACGGCCCTGACCGACCCAAAAGATATTGTGATTACAGAAAGAATTGCCATAAAATATTTTGGAACAGGGTGGTCATCAGATCCGCAATTATTGGGCAAAAATCTTCGATTAAATGATCAGTATGATTTTTCAATTGCAGGGGTGGTAAAAGATCCACCGCTATCGTCGAGTATTCAATTTGATATTTTACTACCGCTTACACAATTATTTGCTACAGATGAATGGAGCAATAAATGGAACAGCAATAATTTCCATACGTATTTGCTGATGAAGCAGGGAACAGATATGGCATCGTTAAGCAAGGTACTTGAAAAAAGACTGTCTCTTTACCAGGAAGATTCGACAACCCTGTTGCAACTACAGCCGCTTCGTGATCAATACCTGTTATCCGATTTCGACTTTGGCACCGATTGGGGACCGCGCGGGAACATTATGTATGTGAAAATTTTAGCAGGCGTAGGCACACTACTGCTCATTATTGCTGCTTTTAACTTTATTAATTTATCAACTGCCCGTGCAAGCCGTCGTGGTATGGAAACAGGTGTGCGAAAGGTAAATGGTGCATCACGTAATCAGATTATACGACAATACCTTACCGAGTCTGTTGCCATGGCTTTTATAAGCGCACTCATTGCCATCATTTTTATACAGTTAGCAAATCCATACATCAGTCATCTTACTTCCAATGCTTTTAGCATTCAATTTCAACATCCCAACTTTTGGGTTGCACTTATTATATTCGTGCTGTTGCTTGGTTGTCTTGCAGGCTTTTATCCTGCATGGATTTTATCATCCTTTAACCCAGTAAAAGCAATGGGTGGCATATCTCATGAGAAAGGAAAAAAGCCATTTCTGCAATGGTTGGTTGTTATTCAATTTGTGATTTGTATCGGGCTTATGATGAGTACCGTGGTCATGTTTAACCAATTGAAATATATGCAGCAAAAGGATCTTGGATTTACAAAGGATAGTATCGTAATGGTAGACCTTAAGGGAGAGCTTCGTAAAAAATCTTTGACATTCAAGAATGACCTTTTGCAACAAAAAAGCATTACGAGCGCTACTGCGGCAACCATGTCACTCGTAAAGGTTGATAACTCAGGTTATGTTGAATGGGAAGGTATGTCGCTGGATGATAAGTTCCTAATAACACAATCCAATATTGATAATGATTTTATTCCTACGCTTGGCATGGAGATTATCAAGGGTAAAAATTTTGATATAAAGCATTACCCTGATTCCGTACTGATGGAATATTTGGTAAACGAAGCCGCAACGCAACGTATGGGTTTTACACCTGAAAATGCCATCGGAAAAAAATTAAATTTTTGGGGTATGCCCGGGGTGATTATTGGTGTAGTAAAAAACTTCCATTTCAAACCATTAAGTTCCGGAATTGAACCCTTTATTTTTCGCTATCAACCCGATCAGTTTTACTTTAATATGTTTGTTAAGATAGATGGCAGCCAAATAAGTTCGGCACTTGCATCCATTGAAAAAAGTTATCGTAAGTTGGATAAAGACACGCAATGTGATATTCGTTTTCTAGACGATTCAATCCAACAAACCTATATGGCTGATAAGCGGCTTGCTGATCTTGTGTTGCTCTTTGGCCTGCTTACCTTAATCGTGGGGAGCATGGGATTATTTGGACTTACCGTCTTTGCAACAGAACAGCGCGTAAAGGAAATTGGCATCCGCAAAGTACTTGGTGCGGGTATTGCACAAATTACTTTTTTAATTTCAAAAGATTTTGTGCGTCTTGTAGCCTTATCGCTTTTCATTGCCATTCCTTTGGCTTGGTATGCAACTTCGCAATGGCTGCAGCAATTTAGCTTCCGCATACATCCACAATGGTGGCTGTATGCTTCGGGAGGGTTAACCGTAATGTTGCTTGCTGTTGCCACTATTAGCTTTCAGGCCATTAAAGCGGCGAAAGCTAATCCGGCTGATAGTTTGAGAAATGAATAGACGAAAGAATACAGGAAAGAATACAAGGGGCTACTCCCCTTGCAAAGTTGAATCGGCCCTTTGGGCCTTGTAGTAATGCTAGGCCCAAAGGGCCGATTCAACCAACCGGGGTCTGTAGGGCCCCGACACACCACCTTAAAACTATTGGAATCTATCTACCCAAGTAAATCCTAAACAGTTTTTTTACTTGCAATGATTTTTACAAAAATACCCGAAACAATTACTAATAAAACGATGCCAAACATCCCCCATTTGGCCACAGTAAGCATTGACCCTGCCTTTACCATTTCTTCTGTAATTTCTGGAAAGTTCCGAAGCAAAGTAATGATATGGTAATTCTCTAAAAAATCAAGCAACATCATCAGTATTGGAAGTAACAACAGGTAGCCAAATGATTTATTTTGTGTAATCCTGCTTTTATACACCCACGCAATCACAACTGAAAGCATTATGGTGTACAATATGGGGTAAGCAGTGTCGGCAATGGCATTAAATTTTGCAGCGAAACTTCTTGCTTCCGGGGTGTAGGCCGATAGATAAGTATTTACTTCAGTGGGCGAATAACCTGTAAGGCATAAATCGAGCACCTGTACATCTTTTTCCGATAAGGAATTCATTTTTTTTGCCCCCCAACCCATTACGGCTGCATTGAAAATTAAGTAAACAATCAATAGGGCAATTGCCATTTTGCCGGTTGATTTTTTTACTAAAAAATTTACATACTGATGGTACATAAATGGGATATTAATTGAATAGCAAAGTAAACAGCATTTCCGTTTACATCATCGAATCAATCAGGCCATACCTTGCCGGCTTCGTAAAGCTTATACCAGTCTTCATGCTCAAGCTGAATGCGGAAAGAGTCGGCTATATTCCGGATACGGTTTTCTTCTAGCGTACCAATCAACGGTATAGCGCCCAGCCTGTTTATCCATGCAACCGCAAGACTTTCCACATTAGCATTGTATTTCTCCGTAAGACTTTCCAATGCAGCATGCACGCGCTTCGCTTGCAGGTCGATAGGATTTTCAATACGGCCTCCTGCGAGTGGTTCTGACGCGAGCGTACGCATATATCGTTGTTTGCTATAATCCAGTTGCCCGTTATCGAGTGCCAGCGTATTGAGCAGGTTAAGCGTACCATGATTGGTTACCAATGGTATGCGGAGAAAGCTCGTTAGCAACTGATGCTGAAACACGGTAAAGTTTGCAACACCCACATTCCTGATTTTTCCCGCTGCTTTCAACTTTTCAAGTGCCAGCGCCGTTTCTTCGAGGTTACTGATGGGGTCGAGCCCTTCCAGTAAAAAAACATCGATATAATCGGTTTTCAGGTTAAGGAGCGATTTATCAAGCGATGCAATGATATGTGCGGCGGATGTATTACGGTGGCGGATGGGATAGTTATTCTTTCCCTCAGTGGGAATGCATAAGCCGCATTTGGTAAACAAAACGATGTCTTCGCGATTGAAACTGCGCTTTGCCATCACCCTGCCAAACATTGATTCACATTCGTAGTTTCCATAATGATCGGCATGATCGAATCCATTAATACCCAGTTCGAGACTAAGATTGACGATCGTTTCCATGGTTTTCTCATCGGCTTCGGGGTGGTTGCTCCAACGCCAGAAACCATAAATTGCCTGTGATACTTTGGGACCGGAATCGCTGATAAATATCTTTTCCAATGTAATAAAGTTTATTTGGGTGCAAGTTAATGCGGTAAAGCAGGAAGGTAAAAAATATCTTCACTAAATTAGTGATAATTAGTTTTTTTATTGGATTTTGGGTGTTGAATAGGTGATTCGTTTACAAGTTGACGGGTTGAAAATTTAACGGGGCCGGCCATACTTCAAATTCGTGTTACCTAAACATTGTGAAATGTATTGAACACGCTATTTACTATTTGGGGTACCTTAGCCGCCCAATTTGTTTACCTATCCATATTCATTATGATAAGATACTTATTTGCCGTCATTTTTTCTTTCTCAGGCCTTGTAGCATTTACCCAACATGCGCAAATGGATCAGCAATCCTTTGAAGAAATGGTAAAAACGCTGGAAAAACCCAGCCGCAGTTCGTGGCAAAAACCCGAAGTACTAATGGATCTTATTCGCCCACTGAAAGGCAAAAAAGTGATGGATCTCGGGTGCGGTACCGGCTACTTTACTTTCAGGATGGTGGACTCAGGTGCCACCATCATCGCAGCAGATATTGAAGAAAGGTTTCTTACTTATGTGGATAGCGTTCGCGATAAAAGGGGTTATAGTAAAAAGCAGGTACAAACCCGCAAACTGCCACCTGATAACCCCATGCTGGATAAACGTGAAGTGGATATTGTATTAATCGTAAACACCTACCACCACCTGCAAGACCGTGTAAACTACCTGAAGAAAATAAAAGCAGGACTTAAGTCAACCGGCTATGTGGTTATTATCGACTACTTTAAAAAAGATTTGCCGATTGGCCCGCCTACCGATGAGAAACTTTCTGCCGATGATGTAACAAGAGAATTAAAAATGGCGGGGTTTTCGCAGTTTAAAACGGAAGATAAATCGCTTCCCTATCAGTACATTGTTTTTGCGTTGTAAGGTTTAGGAAATTTTATAAACGATATATTGTTGGGGAATTACTAATACCTGCGACTATGCCTACACATGATGCATAATGGTTATGACATTAGCCGGGTATCGAAGTGTTGGTAAAAAATCAACACCTGCAGCAAAGACCATTGCCTTTGAAAACAACCCATCCGTTTTTCCCCTATCTTCCCATCATAATTTATTATCATATGCGCAGTTTATCCCTCGTTTTGCCATTTCTTTTACTCACCACCCTGCTTGGGGCTCAAACCAAAAAAGCTATTACCCATGAGGCGATGACCATGATGAAACGGGTGGGTTCACCTGAGGTTAGTCCCGATGGAAAATGGGTGGTGTTTAGTGTAACCGAACCTTCTTACAATGAAAAAGAAGTAGTGAATGATCTTTGGATGGTGGCTGCAGACGGGCAAACAGCGCCAAGACGCATTACATCCGGAAAGGGCGCGGAAAGCGGGTATAAATGGAGCCCTGATAGTAGGCAAATTTCATTTACTGCTAAACGGGATGAAGATGAAACTGTACAAATTTACCTGCTCAATATCGTAGAAGGGGGCGAGGCACAGCGGTTTTCAAATACTTCTATAGGTGCTGCTTCGCCACAATGGAGCCCCGATGGAAAAATGATTCTTTTTACCAATAAAGTTTTTCCGGGGCAGTTTACTGATTCGGCCAATAAAAAGATGGCAGTGCAAAAGAAAGACCTGAAATACAATGCAAGGGTGTACGCTACTTTTCCCATAAGACTGTGGGATGTATGGCTCGATGAAAAACAAACCCATCCATTTGTTCAATCCACTGCGCCGGGATTCGTTCCTAAGGATATTTTTAGTGAAGTTTCCATTACTAAAAAAACAGGGTTTTCTTTTTCAGGTGATATTAAATGGGCCCCAGATGGAAAGGAAGTGGTATTTACAGCAACCACAGATTTTGATTCATTGGCCACCCGGGATGCAGTCTCCCGCTTGTATAAACTTTCCTTGCAGGGCGGAGATGCCGTACAACTGGTAAAAGATAATTTTACCTATGGAAATCCTGCTTTTTCACCGGATGGAAAATATCTTTTTTGCCTTGCCGGTGCCGAAAACAATGGTCAGGTTTATAACCTTTCAAAACTCGTCCGGTTCGATTGGCCTTCGTTGAGTAACCGAACGGTAATGGTTCCCAACCTTGACAGACCCGTTAACAACTATACGGTACAGCAGGGCAAAATCATCATGAGTGTAGAGAACCAGGGGAATGATAAAATCATGGTGGTTGATTATGTAAAAGGAACGATTGACCAGGACCTTGGGATGCCGGGTTCTTACACAGCCGTTTCATCTTCGGCTGATGCAAAAACCATTGTTAGCCTTTATGACAATGCATCGAGACCGGCAGAAATTATACGGGTACTACCAACCAATGCAAGTGGTAATTTTCTTACACATTTCAACGATGCGGCTGTGGCCGTGCTCGATATGCAAGCGCCCGAAGAATTTTGGACCACGACAAACCGGGGTAAAAAAATAAGAAGCATGCTAGTGAAACCCGCAGGGTTCGATCCATCCAAAAAATATCCATTGTTTGTGGTGATGCATGGCGGACCAGCCGGCGCCTGGAAAAATAACTGGGGCTACCGCTGGAACTATCACCTGCTGGCTGCACCAGGTTATGTACTGGTGCTTACGGATTACACAGGCTCTACCGGTTATGGTGAAAAATTTTCGCAGGACATACTCGGTGATCCGCTAAAAGGACCAGCCATAGAAATTAATGAAGCAGCTGATGATGCTATTAAACGCTTTGCATTTATTGATGCTTCAAGACAGGCTGCGGGAGGCGCTTCCTATGGCGGCCATTTGGCCAATTGGATGCAGGCATCCACCACGCGTTATAAATGCCTTATTTCTCACGCCGGAATGATTAACAGCGAATCGCAATATCTTACTTCAGATTATTTATGGGGAAGGGAAGTAATGAATGGCGGCGGCCCATGGGAAAAAGAAGCCGCATGGGATGCCCAAAATCCCATTCGCTTTGTAACCAACTTTAAAACCCCTGTTTTAATTACGGTTGGGGAAAAAGATTACCGGGTTCCACTGAATAATTCCATTGAAAACTTTGGCCTTATGCAACGATTAAAAATACCGAGCAGGCTGATCGTTTTTCCGGAAGAGAACCATTGGATACTGAAACCGGAGAACAGCCGGTATTGGTTTAAAGAAGTACAGGACTGGCTGAAAAATTATTTATAGGCCTTGCCAGAAGATGCGATAATGCCCTTCCAATATTGAATGATAATCTTACAGGGCCCAAGGAATTAGGCTATACCGCATCAGGGTTTCGCCCGCAGGTATTAGTCCGGCTATTGTGGTGTTTAAACACCACAATAGCTTCTTGCTACCTCCCCGACCAGCTATCAGCCTTATTACCCCTTGCCCGGCTTACTTCCACTGGTATGCCCGTAAGATGTGCCATACCCGATACCGGTTCAAGGTTCTCCGGACCATCCGCAGCAAGTATGTTTACATTTACCCCCTTCGTTTTACTGGCAACGGATAATCCCCTGGCTGCCTGATGCCCCCATCCATGCGGCAAAGCCACTGTGCCGGGCATAAGCTCATCCAATAATTTTAGTGAAACCCGCACCGTACCGGTAGCTGATGCTACATCCACAAGGTCAAGGTCACGGAGCTTTCGAAGTTCTGCATCCGCAGGATGCATATACAAATAGTTGGTATCTCTTCCGTTGGCAACCATTCTTTCCAGATTATGTGTCCATGAATTGTGGGTGGTTACCGCGCGTTTGGTAATCAGTTTCAACTTTCCCCGGCTTTTCTGCTCCTGCTCAAAAGTAATTTCCAGCTTAGGTATCATTTGCAAAAGCACTTCCGGTGCCAGATGTATTTTTCCATCTTCAGTAACTACGCGCTTGCCAAGGAAGCTGTTTTCTTCATGGCTTTTACGCAATTGTCCATGTGGGAATTTGAGCAGATTCCGGTAACTCTTTTGGCCGCATAATTTCAACAAAAGGTTTAAAACCCATTGTTGTGGTATTTCCCTGACTTTTTGGCCACTATCCAGCTTACGCCACGATGAAATGGCCTGGAAGAAAGATTGGGCGAAAAATGAGCCGAAAAGCGGCTTCCCACAAGCTTTTGCCAGATCAATGTAAATAGATGCTTCGTCGCGTTGCTCTGCTTCCATTTTAATTACGGGTTGGGTGGCCTGTAAGTAAGGCTTTTCCTGCAGACCCAGCATGAGCGGGAATATAAAAGGAAGATCGGGCCGCTGCAGCGGGTCGGAACAAGGCAATTGATAATGCGCTTCCTGGCAGGTTTCCCCAGGCAAAATATCAAGGCATACCAACAGGTCGAGTTTTCGAAATGCTTCCCTTAGTTTTTCAGCATTGGCCATGGTAATCAGCGGATTTCCACCGGTAACAATCAGGGCTTTAATCTGACCCTTGCCGGGTGTAAGGATTTCATCGGCAAGGATGCCGCCCGGGAAGGCATCATTTACCGATAGCAGGTTACCAATACGCGAACGGTCGTTCCGCATCAGCAATCCTTTTTTGGCCCCGAATTTGATAAAGTCTATAATGCCCTTTCCTACAAGTGTTCCGCCTTTGCGGTCGAGATTGCCCGAAACAGCATTAATGGCTTCCTGCAACCAATAGGCCATAGCACCGTTTCCACCCATATTTACGCCGGTAGAGCAGTACAAGGCAGCACCCTTGCTATTCATATAAACCCTAACCAGTTCCTTTAGCTTTTCTGCGGGGATATGGGTGATGGTTTCGGTGCGGCTTGCCGGCCAGTCTGCCACTACTTTTTCCAACGCTTCATACCCGGTCATGTATTGTGCCACCTTCGCTTTATCAATGCCGCCCAGTGCTATTAATTCATGTAGAAAAGACAAATAGAAAAATACATCGGTACCCGGACGAATAAAAATATGTTCACCGGCCGTTTTAGCAGTTTCTGTCCTTCTTGGGTCGATAATAAATATTTTACCCCCTCTTTCTTCTATGGCTTTCAACTTTTTTATAGGATTGGGAACCTGTAAAAATGACCATTTTGAAATGACCGGATTAGCCCCAACGATGATAAGGCAATTGGTATGTGTGATATCGGGAAAAGGCAGCGTGAATGGGAAGCCATACACATGGCGTGATACCGCGAATTTATTGCTGCAATCCTGCGTGGATGATGAATATAAACTGCGCGATCCCAAACCAGTCATAAACCCTTGTGCAAATACAGGATGCAGCACGCTGAATCCGGCTGCGGTGCCTACATACATCGCCACACTATTGGGGCCATGTTCATGAATAATTTTCTGAATACGTTCGCCTATATCTTTTGTTGCATCTTTCCAGGAAACCCGCTCAAAACCGGTAGCGTTTTTTTTCATGGGGTAGCGCAGCCTGTCGGGCGAACGGTACATTTCATGCTGCTTAAGACCTTTAATACAACTGAAGCCCTGCGTGGCTACATGCTGCTCATCGGGTTTTACTTCAATTATTTTGTTATCCTGTACGGTTACTTCGAGTCCGCAGAGCGATTCGCAGATGCGGCAAAAGGTATGAACAGTATGCCGTTGGGCAAGCTTATTATCTTCCTGTACGTTCATAAATGCAATGAAAAGTTTAGTTAGCCATTTACACCACCTTCATCAGGTATCATGCAGCGGTAAAGTTGCGTTTTGATTGAGTAAATCGTGCGGAAAATTAATAAATATAACAGTTTAATTTATCATAAGGTCTAAAATGCAGCATTCCGAAAACAGGCCATGAAAACGTTCGGCACGATGACTGAAAATGAAAGTTTCCTTTTTCTATTTTCCCTTTTACACCTGAATATTGCTTGCGCATTTATCCTTTTGCCCTTACATATTGAACCGGCCATTCCAAATCCACACCAAGCTCCTTTGCAGCCTGTTGTGCAAAAGCCGGGTTACGTAAATATTCACGGGCCAATAAAACCATATCGGCTTGCCCGTTGCTTATAATCCTATCACATTCAGTGGACGTAGTTATCATGCCCACTGCAGCCGTTGGCATATTAGCCTCATTGCGAATGCGCTCTGCAAACAGCACCTGGTAACAAGGACCAACGGGTATTTTTTGTAAGGGAGAATTACCCCCGCTGCTGCAGTCGATTAAATCAACGCCCAACGGTGCAAGGATTGACGCAAGCTGAATACTCTCTTCAATGCTCCATCCGCCTTCTACCCAATCGGTGCAGGAAAGCCTTACCCAAAGCGGTAATGCTGTTGGCCATACTACACGAACGGCGCGTACCACCGTGCAAAGCATGCGGATTCTATTTTCAAAACTTCCGCCGTATGCATCGGTACGCATATTGCTAAGCGGCGATAAAAACTGATGTAAAAGGTAACCATGTGCCGCATGTATTTCAATCAGTTTAAATCCTGCTTTTAATGCCCTTTCTGCTGCACGTACAAAATCGTTTACGAGTTTTTCTATTTCAAATTCGCCCATGGCAAATGGCAGCGGATCGGTATCGCGGTAGCCTGTAGCAGACGGCGCAATGGTTTGCCATGCTTCGGGTTCATGAGGCGCCATAGGTTTGCCACCTTCCCATGGCCGGGTACAACTTGCCTTACGGCCGGCATGTGCAAGCTGAATGCCCGGCACTGCGCCTTGTGATGATAAAAAGGCCGCGATTCGCTGCAAGGGTGCTATCTGTTCATCTTTCCATAAGCCAAGGCAACCGGGTGTAATGCGGGCTTCGGGGCTTACACCTGTTGCTTCTACGATTACCAATCCGGCACCGGCTGCTGCACGGGCACCTAAATGAACCAAATGCCAATCGTTGGCAAAACCATCAGTGGCGCTGTACTGGCACATAGGCGATACACCAATGCGATTGCGGTAAGTAACTGAACGTTGGGTATAGGGAGAAAATAATGCGGACATAAATAGTTTTCTTTTATAAGGAGTAAAGCTACCGAATGGTTCAACTTAGGTACAGGTCACAATTGATTTCTGTCAGTAAAAAAACTGAATATTATCAGTTTACAAAGATTGGGGACACTACCCGAAAAGTGATAATGAAGTGCCTATTTATTTAATATGAACATCTGTAAGTTCAACAGCCTTTTCATCTTTATTTTTTACCCACTTCATAACAACATAAATTGAGCAAACAGCAGCTATAAAAATAGTAGTGGACAGCATTTCCCACTTGCTCAATCTTGAGAGCAACCAAATAATAGATATGATACCAATGATAGGAATGGTTACCCCGCCGGGTATTTTGAAGGTTCCTTCTGCTGCTTCGGTCTTCGTTTTTCTTAACTTAATCGTTGCTAAAATTACTGCGAGATAAATCAGCAGGATGGCGGCACTTGCTAAAATTGCCAACTGCTTAAAGCCACCCGAAATGGCAAAAATAAAAATGAGTGTACCATAGGTTATAATGGCCCAATGGGGTGTAGCAAATTTAGAATGAAGTTTTCCGAGGAACCTGGGAAAAGTGCCATCATTGGCTGCTGCAAATAATAAACGCGGGGTGGCCAAAATATCGGCATGTACATTTCCAAAACAAGAAATGGCCGCAGTAAACAGCAGGATGGTTGTACCGATAGGCCCGACAATTTTTTCGGCTACTGCTGCAAGCGGTGCATCTTTAACATTGGCGATTTCAACACCAAGTACTCCTTGTACTACCATTTGTAATAACATGTAAATGATCAGCACCATCAACCCTCCAAAAAAAATTCCCAATGGCACGGTTCGTTTCGGATTTTCTAATTCACCACTCAAACCAAGTGAAGTTTCAAAACCGGAAAAAGCAAAAAATAATAGGAGTGCGGTATCTCCAAAAGTTTTTAAGGATGGTGCATGTTCCCAATGCAGGTTTTCTACTTTTATGAGTGAGAAACCAAAAATAATAATGCCAAATATGGGAAGCAGCTTAATAATGGTAATAAGTTTCACCACCCCAATGCCTTGTTTTGCACCGCGAATATTAACCAGCATTACAAAACCTATGATTATAAAAAATAAAAAACCTCGCATCAGTGGTTTTGCAAAAGCAGGATACAGTACCGCCAATGAATCCGCTATGATATTAATAACGGCAGCACTGCCCAAAATACCCCATCCAAAAAAGTATAACCAGTTCATTACAAATCCGGGGAAATCGCCAAAAGCAGCTTCTATATAGGCATAAGACCCACCACTTGTAGTTACCTTGCTACCAACTTCGGCATAGCAAAGCAAAATACAAACGAGCATAACACTACAGAAAATATAACCGAATACGCCAAACCCACCCAATGCAATACCCACCAAAGCTGGGAGCACAAATATGCCCGAACCAATAACACCGTTCACAATGGAAAGCGCAAGGCCCGGCACCCCTATTACTCGTTTTAAACCCTCATCAGCATTTTCGGTTGACATGGCAACTTAAGAATTTAAAAACAAGATAAGCGGAAAATACTGGAAGTTAATAAATTTCAGGATAGGCGAATAATTGCAGCAGCAGGACTACATTTAAATAATAAATCATTAATGAAAACAATGGTTTAGGATTAGCGCAATGAAAAAACATGAATGCGGAGTTTCAGGCATTTTCAAAAAGGTTCAATTTATTTTTTGTAAGCATTAATTCATCCTGCAATTCACGGATTTGCTTTAATAGGTTGGCAATGGCATCAATCCCTTCGATATTGATTTGCAGTTCGGTGTAAAAATAAATCATGCTTTCCAGGTCTTTCAATTGATCACGAATAATATACTGATCATTATGCTGAACAATTACCTGAATATGCCCAAGTTCGTTCAATGCACGAATGAAGGTATCATCCACCTTATATTGCGTACATACCTGTTCAATGCTTATTAAACTATTCGCTGCCATGATCTCTCATTTTTTTAAGTTTTGAAAACAATTCTTTCTCTTCGTGGGAAAGCTTTGAAGGAAGATTTACCCCATAGGTAATAATTAAATCGCCGAATTGATCATCCTTTTTATATACCGGGAATCCCTTTCCCTTTAGTTTTACATTGGTTCCCGCACGGGTTTCAGGCGCTACTTTCAATTTCACTTTTCCGTCGAAGGTATCCACCAGCACTTCTCCACCCAATAAAGCCGTATAAAGATCGAGATCCACATTAGCATACAGGTTGCTGCCTTCGCGTTTGAATTTGGTATTATTTTCAATAGAGAAAGTAATGAACAAATCGCCATGCGGGCCACCATTTGCGCCGGGTGCGCCATGACCTGCCAATTTGATGACCTGCCCATTTTCTACACCGGCAGGCACAGTAATCCGTATGTTCTTTCCATTTATGCTGAAGGTTTGCTTATGGGTGGTAAACACTTCCGTTAATTTCAGATGCAGTTCGGCCTGAATATCCTGTCCCCTGAACCTTGATGGATTGCTTCTTCTTCCGCCCCCACCAAACATAGATTCAAAGAATTCAGAAAAATCACCACCATATTCACCGGATTGATATTGCTGACCACTGCTGCGGCGAGATTGACCTTGTTGCCTTCTTGCTTGTTCATAGGCATCCGCCTGTTTCCAGTCTTTGCCGTAACTATCATACTTTTTCCGGTTTTCAGGGTCGCTTAATACTTCATTTGCCTCATTAATTTCTTTAAATTTTTTTTCGGCTTCTTTGTTGTTCGGATTTAAGTCGGGGTGATATTTTCTTGCCAATTTTCGGTAAGCTTTTTTTATTTCATCTTCCGTTGCCGACTTAGGTATTTCTAATATTTTGTAGTAGTCTATAAATTCCATGTTTGTAGTCTTTGGTGTAACCAGCCTGAATAGGGATAAAAATACATGCAAATGGCTGGATGTACAGTGATATTTATCAGGTTGGGATTTGCAAAATTTATTCATTGGATATTAATTGAATTGTAAACCCCTTCATACATAAGGTAATGGTGTATTTGCCAAAGCTGCTTTTGAGCGTTTAACATTTTTTCCTGAAATTCCCGGCATATTTGCAGCAAACCACTTCCACTTCACTATGTATATTTTCAGTAATCAGCCTTTTTTACACCGCTATCTGCTTTGGATGTTCACCTGCCTGCTATTTTCCTTTAGCCTTTTTGCCCAACCATCCGACAGCCTCACCAAAGCCATTCAACAATGGGACGGGCAAAGAATTGCCGAGCTGAAAGCTGAAAATGGCTGGCTGAACCTTGCAGGACTTGAATGGCTGAAGCCGGGTATGAATTCCATCGGCAGCGGAAAGGATGCCAATATTCATTTTCCTGCAGGAAAATTTCCACTATCGGCCGGCAGCCTGATTTGGGAAAATAATGAAGTGTGGTATGCACCCGATGCAGCCGTAACTATGCAGGATAATGGTGTACCCATCAAGGAAAAAAAACTATTATGGAGCGAAAAAGGTACCAACGACACCAAACTAAGCTATGCCACTATTCGCTGGACGATTATAAAACGCGACACCAAAATAGGGGTAAGAATCCGTGATCTGTCTTCACCAGCTATCCAGGATTTTAAAGGAATAGATCGTTTTCCAGCAAGACCCGATTGGGTGATACAGGCAAGGTTTGTACCCGAACCAAGCTGGAGTTTTCGCACCATACCCATTGTAAATGTGCTGGGACAAACGATCCAAATGAAAACGCTGGGCAAATTCCTTGTGAACATCGGGGGGCAAGCCTATCAACTCGATGCCATTGAAGACGGACCTGGTATACCCTTAATTGTGTTTGGCGACCCAACTAACGATGTTACTACCTATGGTTCCGGTCGTTTTCTTTCGCCACCCATGCCTGCAGAAGGGGTTACGGATGTTTGGCTCGACTTCAATAAGGCCTATAATCCACCCTGCGCATTCACATCTTTTGCTACTTGTCCGCTGCCCCCACCCCAAAACCAACTGCAACTGCCTGTAGAAGCCGGGGAAAAGCTTTATAAAAAACAACCGAAATAAAAATAGTAAGCATTCATTATCAATGGCTTATGAAATTTTAAAAAAATATTCAAAAATTCTTTTACATAAATAGTTACAATAGATTCACCTGTGGCCACTAATTATATAACAGACAGGATTTAAAAGATTAGGTAGGATTTCTCAGTGAAAATGTTTTATTTGGTTAGGGCCCCGTTATTAAGCGGGGCCCAATCTTTTTACCCATAACCCCTTGTTTTAAAATAAAAAATAAAAAATGTTACACCCGATTCACCGGTGGCCACTAATAGTATAACAGACAGGATATAAAGGATTAGGTAGGATTTCTCAAGGAAGGGTTTTATTTTGGTTAGGGCCCCGTTATAAAGCGGGGCCCAATCTTTTTACCCCTATCCTCTTATTTTAAAATTAAAAACAAAAAATGTTACACCCGATTCACCGGAGGCCACTAATAGTATAACAGACAGGATATAAAAGATTAGGCAGGATTTCTCAATGAAAGGTTTTATGTTGGTTAGGGCCCCGTTATTAAGCGGGGCCCAATCTTTTTGCCCATACCATCAATTTTCCTTCCAGCTTTTTAAAGTGTAATTTCCGGACCTAACCGGCACCGTTCATTTTTCAGAATGGCTACATATTTTTCAATGGATTGCGTGTCCTTCATAATCTGCTCTTCCTGCCGGTAATGCTTCTTCATTTGTTTGCGGTAAAAAGCATGCACAAACCTGCGGATTTCAATTTCGGAATGCAACTCCAACCCTGGAACCTGTACTGCTTTATTATGGTCATCCATGGCTACCATGGTAAAATAGCTCGTATTGGTGTGCTTCACCAGATGCGTTTTTACATTTTCCGATATTACCTTAATCCCAATTACAAGCGAAGAATTGCCCACATAATTTACGGAAGCTAATAGTGACACCAACTCTCCTACTTCTACCGGTGCAAGGAAATCGACGGTATCAATGGAAGCCGTTACGCAATACGCATCTGCATGTTTTGCGGCACATACATAGGCCACTTTATCCATAAGCGATAATATAATACCACCATGAATTTTGCCCCCGAAATTGGAATAGGAAGGAATCATGAGTTCGGTTATGGTGGTTTGTGAGTAGCTGACTGTTTTGTATTCTTCCATGATGCTGATATTTTTAGTAAAGATGGTGGAAATTAGAAATGGGTGATAGCGAATTTGGTAAGAATGGAATTTGATCCAGGAAAACCATCATGAATCTTTGATAGGGTTATACGTTTGCAATGCTTTCACTTCCTATCCGGTACATCAGACAAATATGGTCAGGTAATAACCTTACATTCTTATAATTTTATCAGGCAATAACCTTACTTTTATGCTTTATTAGTCAGGTAATAACCTTACGATTATGGGTAAAAAGTCATTACAAATACAACAGTTAGAAAACAAGATGCAGGCCTTTGCAACGCTGCAACAAGTTGCTTCCCCACCTACCGGATGGATCAAAGCTGTCCGCACCGCGATGGGTATGAGCCTGCAACAATTAAGCCTTCGCCTTTCTATTACCAAACAAAGTGTTCAGGAAATCGAGCAACGGGAAAAAGACGGCTCCATCACGATTAAATCGCTTCGCGAAGCTGCCAAAGCACTCGACATGCAGTTGGTATATGGCTTAGTGCCCATCGATGGCTCACTGGAAACATTGATAGAACGTAAAGCAAAGCAACTGGCCACGCAGATTGTTTTACGAACTTCCAACAGCATGAAATTGGAAGACCAGGAAAACAGCCGGCAGCGCATTGAAAAAGCCATAGAAGAAAGGACAATCATGCTAAAAAACGAAATGCCTAAAGCCTTATGGGATTAGATTTAGATTATATAGATGGACAAACACCACTGGATGAAGATGAGAAGGATGGGCTGCTTATTTTCACCATTGCAACCCGTGGCGAGCTGGATGAATTTGAACAACAAAATATTGAAAATGCAATGGCCTGGTATTGGAGCCGCCGGATAACGCTCGATAAGTTTTTTTCAGAAAAATTCGTGCGCGAAGTACATCGTAAAATGTACCAGGAGGTATGGAAATGGGCAGGTGAATTTCGTAAAACCAATAAAAACATTGGGGTAGATAAATGGATGATTCCAATGGAATTAAAAAACCTCCTCGATGATGGAATGTATTGGGTACAAAACAAGGTGTACAGCACGGAAGAAATTGCCATTCGCTTTAAACACCGGCTGGTAAGCATACATTGTTTCGCCATTGGTAATGGCAGACACAGCCGCTTAATGGCCGATTTGCTCATGTACAGGGTGTTTAAAAAAGATGAGCCTTTTAGCTGGGGCGCTGCAAACCTGGTAAAAAAGGGTGAAGCAAGAGTTGCATACTTAAAAGCGCTGGAAGACGCAGACAAAGGAAATATTAAACCATTAATAATATTTGCAAGTTCATAAACTACATGGTGAAACACTACGTAATTTCTGGTAGATTTTTTTACTAACGATAGCCATTCATTTTTCCATTACATTTTTTTACAACGGGATATCATTCTCATTTTAATTCATCTTTATGCGCTTAAAAATCCAAACAATTATTATTGCCCTTCTTTGCATCACCGGCTTGCTACAGGCCCAAACCTATACCCCATCCGCATCCAACTTAGCAGCGCGCACCACATTCCAGGATGACAAATTCGGTATGTTTATCCATTGGGGACCATCGAGTTTATTGGGTGCGGGCGAATGGGTAATGAACACCCGCAATATTCACGTACCTGAATATCAACGGCTGCAACAATTTTTTAATCCACAGCAATTCAATGCCGCCGAATGGGTAGCCACGGTAAAAGCGGCAGGCATGAAGTACATTACCTTTATCAGCCGCCACCACGATGGATTCAGCAATTGGGATACCCAACAAAGCGACTGGAAAATTACCAACACGCCTTACGGAAAAGATATTGTAGAACAATTGGCCGATGAATGCCATAAGCAGGGTATCAAACTTTATTTCTACTACTCGCTGCTCGATTGGTACCGCAGCGATTACCAATACGAAACCGGCAATAACGGCAAGGGCACCGGCCGCACACAAAAAAGCGATTGGGAAAGCTATATCCGTTTTATGAAGGCACAACTTACCGAGCTGCTTACCAACTATGGTGAAATTTCCGGTATATGGTTTGATGGGCATTGGGATCAGGTAGATAAAGCGACTGGCAAATCAAGAGTGGATTGGCATTACAACGAAATTTATGAGCTCATCCATAAATTGCAACCGCAGTGCCTTATCAGCAATAACCATCATCAGGCCATTATTCCCGGCGAAGATTTTCAGGCTTTTGAAAAAGACCTGCCGGGTTCAAATACTACTGGATTCGGATTGGCAGATGTTTCTGCTCTTCCACTTGAAACCTGTGAAACCATGAATGATAGCTGGGGCTTCAACATTACCGACCGCAAATACAAAACATCCAAAGCATTGATTCAATACATGGTAAAAGCAGCGGCACATAATGCCAATTTCCTATTGAATGTTGGGCCCATGCCCAATGGCATGATACAGCCGGAATTTACAGACACACTCAAAAAAATGGGTACGTGGTTACAACAAAACGGCGCTACCATTTATGGCACCCGCGGTGGTTTTCTTGCACCAAAAGATTGGGGTGGTTTTACCCAAAAAGGAAAGATTGTTTACATGCACATACTCACCCCACCCAAACAGGATGGATACATATTTGTGGACGGGTTGACGCAGAAAGTTCAAAAGGCGATTTTGTTCAATGGCAAACAGGAAGTAAAGTTTAAACAGATACCGGAAGGGACGTTTATTTATACACGGAATATGAAATTTGATGAAGTGGATACGATTGTGGAATTGACGGTGGAGTAGTAGGTGGATGTAAAGAACCCAAATTTATCAGGTCTTCTTTTTTAAAAACCACCGTAAAATTTCATTTGAATCCGATTCCACATCCCTGCTTAAACATTTTTACAAAGAGCCATTGAAAAAAATGCCTTCATTTTTCCCAAATAGTAATAGTTGTATGTAAACTACAGCTAAATAAAAAAGCAGCTATGAATGTTTCTTCATAACTGCTTGATTATTAAGTGGATCCTGCCGGATTTGAACCAGCGACCCTCTGATTATGAGTCATAAAATAGCCCATAATCAAAGAATAAATAAATATCACTAAATCGCTTGAAAGGCCTATAAATACTGCATTTTATAGGCTTTTTTTTATCGTTAGTTATGGATATTACAGGTAATTTAATTATATTTGTGTCGGAGCCGTGTCGGAATGGTTCCGACACAAAATTACATCCATGGCAAACTCTTCTGCAACCACAGCCATCTTTACAGACCATTACCATCCAAGATCGGATGGTAAATGCGCGATTTCTATCAGGGTAACTTTCGACCGGAAGAAGAAATATTACCCTACCCCTTATGCCCTTACCCCGGCAGATTATCTAAAAGTGATGGGTGAAAAACCCCGGACTCCTTATAAAGAAATCAGGCTAAAATTGAACAGCCTGGAAGAAAAAGCAGCTTCCATTATTGCAAATCTGCCCCTGTTTACCTGGGCAGGATTTGAAAAAGCCTACCTCACCAACCGTGCTGCCAAAGACACCCTTGAAGCAGCTTTCACCGAATATTCGGACCAATTAAGGGCAGAAGAAAGGATAGGAACAGCTGTTTCTTATGATTGTGCAAAAAAAAGTATACTGACTTTCGCTCCCGGAACCCGGTTCGCCGATGTAAACCCTGACTTTCTTAGGGCTTATGAAAAATCGATGATAGAAAAGGGAAATAGCGTTACAACCATTGGAATTTACCTTCGCTCACTTCGTACCATTATTAATAATGTAATTGCAGATGGCCTGCTTAGCAAGGACCTTTACCCCTTCGGTAAACGCAAATATGAAATTCCCACCGGTAAAAACATAAAAAAGGCGCTTACACTGGATGACATTGGCAAAATCTACTACCACAACTTACCAAAAGGTTCCAATGCCGAGATGTGCAGGGATTTATGGGTATTTATGTACTTGTGTAATGGAATCAATGTAAAAGATCTTTGCCTTTTAAAGTATTCCAATATTCAGGGAGATGTTATTGCCTTTATCCGGGCGAAAACCGTCAGGACCAAACGGGAAGTTGAACCAATCCGGGTGGTGCTGACAGATGAAATAAGAACCATCATACAACGTTGGGGCAATGAGCCTGAACCCAAAAATTACATTTTTCCTATCCTGCTGCCCGGCCAAACAGTCGAAAGGCAGCGGCAACTCATTCAGCAGCTTACCCACCTGATCAATGACCACATGAGGGTAATTGCCGCAGATCTTGAAATGAGTAAACCCGCCACTACGTATTCAGCAAGACATTCTTTTGCAACTATCCTGCAACGCAGCGGTGCCAGTGTTGCTTTTATCAGCGAAGCCATTGGCCACAGCAATGTGAAGACCACCCAGGATTACCTCGCCGGATTTGAAGATGATACAAAAAGAGAAACGATGAAGGCGCTGACCGCTTTTAAAACGACATAAAAAATTGAATATCAATTTAGTAGGCACCATGTGGATTATTTGTTGGCTATGATTGCTATATTTTTTAGTGGTTTATTTATATTTGATTATAAATCTTTCCAAAATGGAGATAAACCCTGTCATAAACATCATAAACCAAAAAGCCATTGAGAAGGCATTTGATGATTACAAAAATAATGGCAAGCCATTTGCCATTGACAGTTCAATGTTTGAAATTGAACCTTATAAACTACCCCCGTTTCCAGGCTTGTCCTTGGCACCTGGTTTTCCCAATTGTTGTATATTCCATGAATCCATCTTTGATGGTGCTGTAAATTATCTGATAAAGTTCCCCGAATGCTGCGAATTCCACAAGCCTTTGAAAAATCAAAAATGGTTCAAAAAGGGCAAATACACTGATTTTCCAGTAAGACTATTAAATACCTTAGCCAATGTAGAAGCTTGTATTGAAATCAATATTAAAAAAGAAAATTGGTATAAGAACATTACAGACTACATCGAACTGGCGATGATGAGTATGGGGCAACTCCCTGCAGGCTTTGGTAGTCCAATGGGTCTCCAATTGCTTACTGATAATATAAAAGCATGGATGAACACTCAAAAATTTATACCTGCAAAAAAGAGAATCACAATAGAAAAATATATTGATAATAAAACAAATAGCAAGAGTACGGATGAAAAATTCAACTTAATCGAATTGCTAACAGTTTATGAATCATGGTTAAAACTATTCCCTTTCGAATTACCTTTTTTTAGTTCCATTAAAGAAGACTTTTATAAATCAAGGCCAGTCATTAAGGGTGAAATCGCAATCAATTCTTATATAGGCCTAGCAAAAGGAACATTATTTAAAACAAAGGATTTTTGTGAATATCTGCAAAAACTTACGACACTTCTCTTATCCCAAATTAATACCCCCGAATTAACTAAGCAATATTCACTTGACGAAGCGATCGCATTAGAATTTGAAGTTTCTAAACAGCAACATACCCTCCGTCAGGAAAAGTTATATTCTGAAATAATTAAGCAGAATGATGTTGGCATTTCAAGCATCAACATTTGGTTGGACAATGAAAAATTATTTGTTGCAGATTTTATTAAATTTCTGGAAAGCAAATCAAAACTGAATAAAGAAATAAAAATGGAAACCGTCAGCCATCCAATACATTTTATCGACCAATACCTGGAAGAAGTTCAAAGCCTGAAGGTTTTAGTTGTTGAACGATATTTTAATGATGGTGGATATATAAAGGAAGTCGACACTAAGGAAATGCCAAACCTGCCATTTAAGAAAGCCCATTACTTATGTATTGACCAATACGATCAACGGCAAAGCAATTATGAAGCAGAAATAACAAGGCTCCAGGAAAAGGCGCTAAATGAAGCTATAATGTTGAACGAGTTTCAAATAACCAACATGCTGAATAGGATTAAGAACCTGATTGACAAGTATGAATCATTTTGGCCAAAATACTCAGAGTTGCAAGAATTATACAGGGAAGGGCGTTTAAACATGGCAGATATTGAATTATTGATGTATCCTTTCTTTATAGTGGATAAACACCGGCACGGTCAGATTACAACTGAATTTGTTGACTTGCTTCATGATGCAGTAATGTTTAAACAAGGGTCATTGCTTGCTTTCAAAAGCGACCTTTTAAAGGTTACCGGCAAAATCAACGACCAAGAAAAAATAGAAAAAACAAATAAGAAAAAGCCAAAGAACGACTTAGAAAATCAAAAGCTTGAAGAAATTCTTAATCCTGAATTCCGCGAACACTTTAAAAAGTTTTTATCAGTATTATACCTATGTGATAACCCACCTATTGATGATGAAGGGCTTTTATTTCCCAAGCCTCTTAAAGGGATTTTTATTGTCTGGTACAAGGCTCTGCATTTAAAAAATATCATTATCCGCGAAGCAAGAAGTGACGATAAAATTGCTTCCTTATTAAATCTCCAGTTTCCTGGTTTAAACCTTGAAGCATCTTTAGTGAGGAAGGATAATAAGAGAGCAAATGAATTTAAAGGCTTATTTGAAGCCGAAATTTCAGCAATAAAAGCTGATATTAATAAGCAATAACAGTCACAACTTTCACAACATTCACAAAGTGGCCGGTTGTGAAAGTTAACCTTATGGTTGTTTCTAATTCTGCTGAAAATTCACAGCAATGGAAACAATTTTATTATCGCTTAGCAAATCAGACTTCCAGGATCTGATTGCTGAAACAGTTACAGCCTGTTTAAAAAACAATCCCACAGTCTCTCAGACCCATCCGCAGGATGCGGATCGTTGGTTCAACCTTCAGGAACTCTGCGACTACCTTCCCGACAAGCCTGCCAAACCCACAGTGTATGCCTGGGTAAACCAAGGCATTATCCCCTTCCACAAAGGCGGCAAAAAGCTCCGGTTTTTAAAGTCACAGATAGATGAATGGTTAAGGCAGGGAAAACAGGAAACAAGGTCTGAAATCAATAAGGGTATGGATCAATTCCTACGTACCAATAAAAAGAAAAGTGGGGGACCCAATTTATGAGCACCTCCCACCTTCCATTATCTTCTGTTTTGCAGCCCGAAGATAATCAAAAAGTAATTCAAATTGAGAAAAATACCGATTTGAATTCGGTATTTGAGAAAACTCAAACACCAACAGCTTTGACAAGATTGTTGGCTGTTGAGCAAAGTTTAAAAGAATTAATAAAATGTAGTTTGATTGCACCTGAACCTTTGTTAGTTCAGGGTGATTGCCAAATTTTTTATCCCAATTCTATTATGGTAATCCAAGGCCAATCAGGCGTTCACAAAAGTCGCGTAGCTGAGAATATTTGTGCCAGCTTCATTATGAATAGCATACAAACAAGTCATCTTGGTTTTCTGCGAAATCAGGAAAAACCCATTGATGTTTTGTATGCTGATACAGAACGTAATTTAAGTTACCAGCTACCCGCAGCCATCCAAAAAATCTGCAACCTTTCAGGTTTTTTTATTCAATCGGGGCAATCCATGCCGGATAACTTTCACTTTACAAGCCTTATTGAAATTGAAAGGCAGGATCGCTTTCAGGCTTTAGAATCATTTATCAAGCATAAGCGTGATCAAATTCCCGGCCATTTAGTGGTTGTTCTGGACGTAATTACAGATTGCGTTATAGATTTTAACCGTCCCGATGGCTCATTGCAGTTAATTGATATGATGAACCGGATGATTAACCAGTCCAATTGCTCGTTTTTATGCGTAATTCATGAAAACCCTGGTTCAGAAAAAGCAAGGGGGCATTTAGGTACTGAAATCATGAACAAAGCTTCAACTGTTTTACAAGTTGGTTTCGTAAAGCAAAATGGGCAAACCACAGATGTGGTTGAAATGAAGTTTCTGAAAACCAGAAATACCAAAAAGCCGGAAAGCATGTTTGCTAAGTATTCTGACGAGTTCCATACACTGGTATTGTTGGATGATGATTCTTTGGTAGACATAAAGCGCTGTTTGAGCAAGCAATTAGCTATTGAAGAAACCGTCGAAAACCTTGTGATATTATTTCAGGACAAAAGCTGTTATACAAATAAGGAGATCACAGATAGGTTGATGGAAATGCTACAGGCCAAACCTGATGCAATCAGAAAGCGCCTGATGGATGTAATTAATAAAAAATGGCCATTAACAATAGGTTCCAAACAGTACCTGCTAACCAAATCCCCTGGTAAAAAGTTTGTGGAATACGCCATTGTGCCAATGGTCGCTGAAATAGCAGAATAAGATGGTGGAAATGCGGAAACGGCATATATGGCAGAAAAATTTCCATCCGGCAAAAACATACTCTGGAAATGCAACTGGAAACCTGGAAATGAATATTTCCACAAAGACAAATACAATGTCAATTCTTGATACATCAGTTAGCTGGTTTAAATCCTATCACGATCCTGCACCCGCTGGCGAAACAACCCTCCTTCGCTGGCTAACCGGTTCCAAACTCAAAGACCAGGTCCAACAAATCCGCGAATCTCCCGACAAAGCAACAGCCGATAAGCTAAAAGCCCTGCTTCCCGCCATCACCCCAAGTGGAATTTTTACAAGGCGTACCGATAAAGACCTGATTGCGCACAGCTGTTTCATCTGCCTTGATATTGACCTGAAAGGCAATGAGAGAATCCGTAATTATCATGAACTCAAAGACCAACTTTCCAATATTCAGCAGGTAGCGTACTGCGGCCTATCGGTAAGTGGGAAAGGCTACTTTGCCTTAATACCCATTGCTTATCCTGAAAAATACCTGCAGCACTTCCTTGCGCTTGAAGCAACATTTGCCCAATTGGGAATCCGGCTTGATGAAAAATGTAAAAATCTATCCCGGTTACGTGGTTATTCTTGGGATCCCGATGCATATTTCAACCATCATGCAGAACCTTTTACCGGTTTGTTGGAGCCACAAACCTGTAAGCTAAAACCCTATTTGTACCAAAAACCTTCCTTTCAACCTGCCGTTTCGTACCAAAGTTCTGATGCCGATAAGGTGGAAGCACTGTTGCAGAAAATTGAATCCGGGAAAGTGGATATCACCGATGATTACAATTACTGGTTTGCCATGGCCTGCAATTTCGCTGCCACCTTTGGTGAGCAGGGCAGGGATTTCTTCCACCGGTTAAGTGGCTTTCATCAAGAATATTCACAACCCACCTGCGATCGCAAATTTGATGATGCCCTTAAAAAGACGGTTGGTGGCAATTCCGATCTTGGTGCATTCATCAATCGTTGCAAAGATTTTGGGTTATATCAGGTATCTGACATGCCTAACCGTTTAATTCCAACACAGGTTTGCCAACCTACTATTGGCAGCAAAATCGAAAACCCATCATCTCAGGTGGATATTGAACCTATCCCTGACCCAGCAATTATCAAACCCAGAACCCCTGCAAAAAGGCCAGCACCGCCAATCGCAGAAATTCCATCATATATAAAGGAAATAGAAGAAAGACTGAATAACTTAAACCGACCACTGCCCCAAATCTCCCTATTCCAGGGCGAAACGATAGTTGACCCTGAAAAATTTATTAAATCTCACCTTGCTTCCATCAAGAACAATATTAGCAATCGCACTTTTGAACCATTTACAATCCGTTTGAATTCTTATCTGGCTATGGAAAACAAATCCATTTTGTAAGATAAAACTAGATTTTTTTCACCTTCGCCGAATTACTCGCCATATCGAAATCCACAACCAATCCAAAAAGCCCGATAAATCTTAATAGACCTATCCAAAGTGATTATTATTTAGTTCCCACAATTCCCAGCATCCACCAGTTCGACTTTTGAGAGTTCACTTGTAAATAGGAAACCGGGGAATAATTTAAACTCGGGAAGATTATCGTGGCAGCTTTTCTTGAGAAATCGGAATTTTTAAAATGGCATTTCATACCATTTACCCAATTGGTAGCTAAAAAGTAGAAAAATAATTTAATAAATATTTTCATTTTTAAATTAAAAATTTACATTTGACCATTCATAATCAAATATCGCTTGCGATAATCTATAAATTTGGTTATGACAGATACACAAAAAATTAACGCTGAAGCTAGATCAGCATTTGAAAAAAAAGATTATTCCCTCGCTTTTCATACCCTATGGAAAGTTGGTATTACTGATTTTGTTGCATACGCCCAAAAAGAAGACAAAGAGACAAAAAAAACTAATTGGTTTTCTCATCCTGAATCAGGCATTTATTTTTGGAAGAACTTCATACTGACTGAAAATGTATTTGATGAAATATTCAATTCAGATTCAGCAGACCAAGTGTTGCACAACTATTTTTTTAGGTACAACATTCAAGTTCAAGAGTTTGAAACAACACTTGCGTGCAGGTTTCCAAAAATTTATGTAAAGGCAATAAGGATCAATCAAGTCTTTCTTAAAGCAGATAGAATTGAAAATCTAACTTATATTCAACTTGATAGTAAATTCCACCTTCATCAGAAACTTTGGAAAAAGGTTTTTGAAAAAGAACAATCAAAATGGAAGGCCATAGAAACAGAACTCCATTCTGTTTCTATTTATTCGCTGAATGACATTTTATGTCATTGTATTATTTGGTTGGAAACAAATCGCTTCACTAACAGCAGCGTACAAAATATTCACCATTTAGCAGGGGTTTATAGTTTTTTTATTGAATTGGTGCTGAGTAAATACCCCCAAAAGAATCAAGATATTTTAGACGAAGCTCATTTCTTCAAACTGTTTCTTAAAATTTTCATTTCAACTTATAGCGAGAATAGCACCAGAGAAGAAAATCCTGTTTCAAAACTTCTAATCAGAATTAGTGATTGGATAAACTTCAAACAAAATGTAATTTCTCCTTACAGCTTTGACCTAAACATAGAACCCATTCAACAGAACGAACTTATGTTTTTTAATTCGACGCCGGAAGCATATTACAAGTGGCTCGTTAATGGTGTAAGATACGAAGTGAATAAGCTGAATTATCATTTAGATGGCAGTTCCTATTCTGAGTATTTGGAAAAAGAAGGTTTGATCAGGATCCCTGGCAAATCTCAAAGCGACATTATACTTAATAGAAATTTATCTGGGTTAAAATGGGCAACACTTCTACATTTAGAAGACTTGGCTTGTGAATCTTTTCAAATTGGAAACAGCAGAATAGAACCTGAGAAATTATTAATTCCGCTACTTACTTATTCCTTCAACAGATTAATTCGGTATGAGGATAGTTTAAAAAATCACTTTCAGAATTCACACAGTTGGAGTGAAGCATTTAAAAAATTATTATTTCAGTCAACTGAAACAAAAATTAGAAGAGAGCCCTTTTTCTTAATGACCGAAAGCGATTATAATCAACTGAACAAGGAAGCACTTTTTCAAATGCCAGAGCACTTCACAACCGAAGTGATTCAACTTTTCAGTTACAGACCAAGCCCAAAACTTGATTTCAATAGATTTAATCTGAGATATGATGTTTGGAAAAAACCATTTTCAAAAATTGGAGATTCGCTCTTTTGTCCAATTGTAAATTCTGGTGATGTTGACCCACCATTCCGGGATGTTGACCCACCCCTTCATTGGCTGGTAAGTACAAGAGCTTTTTTCTTTGATAAAGATAGGTTACGTTAGTTATCTGGTTTCATTTTTTTTCTTCTCATAGAT
>JBGSLS010000043.1:0-7083 GCA_041740575.1 Chitinophagaceae bacterium | reverse complement strand
TGGGTCAACATCCCGGAATGCTTAACATAATCCTATAATCGAATCTAAAATGAATACCGAAAAACAGGTGGGTCAACATCCCAGAATGGTGGGTCAACATGATCCGGAATGGTGGGTCAACATGGTCCGGAATCTACAATTAAATCCATAAGCAACTAGTTTTCATCTGAGCATGAATGCCAGAGACGCGGGTGAACCCGGACGTTCGGGACAGCCTCCATCTGCGGAACCTTCGGTTACTGAACTTCAACAAGTGGCCAAACTTTTTAATATGTCGGTGGATGATATTCTCAACTATTAAGGGCGAAGACATACCCAAAGATGTGACCATTAAAAACACGGCTTGGTTTGAGCAGATAAACCTTATTAATCAACTTGATGAGGACGTTAAAGTTGCCGTCTTTAAAATCATCGATACTATGCTCACCAAAAAGAAATCCAAAGACTTCTTTAATAAAAATATTGCAGCTCTGTAAAATAGTAAAGCCCCGCAATGCGGGGCTTTACTATTTTCGGCCATTTAGTATTTAGTTTACCTTATCTATAATTTCATATAAAGCAAGAATAAATTCATACTCCTTTTTTCCTCGCAATACCTCCCGCAAACTACCAGCAGTTGCATAGATTTCAATCCATTTATTAAGCTTCTGATTCTTAATTACAAGAAACTCGGTGTTGTGATAAGAAACATAATCCTTGCAGTTTCCTGAAAAAAAACCATTTAGACTATCCCCACTGTTTAATGCTGCGTTGAGTTTTTCAAACCTGATGCTGTCAAGTAATTTTTTTGATGTTTCACCCGAACTATCTGTACTAATGGTTGCAAGACGATTTCCACAAGTGTTTAAGTAAACACTTTTCTGATTATTTAATAAGCCACCAAACCTTACCAGCAGAACATTCCAATTAGAGCTTGTATCACCAACTATTCTATCATATATAAAATTGGCTCTATTGTCCTTACTTAAAACAAATGGCTTACTGCCCTGCCAATTCACAAGGGTACAATCTTGAGATTTGACATCACTAAAAATAATTGCTAACAAGATAGTTGCAGATATATAAATTTTATTCATTTAGTCCGTGTTCGGTATATAAACTAAAATGGCTTGTCATGTAATATTTACTATCCCGAGGCGAAGCCAATGTATTAAGAGTTCCTTCTGATTTATTGTACAATGTTTTTAAACTGTATCGGTCAAAATAGGATGTTAACTGTACTCCGCCATAGTAACTACTTCGAAGACCGACTGAACTGAAAGTTGAGTTGCCGGAATTCATCAATTCAGATGAAACAATGTTTTCTATATGAGAAGCCCCTAACTCACTTGTATTTTTAGCATTAGCAAAAGCAACATTATAATCACTTATTGCAATATTATTAGCAGCTTGTTGAGCATTGTTTATGGGTGGCGATAACTTTATATTTCCAGGAAAAGCAGGGTCAAGATTATGCGTCTTTCGCCAAACATGCCCTGATTCATGTGCAATCATTCCTACCTGTGTACCGAATTTATTACGGGTTCCGCCTGCCTTCGATTCATCTGAATGAATACCGAGATTAATTTGATATCCTCCATCTACTTTTTTCGTCTCTGCACCACTGGCGGAATTTCTTGCTGCGTAAGTGTATGTTACATCTTTATTGCTTTTAAACTCCTTGAACATCGTATTAAATGTCTCGGAATTGCGCCGCATTTGGCGTATCTCTCTTTTCATCTGACGGAACTCTTTCTTAGTCACACCTGCGCCCCTCTCATAATCCACAATATCTCCGAGCGGGTCAGTAAGACTAATAGGATTGTTATTCATAGCAACATATGGGCTGATAGCTAAAGTAGCTTCAAGTTTAGGGTCAATCTGCCACCAACGACCAAGCTGTGGATCCATTGTACGGAAAAATGCATCATATGTATTTAGGTCTAATTCTGTTGTATGTTCAATTCCGTTAAACTTCTTCCGGTTCTCCAGTCTGCCCGCTGCCTTACTGCTTATCCCCGCCATTGTTAACCCGAATGGATAATAATTTGATGGTATTCAAAGAACTTTTTGTGAAGCTAAATTAAGGAGAATGATTTAAGTATTCAGCAACTAGTTTTCGATTACGAAGGAGGTACGAGTGATAACACCTCCCAACAGCGCTGTTGCTCAATTCAATACTTTAGCAGTTCTCAATAATTTTCTTAAAAATGAAAAGGGTAAAATTGAAGAGAGAGTTCCGTCATCCCATCTTTCAATAAAATAATACTTCCCTTTTAAACGATATTCCAATACCCATAAAATGCCGTCTTTCCCAGAAGCAGTTGGGTTACCTATCTTTTGTATCCAAAAATTAGAACTATCAAGTGAAGAAAAGAAACTGTCCCAATAATCTTCATCAATACCTATCATAGTGTCAATAATGCCACCGGTTTTACCGTTATAGGTGCTGTCAAATTCCTTTCTTATCAAATATTTTGAGTTATCAATATCATTTATTCTAATTACAATAGGTGTCCGGCGAGCATTCAACCATAATACCCTAACACAAATCGTCTCAAAGTTTTTGTTATCATTCCACAATGATGGCTCTTTTAATTGAAATAAAATTTCTGAATATAATTGCTTAATGCTTGAATCAACTTCAAGATCATTTGAAATCAAATATTTTGAATCAAATGGGAAGTATTGGTAACTGCTATCGGAAGGAACATATGGTTTTATCTTCTGATAATCATCAATAACTTCTATTTCTGGACTTTTGCAACCAACAATTAAAAATGTTAGAAAAAAAGGCAAAATTATTCTCATTCTACGTATCATAATTAGGGTGAATAAACAGTTACTTGTCTTTCTTTAATCTTAAATCTACTTTTGGCTCAACCTTTGGCAAAGGAACTGGGTCTATTTTGTTTTGGCGTGTGGTATCGTTGGGATCACTTGGCAAATCTGTACTTAAAGTAGATTGCTCCCTGGCTTTATGATCATACTTCTTTAGAGAACCATTCGGAGTTGTCAAATACCCATCCATCTTTTTATTAATATTACTCCACTTGTCTGTATTTGAAAAATTATTATCGCTATATGCAGTACCGCTACCCCATGCATTACCATGAGAATGAATATCTGCAATCGGTGTCGTGCCATCAGGAGCTTTGCTTGGATCTACATTTGCTCCCGATGCTGCATTTGGCACTGAATAACTATAGTATGTTTTTCCGTTCTCGGAAGCTTTATATATCGTTGCACCATATTCTCTTTTTTCAACAATAGAATTATCATTATAAAGTTTCCCAAAATCCTTTGCGGCCGCAGCAATAGTTTTAAACTTATCACCCGGGTCTGCAACTCGCATGCCATCGGGGTCAATAAATCTTAAGGTGTTATTTAAAGTGTAATTGTATGGAGAAAATCTTCGCATTGAATCGGATAAAGGATCCACCGCATGCCACCTACCAATCTGCGCATCATACATCCTCGCCCCATAATCCATCCACTCAAGCCCACTACCATCGGAGAACTCCTGCCGTTGCTCTTCCTTACCGTTGTACTTAAACTTGTTTTCCAGCTTACCTGCTGCCTTACTGCTTATCCCTGCCATTATTAACCCGAACGGATAATAATGTGGTGGTATTCAAAGAACTTTTTGCAGGGCTAAATTAGGGAGTATGATTTATTTAAAATACAACTAGTTTTCGACTTCGCTATGGCTATGGAGCTGTTGGTCGAAAAGACACAACAGCGGCGGGCATTAGGGAAACTTAGCTATTTCCACATACCAACAACGGCAAAAAACCGCGGATACGTGTTCGCCATTATAAATGACGAACAGCTCTTGGGAAGATGTCGAACAACGGGGAAATAGCTTTTGGGATCATTCCGAAAACCTGGTATTTAAAACAGCAAGACCATCGTTGACAAGATTTTATGGTTTCCTAATTAATTTATACAAACAATAAATTGGTAGAAAGAAGAAGGCTATACTAAGATATAAGGAAGAGATTGTATTCATATCTTTTAAAATAAAGTAATCATACTGTTCACCATAAAGTACAATGATCTGATCTCCGATTTTATACTTTCCATTGATACAATCATTCCTGCCAATTCCTAAAGTATAAATTTTTGATTCATATTTTACTTTTATTGTCCCTCCACCTCTACCACAATTTCCTTTACTTACAACTAAAACATTCTTGGCTATTTTACCGATTGATATTTTATGATCCCTATAAGCAGTCTTAAAGAAAAAGTAAGAAAAAAAAGCAAATAATAAAAATAATACGAAATAAATTTTTCGGTTCATTTTACAGGTTTAATTTAAAATTTGGTATAACAAGCTTTGTATTATCCTGTGCCATTTTGACGGATGGATTACTAATTATTGGGGGGCCAGATACAGAAATACCTGATCTGAATTTATCTGAACCAGTCTGAAGTGTGTTCCCAGCTTGTGTACCTACTGCAGTATTCAAATTATTGGAATTAATCAAGTTACTCTTAGAATCTGCAACGTTTTTAGCTCTGCCACTGCTTGAAGGATCTTTTGTTGAAACTCTTTCGGCTCGATTTAATGTCTTTTCTTTGACTTTAATATTAGGAGCATCATAAACTTTTACTTCATTACCTATACCCCCCATCACTACATCGGAAATAATTTGGGTAGGATTTATTTTTTCGCCATTAACAACTTGTTTACCCAATGATTCTGATGCATCTAAAGATGCCCCAATTGCTAATTGTGCTCCTTTACCAAATGTCTTAATTGATGAGATTCCACTACTTAAAGCACCTGCAAAACCTGAAACAGTTGCAGATTTATAGTTTACAGTACTTAATGTCTTACCTTCAAAAATCATCTGAGTAGCCACATCTAAACCGAAGCCTATTGCAAACCCAAGAATTGGATTACGACCATCAGGATCAATAAATTTTATTGGGTTATTGAAAGTATAATTATAAGGTGTCCACATCTCCATCTTTTCCGCCAAAGGATCTATATGATTCCACCTCCCAATCTGCGCATCATACATCCTTGCCCCGTAGTCCATCCACTCTAACCCGCTGCCATCGCTAAACTCCTGCCGTTGCTCTTCCTTACTGTTGTACTTGAACTTATTTTCAAGCTTCCCCGCCGCCTTACTACTAATCCCTGCCATTGTTAACCCGAACGGATAATAATGCGTCTCTTCAAGCAAAGCTCCCCTTTCATGTGTCACTTTAAGGTTATCGAAGTACACGTCGATATTTGTTGATTCGTTGCTGGTAAAGATATATAAATATCCGCTTTTCGTCACAGGCATATACAATTGATTGATTGCCACCGCTTGTCCGCTTGTTTGCGTTACCGGGGCCGAACCACTTGCGCCTGTCACTATCTTAAATTGTTCATCAAAAAGTATCCAATTTAAATAAGCCTTGGGTTTGGTGCCTTGAGCGGGCTGGGTACCTAAAAATGACAATAACGCGCTTCCTAACCCACTAGCAGGTGCTTGCAAAAGCGTTTGGGTAGCTTTGCCTGCACTATTCCCTGCAAGACTTCCGCTTACAAGATCAAGCAATTGATTATAAACATTGGTTGTATTATTTATAGAGTTTGATGCACTTTTCCAACCCGCGGCTACCCTTACATGAAACTTATCACCGGCCATCACTTTCAACATCATATTTGGGCCAATTTTCTGGAAACCTGATGCATTTTTTAGCTGCGCCACCATAGATTCACTTGGCCTATCAGGATCGTTGAACCAGGATGGTCTTGCGATATCAGTAGCATCAAGGTTACCATAATATTTACTTTCTATAGCAATGGAATCACCTTCCATAGTTGCATGTGGATAATACTCAATAGCGTTTTCTTCTGTGAGTACCATCCTTACATTACCCAAATGGTCTTTCAGCATATAATCATAATGCATTGCCGCAGGCTGACTGCCTTCTGCTTTTACATATCTTATCCTACCTTCTTCCTGTGCGAAAAATAATGGTCGTTGTACATATTGCAGCGAAGCCAAGGCAGGGTTATTATAAGTTTTTGACTCGAAAACATTTGGACCGAGGTACCAGGTTTCGGTAGTTACTTCGGTAACATTAGACTGATTATTAAAATAAACATTTGCCGACTTTTCAAATACATTTTTCCTGATTTTTCTACCCGTTGCATCATAATGATAAGTAATGGTTCCCTTTTCACCACCCGTTTCGGTTTTGACCGCCACTGTTACAGGTAAATTTAAATAATTATAGGTGATGCCAGTGGTACTATCAGTTCCAATCCGTTTATTCAAATCCTTAGTTAAATTACCATTATTATCATAAGCATAATCATTGGTTCCATTATTATTGAGGTCGGTAAAATCACCCATGCCTGTTGCGGGTATATGATCCAATACTTTGGCTAACCGATTACTGTTAGGAAAATAGGTGTATTCCAAGACATCTATATTTTTTTCCCATAACGTAGCTGCACCTAATTTAAAGCCTCTATGACCAAATTGCTTGATATTCCCATTTAAATCATAACCTGCATCAGGATTATTTTGTCCGGAATGATCGGTCCAAAAACTAAAATTTAATTCATCATTATTCCAGCTACTATTGGCATTGCGCTGTATAAAATGCGAAGTAAGCAATCGGTTGGCTGCATCATAAATATATTGGTTCGTACGCTGCACCCCATCGCCCGCAGTGCGCCATGTCTGCGTTCTGATATTTCCATTATATTGGGCGTTGGTCCACAATGGGGCATCAGAAGATTGTTGATTTTTATCATACATAAGTTCAAAACCAAACCAATTACTCGTGCCAGGATTTGATGCAACCCCAGGTGATAAAAATGCCCTGTTAACACCTAAAAGCCATCCGCGGATATTATAATCATATTTGATGGTTTCGAGTGGATTATTTGTACTGCCCTTGCGGCCTATAGCTTTGGTTTTTAATTGCCCGAGCGCATCATATTTTATTTCGGCAATTACTTTTGGCAGGGATAAATTTCCCGATGCTATGCTGGTGTGTGATTGTCGCTTTTGTATCGTTTTTACCCTTCCTATTTCATCATATTCATTCAGGCTATGCATAACCGTAGTTTGGGCTGCTGTGCCT
>JBGSLS010000042.1:0-25134 GCA_041740575.1 Chitinophagaceae bacterium | reverse complement strand
CTTCTGGAAGATAATTTGCGCCAGAAGTTTTTTGTTTCTCCGCTACTGCTTGAAATGCGTTGTTGAATAAATTGAGTAAAACACGCCCGATATCTTGCGGCACCACATCCACTTCGGGCAATGATTTGTCTGCTTCAAAATGAAAAGATGCATTAAATGATGGATCTTTTGCTTTTAGCCCATGATAGGCAAGGCGTAAATACTCATCGCACAGGGCATTGATATCTGTTGGTTCTTTCTGCCCGCTGCTGCTGCGGCTGTGCTGCAGCATTCCTTTTACAATGGCATCGGCCCGTTTACCATGGTGGTTTATCTTTTCAAGGTTTTGCTCTACATCCGAAGCGATCTCATTTGCCAACTGCAAATTACCAACTGCCAACTCGTCCTTCATTTCAATTAATAACTCTTTGCTCACCTCACTAAAGTTATTAACGAAGTTGAGCGGATTTTGTATTTCATGCGCAATGCCGGCGGTGAGTTCTCCAAGGCTTGCCATTTTTTCGGATTGAATAAGTTGGGATTGGGTGGATTTTAATTCATGTAAAGTGCTCTCAACTTTATCTTTCTGTTGTTGTAAAACAACATTTGCCTTTTGTTTTTGCCGATTATTACGATAGAGAATAAATGCAACAACCAGAAACAATCCCAATCCTGCCAATAATCCATATAATTTCAATTGCGTCTGATAAGCTGCTTTCGCTACTGCCAAATCTTTCTGCCTTGCCTCTTCTTTTTCAACTACTGCCTGAATGGCTTGCAAATTACCTGCTCCGAATAAACTCTCCTTTGCGGTAGTTGCAATTTTAAAACACCTTAGCGCTTCCGCCGGATTTGAAGATTCATATATATCAGCCAACAAATTCCCACACCTGACAACGGCACTTGTTGCATTAACCTTTATACCATTTTCCAAGCCTCTTTTAGCATAATAAATAGCTGAATCTTGATTGCCCTCTTTATGATACAGATCAGCAATATCCGCACATACTCTGGCAATTTCCCAAAAATTGTTATTTGTTTCCGCAAACTCAATAGACTGGTAAAAGTAGCTTAACGCCAAAGTATTTTCGCCTTCCTTATACAAATCATTAGCCAATTGAGCATAAATAGACCCAAGAAAATCCGGTATTACCTTTACATTATCATACACCTTCTTTTTATAATATTTAGCGGAATCTATTTTATTCAATCGTTCATAAGTCGTACCTAAACTTAACCAGCTAAATAAATGAGGCCTTGTAACTTCTTTGGGGCTTAATGTGTTTAATGCTTTAAGACAGAATTTCAAAGCACTTGTATGCTGCTCAATAGAACTAAAAGCCTGCGAAATTCTCATGAAAGACATAGCCTCTTCATACCTCAAATTATTTTCTTCGGCAATTTTTAATCCTTTATACAAGTTTTCAAAAGCAGATGGCATATTTAAATTCATCCGGTGCGTAATACCTATCATCTGATAAGCTAATGACTCTCCCCTTGCAAATTCAATTTTCTGTGAAAGCGCCAATGCCCGTTGGGCAAATAGCATGGCAGTGTCCAAATTTTGGTAACGATGGTAATAGGCTAAATCTGCTAATACTAACACCCTGCTAGTATCATCCTTTGCCTTACTCAATTCAATATTCAAGCTATCAGTGTATCTGCGTTGTCCAATTACACTAGTCACAGCCAACGTTGTTAGTATAAATAGAAAACCTCTTCTTATGATTTTCATCCAAAAGGTATTATAATGGTAAATGTTGTTCCTTCATTTTCTATAGTATCCACTTTCAACTCTCCACCATGTGCTTTTACAATATCGTAACTCAAACTCAATCCTAGTCCAGTTCCCTGCCCTGTAGGTTTGGTGGTGAAGAAGGGTTGGAAGATTTTGTCTTTGATGGCATCGGGGATGCCTGGGCCGTTGTCCCGAACAATAACGGCCCCCCTCGATCCCCCCGCAGGGGGGAAGATGAGCTTCGTAGAAACTTTTACTTCTGGGTTGAAGTTTTCGCCTTCGACATTCTTCCTTTCGTTCACCGCCTGAAATGCATTGTTGATCAGGTTCAGCAATACCCTGCCGATATCCTGCGGCACCACATGCACTTTTGGCATTGATTCATCCGGTTCAAAATGAAAGGATGCATTAAATGATGGATCTTTTGCTTTTAATCCATGCCAGGCAAGACGTAAATACTCATCGCACAGGGCATTGATATCTGTAAGTTCCTTTTGCCCGCTACCGGACCGGCTGTGTTGCAACATACCTTTTACAATGGCATCGGCCCGCTTGCCGTGAATAATAATTTTTTGTTCATTCTCATCAATACTATCTGCAATGGATCTTACTTCTTCCAGGTTCCCCTTTTCAATTTCATCCTTCATTTCGGCAATCAACTCACTGTTTATTTCCGAAAAATTATTTACGAAGTTCAACGGGTTCTGAATTTCATGGGCAATGCCCGCCGTGAGTTCACCAAGGCTCGCCATCTTCTCGGATTGGATGAGTTGGCTTTGGGTAGCTTTTAAATCCGCTAAAGAATGTTCAAGCTGCTCAGATTTTTTCTTCAACTCACTTGTTCTTTCCTCTACCCTATGTTGCAGTTGTTCCTTTTCCTGCCGCAACCTTCTTTCTCTCCACAAACTGAATATTCTTAAAGCCAAAAGAAAAAGCAATGCATAAATGGTATAAGCCCACCATGTTTTCCACCACGGTGGGAGAATTCGGATTGTAATAGATATCCCTTCCTCATTCCATACCCCATCAGCATTGGAAGCTCTTACCCGGAAAATATATTTACCCGGTGAAAGATTGGTATAAGATGCTTTTCTTTCTTTGGAAGGGGCCGACCAATTCTTATCATAATTTTCCAACTTCCAGCTGTACAGGTTGTCTTCTGACCGCAGGTAGTGCAGGGCAACAAAATCAAAACCCAGATTTTTTTGCCAGTACTTCAACTCAATTGAATTGGTATAAGCTACTGATTGTTTAAAAATAATGCCATCGGGTTTTGAATAGAGCGAGTCGTTGATGCTCATTTGTGTAATGACAATGGAAGGAACCGTTGTATCTTTCTTTAATAAATTTGCAGGCACTATATGGTTAAGACCATTGTTACTCCCAATCCAGATATCGCCATTACTGGTTTTAAGGGTAAAAGCTCTCCTGGGATAAGGTTGAAATCCGTCTTTTTCAAAGTATGAGGTAAATATTTTATTTTCCGGATCGAATACAGACAATCCCCTTTGAGTAGGTATCCAAAACCGGCCGAACTCATCTTTGACTATTTTTCCATTAAGCATAACTATATCATTATGCAATAAGCCTTTCGTTTCATCGTAAGCGGTGAAAGTACCCTTTTCAACATCAAGAGTTACCAGGCCATTTCCTCCGTAAACGCCAAACCAGGGTTCTCCATTTTTATCTGTTACAAAACTGGATATGCTAATAATATTTAGATCATTATAACGGGTGAAACAGTTCTTAGCATAATCAAAAGAATTCAAACCGCCTGCGTTGGTACCAAAAAATAATCGCTTTTTCCCGTCTTCAGCAATAAATGTTATTGCATTATTACTAATGGAACAACTGTCGCCCGGGTTGTGCAGATAATGTATAAAGCCGTCTTCGGCCTGGTTCAGCCGGTACAATCCCCCCCGTCTACCAAGCCAGATTGTTCCCCTTGAATCCTGGTAAAAAATGTTGATCTGTTTACTGGTAAGCGAAGACGGATTTTTACTATCGGGAAGAAAACTTTTTATGACCCTGCCGGTATTTTTTTCTAAAACAAAAACGCCTTTATCTAATATAGAAAGCCATATCCGATTTAGGTTATCGTTAAATAGAAACACACAGTTATTTATTTCGGATGGGCTATAATATAACCGTTTGAAAGTACCGGTTGACTCCTGAAATTGGTTCAATCCATTACGGGTGCCCACCCATATTTTACCATCCGCATCTTCCTGCACAGCTGTAATGGCATTGCTGCTGATTGAAGTGGGATTGGATGGATTGTTCTTGAATACTTTGAAATTATTCTGGCCGGGTTGGTACAGGGCGAGTCCATCAGCGGTACCTATCCACAATCTTTTTTTACTGTCTTCAAATAAATACCGGATACTGTCTGATGGTAAACCACCGGGATCATCTGCCTGGTAGCGGAAAAGATCCATCTGTTGTTTTTTTGGCGCCTGTTTGTATAAACCTGGCCGGGTACCCAGCCATAACAAACCGGTTCGGTCTTCCATGAATCCGTAAATACGCGCGTCCTTTGGCAATGGATTATTTCTGGAATTAAAATTATAATCAAACAGCTGAAATGATCTTGTGGCAAAATGATAATGCACAAAAAACTTCGGCAGTGAATCATTTCCCAGCGCCTGGAACCAGATACCCTTTTTATTTTGAAGGGATGGAAGGAAACTTTTTATTTCTCTCACGCCATTTTGAAAAGGGAGGGGGCCGCTGCCATAAGTATAAGTTTGCCTGATGCCGGAAACAGGATCAATCAAGGAAATCTTACCATGCAGGTGCGCCACCCAGATCAGGCCATTCAAATCTTCCACTGCATTATATATGGAATCAGGTATGCTATTTACATTGCTTTCAGTATGAATAAAACTTTTTACAATTTTCTGATACTTACTATCAAAAATATAAAGGCCATGAATACCTGTTAGAAGCAAGCGACCATTACTTCCTTTACCAAGCTGCATGATCGTATCTGCATTTCCCGTCTGCATCAGATCTTTGCCTGCCGGCAGGATGATTTCAAAGCTGTCTTTTTGTTGGTTAAGCCGGCGGAGATTTTTTTTATCATCCAGCAACCAAATGTTACCCGATGATTCAACGGTGCCGAAATTTCTTAGATCACTTTTGGTTCTATTTATATCACCAACAGGGTATTGTTTAATGACGCCTGTTGTTGGATTAAGCCGGCAGGTAGTTATCTGCTGAAAGCGAACAGAAAAACTCTTGAACCAGATATTGCTTGCTTCATCTTCAAATAATACGATATTCCTGCTTCTGAGCCCAATTGTAGAAGCAGTATCAGCTTTTTTAAAATTCCTGAATTTTTCTGTTAACGGATCAAAAGAAGTGATTTGACCTTCCTCCGTTATGCCCCCAATCCAGATCTTTCCATCTCTTGATTTTAGCACCCCCCCTGGTCTACATATTTCACCTGTAAACCTGTTGTATCCGATGTCAGTTTATACACTTTAAAGCGGTAACCATCATATTTTACCAGGCCATTTTGTGTGCCGAACCAGATAAAGCCCTTATCGTCCTGAATTTGGCTATATACTGTTTCTTCCGGCAGCCCTTCGGGCACACCATATTTTTCAAAGGGAATTTTTTGGGGTTGGGCAAAACTGATGCTTACTGTAACAGCAAGAAGGATGGCGAATGTTAATTTCTTTATCATGTATTTGATTAGAATGGTAATTGAATGGTGAAAACAGTTCCCTCATTTTCCCCGTCAGTACCGGCACGGGCGGGTTTGGTATTTACTTTTATTTCTCCTCCATGTGCCTTTACAATATCATAGCTCAAACTCAATCCCAATCCTGTTCCCTGCCCGGTAGGCTTGGTGGTAAAGAAGGGTTGGAATATTTTTTCTTTGATATTTTCCGGAATCCCCGGCCCATTGTCTTTTACACTTATCGCTATTTTATGTCCATGGTTCTTAGTAGCAACAATTACTTGCGGCTTTAATTCAGCATTCCTAATTCTAAATTCATCATTCCCACACGCCTGAAAAGCATTATTAATCAGATTGAGCAAAACCCGGCCTATGTCCTGTGGTACTACATTTACATTCGGTATTGATTCATCCCCTTCAAAATGAAAAGATGCATTAAATGATGGATCTTTTGCTTTTAACCCATGATAGGCTAGTCGCAAATATTCATCGCACAAAGCATTGATATCGGTGAGTTCCTTTTGCCCGCTGCTTGTGCGGCTGTGTTGCAGCATACCTTTTACAATGGCATCGGCCCGTTTGCCGTGGTGATGTATTTTCTCCAAATTCTGTTGTACATCTTTTGCAATCAGCTTCACTTCATCTGTATTTCCCTTATCCACTTCTTCCACTAATTCACTAATTAACTCATTACTCACCTCACTAAAATTGTTTACAAAATTCAACGGGTTTTGAATTTCATGTGCAATACCTGCCGTGAGTTCACCAAGGCTTGCCATTTTTTCGGATTGGATGAGTTGGCTTTGCATTGATTTTAATTCATGTAAAGAGCTTTCCAAATCGGATGTTTTACTTTCAAGTTCTTTTGTTCGTAAAGTCACTTTTTGTTCGAGTAATTGATTCTTTTCCCTTAATGATGCTGCACGCCAATAAGCAAATCCAATCATCGTTCCTACAAATCCAAAAAAGTATCCCAAATAAGCCCACCATGTTTTCCACCAAGGTGGGAGTATGGTAAAAGCATAATCAAAAGATTTATTCCATTCCCCGCTTTCACCAATGGCCCTTACCTGGAAAATAAATTTTCCATTTGGCAGGTTGCGGTAATCGGCCATGGTTTCAGCGGCAAGATTACTCCAATTATTATCCAAACCCAGCAAACGAAAGCTGTATTTTATTTTAGAAGTAGTTGATACATCAACAGCAGCATATTGAAAACTGAGGTGATTTTGAACAAATGGTATTCTTGGATTGATGGGATAATTTTCAAAAGCTTGAGCCCCGTCAAATTTTATATTTTGAATGGTACTGTCTGCAGCATTATGAAAATCAGGCACTGTTTCATTAATATACAATTGCCGCATGCGTACAATTATAGGTTGTTGAGATGGTTGTAATAAATCCTTCTCTAATATGTTGGCACCACCACCCAATGTTGCCACCCAAAGGTTCCCAGACTTACCTTCTTCTATTTGGCTTATCTGATTGATAGATAATCCTTCGGTCTTCGTAAAATTTTGAAATGTTTTACCATCGTATTTACTTAATCCTCCAAGTGTTCCTATCCAAAGAATACCTTGCTTGTCCTCAAATATTGATGTTACACTGTTACTAATTAAACCTTGGCCAGTAGTGAATAGAGTAAAGATTCCTGAGTGACCCTTTTTTGATGCTTGATATCTGATAAGCCCACTTTGTGAAGCAAACCAAAAGTCACCATTCTTACCTTCCAAAATTTCAGAGATTCCTCCTAGTCCTTCGGCTGCAGTAAAATGAATAAAACTACCCGATTGACCATCTTTGGAGGATATATATTTAGTTATTCCCCGAGAGTGACCAAACCATAGATTCCCGGATTTATCTTCCAAACTGCAAACGCTACCGCTAAAAAAGTCCCCATTTTCGGTAAAATGAAAAAAGGCTGCCGGCTTACCTTCCTTGGCAGGTTCATAACGGGTAAGCCCTCCACCATTTCCGCCAAACCAAAAGTGGCCCCTACTGTCTTGCAATATAGTCCGTACTTCGGTGGCGGAAATCCCTTCAGCCCTGCCAAAACGATAAAAAAACTTGCCATCATACTTCCCTAAACCACCAGCTAAGCCAAACCATAGATTACCGTTTTTATCTTCATAGATTGTACGATTAAAGGGCAAAGGATATTGAATAATGTTTTTCTTAAGCCCGGCTTTGCCAGCATCTCCTGAACGGTGGGGCAGGCTGTCATTGTACCTGTTGATGGCTCTTAATGAATTAAACCATAAATTATCTTTACTGTCTCTGAAAACATTTCTGATAAAATTATCGGCCAGCCCTTCTGCCTTGGAAAAACGTTGAAAATAATTTGTTGTAAGCCGGTTCAATCCGCCCCCCGCTGTACCAATCCAGAGATGGCCCGAGCTGTCTATCAGCATGCCATTGCTAGCAATACCATTAAATGAAAGCCCTTCGTCTTCTGTAATATGAATAAAATTCTTCCCTTCATATTTAACGACTCCACTCCGGCGTGTGCCGAACCAGATATGACCCGACTTATCTTCTACTATAAAATTGACATCTTTAGAGGAAAGCCTATTGGATAAGAGAGACTGAAGGGGAAAATAAACAAAGGTCTTGCCCTGCCCGACTTTGTCATTCCCGTCCGAACTGGTAAGGGTGGGCAGGCGGGCTTCCAATTTGCTTACTCCACCCCTTGTGCCAAACCAAAGAGAACCAGCTTTGTCCTCCATGATGCAGTTTACCGTATCGCTTGCAAGCCCTTCGTTTTTGGTAAAATGAATAAATGACTTGCCATCAAATTTATTTACGCCACCTCCATTTGTAGTAAACCATAGATTGCCTGCCTTATCTTCTGCTACAGATGTTACATCATTATTAGACAGCCCTTCGTTGGTGGTATAGTTGGTTATAGTTCCACCTACACTGTCTTTTGTTGGCACTAGTTTGCTTACCCCGCCATTGGTAGTCATCCAGATATTGCCTGCTATATCTTCTATTATTTTCTTTACATCCGCTCCTGCAAGCCCATCAGCTTTGGTAAAAGTGGTAAAAGTTTTCCCGTCAAACCGGCTTGCTCCGCCGCCTAAATGACCAAACCAGAAATTGCCTTTGCTATCCTGAAAAACACAACGGACATCATTCCTAAAAAGCCCATTTTCCTTTCCGTAATGAACAAAGGTTTTGCCATCATACCGGCTCACCCCTCCGTTAAAGAATCCTATCCAGAGATAACCCTCTTTATCTTGCAACAGGGTTGGTACAAATTGGTTTGGCAGGCCCTGGTCAATATTTAATTGCTGTATATCGTACAAGGCACTCTCATTTGTACGTAGCGGCAGGGCAGGAATTATTTTAGGAGAAACTCCCTTTGCAATTTTGCCTTTGGCAGCTATGGGCTTACCTGTTGGCGTAATGCCGCCAGGCAGGTTTTGTATGATGTAGCCCTGTGGGCTATTTGCTGCGTTGTGTTTTGTGAGTTTGCTTTCATCCACCGGTATTTGTTGCAGTTTATCTGGTACGGGGTAAACATTATTACTCGTTTTAATAGTACTGCTTTTGGACGTAACCGTAAGCAATTTTGGTTGAGCAATGCTATCGGGGTTTATTCTTTTGCCGATGGCAGGTATGGGTATGCCCGTAGGAATGGTTTTACCATCTACGGTGGTTATAGGTTCTACTGGTTGGCCAGTTAGCGTATTTACTTTGTAACCACCCTTGGGGTTTGCTTCCCAGCTTTTGGGCGTGGTGTAGGGTGATGGTGGTGTAGTGCCATCGTCTTTGGGTGCACCGGTGCAGGCTGCTAATAAAAGCAGAGGCAGTAGGAATTTTAGCATATTGAAATTCTTATTTGATGAGTTTCTCATTGATTGTTTATGCTGGTAATTCAATGGTGAATGTTGTTCCTTCATTTTCCCCGTCCGAACCGGCACGGGCGGGTTTGGTGTTTACTTTGATTTCCCCTCCATGCGCCTTTACGATATCGTAACTCAAACTCAATCCTAAGCCTGTTCCCTGCCCGGTTGGTTTGGTAGTGAAGAAGGGTTGAAAAATTTTTTCGAATATTTTTTGATGAATACCGTTTCCATTGTCCTTTATACTTACTAAAATCTTGTTTCCTTCTTTCTTGGTGCTAACTTCTACAGTTGGTTCATAACCGGCAATGTTTTGTGTAATCTTTTCATTGACCACATAAAATGCATTGTAAATTAAATTCAAAATCACTCTTCCAATATCCTGTGGTATTATGTTGATGTTGCCAATGCTTTCATCAAAATCAGTTTTCATGGTGGCGTTGAAAGATTTGTCTTTTGCTCTTAATCCATGATAGGCTAATCGTAAGTATTCATCAGCCAGCGCATTGATATCAGTAGGTTCTTTTTTACCACTGCCGCTGCTACTATGTTGAAGCATGCTCTTTACAATCGCATCGGCACGTTTGCCGTGGTGTAAAACCTTTTCCAAATTTTGTTTTATATCATCAGCGATTGCAAAGCCTTCTTCAGTATCACCTTTTTTAAATTCCGTTTTCATTTCATCAATCAACTCATTACTCACCTCCGAAAAATTATTTACAAAGTTCAACGGGTTCTGAATCTCATGGGCAATGCCCGCTGTGAGTTCTCCAAGAGATGCCATTTTTTCGGATTGGATGAGTTGGGATTGGGTGGATTTTAAATCATCCAATGTTTTCTCTAAAACAATATTTGCCTTCTTCTTAAACCGGAACCTTTGATATATACCTACGGCGAGCAACAATAACAATGTAGCTATTCCAATAAGAAAATTGCGGGAAAGTGAAGCAATTTTATTTTGGCTTTCAAGGTTGGTAATAGAACGTTCTTTTTCATTCATCAGCTGCTCCGTTTCAAAACTAATGGATCGGTATTTTGACTGATCAGCCAATATACTATCCTGTAGGCCGATGAAATATTTGTAGTACTCTTTGGCTTTTTCATTATCTCCTGTTTTTTCATATAATTCTGCCAGCAGTTTATAATCCTTCAATACAGATTCACGAATTGGTTTTACCCTTATCTTATCTTTTAATAATAAAGCAATTGCTTCGCTATACTTTTTTTGCTCAATACGAAGCAGTGCCAGGTAATAATCGGGTTGAACAATACCAGCACCCGGGTTTTCATTAACCTGGTATTGATTAACCAATTCCCAGCATTGCCTCAAAAGAGAATCTGCTTCCTGGAAGGCTCCCCGCTTCATAGCATATAAGGAGCGTATCTGTAACGTAAATGAATTGTGGCCTGCAGAAAAAGGAATTGATTCAGCGATCCGCAAAAAATAATCAACACTGTCTAACTGATTAGTAAGAATTTTTACATGAGCAAGATGTACTATATTATTCAGGATATTGCGTCCCTTTGTAGAATCTCCTCCACCCGCCGGACTGTAATAATAGAAAGCCTCCCGTAACAATATGTTCCCATACTCTATGGCCTTATCGTAAAGCCCTATTTCTAAATAGAGATTAATTAATACACCCGTATTATTTAAAGTGAAATTTTTTCCTCCGAAATCAGCGAACGTAAGCGGCTTCCGCCTATCACTGGTATCGGTATAACTGATGGATTTTTTCTCGTGATAAATAGCCGACTCATTCAAACCAATTGTATTGTAAAATCCTGCAAGAATCCAATGGCAAAAACGAATTCCAGTAGAATCATTGCTACTTTTATATTCACTCAACTTCTCTGAAATGAATTGTATACCTTCTGGCAATTTATCTGAACTTCGATAAGGTATTCTTAGGCCTATTAGAAAACTCTTCACGAATTCTTTACTGAGTGGGGTATTTATTTTTTCTAATTTTTCAATAGTCAACCTTCCATACTCAATCGCCCTGTATTTATCGGATTTTGATAGGCTTCTCAGGATATTTAATCTTACCTGATTGCCACGTAGTTCATTTGATCCCTTTTTAAATTGATCGCTTGCTTTATCCAGTTGCTTGACTTGATCAGCAGATAATACAGCATTTTCGATTAGTTTATTTGCAGCATTGAACAAAAGTGTATCTACCCCTTTTGCTGTGTTGCTTTTATTGAGCAGGGTAATAGCAGAATCCACCCTCGTTTGTTGGCTATGCACCATCGTGCTGGTTAAAGAAACTGCTACAAAGACTGCAATTTTTAAAATCATTTTCATTTGTATCATAATCTTATTTAAACAGGCAATTGAATTATGAACTCCGTTCCTTCATTTTCCTTTGTCTCTACTTTCAACTCCCCGCCATGTGCTTTTACAATATCGTAACTCAAACTCAATCCTAATCCCGTTCCCTGCCCTGTAGGTTTGGTGGTGAAGAAGGGTTGGAATATTTTGTCGAGTATTATTGGAGGGATTCCGTTGCCGTTGTCTTTTACACTTACTAAAACTTTGTTGCTATCTTTCTTTGTGTTCACTGCAACTGTTGGTTCATAACCGGTAATGTTTTCTCCGCTCTTTTCATTTACTGCATAAAACGCATTGTTGATCAGATTTAACAAAACTCGGCCGATATCCTGAGGAATGATGTTGATGTTACCAATCTTTTCATCAAAATCTGTTTTCATCTTTGCATTAAAAGATTTGTCTTTTGCTCTTAATCCGTGATAAGCCAGTCTTAAATATTCATCTGCCAGTGCATTTATATCTGTTGGTTCTTTTTTGCCACTGACACTGCTACTATGTTGCAACATGCTTTTTACAATAGCATCAGCTCTCTTACCGTGGTGGCTTATTTTTTCCTCGTTAGTAATTATATCGCTGGCAATTTCTTTGGCATCAGCGATATTGCCTTTGTCCATTTCATCTTTCATCTCTGCAAGTAATTCTTTATTTACTTCTGAGAAATTGTTAACGAAGTTTAAAGGATTCTGAATCTCATGCGCAATGCCGGCTGTGAGTTCTCCGAGTGAAGCCATCTTTTCGGATTGTACCAATTGGCTTTGCGTAGATTTCAGATCGGCCATCGCCCCTTCCAGCGCTTTGTTTGCCTTGTTCTTAAAATGGAAGCGTTGGTATATTCCAAGTGCCAGCAGCAATAGCAAAACAGCCATACCGATGGAAAAATTGCGGGTGAGTGTTGAAATTTTATTCGCACTCTGGAGACTGTTAATAGAAATTTCTTTGGCATCCATTTCTTGTTCAGCTTCAAAACTGAGGTTACGAAACTGTGCCTGGTCGGCTAGTAAGCTGTCCTGAAGACCTATAAATTGGCGGTAGGTTTCAGCCTCCTGGGCAGGTTGATTAAGCTGCTTGTACCATTGTGCCATCAGCCGGAGATCCCGCATAATATAGAGCCGGTTGTTGTTGAGCCGCACAATGTCTTTTTTCATATAAGCGATGGCTTCGGGAAGCTGGTTGCGCTTTGCACGAACGAGGGCCCTGTAATAATCAGGGTCAATCACCCCTGCAGATGGAGTGACTGGAATTCGGTTTTTCAAAATAAGGCTATCGCAGATATTTAAAACTGAATCTGCCGCCCGGGTATTTCCTTTCAGGATATGAAATTCAGCCAGTATTTGCAATGCAAACACTTTGAAGTCGGGGCCACCCATCATTACCTTCGACATTAAATATTGTATGCTGTCCATTTTCCCTTGCCTCATCTTTGCTTGTGCCGTAACTGTGGCAGCAACTACAAGAAATCCATTACTAGAGTCCAAGTAAAGAGAGAGGGGTTTGCGTGTATTTTCGATTGCTAAGCCGTATTCCTCTTTTTGTAGAAGATACAGTCCCGTGATGTTGTCGGCGTTGTAGAATGCAGTATAGCCATTGGGGTATCCAAAAGAACCAAATGCCGCTTCCGGCCCATAGACAGCATCCGTGTATATCTTACTTTTTTTAGAATGATAAATCGCCTGATCTAACAACCCAATGGTTCGGTAAAACCCACCCAAAACATAATGACAACAATATAGCCCCGCTGAGTCATTCTTTTCCCGGTACGTTTTCAACATGCCGGTAAAGAATTCAAATCCTTCACTGATATGTTTCGAATTTCGGTAAGGCAGCCGCAGTTGATTTAAGAAAGCATTTCGTATGTGAAGGGCATGCGGGCCGTTCAGCTTTTCCGTTTCCTCAAATATCCTTCTTCCAAAAACAATAGCCCTGTCCATATCGTTAGAACTAAGATTGTTCAGCAGGCTTTGAAGCATACGGTAACGCCAATATCCTTCTACTCCGGCGGGAAACCGGCGGGCCTTTTCTTCAAATACCTGTATCAGGGAATCATTCAGGGGTAGCCTGTTCAGCGTGTTGATACCTTTTTGAAAATCGGCCGTATCAACCTTTTCTCCATTAATACTTTTATCGAGCCAATAATGTACGGAGTCAACCGTTGCTTCTTGTGCCTGCAAGGAATAGGGCACAGCTAGCAAGGTGGCTAATATGAGAAATAAAAACTTGGTATATAGTTGTTGCATATTTAAACTGGTATTTGAATAATAAATGTTGATCCTTCTCCCCGTGCGACCGGGTCATCCGGGCGGGCTTCCTTCGTCTCCACCTTCAACTCCCCACCATGCGCTTTTACAATATCATAACTCAAACTCAATCCTAATCCGGTTCCCTGCCCGGTGGGTTTGGTGGTAAAAAAGGGTTGAAAGATTTTGTCTTTGATGTGCGAAGGAATGCCGTTGCCATTGTCCCGAACGGATATTTCGGCCCCCCTTAATCCCCCTGCTTGGGGGGAAAACAGCTTCGTAGAAACAATTACTTCTGGGATATAATTTGCGCCTTCGGTTTTCTTCCTTTCTGAAACAGCCTGAAACGCATTATTGATCAGGTTCAGGAGCACCCGTCCGATATCCTGCAGCACCACATTTATGTTGGGTAAAGAATTATCCGGCTCGAAATGAAAAGAAGCTTCAAAAGAATTGTCACTAGCTTTTAATCCATGATAAGCTAATCGAAGATATTCATCACATAAGGCATTGATATCCGTTGGTTCTTTTTGTCCGCTGCTTGTTCGGCTATGTGCAAGCATTCCTTTTACAATGGCATCGGCCCGTTTACCATGGTGGTTTATTTTTTCAAGATTTTGCACCACATCATTCGCAATCGCTTTTACTTCTTCTGTATTTCCATTATCAACTTCATCAACCATTTCCTTTATCAGCTCTGCACTCACTTCACTAAAGTTATTTACGAAATTCAAGGGGTTTTGTATTTCATGCGCAATGCCTGCAGTAAGTTCACCAAGGCTAGCCATTTTCTCGGATTGAATAAGTTGCAGCTGGGTTAATTTAAGTTCCTGCAAAGTATTTTCAACCTTTTCCTTTTGCGCTTTCAGGCTCGAATTGGCTTTTTGTTTTTGCCGGTTATTCCTGTACAGCAGAAAAGCAATTATACCCAAAGTAACCAACCCGGCAATTAAACCATAAACCTTTATTTTATTCTGAAAATCAAGCCTCTCTTTCTCCATTTGCTGTAAGCGCGATTGCTCTCTTGCCATTACCCCCTGCACCTGCTTTGTTTTATCATTGCTATAAAGTGCATCTTTAATGTTTACTGCCAACTTAAGGTATTTGTATGCACTATCTGGTTTATTTGTTTTATAATACGATTGTGAAAGATTTTCATAGGCCCTGTGCAATTGATCTTTAAATCCCAATTCGCGGGCAATTTCAATTGCCTTATGCGCATAATAATTTGAACTGTCGTAATGATTTGTTTCTAAATAAATTTGCGAGATGGAATTCAGTGTCCACGCCATCCCCAAAATATTTTTAGCATTATCATAGCCAAGTGATTCCCTGGCGTATATAAGTGCCGAGTCGTACTGGTTATCAGAGATGAAACCTTCTGCAATTGTACCGGTTATCATAGCCAGTGTTTTTATATCACCTGATTGCCTTGCATATTCTAAACCCATACGGCCATATAGCAATGCAGAATCAGGATATTTTTTTTGCGAATAGGATGCTGAAATATTATTAGCAATACCGGAAAGCGCGACTGCATCATTTAACGCATTTGCAATCAGCAATGCTTTTATATTGTATTCAATATCTTTTCTAATATCACCTGCATAATAGTAAGCATTACCTAATTTACGGTAGGCAGCAAGGATTTTTGCTGAGTCCTTTTGTTGTTCAGACCGGTTGGTAATTTCCAAAGTTGAAGCAAGGGCGGTAACATAATCTCCCCTCTTCGCCAATTGATCATTTATGATTAGTTGAATGAAGTCCAGGTTCCGGTTATCGTTTTCTGATTTCAGGAAACTGACAATGGCTGCCGATTTTTGAACAAAAGATGTATCGCTGCTGAGTTTATCCAAATAATCGGAAAGGTGGTATAATTTGTCCTTATCGGTTTTGGCTGATGCATACTTCCGCACCACACTATCGGGGATAGCTTGCCCTGCGGCTAACCCACACATACCAGCAGTTAACAACCATAAAAACAAATATTTCAATATATTATGCATGGTTTACAGGTAAGTTAATTATGAATGTTGTTCCTTCACCTTTCTTCCCTGCCTGTGCTGCCGCTTCGGCAGGCAGGGTTTCTACCTTAAGTTCACCACCATGGGAATGTATGATATCATAGCTTAAGCTCAATCCCAAGCCTGTTCCCTGTCCTGTTGGTTTGGTAGTGAAGAAGGGTTGAAAAATTTTATCTACAACATGAGAAGGGATGCCATTGCCGTTGTCGCTGACAGAGATCAAAACCTTGTAACCCAACTTCTTTGTACTTACTGACACAGTTGGTGCATAACCGTCCATGTTTTGTTTCTTCTTTTCATCAACTGCATAAAAAGCATTATTGATCAGGTTCAGCAACACCCGCCCGATATCCTGAGGCACCACATTCACTTTCGGCAATGTAGTATCCGGTTCAAAATGGAAAGTTGCTTCAAAGGAATTGTCCTTTGCCTTTAAACCATGATAGGCTAATCGCAGATACTCATCACACAAGGCATTGATGTCCGTTGGCTCTTTTACACCGCTGCTGCTGCGGCTGTGTTGCAACATACCTTTTACAATGGCATCGGCACGCTTGCCGTGATGGTTAATTTTTTCTAAATTCTGCTGTACATCTTTTGCAATTCGTTTTACTTCTTCTGTATTTCCCATATCCACTTCTTCAACCAATTCACTAATCAACTCATTACTTACTTCACTAAAGTTATTTACGAAATTCAACGGGTTCTGTATTTCATGCGCAATGCCCGCAGTGAGTTCACCCAGGCTTGCCATTTTCTCGGATTGGATAAGTTGGGATTGGGTGGCTTTTAAATCGCTCAATGTTTTTTCCACATTCTTTTTCTGCAATTCAATTTCTTCTTTTTGATTTTGCAGCAATTGATTGGCTTTCTTCTTAAATCTGAATCTTTGATAAATACCTCCAACAACCAGTAACAACAAAGCAGCTATCCCTATCAAAAAGTTTCGGGAAAGGGATGCAATTCTGTTTTGGCTTTCCAGATTGGCAATGGAACGTTCTTTTTCATTCATCTGCTGCTCAGCTTCAAAGCTTATAGAACGGAACTTTCCTTGTTCGGCAAGCAGGCTGTCCTGTTTAGCCAGAAAAATAGCATAGGTTTCAGCGGCTTTAGTACCATTGCCCATTTTTGTATACAGCTCAGCTATCAACCTGTAATCTCTTAGTATTTCTACCCGGTTATTCAATAGCCTGGAAATATCTTGTGTAAGTAAATCAACAGCTTCCTGCAACCTGTTTTGCTTAATACGAAGTTGAGCATAATAATAATCCGGAGCTATGGTTCCTGCTGCTGCATTCACCGGAATATTATTGTTTTTGATTAGTTGCCAGCATTCCTCCAATAAATTTTCTGCTTCTTCAAAGGCGCCTGACTGAATTTTAAATTGAGCTTCTGTTTGAAGGGTATTAGCTCTATTACCTGGGAAACTATCTGTTGTGTCTGTTTTAGCCAATGCCATAAAATAAGTGGCACTGTCCAACCGATTCTTCATCAACATGGCTTGTACCATTCTCAAGGAGATAACCGAATAGGATATACCATTCTTAATATAAAAATTGTTGACTATTCGATTATATTTAATGCATTCGTCAGGGTTCTCTTTCAAAAGGTAATAGTATCCAAGTACGCCTATATTGTTATCCAAAAATCTTTTATTTTTTGATGTATCAATAAAACTGATCGACTTTTTCATATTATAAACAGCCAAATCAAGGAGACCAGAAATTCTATAAAAACCACCCAACACATAGTAACATTGTGCAGTACATATAGAGTCATTTTTGATTTTGTATTCGTTTAACTTTTGTGTGTAATACTGAAACCCATCTTCCAGCCTGTTGGAATTCCTGAACGGGATCCGAAGAAAATTAAGATATTGGCCTTTTATGCTTGATGCCTCTGGTGTGTTGATTTTTTCTAATTGCTCAATTTGTTGCTTACCATAGCTGATGCCTTTGTCAATATCTGATTTGATTAAGCTTAGTATGATTCGGTACCTTACGGTATGTAAATTCTCTTTGTTTTCCCAGTTTTTGAAACTCTTTAAAGTGCTTTCTATTTGGGCAATTTGGCTATCGCTTAAGGATACTCCATTTAGCATTGTTTGACCTTTATTGAAACTGACAGAGTCCAGCTTGTTTGTTGCAAAGCTCTTGTTGAGATACATTATAGCAGAATCTACCTTAATCTGCTGGGCTGTTGCCATGTTGGCATAAAAAGCAAAGCAAGAGATTGCTATCAGTCTAAACATCTTATTTCTTTGTCGCATCATTTATTTAATTTGAAATGGGTAATTGAATTGTGAACTCGGTTCCTTCATTTTCTTTCGTTTCCAATTTCAACTCCCCACCATATGCTTTTACAATATTATAATTTGTCTGAATCACGGAATTGCACAGATTTATGGATTTCACTGAATTTTTAAGGCTGTTCATATGTGTAATCATTTAATCCAATTAATCTGTGATTCAGACAACTGGCAATTGAATAATGAATTCGCTGCCTTCCCCTTCCTTTGTTTCCACTTTCAACTCACCACCATGCGCCTTTACAATATCATAGCTCAAACTTAATCCTAACCCTGTTCCCTGGCCGGTTGGCTTGGTGGTAAAGAAGGGTTGAAATATTTTATCCATTACCTTTTGAGGAATACCGTTGCCATTATCTTTTACACTGATCAAAATTTTATCGCCAGCTTTTTCTGTACTTATTGAAACAGTTGGTTCATAACCTTCACCCTGTTGTTTTTTCTTTTCATGCACTACATAAAAAGCATTGGTTATTAAATTTAAAATAACCCTTCCAATATCCTGTGGAATAATATTGATGTTACCTATGCTTTCATCAAAATCTGTTTTCATGGTCGCATTGAAAGATTTATCTTTTGCACGCAGGCCATGATAAGCTAATCGTAAATATTCATCGGCTAAAGCATTTATATCGGTTGGTTCCTTAGTACCACTACTGCTTCTGCTGTGTTGCAGCATGCCTTTTACAATGGCATCGGCACGTTTGCCGTGATGGTTAATTTTTTCTTCATTTTCCCTTATATCTTTTGAAATGGCAATTGCATCTTCAATTTTTCCGGCTTTTAATTCTGCCTGCATTTCATCTACCAATTCTTTATTTACTTCCGAAAAATTATTGACAAAGTTTAATGGGTTTTGAATTTCATGGGCAATACCGGCTGTGAGCTCTCCAAGAGAAGCCATTTTTTCGGATTGGATAAGTTGGGATTGGGTAGATTTTAATTCTATCAATGTTTTTTCCAATACTTCATTGGCTTTCTTTTTGGAACGAAAGCGATAGTAAATACTACCCGCAAGGATCAAAAGCAATGCTGCAATACCAATGGTAAAATTTCTAGACTGCGCAGAAAGTTGGTTTTCGCTTTCTAATTTTGATATAGCAATTTCATTATCCGTAATTTGTTGCTCGGTTTCAAAGCTAATGGTCTGGAATTTTTCCTGGTCTGCCAGCATACTATCTTTCAAACTGATGTATGATTGAAATGCCTGATTGGCCTTTTCGGGTTTGCCAGTTTGCTGATAAATCTCTGCCAACAATTTAAAACCCCTTAATCTATTTGACCGGATCACTTTTACACGGTCCATATCCAACAAAATCAATGATGCCGCCTCTTCAAATCTCTTTTGTTTGATGCGCAACATACCAAGATAGTAATCAGGTTGAATAATGTTTGAATAAACACCTGAAGACATAGCATAGGTTCTATCCATCTTTTGGCAGTACTGCAACAATGAATCTGCTTCTGAAAAGAGATTCATGTGCATTTTATATAAAGCCCTGGTTTGCGTAATGAGCACTTTGTGTTCATTGCTTATTGCAGAACTATCCGCTATTGGAAAGTAATAATCTAAACTATCCGTTTGGTTAGCCAGGATTTTTGCCGTGCCCCATAGTGAGAAATAATAAGCTAATGTGTTGATATTTGATTTTATCCTAAGCGATTTATTAAAATCAATTGTTTTTTTTAAGGCTGTGTAACCATATTTAATAGCTGCATCATAATTGCCTTTCAGTAAATAGTATTCGGCCAGTGCTCCTGTATTATTTATCCAAGCTTTCTTTCCTTCATAAATACCCTCGCTAAAGGGTCGGTAAATTGTTTTACTGCTATCAGCATAGCTGATAGATTTTTTCATATGATAAATGCCCGATTCATACAAACCAATAGTTCGATAGAATCCTCCAAGTACAAAATAGCAGACTGTAATGGCTGCAGAATCTTTTTGCAATTTAAATTGATTGAGCTGTTTTGTATAAAATGGAAATCCTTCTGTAAGTTTGGAAGAAGTACGATACGGGACTCTTAATAGCGTAAGAAAGTACCGATACAATACCTTGGATTGTGGGGTTGCACTTGTTTCTAATTGTTTTAAATTTTGATGACCATAGTCAATAGCTTTAAACTTATCAGTGGTAGAAAGACTACTGAGGATACTTGTTTTTATGTAATAGCAGAGGTCTTCATCGCTTCCTTTTTTAAATTGCTCTGCTGCTTTTTCAATCTGGCCAATTTGGGGTTCCGATAATTGGGCACTGTTTATCAAATCAAGTGCATTCATAAAAGCGATACTATCAAGCCCTTTTACCGTATTGCTTTTATTGAGCAGGGCAATTACAGAGTCTACCCGTGTTTGCTGCGCATTTACATCTGCGTATAACAAAATCAGCAGCACCGGTATTAAAAATTTGATTTTTGCTTCCTTTTGTTTCATTGTACCTTATTAAATTGGTAAAACAATCATGAATACCGTTCCTTTCCCTTCTTTAGTCTCCACTTTCAACTCTCCACCTTGTCCCTTCACAATATCGTAACTCAAACTCAATCCTAAGCCTGTTCCTTGTCCGGTGGGCTTGGTGGTAAAAAAGGGTTGGAAAATTTTATAAAGTACTTTTTGTGGAATGCCGTTTCCATTATCCTTCACCAAAATTTGAATGGTGCTTTCGGCTTTCTTCGTACTTACGGTTACCGTTGGTTCATATCCATCCGTTTGTTGCCCTTTCTTTTCATTTACTGCATAAAACGCATTGTTGATCAGGTTCAGCAATACCCGCCCGATATCCTGTGGTACCACATTCATTTTGGGCAAAGTTTCGTCCGGCTCAAAATGAAAAGATGCATTAAAAGATGGGTCTTTTGCTTTTAATCCATGATAGGCAAGGCGCAGATACTCATCGCATAAGGCATTGACATCCGTTGGTTCTTTTTGTCCACTGCTGCTACGGCTGTGCTGCAGCATTCCTTTTACTATGGAATCAGCGCGTTTTCCGTGGTGAAGAATCTTTTCTAAATTTTGTTGTACATCCTTTGCAATTATTTTTACTTCACCGGTATTTCCCTTGTCCACTTCGTCAACCAATTCACCCATCAATTCATTACTGACTTCTGAAAAATTATTGACAAAGTTCAATGGGTTTTGTATTTCATGGGCAATGCCTGCAGTTAGTTCTCCGAGTGAAGCCATTTTTTCTGATTGGATGAGTTGTACCTGTGTGGATTTTAAATTTTCAAAAGATTGATTTAGTTCAAAAGTCCGCTCTTTAACCTGCTTTTCCAATGTTTCATTTTGCAAGAAAAGAATGGCCTGCTTCTCATTGGAAAGTTGCTCTATTTCAGACAGTTTTACACGAAGCTCCTGACTTTGTGCGCCAAAAGAGTAGCCTAAATAGATAGCAAGGCTAATGGGTACAAGCATGAAGGCGAAGGGCAGGAATTCGTTAAAATAAGGGAACAGATTTGTCAGGTAATTGACCCAAAACAGTACATTGATACCGGCATAGGTAAGAAATATGAATGCTCCTGTTCCATTTACCTTTATGGAAATAAGATTGATCCTGATAATCTCGAATAAAACAAGCACCCCGCACACAGTGGCTATAATGTCTGCATCGAATACAAACAAAAGCGGAATCCCAATGAAGCCCACTAACCATATCGCTTTATAAACTATTCCAAACGGACGATTAAATATCTTATAAACACAATATAATACGATTAAAATATGAATGTTAGAAAAAAGACTCCAAAAGAAATCTATCCAAAAGGTTTTTCCAAAAGTATGCAATGAGATTAAAACAAACCCGATAAAAAGGGATAAAAAGAAACTGGAAAGCGCAAAATATCCGTTTATCTTTTCATTAGGAAAGAACCAGAAAAAAGAAGTGAACAGGATCAACAAAAAAATGCTTACCCCAAAAGTAATATAGTACCTACTAATAATCTTTTGTTGCCTGAGGATTGGTGCATTTCTTTTATAATCATTTGAGCTTCCATTGCCAAGGGTTGTTACAAGTAGCCCAATATAACCTCTTGAATTTTTATATATGGGAAATGGCCCAAAATCATTCATGAATCTAATGGCCAAAACCTGCTCTTTAGTTTGCAATGGCAAAGCAAGCAATTCACCATTTGGATTATAAAAGACCACTTCATCAGGATTGGAACTCACTTCTCCTAACTTATGAATGAGTTTTCCATCTAAATAAATTTCAGATGCGCCTGTTTGGTAGATGTTCAATACCAAAGCATCAAGTAAGTTATTATCTGCCTTTACTCTTTTTCTAAACCACGCTATTTCACCCTTTTTGGTAAGTGGATTTAAATCGGGCAGGTTTAAATTATTACCAGTCATAAGTGGCCAAGATGCATCATCAAAACCCGGTTCAGCCCATGCTGCATTATCACCTTTCTGAAAGCGCCAATTATTAGCCAACCGAATCCATTGCCTGTTAAGGGATGTGTCTAAAGTCGCTACATCAAGGGATTGACCATAGGCATCCAAACCAAGGAAAAAAAGTAGTGGTAAAAATATTTTATTCATACTCATTCATTAATGATAGGTAATTGTAAAATAAATACACTTCCTCCCCCCCGTTCGACCGGCTCAACCCCGCCTGAATATTCAGATCGGGCAGGCGGGCGGGCCTCCTTTGTCTCCACTTTCAACTCTCCGCCATGTGCCTTCACAATATCATAACTCAAACTCAATCCTAAGCCTGTTCCCTGCCCGGTGGGTTTGGTGGTGAAGAAGGGTTGGAAGATTTTTTCCTTGATGGAGTCGGGGATACCGGGGCCGTTGTCGGAGACGGAAATACAAGCCCCCCTCAATCCCCCCGCAGGGGGGAAGATGAGCTTCGTAGAAACCTTTACTTCTGGAAGATAATTTGCGCCAGAAGTTTTTTGTTTCTCCGCTACTGCTTGAAATGCGTTGTTGAATAAATTGAGTAAAACACGCCCGATATCTTGCGGCACCACATCCACTTCGGGCAATGATTTGTCAGCTTCGAAATGAAAAGATGAATTAAATGATGGATCTTTTGCTTTTAGCCCATGATAGGCAAGGCGTAAATACTCATCGCACAGGGCATTTAAATCTGTAAGTTCCTTTTGCCCGCTGCCTGATCGGCTGTGTTGTAACATTCCTTTTACAATGGCATCAGCGCGTTTTCCGTGGTGAAGAATCTTTTCTAAATTTTGTTGTACATCCTTTGCAATTATTTTTACTTCACCGGTATTTCCCTTGTCCACTTCGTCAACCAATTCACCCATCAATTCATTACTGACTTCTGAGAAATTATTGACAAAGTTCAATGGGTTTTGTATTTCATGGGCTATGCCTGCGGTGAGTTCGCCAAGGCTAGCCATTTTTTCAGATTGGATGAGTTGGGTTTGGGTGGATTTTAATTTATCGAGCGCTAGCTCCAGTTTATCTTTTTGCTGTTGAACCAAATTTTTCGCATTTTGTTCCTTCTTATTTGTTCGCCATAAAATAAAAGCCAGTCCCGTTAAAAAAATGGCGGCGGCACTTAAAAAATAAACAATCATCCTGTTCTGAAAAGCAGCCTTCTCTGCAATCAATTCCTTTTGTCGCTGCATATCATTGTAGGCCATGCTTTGTGCCTGTTCCACCACTTTATTTCCATATAAGCTGTCCTTTAATGCATAAAAGCGTTCAAGATAGGATAGTGTACTATCTGTATTGGGTAATGCCCGATAGTATTTTCCCATTAAAACCAAAGCACCTAACTGTTTAATTAAACTTGCTGTATGTGCATAATTAGTCACTTCACTGGCATAGTGAAAGGCCGAATCCATCTTGCTTGCTTCTAAATAATATTCAGCCTTTCTTACGTTGATTCTGCTTTTCATTTCAACATTCCGAATAGCAAACGGCATTTGGCTTGCCTGTTTGTAATACTGTAACCTGTTCTCTTTCTTATCAAAGTCACTTAAACTTAACAGATAGATGGGAATGCAAGGCTCTAAATTTTTATCAACTGCCAGCCGATAGCACTCTATGAAGAGAAGTAGTGCGGAATCTTTTTTTTGCTCCCTGTCTAAGATTCTCGCCAAATGGCCCAGATTAAAACAGGCAAATAGGTAATCATTACCTTTTTGGGAATTCTCATACGCTTTTGTATAATAGTTTTTTGACAGTTGCAGATTGTTTGGGTAACAGTTACCCAAATTATTATATACGATGCCAAGGGCCTGCGCATTACCAGTTGCTTCTGCGAGTTCTAAAGATTTGTATAACATTTTTAAGCCTTCAGCAGTATTTCCATTCATGGAAGTAATAAAACCTAGCTCTGCCAGTACGGATGCTTCGAGCACTTTATCCTTCCTCTTTTTAGCGCCTTCAAGAATAAGCTCGTGGTAATAGAGTGATTGCTTCGGAGTAAGTTCATCTGAATAGGTAACGATATCATAAAAAATAGCAATCCGTTCTGCAATGGATGATGACTTCCAAAGAACTTGCAGGGCACTATCACGGTTAAGTGCCAAAGGGTGGCTGCTTTTTTTGGATAAAGCAACTGAAGTGAGACTATCCACAAGCTTTTTGGGAAAGTTTTGAGATGAGCCCCAAATAACCATGAATAGAAGGCAAGCAGTGAAAATTGTTTTCATATCTTATTTTAAACTGTTGGTAATTGTATCATGAATGTTGACCCTTCTCCTTCTTTCGTCAACAATAATAATTCTCCGCCATGTGCCTTCACAATATCATAACTCAAACTCAATCCTAAGCCTGTTCCCTGCCCGGTGGGCTTGGTGGTAAAGAAGGGTTGGAAGATTTTTTCCTTGATGGAGTCGGGGATACCGGGGCCGTTGTCCTTTATGGAGATTTCAGCCCCCCTCAATCCCCCCAAAGGGGGGAAGATGAGCTTCGTAGAAACCTTTACTTCTGGAAGATAATTTGCGCCAGAAGTTTTTTGTTTCTCCGCTACTGCTTGAAATGCGTTGTTGAATAAATTGAGTAA
>JBGSLS010000041.1:0-49991 GCA_041740575.1 Chitinophagaceae bacterium | reverse complement strand
TTGGTTGGGACTGACATACAAAGGGGTCGATGCACGCTTTCTTACGGCCTTGCGTGGTTTTCCTTGCATCTGTTTCCTTTTAAATTTACCTAAATGTAAGCGCCAAAAGGATTACAAGGTTTATAAGCAGACCCTAATTATCCTTTTAAACAGCAGCATTCATGCGCTTTAAAGAAATATATAACAAAAAAATGCGATATTTTAATCAAATACCGCATTTTTTTTACAGAGAATCATAACTATTAATCCAGATAGCAATTCGGATTTTCTATTAATAACTGGTGTGCTTTTTTTACCTGCTTATCCAGGTATCCCTGCACAAAAGCTACATAACGGTAAAATTCCTTGCTTGCCGGTGTATGCCCCGAAATGGTGCGTACCACTGCTTCTTCCACACCCAGCAGCAGGAGGGTGGTAATGGCGGTTCGCCGCATGGTATGCGCCGCAAGATGTTCGTAAAATTTCCAGGTTTTTCCCGCTTTATTTTTCAATTCGGTTTTTCTGCCTTTCATTGACCGGTACTTGGGTACTTCTTCTGTCCAGCCTGCCAGCTTTCCCAGGTTTTTAAACTGTTTATTAAACTGGCTGTTGGATAATTGGGGTAATAGTTTTTTGTTCGTTTTGCGGTAATATTTCTTAATAATGATATCTGCATAGGCGGGTAGGGGGATGCGTACCGGGGTAGCGGTTTTTGATGTAGTGGTTATAAGGTAGGTACAACCAGGGGTTGTTTCAAGATGCACAGGTCGTAAAGCCATCAGGTCTTTAAAACGAAGGCCAACCGTGCAGCCAATGATAACGGTATCCAATACTTTTAGCAAGCAAGGTGCAAGGCTTTGCCTGAAGGCTTTATTTGCTATCAGCCATTGCAGCCGCTGAGGCATAATAACCAGTGGGGGTGCCTGCCAGCTTTGTAAATGAAAATCTTTATGAAAATTTCCTACGGGTAGGCCCTTAGCCTGCGCCAGAAAATTAAATACAGATTTAATTACGGTGATGTTGAGCTTTATATAATTATCCGACCATTGCATGGTTTGGCGCCCATAATGCTGGTAATCTTCCAGGAAGCGTTTCCAATACCGTTTTTGCGTTTGCCATTTACCCGCGGCACTTGCGCTTACAAACTGAATGGCTAATGGATTTTGTGTGGTGGCTTCAAAATCTGCAATGCTTTTTTGTACATGATGATAATGGGTTACCACTTTGGGGTGTAAGTGGTAACCACCCGCGTTGGTGCGTTTTCCTTTTGCAGATGCGGTAATGAACAGGGAAAATGCTTCCTGTAATGAAATAGATTTTTGTGTCATTTTTCCATTTGGACGGTTATTCCCGGCAAGGTCCCCTTCCCTTCCTGTTGTCAGTGCAGTTCTTATGCCGGGCTAGCGTGCCTCAAGGCTGAAACGGAAACGGAATTTCTTACCCGCCACAACATTTTCCGCCACTTAATAATATATTGTCACGCAAAAGTGTGGCACCCCCTTGTTAGCAGGTACTTAAGTGATCCATTAACCAACGGCATATTATAAGGATGCAATTGAAAAAAAGTATCCGCCGGTCTTAAGCAGGCAACTTGCTTTAGTTCCGCAAGGCCCAAAGGGCCGATTCATCAAATGGATGGGTAAAGCCCATCCGGCGCTGAGAAACAAATTAGCAACGCCTGGATGTTGGTGAAAAATCTACTTGTCGTAAGACAGGCACCACTTCTGCGTCTTTGGAATAAATTATTGCGGAACAACAAGAACGGTACAGGTAAAATTATTATGGCATTGAAGCAGTTAAATCTACTTCCGGCATATGTAGTAATAATTTTTTTGCCACACAAAGTCTGGCCACCAAAAAAAGTTGCGGCGCATTTTATTGTGGCAGGAAATATAATAGCGGGGTTTTGTTTACAAATTTGAATGCATCGGGCATTTGCGGAGAGACAGGGATTCGAAACCCGTTGTTCGACATCTTCAAAAAAGCTGTTCGTCATTTATTATGGCGAATACCTAACCTAGGTTTTGTAATCCGCAATGAAGACCTGTGTTTCTTTACATCCCACAAAAGTTTCCACATTTTTTAAAGGTGGCATAAAATGTTGTGGCAAAAAATAAGGCTATTTATATCTGACATCACTGATGCATCCTGCTAATCGCATATTCCAGCCCCCTCAATTCAGCAAGCCCTTTCAATCTGCCAATTGCTGAGTAACCCGGGTAGGTAGTCTTCTGCAAATCATCGAGCATCTGATGCCCGTGATCGGGCCGCATGGGGATTGAAATTTTTCTTTCCTGCTGTATAACAAATGCTTTTTGCATCACTGCATACATATCGGTATTGCCGGTAAGATGGTCATCTTCATAAAAGTTTCCATCTTCATCACGTCGGGTATTACGCATATGGAAAAAATGTATACGTTCTGCAAAACGATCCATCATCATGGGAATATCATTATCGGGTCTTGCACCCAAAGAGCCGGTGCAAAAGCATAATCCATTGGCAGTTAAAGGAATGGCTGCTAATAGATCGGCAAGGTCCTGTCCGGTGCTTACAATGCGTGGCAAACCCATAACAGGGTAGGGCGGATCATCGGGATGAATGGCCATTTTTACACCATTGGCTGCTGCTACCGGAACCACTTCGTTTAAAAAATAATACAGATGCTCTTTTAATTTTGCTTCATCAATGCCGGCATATTTGTCTAATTCAGCCAGTATCATTTCGGGGGTAAATGCATCATCACTTCCAGGAAGCCCGAGCAGGCAATTGCGCATTACACGCGCCTTTTCATCATCCGGTGCAAGCTGAAACCATTTTTCTGCTTTTTCAATTTCAGCGGGGGGATAATCTTTTCCGGCACCGGGGCGTTTCAATATAAAAAGGTCGAAAGCCACAAAAGCATACCTTTCAAAATACAATGCTTTGCTGCCATCGGGTAATGTGTACGACACATCGGTACGCAACCAATCAAGCACCGGCATAAAATTATAGGTAACCACCTTAAGTCCGCAGGTAGCCACATTTATGAGCGATTGCTTATAATTTTCAATATGCTGCAGGTAATTACCGGTTTGCCTTTTAATATCATCACTTACGGGAAGACTTTCAATGACCGTCCAGGTCATACCGGCAACTTCAATCATTGCTTTACGTTCCAGAATGGCTGCTACCGGCCAAATTTCACCTACAGGAATTTGGTGCAGCGCCGTTACTACGCCTTCACAGCCCGACTGCCGTATATCTGATAGCTTAACAACATCGTTGGGCCCATACCAACGCATGGTTTGATGGAGTAAATATTGATGATTGCTCATACACAAAAATAAGTACAATTTTATTGGTTACTGCTTATAAACATCGTCATCACCCTTGTATTCAAACCAATCATAACTAATGGAACGGGCAGAAGGTTTTCCATTGGATGTTGCATACATGGCAAAGTAGCATCCCACAAAGCCACCGGCTGTTTCAGTGCTTAAAAAAGTTGCGTCAACGTTTTGTTTTACCGGTATCCACTGATTCGCTTTGGTTGCATAGAAAAAATCATAAGTCGCACCTTTTGCTTCTGCCCTAAATAGCAATGACTGTCCCTTTTTCAATTGAATGGGAATGGATGCCAACAATCCGGGTTCTTTGTTTTGGGCCTTTTCTCCGGCACCTTTATATAGTTGCACCACCGGCTTACCATTTTCCACCGATTGGCAAAGAAAATAGTAATGGTACTCACTTTGAAAAACCAACAATCCTGCCTGTTCATGGGGTTGATTTGCTGCAAAGTTGAAAGATACGGCTGCGCTGCCTTTTATATGTGATTGCCTGAAACCAATAAAAGAGGGATTCATTAATTCGCTGCAGGTTTCAGGCCTTAACTGCATCGTAAGTTTTCCATTGGTAAGGTTATACCATGGCGATTTAATGGTGCGCAGAAAACTGTAACGAATGCTCAGTGTACCGGCATCAAACGGATCGGTAAACTGGAAGTTGCCATTGTACCCAGGCATGGATGGATTCACTTTTGCATCGATAGGATATTCGTATTTTAGTACGTCACCACCAAGGTCGAAAATGGGCCATTCATTTACCCATTTCACCGGCGCCATAAAGGTTTCCCTGCCCGTGTTATAATAATTGCCTTCATAGGGTCGGCATCCTAAAAAAACACCCCACCAATTGCCTTTTGCATCTTCCACCAAATCAGCATGACCGGTGGTGGTGATGGGGTAGGGCCGTTGCGGATTCAAATGCATTTGGGTGAGAATGGGATTACCTTCATATGGCATAAACATATCATCCATTGATTTGGAACGGAATACTACTTCGGTATGATTATAACCCGTTCCTCCCTGTGCACACATCAGGTAATACCAGCCATCTTTTTTGTAAATATGCGGTCCTTCAATCCATACCGGTTTTTGGTAAATATTGGTTCCGCCATTGATCAATATTTTATTTTCGCTTACCACTTTTAATGCCACCGGATCAAATTCATTGATGCGAATGGTTCTGTGGCCATCGTACAACGTTTTATTCTCCGGAGGCATACTGTTATAAATGATGTAGGCTTTATGATCATCAAAAAATAACGAGGGATCAATACCATTTACTTCGGGTAAATACACCGGGTTGCTCCATGGCCCTTTGGGATCTTTAGCCGTAATCACAAAATTGCCGCCTTTGTCAATCCTTGTACACACAATGTAAAAAAGACCCTTATGATAACTGATAGCAGGCGCAAATAATCCCCTTGAAACACCGGTGCCGGGGCCTTCCATATCCAATTGTTCGGGCCGGTCGAGTGCATGCCCGATCTGCTGCCAGTTTACCAGGTCTTTACTATGAAAAATAGGGATGCCGGGGAAATACGAAAAGGATGAATTGATAAGATAATAATCATCACCTGCACGACAAATAGAAGGGTCGGGATAAAAGCCCGACAGGATGGGATTACGGAACGATTGTGCGGAAGCAAGAAAAATCCCTGAAAGAAAAGTTGCCGTAAGCATTATTTTTTTGAAGTTCATATGTAATGGTTGATAACCCTGGTTGGGCTTCCAAACTTTTATTTCCATTTGTGTAACGATACTTTCTGAAAATGTATTAACCCATTCAGGCTTCCGTCTTTTTTGCATCTTCGAGAAACTGTGCCAAACCAATATCGGTAAGCGGATGCTTCAACAAACCAAGGATAGAAGATAACGGGCAGGTAACAATATCTGCACCTGCTTCAGCAGCGCGAACGATGTGCAAAGAACTTCGGATGGAAGCGGCGAGTATTTCGGTACGGAAACCCTGAACATCATAGATATGCCTGATTTGTGATATTAATTCAATACCATCCCAATTGCCATCATCAATACGACCGAGGAACGGCGAAAGATAAGATGCACCTGCTTTTGCAGCAAGAATGGCCTGCCCTGCAGAAAAAATAAGCGTACAATTGGTACGGATATTATTGTCTGTAAACCATTTGATGGCTTTTACACCATCCTTTATCATGGGTACCTTTACTACAATATTCGGGTGAAGCGCTGCAAGCTGCTGTCCTTCTTCAACCATACCTTTAAAATCTACTGAGAATACTTCGGCACTTACATCACCATCCACCAGGGCGCAGATGTCTTTGTAATGTTGCATAATGGCTTGATCGCCTTTAATGCCTTCTTTGGCCATAAGCGATGGATTGGTGGTTACCCCATCAAGAATACCGAGGTCGTTAGCTTCTTTAATTTGAGAAAGATTGGCTGTGTCAATAAAAAATTTCATGTTGTGTTGGTATAAAAATGAATAAATAAATAATGATAAATATGTATAAGTTAAATGCTTTTTATTTACGCATGACTTCTACTTGCGTTCCTGCTAACCCTTTTGAATGCACATTAACTTTTATTACCCATTACAATTGGATTTCAACGCTTATGACCATTCAATTATTCATGATAAATACTATGCTAATGATTGCGCAAGCAGCCCTAGCCAATGCTGATAAATAGGTTCGTACAAACCATTGGATGATGGTGTAATGGTACTATGAAGGGTAAGCCCGTTTCCCAGGTCATTTTCGCCAAAACATCCGGCGCCAATACCTGCGCCAAGCGCCGCGCCAACCGAACCATCGGCATCATACAATTCCACAGGTATACCGAGTACATCTACTACGGTTTGCGTAAATACTTCGCTTAAAAACATATTGGCCTTTCCCGCACGGATTACACCGGGTGTCATACCGTTTTCGCGCATAATATCAAATCCATAACGGAAGGCAAAGGCAACACCTTCCTGCGCTGCACGATAAAAATGTGCATTGGTATGCAAGTTGAAATCCCATCCATGCACCTGTGCACCGGGACATTGGTTGTTTAACATTCTTTCAGCACCATTGCCAAAGGGTAGAATGGTAAGTCCGTTGCTTCCGGCCTCAATGCCTGATGCTTCATGATTGATAGCGGCATAGCCTAATGAACCGCCCGTAAGTTGCCGGATAGATTTATTGAGTATACCACAACCATTAATGCATAGTAAAACGCCAATCCGCGGGTCGTTATGCTGATGGTTTACGTGGGCAAAACTATTGATGCGTGAAGATTCATCATAAACAAGCGTGTCCGCTACACCATAAATCACACCGCTTGTTCCAGCCGTGGCAGCTACTTCGCCAGGTTTCATTACATTGAGTGAAAGCGCATTGTTGGGCTGATCGCCTGCCTTGTAAGTAACGGGTATGCCTTGACGTAGCTGAAGTTCACCGGCAACTTTTTCAGTAGTAAGGCCATGACTGCTAAACAGGGGAAAAACGGAAGGAATCAATGTTGCATCAAATCCAAAATAATGCATCACATCATCCGAAAGATTATTTTGCCTGAAATCCCAGAAAACGCCTTCAGACAATGCGCTTTCCGAAGTGGTAATCTCTCCTGTCAACCGATAGGCGATATAATCGCCGGGAAGCATCACCTTCCAAATTTTTTCATAGCGATCCGGTTCGTTTTCCTTTACCCATGCCAGTTTGGCTGCGGTAAAATTACCGGGGGAATTCAGCAGGGTTTGAAGCGATTTTTGATGGCCAATGGCATCAAAAGCATTTTCTCCATATGCAACTGCCCGGCTATCGCACCAAATGATGCTATTTCGAACGGGTACACCATTTTCATCTAAGGCTACAAGCCCATGCATTTGGTAGGCTATACCAATGGCCCCGATATCAGCTGGGTTGTAATTTCCGGTTGCGTGTACTTTTTGAATAGCTTGTTTTACGTGCAGCCACCATTGTTCCGGGTCTTGTTCGGCCCATCCCGGCTCGGGTGCAATAATAGGCGCTTCCGTGTCAGGATATTGTGCTGATGCGATAGCTTTTTGGCTTGATGCATCTACCACCGAAACTTTTACTGACGAAGTACCAAGATCAATCCCTAAGAGTAACATATTGGAAGATTAATACTGTGCTATGAAATAAAATGTAACTACCATCTTTAAGATTTTATAAATTTTGTTTTGCATGCGAAAAAGCTACGGCAATGTGTGCCCGGGTCGAATGCTAACTTCGTAATCAGATGGTATAAAATTTCCGAAACAAATTTGTGCGTCTGAAAATCCTTCATTGAAGCAAGAGAAAAAAAGGAAGGAGCGAGACGAAATCGCCCCTTCGGATTGACTGCTTGCTTATGTATATTTTATAAATTACGGCTAAATATTCCTGTTGATCAGGTTTTCAAGATACTCCTGACGGCCACTGATGGTTGCAGGCTCACCATGATCAATCGCAAATTGGCGCAGGTCTTCGAGTGATAGCAAACCTTTTTCAAAATCGCTGCCGGCTCCGGCATCAAAGCTTGCATACCTGTCTTTCCTGATTTTTTGGTATTCACCTTTGCTTAAAATAGTATCAGCAATAACGAGGGCGCGGGCAAAAATATCCATACCCCCAATATGTGCATATAAAAGATCCATTGGGTCGGTACTGTTCCTGCGGATTTTGGCATCAAAATTAATGCCGCCACCCTGAAGACCGCCGCCTTCCAATACAATGAGCATACATTCCACCAACTCATTGATATTATTAGGGAACTGATCGGTATCCCATCCATTTTGATTGTCACCACGGTTGGCATCCATACTGCCGAGCATGCCGTTATCTACCGCCACCTGTAACTCATGCTGGAAGGTATGTCCGGCAAGTGTAGCATGGTTTACTTCAAGGTTCAGTTTAAAATCATCCGCTAAACCATATTGACGCAGGAAGCCGATTACCGTTTCTGCATCATAATCATATTGATGTTTGCTTGGTTCACAAGGTTTGGGTTCAATAAAGAAGGTACCTGTAAAGCCATTTTTACGCGCATAATCTTTTGCCATATGAAGGAAGCGGGCAAGATGATCCTTCTCACGCTTCATATTGGTATTCAACAGGCTCATATAGCCTTCGCGTCCGCCCCAGAATACATAGTTTTCACCACCTAAAGCTATCGTAGCATCCAATGCTGCTTTTACCTGTGCACCGCCATGTGCTACTACCGGAAAATCCGGATTAGTGGACGCGCCGTTCATGTATCGCGCATGCGAAAACAGGTTGGCAGTGCCCCATAATAATTTTACACCCGTAGCAGCCTGCTTAAGTTGTGCATAATCAACCAATGCCTGCAACCTTTTTTCATTACTCCTTACATCATTACTATAATCTACTACATCTACATCGTGAAAACAATAATAGGGGATACCTAACTTGGTGATAAATTCAAAAGCGGCATCCATTTTGCGCATAGCTCTTTCTACCGGGTCAGTTATTTGCATCCAGGGGAAAATATGTGTAGGTCCGCCAAAAGGATCGCTGCCATCACCATTAAATGAATGCCAGTAAGCACATGCAAAGCGCAGGTGGTCTTTCATGGTTTTTCCGCCTACCATGCGGTTCTCATCGTACCATTGAAAGGCAAGTGGGTTATCGCTATCGGGGCCTTCATAATTAATTGCATTAATGCCTTTAAAATATTCGGTGGTTGTTTTCGAGATTTCCATAATAACAGATTTAATATGATTTTTGATTTTTAATTGTATGATTTACCTAAATTCCATTTTACGCTTCATTTTTCTTAATGTATTTGAATGAGCATGTAAATTTAATAAACAGGTTTCTAATTTAGTTTACGTAAATGTTTTTTTCCAAGGTTCTAAAATGCTATAAAGGTTCTATTAAATGATAAGAATTGTCCAAAAGATGACAAACAAACATGGCAAATCATTTATAATAGCGTGTCTGATATAACTATTAATATATGGTAAAGCAAAAAAATCCATTACTAATCATAATCCCCTTTAAAAAGATTTTAATGATAAAGTTGCTAAATTAGGGAAAATTGAAACAATGTAATCCTTTACATAAATTTTGGATTAAGAAAGGCTCCCATGAAAAATATCATAGGGGTGCATTATTCAGGGGTATATCCGATAAAAATGCAAAAATCGAACGCAACCTGGCGAAAAATCAGGTTTAGATGTTAGGATTAAGGTGCAGTAGATAGATGAATTAATGCCGAAAATGGTCAAATGCTTTGCTTTTCCAATAAGTATGATGCCAAATTATTAACCAAATAATTAAAGGATAATGCTTTTCAATATCAATTATTGAAATTGATTTCGGTTATTATCAGATCATTACAAAGCAGCAATAGGCAACCATAACTATATATTAACCTTGGTTTATTGCACGAATTTTGGTACTATGTTTCATATTAATTGCATTTAATGGCATATTAATTAAACAAATTTTAGAAAAAACAACAATTCACCTGAAGACTCACTTGGTTAGAAAGTTTTCAATTTTGCACCCAATAATCAGCCGGGTGATCATAAATCCCTTATTTGTTGCTGTTTTTTTTAGAAATATACGTTTCATCGTGATTACGAAAGTTTTGGATGTCACAATTGCTGATTTTTTACGGGAAACTGCAAAATCATGGAAATATTCTAAAAAAATGTAGCAACTACTACATTGTGTAAGGCTAATGTAAGCTCAAATTATCACGTAAGGTATTGAAATTCAATTAGATGTTGAAATAACGAACCGATCGAAACTCGTGTTTTTTAAACTTTTTCATTGATTTGTTGCACATTAAGGTCCTCGCCTTGAGCCATAAAGGGTTACTAATCAGTAAAAAAATTACTTTTTTATTTTTTTTTCTGTAAACGATTACATTTTCAATATTTCCCCTATTTTTACAAATCAATTGCTGCTATTAATGAAAAAAACTGCCAAAATAATTATGCCTGTTAGTGTGCGGCATTGCTACTGCTCATTAAAACATTGTACAAAAGATTGCCATTTGTCACATCTCCCAATGAATTGGGAACCGCCTATTTTTCACACTTTTCCTGGAGATTAGATTCCCATTTTAACTACACCATAAAATTCTATCTATAAATATTTTTTTATCAAAGAAGCATACAAAATACTTCACCCGATAACAGGAATTTTTAATCATTTTGAATTTACTAAAACCAACAGCTTTATGAAATTAAATTACCTAGCCATTTCGGTTGCCGTTCAAAGAAAACTACTAATGTACAGGGTAGCTTTTCTTGCGATGGTAACAATGTTGTTTACCTTACAACTATTCGCGCAGGATATTCAGGTAAAGGGAACCATTACCAACAGTTCAGGTGTTGCAGTACCTAATGCGAGCATTACCGTAAAAGGCACTACCAACGCGGTAACTGCCACTGATAATGGCGATTTTACCATTTCGGCTCCGGGTACCGGAACATTGGTTATTACATCTGTGGGATATTCCAAATTAGAAATTCCTATTCAAAATCGTACCAGCATTACCGTAGTTATGGAATCCACTACTTCTAACTTAAATGAGGTAGTTGTAATTGGATATGGTACGCAAAGAAAGGCTGATGTAACGGGTGCTACTGTTTCGGTGAAAGGTGAAACCCTTGCCGAAATAAAAGCGCCCAATATCCTTAACCAATTACAAGGAAGGGCCGCAGGTGTGGATATTGTAAACAATGGCAACACGATTGGCACGGGTGGTGAAATCAGAATTCGTGGTAACCGCTCCATGACCGGGAATAATGCTCCGCTGATTGTAGTGGATGGAATGGCCTATGGTGGAAGTTTGAATGATATTGCTGCAGAAAATATTGAAAGTCTTGATGTATTGAAAGATGCTTCCGCTACTGCAATATTTGGATCACGCGGATCGAATGGTGTAATAATCATTACGACCAAACGTGGGACAAACAGGAAAGCTGTTACTACCTATGATGGTTATGTTGGTATGGTACAACCTTTGGGTACATACAGGTTATTCAACGGTCCGGAGTATGCACAGTTTAAGGCTGACGCGGCCGTAGGTAATTCAAATGTTCCTAATTCCAATCCATACGCACTTAATGCAGATGAGCAGGCGAGCCTTGCTGCAGGCATTTCTACCGACTGGCAGGATTTACTGTTAACGAATGGTATAAGAACGGGTCATGACCTTGGCGTAAGAGGGGGAACCGATAAAACACAATATTATTTTGGTATTGGATATTACAAGGAAACCGGTATTACCCGCGATCAAAATCTGGACAGGTTTAATTTTAATGTAAACATTGACCACCAAATGTCTGGAAGGATTAAAGTTGGTTTTTCCAGCTTTAACACAATGGTTTATTCTAACCGGCTTGGAACCAATGCTTATGGATCCGGTAACAGGTTAGGTCCCCTTTATAAGCCATACAATGATGATGGTACGCTCAATTTTAAACCAGCTCGTTTGCAAGGAGTGGATGACCAACAAATTAATCCGCTTACTTCTATAGGCAATGATGACATTATTAAGGCTTACCAGCGCCGGTATCAGTTTCAGTACAATTTGTATGGCGAACTTAAAATTACGGAAGATCTCAAATTCAGGACGACATTTGGTTTTGGATGGTCGCAACAATTTAACAGCAATTACACCGGACCCAATACTGTATTTAATGTAAATACTACTACAGGTGGTTCGCAGCTAAGCCAGGCTAATTCTGAAGGCTGGCAATACACCATCAATAACTCTTTGGAGTATAAGAAAACCATTAACGACAGGCACAAAATACAAGGATTGGTACTTCAGGAAATACAAAGGAACCAATTCAGGCAACAACAGTTTAATGGTACCGGTGTACCTGCCGATTTTATGCAGGACTACAACTGGCAGCAGGTAAATACCGTAGTTCCCCAGGTAGGTAACTTTAATGAAAGGGAATTGAAAGGATATATGGCAAGAGCTATTTATGGATTTGATGATAAATACCTGGTAACAGCTACTGTAAGAACCGATGGTTCATCAGTACTTGCAGACGGAAATCAGTGGGTAACCTATCCTGCGGTTTCGGTTGGCTGGAATATTGACAGGGAAAATTTTATGTCCAATGTAAAATTCCTTTCTTCTTTAAAGCTTAGGGCAGGTTGGGGTATTAGTTCAAACCAGGGTATTGACCCATACACCACCTTAGGAAGTCTTAGCAGCAACTTCTACAATTATGGTCAGGGTTCGGCTATTGGTGTAAATTATGCAAATGGATATCTTATCAATACAAGCCCTAATCCAAATCTTACATGGGAAAAAACGGAAGGTTTGAATTTTGGTATTGATTTTGGCATGTTCAACAACAGGCTTACAGGTTCATTGGAATATTATGATACAAAAACAACCGGTATATTATTAAGAAAGGAATTGCCACGTAGTAATGGTACCAATTCTATTTTGGAAAATGTAGGCGAAACCGCATCCAATGGATTTGAGATGACGCTTAGCAGCCTTAATATTGCTAAGAAAGTAGAAGGTGGCTTTACATGGCGTACAGATTTCAACTTATTTTTCAACCGTGAAAAGATTGTCGCTTTGCAGCCTGGTCTTTCCCGCGATCTTGGAAACGGATGGTTCGTAGGTCAACCTATCACCACGATTTTTGATTATAAGAAAATAGGCATCTGGCAAACAGGTGAACAACCCCTGCCAAGCTTTTTCCCCGGTGATATTAAAATTGCAGACATCAGCGGACCAGATGGTAAACCAGACGGCAGAATTGATCAGGCTGACAGGTCTGTAGTAGGAAATTTTCAACCGGATTTTGTGGCAGGTATGACAAACTCCTTTGCCTATAAAAATTTTGATTTGAACATTGTTTTATTCGGTCGCTTCGGACAAACCGTTGTAACCAACTACCTATCAGCGGATGGTGGTGCTGCCGGATATCCATTTTTCATGAACAGTCGTGTAAATCAAATGAAAGTGAATTACTGGACACCTACCAATCCTACGAATGATTTTCCTCAACCAGATGCAGGAAGAGATGCATTATTGTATACATCTACGCTTACTTATCGTGATGGGTCTTTCATTAAAATCAGGACCATTGATCTTGGATATAACCTGCCGGCAAAATGGTTGTCAGGAGCTAAAATTCAGGGTTTGAGAATTTATGCTTCTGCTCAGAATCCTTTTATTCTTTGGTCACCACTTGTTAAGGAAGGTTTAGGACTTGATCCGGAAGGAAATGGAACCGGAAATACAGTAGGCTCGCAGGGTGGTGGGGCTACTGCCGTTCCCGGCCGGGCTATTACGGTAGGTATGGGCGTTCCTCCTACCCGCCAAATGATTGTGGGTGTAAACCTGAAATTCTAACATTTTAAATCTTTTGTAATGAAAAATAAAATTTTCAAAAAGTGCCTGCTCTTTTTAGGGGTAGTAACTATCGCCAGTGGTTGTACGAAACTTATGGACGAAGAGCCAAGAACTTTTTTTGCACCCACCTTCTTCTCAACACCTGACGGTATTAAAGGTGGTGTATCCGGTATTTATTCCAGCTTACGCGGACATTGGGGAACGCAGATTTTTATACAATTGTTTAATGGAGGAACCGATGAAACACTCAGAGGTGGCGCTGCTGATGTGCAGCATTGGTTTACCTATAATCAACCACAAATAAAAACCAGTGCCAATGACTATACAGGTATTTGGAATAGTATGTTTATCAATATCAATACTGCGAATGGTGTGTTGCAGTATGGTGTGGATGCAAACTTGCCCGCCACAGAAAAAACCCAGTTACTGGCACAAGCTAAATTTTTGAGGGGCTTTTGTTATTACTATTTGATCACCACTTTTGGAGCTGTTCCATTGCATACCACATTTAATACATCTGCATCGGCTGCTGATGCACCTGCGCCTTTGGCCGATTTGTATGCACAGATGATTAAGGACTTTACGGAATCTGCAAACGATTTGCCTAATGTACCGGCTGCGGGAACCGGCAAACCCGCTACAAAATCTACGGCTTTGTTTTTATTGTCAAAAGCGTATCTGTGGAGAGGTTGGTCTTCAGTTGCACAACCAACGGATTTTCAGCAAGCATTTACCATTTCAAAAGGCCTTATTGATAACAGAGCAACCTATGGTCTTAATCTTTTGCCTTATTATCCTAATGTTTTCAGGGAAGGACAAGAGTATAGTTCAGAAGTATTAATGGTAATAGATCACACAAAAGACCAAAAATTTGGTGGAAATAATGCCCCTGGAACAGGTGCCGGCGGGCCGGGTGCAAACCACTCTAATTTCATGTGGAGACCAAACTATCCTACCTTAGGTGCTAATTATCCCGCTGGTGGTGGTTCATCCGTTACCGTTAGAGATATTAATAATGGTCGCCCTTTTCAACGTATCAGGCCAAATACCAAGTATATCATTGATCAGGCTTTCGCCAATCGGGCAACTGATTCGCGTTATGAAGGAACTTTCCAAACTGTTTGGCTTTCCAATAGTACAGCAAGCTCTATAAGAGGAACCAATGGGGCTACTACACCAAGGGGAACTTTGATTAATGGAGTAGATACTTCTATTTGGATGGCTGACAGGCTTGTAACCCCTGCTGAAAGAGCAGCTTTCAAGGGTATTATTTTTGAGCCGAGCCACCTTACAGGAGCAACCGTTCCCTGGACACCAAGCTATTATCCCAACCTAAGGAAATTTGATGATTCAACCCGTGCGGATATGAATGATTATTCTGACCGACCTTACATATTATTTCGTTTTGCAGAAGCCTATTTGATTGCTGCGGAAGCTGCTATTAAGGGTGGCGCAACGCCTCAGGATGCAGCTGATATGATTAATGTGCTAAGAACACGTGCGGCATTAAAAGCTAATCAAACGCCCGCAGCTTATGCGGCTGCAGTAACGGCACAACAGGTTACTGCCGGTCAGATGACGATCGATTTCCTTCTTGATGAAAGAAGTCGTGAATTATTTGCAGAAGATTGTCGCTGGTGGGATCTTTCGCGAACCAAAAAACTGGTTGAAAGGATTAAGCTATATAATACCGAAGCCGGGCCAACGGTACAGGATTTTAATATGCTAAGACCTATTCCACAATCCCAGATTGATCTTGTTACTGAAGGACCAAAATATCCCCAGAATCCGGGTTATCAATAACGCTGATTTTTAGCAGGAAAAGTATAACAAAACCGGGGATGGGTTCATTTCCCGGTTTTGTATTTTTATACATACAGTGTTTAAAAAGCAAGTAGCATTTATCCTTATTAAATTTTACATTTGATTGCATTTGCAAAATCTATTTTATTTGAATAGTGTAAATGGAATTAAGTTTCAGTCAATTGATAATAGTGGTTTCAAATTGTATTCAAAGTTTGTTGTATTTATGAATTGTGATATGAAGAATTATTTTTCAGTTTTTTTTTCTATAATCATTTTTATTTTCCTGAGCGCATGCGCAGATGATCAACCAAAAGAGCCCGCAGGAGGTGAAAATATGGCTTACAAATGGGGATTGGTATCATTGGAAGCTACCGAAAATGATACAGAAAAATTTTTTCCAAGACCAACTGTTACTGCAAGAATTCTGGGTCTTACATGGACAGCCGTATATGATGCCTGGTCGAGATTTGATGAAAAAGCAATGCCGGTTTATTTAACAGGTGTAGAACGTATGCCTGAAGATGCAAGAACAGTAAAGAATAAGGAAACAGCGATTAGTTATGCAGCCTATCGTGCTATGCTGGTTTATTTTCCTGCTGACTCTATTATGCTTTCCAATAAGATGAAAGCATTTGGATTTGATCCGGAGAATGAAACCCTTGATGTTACTACACCGGAAGGAATAGGTAACCTTGCAGCCAAAGCAGTAGTTGAAGCAAGGATGTTTGATGGCGCCAATCAGGCGGGTAATGTATCCGGTGCAGGCAGCAATACTCCGTATGTTGATTACAGTGGTTATAAACCAAAAAATAGTCCCGATTCAATTACAGATGTTTTATGCTGGCAACCCAAATATTTTGCTGATGGAAAGGGTGGAAAATTTGCCCCCGGATGCCTTACCGGACATTGGAATCTGGTAAAACCTTTAATGCTCGATTCAGCAAGCGCATTCCGGCCACCACCACCACCTTCCTTAGGTTCTGATACCTTAAAAAGGGAAGTTGCAGAAGTAGTAAAATATCATGCAGAACTTACCAATGAACAAAAGGCATTGGTGGAGTTTATGAGAGATGGTCCGCGTTCTGTTCAGCAGGCGGGACACTGGTTGGTTTTTGCGCAAAATGTTTCAATGCGCGATAAGCATACTTTAGATGAAGATGTGAAAATGTACTTTGCTGTAGAAGCAGCAGCGATGGATGCTTTTATTGCTTGCTGGGATGCAAAAATGTATTACGATTATGCCCGGCCTTATGCATTGGTTCATTATTTCTATAAAGATAAAATGCTAACCGGGTGGGGCGGTCCCGGCAAAAAATGGATGGAAATAAAGGGACAGGATTGGAGGCCCTATTCTCCTGATGAATTTTTGTGTCCTGCATTTCCAAGTTATGTATCGGGCCATAGCACTGTAAGCGGCGCCTGTGCAGAAATATTGCGATTGTACACAGGCAACGACACATTTGGAATAGAAGTAAAAAGAATACCCGGTGAATTTACGGAACCGGGCAATTTTGGGGAACCCGTCTATTTGAAATTTCCGACCTTTACCGAAACCGCCAATATGGCCGGCATATCGCGTGTAATGGGTGGTTATCATATACAAGCAGATAACGTGGAAGGATTAAAGCTCGGAAGGATTGTTGGTAATACTGTATATCAAAAATATCTTACCTATATTAATGGCACAGCTTCCCATTAGCTGCGTATTAATAAAAAATCTAAAGATCAGGATGTCATCAAATAAAAATTTAGTTATACAAATTTGCTTGCTGTTAAGCCTTGCAGGTTGTAAGGAAACCAATACAACAAGTGTAGAAACTACTTCGCCGGTTTTCAGAAAAGTAGCTTCATCAGAAAGCGGACTTTCCTTTGTAAATGCCGTGGATGAAAATTATGACAAGAATTACTTCGACCGTTTTGCTTATGTGTACAATGGTGCCGGTGTAGCCGTAGGCGATATAAATAATGATGGATTACCCGATGTGTATTTTACAGGTAATGAAGTGCCCAATAAATTGTTTTTGAATGAAGGCCAAATGAAATTTAAGGATATTACTGCCATGGCCGGTGTAGATGGGGGTGCTGGCTGGGATAATGGCGTTACCATGGTAGATATCAATAATGATGGCCTCATGGATATTTATGTTTGTAAAGGCGGTTTTGAAGATGCTGATAGTGTAAGAAGAAATAAGCTGTATGTAAACCAGGGCAATATGGTTTTCAAGGAACAAGCAGCAGCATACGGATTGGATGATGATGGATATTCCATTCAAGCAGCTTTTTTCGATATGGACAATGATAATGACCTTGATCTTTATCTTACAAGCCGGCCCGATTCTTTTTATCTTGGTTTATCGAGAATGGTATCCGGCAAAAGAAATCCACCTGACAAATGCAGGGATAAATTATTCAGGAATGATGGAAATAAATTTATTGAAACAGGCAAAAAGTCCGGTATCAATAACAACTTTGGATATGCATTATCCGTTGTAACCGCCGATCTGAACAACGATGGTTGGATGGATATTTTTGTGGGGAATGATTATGCGGACAATGATTATTTCTACATCAATCAAAAGGATGGCACTTTTAAGGATGAAGTAAAATCAATGACGAACCATTTATCGTTATTTTCAATGGGTGCAGATATTGCAGACGTGAACAATGACGGATTGGAAGATATTATGGTAATGGAAATGCTTCCTGAGAATTACAAACGTTCCAAAGTGTCCATGCCACGAATGGATGTAGAAGGATTTTGGGCCATAGTGGATAGCGGATTTCAAAAACAATACATGCACAATGTACTGCACATGAATCACGGTAATGGCTTTTTTAGCGATGTTTCGCAAATGGCCGGTATTTCTAAAACGGAATGGAGTTGGTCAACACTTGCCAATGATTTTGATAACGATGGTTTCAGGGACATTTTTGTAGCGAATGGTTATCGCAGGGATTTGTTTGATGGTGATATTATAGAAAAGCAGGATGTGTATGTAAGGGCAAACGTGAATAAGTATAGCTCTGCTGATGAAATGTTTACCAAAGGTTTTAAAGAGTATATCGAAATATATGATCCTATTAAAGTAAGAAATTATTTATTCAGGAATAATGGGGAAATGAAATTTAGCAACGTATCGGAAGCATGGGGATTTAAGGATAGTACTTTTTCCAATGGTGCAGCGGTGGCTGATTTTAATAACGATGGTAAATTGGATTTGATTGTTAATAATCTTGATGGAGAAGCGGATTTGTATGAAAATATAAATACGACAGACAATAAATTTCTTAAGATAGATTTGGATGGTCCTGAGAAAAATGCCGATGGGATAGGTGCAAAAATTTCATTGTTCAAAGGTGGCAGGCTCATTCAGTTCTTTCAGCAAAAAACGGTTAGGGGCTATCTTTCTTCGGTAGATCCGATTGTACATTTTGGACTTGGTAAAGAAACCAGCATGGATAGTGTTGTAGTAGAATGGCCCGATGGGAAATGGGGTAGTAGTGCAAATGTTGCTGCTAACCAGGTATTGAAAATAAATTACAAGGATGCAACGAATACCGGTGGTAGAAATGGGCTGTTTTCCCCCATATTTGCCGAAGGCACCAATGAATTATTGGATAATCCTTTTGTACATAGGGAGAATAAATATGATGAATATTTAGACCAGGTATTGTTACCGCATGAGTTTGCAAGAAGCGGTCCTTTTATTGCTACCGGTGATATGAATGGAGATGGATTACACGATTTTTATGTGGGTGGCGCGAAGGATCAGGCAGGTGCTTTATATATTCAGACCGATAATAAATTTGTCAGGAAAAATATCCCCGTATTTAATGCTGACATGAAGTTTGAAGATATGGGCGCGGTATTTTTTGATGCCGATGGCGATAAGGATCTCGATTTATATGTAGTAAGCGGTGGCAGTGAGTATAACGAAGGTTCAGAGAATTACCAGGATCGGTTGTACATAAATAGCGGAAAAGGTGAATTTACCAAAGCCGTTTTGCCTGTTACAAAAAGCAGTGGTTCCTGTATTACGGTTTTTGATTTTGACGGTGATGGTGATTTGGATATTTTCAGAGCCGGCGAAGTAGTTCCACACAAATATCCGTACCCTCCTGAAAGTTATGTATTGCAGAATGATAAGGGTGTTTTTAAAGATGTAACCAATACCATAGCGCCGGACCTTTCCAGAATTGGTATGGTAAAATCGGCTGTTTGGGCTGATTTGGATGGAGATAAAAAGAATGAATTGGTGGTTGCAGGTGAATGGATGCCCTTAAGCGTATTTGGATATGCAAGCGGGAAATTTACCAACCGATCACAGGATTTTGGTGTAGCGCAAACACAAGGGTGGTGGAATAAAATAATTGCTGATGATATTGATGGTGATGGAGATTTGGATATTGTTGCAGGAAATCTTGGTGAGAATTATAAATTCCAGGCAAGTAAGGATAAACCATTTGAAGTATATGCAAAGGATTTTGATGGAAACGGAACCAATGATATTTTTCTTGCCAAACATCTTAATAATGGCACTGTGCCGATAAGGGGCCGCGAGTGTACATCACAGCAATGCCCCATGATTGCAACTAAATTTCCTACGTATTTATCTTTTGCCGTTACTGACCTGAAAGGAATATTAGGTGAAGAAGCATTGAATAGTTCTTTGCATTATCATGCTGAAATGTTTTCAACTGTATTATTTGTAAATGAAAAAGGTAAATTCTCCATTAAGAAACTTCCGTATGAAGCGCAGCTTTCTACGGTAAATGGAATTATTGTTTATGATTTTGATAAGGATGGAAAAAAGGACATAATTATTTCAGGAAATAAATTTGATGTAGAAGTGGAAACCACGCCTGCAGATGCTTCTCCGGGTGTTTTTCTGAAAGGTATGGGCGCTTTGAATTTCAAGGCATACAAGCCAAAAGAAAGCGGATTTTTTACACCGTATAATGTCAAGGATATTCAAACTGTTTCCATGAATGATAAAATGGCTGTACTGGTAAGTTCCAACAATGATCGTTTGCGGATTTTTTATTGTAACAAATAAGCATTTGTAAAACCTGATGATAATTAATCCAAAAAAAGTACCCGATACATTATATGCTTTCATTCTCTTTCTATGCTTGTTTTGTATCTCCTGTAAAAATTCAGATACCCAAAAGGAACACAATCGTTTAGCGAATGCATCAAGTCCGTATTTACGCGAACATGCAGATAATCCTGTGGATTGGTACGAATGGGGAGAAGAAGCATTAGCAAGGGCAAAAAAGGAAGATAAGCCCCTTTTGATTAGTATTGGCTATGCATCCTGCCATTGGTGCCATGAGATGGAAGCTGAAAGTTTTATGGACACGGCCATTGCCCGGCTAATGAATGAGCATTTTGTGTGTGTAAAAGTGGACAGGGAAGAAAGACCCGATATTGATAACCTGTATGTTCATGCTTGTCAATTATTAAATAACGGGCAGGCAGGTTGGCCGTTAAACGCATTTGCATTGCCCGATGGAAAACCATTTTTTGCAGGCACTTATTTTAACAGGGAATCATGGAGAAACCTTTTGATAAGTGTTTCAGCATCATGGACTAACAAGAGAAACAAAGTAATGATGCAGGCAAATGCGCTTACTTTCGGGATTATTGATACGGATAGCCTTTTCCTTGTACCTGCTGCAGTGTCAGGTTCTTCAGCTAATCTTTATCCTTCTTTTTTCTTTGATGCCATTGCCGATATTGATTTGGTAAATGCCGGTATTAAGGGAACAGAAAAATTCCCTACACCATCTTTATGGCAATTTTTTTTACAGTATTATTTTTTTACCCATGATAAGCAGTCGCTTGATGTTGCATTACATTCTTTAGACAAAATGGCCTTAGGTGGCTTGTATGACCATGTGGGTGGTGGATTTTTTCGATATGCAACAGATAGCTTGTGGCAGGTTCCCCATTTTGAAAAAATGTTGAATGATAATGCGCAATTGGTCAGCTTGTATGCACAGGCCTACCGCACTACAAAAAGTGCTTTCTATCTGCAAACGATGATGGAAACCATAGCTTTTACTGAAAATGAACTGGCGGCGAAATCAGGCGGATTTTACAGTTCGGTAAGCGCCATTACCAAAGAAGGGGAAGGTGTATTTTATTGTTGGGATAAGTCTTTCGCGGCAGGTGTATTGGGAAATAATAATAAAATTATCAATTATTTTAAAACGATTCCTGTACCGAAGGGTCAACAAAATACCGGAATGCTTATGCCGGTTTCAAAGCCTGCTGATTATGCCAAAAGTGCAGGTATATCGGCAGATAGTTTTGGTATTATGCTTTCAGATGCAAAATGGCTATTGGTAAAACAAAGAAATAAAAGGACTAAACCGGGTGTAGATCAAAAAATTATTTTATCGTGGAATGCATTAATGATTCATGCATATCTCGATGCCTATACAGCTACCGGAAAAACGCAATTGCTGGATAAAGCTATTAAGCTTTCAACTTTTTTGGAGCGAAATTTTTTAAAGGAAAATGGAAAATTATTCAGAGTATTATCCAATGATAAAGTTTCAGTAAGTGGTTTTCTTGAAGACTATGCTTATTTATGCAAGGCATTCATTCGGCTATATGAATTGGGATTTGATAAACATTGGTTGGATGTGGCTGAAAAAACTACATTGTATGTAAATGAAAATTTTACTGATAAGAAATCAGGACTCTATTATTTTTCTGCAACAGATACAACCAATCTTTCTGTAAAGAAAATTGAATTGGTGAATAATGTAATGCCGGCTTCCAATGCGGTAATGGCAGAAGTGCTTTACTCGCTTGGGGTATTATTGGAAAAGCAGGAATTTTTAACTATATCTCAAAGCATGTTGAACACGGTAAAAGGAAGCATGATTACAAATGCTTCTGCTTCGCCTGAATGGGGTATAGTAGCCGGCATGTTGTTCCAGCCTTCCTTTGAAGTAGCTATTGTAGGACCCGATGCTGTGCAGAAAAACCTGCAGCTTCAATCCAACTATTTAGCCGGTTGCCATTTTCTGGGAGGTAATGAAGAAAACCTTCCCTTATTAAAGGGGAAAAAGCAATCATCAGGAACGTGGATTTATGTTTGTTCGCAAAAAATGTGCAAACAACCATTGGAAGAAGTTCATTTAGCCTATGAAAAACTTCTTAAGAAAAAATAAATAAGCAAGCCTGCATAAAATATAAAAGAATGAATCGATGTAAAGTATTTGCCGGCATAATTGTATTTATCTTATTGACATGTGCAGTTACGCATGCGCAGGATAAATTATATACCAATCAATTTTCATTAAGCGATGTAACCTTATTGGAAGGACCATTTCAACATGCAAGAGACCTTAATATAAAAGTGCTGCTTCAGTATGATGTTGACCGCCTGTTAGCGGGTTACAGAAAGGAAGCAGGCTTGCCGGAAAAAGCAAAAATATTTCCTAACTGGGAAGGATTGGATGGCCATGTAGGCGGGCATTATTTATCGGCGCTTGCTATGAATTATGCCGCAACCGGAAATGCTGATTGCAAAAAGCGCATGGACTATATGCTGTCTGAAATAAAAGCATGTCAGGATGCAAATGCAGAAAATAATCCTGATTGGGGAATTGGATATGTGGGTGCCGTGCCCAATGGCAAAAAGATATGGAGTACTTTTCAAAAGAGTGATTTCGCCGCTTATAAATCTGCCTGGGTTCCCTGGTATAATGTACATAAAATGTATTGCGGTTTGCGGGATGCGTGGATGTACACAGGTAATCAGGAAGCTAAAAGCATCTTTTTGAAGTTTTCTGATTGGGCTATTCATATAACTGCTGCATTAACGGATGAACAAATGCAATCTATGCTCGATATGGAACATGGTGGTATGAACGAAGTATTGGCCGATGCTTACCAAATGACAGGTGATATAAAATACCTGGTTGCAGCAAAACGTTTCTCGCATCATATGCTGCTCGATGCCATGGCTGCATCAAAAGATAACCTGGATAACAAGCATGCCAATACGCAGGTGCCAAAAGCAGTTGGATTTGAACGCATAGGTGAAGTGGCAAAAGATGATTCTTACAAGCGGGCAGGTAGTTTTTTCTGGGAAACCGTTACCACTAACCGAAGCCTTGCATTTGGTGGCAATAGCCGACGCGAATTTTTCCCCGGCGTGGCAGCAAGTGCCGATTTTATTAATGAAGTAGAAGGGCCGGAATCCTGCAACTCGTTTAATATGCTGAAACTTACCGAAGATTTATTCAGGGTGAATCCGTTAGCGAAATATGCTGATTATTATGAAAGAACTTTGTACAATCATATATTATCCACACAACATCCCGAACATGGAGGGTATGTGTATTTCACACCTGCACGTCCGCGCCATTACCGCGTGTATTCTTCGCCCAATGAAGGTATGTGGTGCTGTGTAGGAAGTGGAATGGAGAACCACGGAAAGTACAATCAGTTTATTTATACCCATACAGGTGATTCATTATACGTAAATCTGTTTGTTGCATCTGAACTTAACTGGAAAGAAAAGAAGGTAAAGCTTAAGCAACAAACTATTTTTCCTAATGAGGAGGAAACAAAAATTACCATCACGGAAGGCGCTTCCCGTTTCGCACTCATGATACGCTATCCATCATGGGTACAAACCGGGGAACTGAAAATCACGGTAAATGGAGAAGCCGTTGCTTTTGCACATCAATCTTCATCCTATGTATCGGTTATCCGTAATTGGAAAAAAGGGGATGTGGTTTCCGTTGATTTACCAATGCACAATAGCATAGAATATATGCCCAATGTGCCCAATTATATTGCCATTATGCATGGCCCCATTTTATTGGGTGCAAAAAGTGGAACGGAAGATTTGAAAGGATTGGTGGCAGGCGATGGCCGTTGGGCGCATATTGCTTCAGGTAAAAAATTACCCGTTGATAAGGCGCCGGTTATTATTGAAGATAATCTAACTGCACTTACTACAAAATTAAAACCAGTAAGCGGCAAACCTTTACATTTTACAGTTTCCGATGTAAAAATGATTAATGCTGATGATGTTGTTTTCGAGCCATTTTTTAATATTCATGATGCAAGGTATATGATGTATTGGATGGCATTAAGTAATACCGGCTATCGTACCTATCTTGATTCCATTGCTTTACTTGAAAAAGAAAAACTGGAATTACAAAAGCGAACCATTGATTTTGTAGCACCGGGTGAACAGCAACCCGAAGTGGATCATAACATGCAAAAGCAAAATTCCAACACCGGTAATTTTAATGATGCATTTTGGCGCGATGCACGAAGTGAGGGATACTTTAGTTATCAGCTTGCTACCAATAACGAAACCGGACTTTCGCTATTGGTACGCTATTGGGGAGCAGAGTGGGGTAGCAGAAAATTTACTATTTATATTGACGATGAAAAACTCATTACGGAGGATAATACCGGTAAATGGAATCAATCAGGTTTTCAGCTTGTAGAATATGCTATTCCTGATACGATGGTAAAAAACAAAAGTATGGTAAGGGTGAAATTTCAGGCATTGCAGGGAAATACGGCAGGTGCTGTTTACTACATACAATTAGTAAGGAAAAAGGGTTAATATTGAGTGCAATTGGTTCGATGTTCTGTTACATAATAAATGCTAATTAATATGAGCAATAGTTTAAGAAGCCGCGGTTGGTTTGGCAAAAAGGACAAAGATGGCATTATATATCGCAGTTGGATGAAGAATCAGGGAATGCCCATGGATATGTTTGATGGGCGTCCGGTAATTGGTATCTGCAATACATTTAGTGAACTTACGCCTTGCAATGCCCATTTTCGCGATCATGCAGAAGCGGTAAAGCGGGGCGTATTGGAGGCAGGTGGTTTTCCATTGGAATTTCCTGTAATGAGTTTAGGGGAAACCTTGCTCAAACCAACTGCCATGCTTTTCAGAAATCTCGCAAGCATGGATACAGAAGAAAGTATCCGCGGTAATCCCATGGATGGAGTGGTTTTATTAACTGGTTGCGATAAAACAACACCAAGCACCGTAATGGGTGCTGCAAGTGTGGGTTTGCCAACCATCGTTGTGCCGGGCGGTCCCATGCTCAATGGTCGTTATAAGGGGCAAACTATTGGAAGCGGAACGCATGTCTGGAAGTTCGATGAAGACATGAAAACCGGGAAGATGACACAGGAAGAATGCGAAGTAGCTGAAAGCTGCATGAGTCGGAGTATTGGACATTGCATGACAATGGGTACTGCATCTACCATGGCTGTAATGGTGGAAGCTTTGGGATTAACCTTAAGCGGTGCATCTGCCATTCCCGCTGCCGATAGCCGCAAAAAAGTAATGGCGCAACTTAGCGGTAGAAGGATCGTAGAAATGGTAAAAGAAAATGTAACCATTGATAAAATATTGACAAGAGAAGCATTTGAAAATGCCATTATTGCCAATGCAGCGGTGGGTGGTTCATCAAATTTTCTTATTCATCTTACGGCCATTGCCGGCAGAATAGGTGTTGAATTAAATTTGGAAGACTTTGATACGATCGGTAGTCATATTCCCTTGCTGTTAAATCTGATGCCATCGGGAAAATACCTGATGGAAGATTTTTATTATGCAGGTGGCTTGCCCGTCATTTTAAATGAACTTAAAGATAAATTACATAAAAATGTAATTACGGTTACCGGTAAAAATCATCATGATAATATTGAAGGCAATACGGATTGCTATAATGATGAGGTAATAGCTACTTATCATAAACCTTTTATTCCTGAAGCGGGCATTGTTGTGTTGAAGGGTAATTTAGCGTTAAATGGTGCTGTAATGAAACCATCTGCTGCTACACCTGCATTAATGCAACATACCGGCAGAGCCGTTGTTTTTGAAAGTATTGAAGATTATAATGCAAGAATTGATGACCCCGAATTGGATATTGACGAAACTTGCGTGATGGTTTTAAAGTATGTAGGCCCGGTAGGTTACCCTGGTATGCCCGAAGTGGGCAATATGGCACTGCCCAAAAAGATCTTGCAGAAAGGAATCAAAGACATGGTGCGTATAAGTGATGGAAGAATGAGCGGAACGGCCTATGGAACTGCCATTTTGCATGTATCTCCTGAAAGTGCCATTGGAGGCACATTGGCGTTGGTTCAAAACGGGGACATGATTGAACTTGATGTTGCCCAACGCAAGCTTCATTTGCAGGTGAGTGATGAAGAACTTGACAAACGTAGAAGCGAATGGGTTGCACCTAAAGCGGCAGCTACCCGTGGCTATGTGAGTTTGTATATTAAGCATGTAATGGGAGCAGAGAAAGGTGCAGATTTGGATTTTTTACAAGGTAACAGCGGATCAACGGTTACAAGAGATTCTCATTAACACAATTTCACTTACTATTTTTATATTATAATAAGCATGAAACTTTATAATACGCCCAGTGGAACGGTAATTGAAGAAAACGGAAGTTATTTTTTGGTAGACTATAAGTGGGACGAATTGATAAATGATGATAATGCTTTCTTTACCGCCGGCAATTTAATTAAGGATGCAACGCAAGGGGATAGTGGATTAGTGAATGATTTACTCACTGTTATTGGTTCTAAACAAGAGTTGTGGGCATGTGGTGTAACTTATCTGCGCAGTAAAATTGGACGGCAGGAAGAAAGCAAAGATGCCGGTGGTGCCGATTTCTATGCTCGTGTATATGAAGCAGAAAGGCCTGAATGTTTTTTTAAAAGTACCCCGCACCGCGTAGTGGGCAATAAAGGGTTGGTAAGAATACGAAAAGACAGTACCTGGGATGTGCCCGAGCCTGAACTTACATTGGTAGTAACTTCTTCTGCAAAAATTATTGGCTATACCATCGGTAATGATATGAGCAGCCGTAGTATTGAGGGAGAAAATCCTTTATACCTGCCACAGGCAAAAACCTTTGATGGTTGCGCCGCATTAGGCCCATGTATATTGCTTTCGGAAGAGCCTATAAGTTTGGCAACAAAAATTACCTTAACGATCAGGCGAAACGATAATATTGCTTTTACGGATACCATTGCCATTAGCCAGATGAAACGCAGCTTCGCAGCATTAACTTCTTTTATTTATCGTGAAAGCTCATTCCCATATGGTTGTATGATCATGACTGGTACCGGAATCGTTCCGGGTAATGATTTTACTTTACAAAGCGGAGATGAAATCTCCATTGCCATTGATGGTATCGGAGAATTGGTAAATAAGGTTGCTTAATAGCTGTAGAAAATCTATGTGATTATAATTGTTGCCAAATGGAATTACTGATTATATTTTTTGCAATCTGCTTACAGGTATTTCTGACGTATAAAAAAGTAAGTCCTTTTTTATCATTGCTTTTAGTGGCCATACTTTCTGGCCTGTTCTTAGGCATGGAGCCTATGCAGATTGTAAAATCGCTGGAGAAAGGCGTTGGGAATACCTTAGGAGGCCTTGCTTTGATTGTTTGCCTTGGTGCTATACTCGGTAAGGTGCTGGAAGCAAGTGGTGCGGCCAAAAAAATATCTCTAACACTCATCAACGGATTTGGTGAAAAAAATATTCAATGGGCAGTGTTACTTACCGGTTTTTTAATTGGATTGCCATTGTATTATAATGCAGGTTTTGTAATATTGGTTCCATTGGTTTTCTCCATTGCTTTAAGGGCAAAACTGCCATTGCTGTATGTAGCCATTCCCATGGCTGCATCGTTATCAACCACGCATTGTTTTTTGCCTCCACATCCAAGCCCGGTTTTTCTTGTAAACGCTTTTAATGCAGATACAGGAAAAACATTGATTTACGGATTACTGATTACCATTCCGGTCGTAATCATCGCAGGACCTTTCTTAGGGCGTTTATTAAAGGGTATTGAAGTGGATATCAATTCATTTTTTTTATCTCCGAAGGATAATAAAGAAAAGAAACTTCCGGCGGCTTTACCAAGTTTTTTAATCGGGCTTTTACCTGTCATATTGATCACACAGGCTGTTATAGCACAAAGCTTTTTGCCCGATCAGGGATTAAAGACCATTATGCTTTTTATAGGCGATCCAACCATTGCGCTATTAATATCGGTATGCCTCGCGATCTGGTATTTTGGATTAAGGGCCGGTGAATCTATGCAAACAACGATGAAGTGGTTGAACGATGCTATTGCGGGTATAGCTGTAATTCTATTGATCATTACAGCGGGTGGAATTTTTAAGCAAGTATTGCAGGATAGTGGTACGGATACATACATTGCTTCATTTAGCGGAAAATGGGAAATGCCACCGTTGATTTTCGGATGGGTTGTTACTGCACTACTTAGGGTAGCTATTGGTTCAGCCACCGTAGCAGGTATTACGGCTGCCGGTATTGTAACACCGTTGGTTGCATCGGGTGCTGTAATGCCGGAACTGATGGTACTAGCGGTAGGAGCGGGTAGTGTTTTTGATTCTCATATAAATGATTCGGGTTTTTGGATGTTTAAAGAATTCTTCAATCTTTCGCTAAAGCAAACCTTCATGTCATGGACCGTAATGGAAACCACTATTTCAGTAATAGGATTGCTTGGTGTATTACTTTTAAATGCCTTACTGTAAATAAACGAAAACCTGAAACAAATGAGGTATTAAGTTAATTAAGGTTAAAAATGTATTACCGCGTTCGGCATACATTATTACATTTAAACATTATACATTCTATTTGGTATAATATGGAATATTGCTAATTATCTTTTTGTATCATCCATACAGGTAACATCTAAAATTAACCAACATGAAAATGAAAAATTTGGGAATAAAATTATGCTCTCTCTTGCTTCCAGCCGTAATTTTTTTTTCCTTTACCACCAATGCACAGAAGCCGAATTTTTCCGGTGATTGGAAATTAAATGAATCAAAAAGTGAATTAGGAGAAATGGGTGGACGTGCAGCGCTTACATTCAAAGTTGATCAAAAAGAAAATGACATTGCCATTACAAGAACTACACCGGACTTCGGTGGTGGCGATCCTATGACCACATCCATGACACTTTCTTATGATGGAAAAGTGACGGAATCGGCTGGTTTTGGTGGGTCGGTAAGAAAGTCAACTGCTAAGTGGTCCGATGATGGGAAGTCATTAGTGGTGAATAGTATCATGAATTTTGAAAGAGATGGTCAATCCATGGAGATTAAAGGAACAGAGACCTGGTCTTTAACCAATGAAGGACTTTTATCAGTGGTTAGTTTTTCATCATCCCCACGCGGTGAGTTTACTACCAAGGCAGTTTATAGCAAATAAGCATTAAAAAAAGGAAGTGAATAATAAAACACCGTTGCAATGAAGTCATCTTATAAAGAAAAAATATGCTGTGTAATTGCATGCGTGTTGATAGTTCTAAACACAAGTTATGCGCAGGAAGCTGTAAAGCCCGGCGCACAAGGGTTTGATGTTAAGCGTGATAATATTGCTTACGGTAAAATTGATACGATTGTTTATCAATCTAAAACAGTTGACACGTTGCGTCGTGCATTAGTATACACTCCACCCGGTTTTTCTAAAAAAAATAAGTATCCTGTTTTGTATTTGTTACACGGCATTGGAGGCGATGAGAAAGAATGGTTGATTGGAGGAAATCCACAGGTGATACTGGATAATTTGTATGCACAGGGAAAAATAGAACCCATGATAGTGGTAATGCCAAACGGCAGGGCCATGAAAAATGATCGGGCAACCGGAAATATAATGGCGCCGGATAAAGTGCAGGCATTTGCAACATTTGAAAAAGATTTATTGAATGATCTTATTCCCTACGTTGAAAAAAAGTACCCGGTAATTGCTGATAGGGAACATCGTGCTATTGCAGGTTTATCTATGGGTGGAGGGCAATCGCTGAATTTTGGTTTAGGTAATCTTGACAAATTTGCATGGGTAGGCGGTTTTTCTTCTGCACCTAACACAAATCCTGCAAAGGAATTGGTTCCCGACCCTGCAGTTGCAAGAGAAAAAATAAAATTGCTGTTTATATCCTGTGGTGCAAGCGATGGATTGATTTCCTTCAGCAAAAGAACCCACGACTACCTTACACAAAATAATGTTCCGCATATTTACTTTATAGAACCGGGTGTGCATGATTTTAAAGTATGGAAGAATGGTTTATTTATGTTTTCCCAATTAATATTCAAGCCTGTTGATCCTTCCACATTTTCACAATATCCTGTTGCAGGTGCACCTGCTTCCACCAATATCAGGAATGGTGCCTATCCGCAAATTCTGGCAGACAGCAGGGTGATTTTTCGTACAAAGGCACCGGATGCAAAAAAAGTACAGGTAGACCTTGGGCGAAAATATGATATGGTAAAAGATACTTCGGGAACCTGGTCGGTTACCACTGATTCAATAAGCGAAGGGTTTCATTACTATTCTTTATTGATTGATGGCGTAGCTGTTGCTGACCCTGCAAGTCAAACATTTTATGGCATGGGACGCTGGGCAAGTGGCATTGAAATACCGTTTGCCGGCGGGCAGTATTATGGATTAAATAATGTACCGCATGGTGATATTAGGGTTAAAAAATATTTTTCCAGGGTAACCAACTCGTGGCGGGAAATGTATATTTATACACCACCGGGCTATGATGCCAGTACAAATGAAAAGTATCCTGTATTGTATATGTTACATGGCGGTGGTGAAGATCAAACCGGTTGGGCAAGGCAGGGGAAAACGGATTTAATTATTGATAATTTAATTGCAGCCAAAAAAGCGAAACCTATGCTCGTGGTAATGATGGATGGAAACTTTAGCGGTGGTGGGATAGCAGGATTTGGTGAGCAATCGCTCCAAACCTTTGAAAACGAATTAACCAAATCGGTAATGCCATTTGTTGAATCCAATTATCGTGCCGCAACAGAACCTAACAACCGCGCATTGGCAGGTTTGTCTATGGGCGGGCTACAAACCTTATACGCCGGGGTAAAAAACAACCATCTCTTTGCACATCTCGGTGTGTTTAGTTCAGGTTGGTGGGCTAATCAACCTGCACTTTCCGATCCTCAATATGATTTCATGAAAAACAATGCAGCAACGATCAACAGCAATGTGAAAAACTTTTGGATTGCCATGGGAGGCAAAGAAGATATTGCCTATAACAATTGCAAAATTATGTTGGAGAAATTTGATGCGTTGAATATTAAGTATCAGTACAGTGAGTATCCGGGTGGGCATACCTGGCCGGTTTGGAGAAATAACCTTTATCATTTTGCACAGCTCCTCTTTAAATAATTGCCGTTTTTTCGAACCAGCCAATGCGGTATGTCCCAAAAATGCGAAGTTTCATGTTGGGATCACCCGCATCTACCTCGAACCCGCCGATGCGGTGTGTTTTTCACCCGCATCTCCAACATTTCACCGAACCCGCCGATGCGGTGTGTTTTCACCCGCATCTCCAACACTTCAGCGAACCCGCCGATGCGGTGTGTTATCACCCGCATCTTCTACACTTCAGCGAACCTGCCGACGCGGTGTGTTATCACCCGCATCTTCTACACTTCAGCGAACCCGCCGATGCGGTGTGTTTTTCACCCGCATCTCCTACATTTCAGCGGGTACGATAATTATGAAGTTTTATAGGATTGATTGAATAAACTTTTACCTATGCATTTGCTCACTGCATAAAACATGCACAAAATGTCGCAAAAGAAAACGCATGCTTAGTTTACCACAAAAGAACCAGAAGAAAAACTTTCACAAAAGAGCACAAAAGATGGCTTCTTCTTAGCAACAGCTCTATGACCTAAGGAAGATGACCTTGCGTACATGGGTCGTGCATCACGCAACATCGCGTACCGGAGTAGTTGCTGGAAATAGTGTGGCACCCACATCCAAGCAGCAAACGAAAGCTGTAAGCCTGGCTTGGTGCGGTTTGTTGATTGGTTAGCCACGCACCGGTGCTTCGGGAGATAGAGAAAGCAATTGATGTAAAATTATTGGGTACGTAATTGGTTGCAAAACGTATTTATACAAAAAACATCCCCGATTACTCAGGGATGTTACCTACTCAATCACCCTCCTTACTATTATTTTACTGCAGTACCGGTTGGGGAACTTGCAACTGCATTATTTACCATATTGTAAACGGTATGTTCCATAACGCCTGCCGGAATGTTGGCCAATAGCGGCTTTAATACAAAAGGCGCCGGGCTGTTATCGGGAAAGGGCTCAATACTGATTACGGCAAGACCTCCCGAAAGGTTAACAGGAAAAGTAGAACCGGCCGGTGCATTTACCAGGAAATCTTCCCCGGGAAAAGGTGGTGTTCCCAAAGGCCCGCTGAATCCTTTAAAATCATCTGCTGCACTCAAATTGGTAAAGGTGCCGGTAGAAAATACCTTGCCGCCTGCTACGCCCCAACCTTCGTATTTCCATCCGGCTGGTAATACGGGTAAGCTTAATCCTACAGCAGGGGGTAATGCGCCGATAAACCAAACGCCACTTTTTTCATTTGTCATATCGGCATCTGATGGCGTTGCCAACACATATTTACCGGTAGCTGATAAAAAGTTATTACCCAATGCATCGGGTGCACCAATGGTAAGCCCTGCACTGTTTCCTGCAAAATCGCCCGCAAGCACATGGGTAGCTGTTGGTGCTGCGGATGGATCGGGAAAGGGTTCGATCGTCAGGATAAATTTCGTAGCGGCATTTAGCTGTTCTTCCGGAATGGGAAAAGTAGTTTGCGATAGAACGCCGCTTGCATTTACACTGAAAACACCGGTGGTAACCGGGCTTCCGGCCACCATTATCCAACCTTCATACCTGAAGTTTGCACCAAGGTCTTCCAACCCTTTAATGTTGAGCGTAAGATTTTTTGTTTCATCCTTATTCTTATCACAGGAAGTAAACAAGGTAAGCCCCGCAAAGGCTGCCAGCATGGTTTTTGTAATCACTTTCATAAATGGATGTTTTTATTTTTAATTGAATGGAAAACTTTTTTTTGGGCATACCCCTGCCACCCGGCTTGTGGCTGGTATTTTTTTTTCCGGATGGCTGTTGATTATTTATGGAAGAAGTACCCTGCTCGTACACCAAAACCTGATACCGGTATTTGTCCGACACCTATTCCTTTTCGTGCAATTTGTATCCAGGGTTCTATGCGTAAAGTCTGTTTATTTTTAAAGAATTTTTCGTACCCGACACTCATATCAACTACGGCACCTAAATAAGAATGGTTTTCATTATAGGTGGCATGCATGGTGCCATTGCTTCCATTGCGATAAATAATATAATCATTTACTTCTTTACCAACAATAAAAGTGTTGAATCCACCTGTCAGAAAAAATTGTCCTTTCAATGATTCACCAAAATCATATTTAGCCTTAAGCGGAATTTCCAAAAGCAATGTCTTACTGTTTAGAGAAACCACTTTCATGTCTGGCGGCATATTGGGGTCCGGGTTTTTGGGTATAAAATACGCACCATTACTATAATATTTTTTTTCTGAGAAGGTAAGGCCTGTTTCCAAGGACCATGATGGTGATAATTTATAACCCACACCTATACCGGCTGTATAACCGGGACGTGAGAGTTGCTGCCCCTTAACGATGCTGAATGAAAGACCGGTATGAATGCCGGCATACCAGCCAGACAGTGGCTTTTTTATTGACTGTTTTGTATCCTTTGGCAGGGTAGGGTCCGGTATTGCTTCCTGAATATTTTCTTTTATGGCAATTGCTTCACCCGCTGCTACAGTATCAATAGGTATCGTATTATCCTGATTATTTTCCATCTCCATCCTTTCATTGTTTTCCATAGGCGATTGAATGGCTATGATATTATTATGTAATGAATCAACTACTTCAAAGCTTTCATATAACTTACTATTTTCTGATTTCTTATGTGCGGCTGTATGTTGCGATTCTTCAATAAATATTTTTGCATGGTTAAATACATCATCATAATTAACCTGTGGTGTTACGTTATTCGTTATGGAAATATCATCTGCATAATGAATCGTATGGTCCTTATTTAGTTCATCAGCATTTTTATTATTAGCTACAAGAATTTCTCCTGCACGTTCGTTAACGCTATAATAGGTTTCAAATAATTTGAATGGCAAGTGTAGCAACAAGGCAGCCATGATCGCAATAAAATTGAATGGGCGCTTACTTTTGGCAGTAACCGGAATATGAGCTGATTTGTCCAATCTTGATCCGATAGCATTCCAATCTGATGCCTGCTCCTTAAGGGGAAATTTTTCTGCAGCCCTTTTAAATAAATCGTCCATATGGTTATCCTGAAACGGCATAAGAAATGTCCTCCAATTTTAAAATTTTTTGTTGCAGCAATATCCTTGCCCTTGATAAGCCTGATTTGGATGTACCTACGGGGATTTTCAGTAGCTCGGCTATTTCAATATGATTATAACCATCAATTACATATAGGTTAAAAATGCTTCGGTAGAGTGGTGGCAGATGTTTCACCATTTCAATGAGATCTTTATAAAGAGCCTGCTGATCGGCTTCATCATTTTTTTCGCTGATATCCCAAACATGATCCGGAATACCTCCAATTTCCGGTGTCATTTTATTTTTTCTCAATTCATCTATGGCTGTATTAATCATGATCCTTTTTATCCATCCCATCAACAGTTTTTCGGCATCCTGTATGTTTTCCAGCCTGAACTGATCAAAATGATTAAAGATTTTCACAAAACCATCATTTACCACATCCACTGCATTTTCATACCGGTAGATATACCTGAAGACCGTTTTTAAGGCAAAACCGCGATATTGTTCATACATCCATTTACGCGCATAGTCATTACCCTGCCGGCAGTTATCGATGTATTGAACTATTTTTTCCAAAGTAATTAATTTCCGGGATGGACTGCGTTAACCAAAACAGATTCTTTTATATGAATACGTAAATGGTTGGGAAAGGGTTGCAAAATAGTTGAATTAAATTGTTTAAGCAACGTCTCCCTGACCTAAGGAAGGGGACGTTGCGTACTCCTTCTCAGCAAGAATCCCTGACCTAAGGAAGGGGACGTTGCGTACTCCTTCTCAGCAAAAATCCCTGACCTAAGGAAGGAGGCGTTGCGTACATGGGTCGTGCATTACGCAACGTCCCGGACCGGATATGTTACAGGAAATAATGTCGCAAAAGAAAACGCATGCTTAGTTTACCACAAAAGAACCTAAAGAAAAACTTTCACAAAAGAGCACAAAAGAAAACACATGATTTTTTTATAAACATTTACAAAAGAGCAACGCCGCAAAGGCTGACGCACTTTCTTTTACACGGAACACGTAAACCAATCCCCTCCATGTGGAGGGGTGGCTGTGCCGGCTTTCACTTTTTACGCAAGGGAAAAAAACTTATCGGCACAGCCGGGGTGGTTTTATTCGCACGCAGCGCCGCAACGCCGCAAAGGGCTTACGCATGATTTTATTTTACCACAAAAGAACTAAAAGAAAAACTTTCACAAAAGAGCACAAAAGATGGCTCCTTCTCAGCACCAGCTCTATGACTTAGGGAAGGGGACGTTGCGTACATAGGTCGTAAATCATGCAACATCATGGACCGGAGATGTTGCTGGAAATAATGTGGCAATAGAAAACGCATGCTTAGTTTATCACAAAAGAACCCAAAGAAAAACTTTCACAAAGAGCGCAAAAGAAAACACATGATTTTTTTATAAACATTCACAAAAGAGCAACGCCCCAAAGGGCTGACGCACTTTCTTTTACACGGAACACGTAAACCAATCCCCTCCATGTGGAGGGGTGGCTGTGCCGGCTTTCATGTTCAACGCAAGGGAAAAAAACTTATCGGCACAGCCGGGGTGGTTTTATTCGCACGCAACACGTAAGCTAATCATCTCCATGTGGAGGCCTGCCCGTACTTTCAGGCAGGGGTGGCTGTGCCGGCTTTCACTTTCAACGCAAGGGAAAAAGACTTAACGGCACAGCCGGGCCTGTCAAGCCCAGCCTACCGGCAGGCAGGCGCCAGGCATGGGTGGTTTATTTTTACGCAAGAGACAGGATATATCCGGCACAGCCGGGCCTGCAAAACCCTGCCTACCGGCAGGCAGGCGCAAGGCATGGGTGGTATCCCCAACCACTCTTAGCAAAACATTACAATTTTCGCTAACCCAAAAGCTTGGATTCCTCCGGTCTTTCTTGCTATTTTGTTGCTCCATTCATATAGCATTATTGCTACATGCTTTAAAAAACACCGAAGCCGATAGCAACAAAACACCAGGAAATGCCCACGAACTGCTGCACCCGTCCGAATGGCAAGGCCGGGCGGGCACCCGAGCACAGCCTGTCCTGCGCTGCGGGAAATGATCATTGGGCATTCCATCCCGCTAAGGCGGGACAGGTGATGGCAAATAAAAACAATCTCTACGGAAGTAGAGACGCACTAAAAATGAACAAAGAAAATATTCGACCCTTCGGTTTCACTTCTAGTGCCTTCGGCGTTTAGTGTGGTTTAGTTGCCTGCGGCGTTTAGTGTGGTTTAGCGACTGCGGTGTTCAGTGCCGCAAGTTTATGGCGCTTTGCGCCTGTCGGAGTTCCAAACCACACCAAACCACACTAAACCAAACTGAACCACCCTACAGTCTTAGCCGTGTCTCACGATAGTGGACACGGCTTTCACAATTGTTCCTTAATGTTTTTTTTACTTTTTTTCTTGATAAAAAAAGTAACAAAAAAATCAAGGCAATGCCAAGGCGTTTGCCGCATTGGGTTTGGTAAGTTTATTGGGATTGTATCTGTTAGTGCAGCGGTAAAAGCGGCAACGCAACCGTGCGGCATTGCAGGCTTGTTTCCGTGCCACTGTTTTGTTGCAAAGCTGTTTTTATTTTTTATACCTGTTTATTTTCATTTGGCCCGAAAACGCCATTCCACTTGCACGGTTGCTAACGCTGTGGCATTGCCGGTGGCTCCGATGAAAATTGCGGGGTTGCTACGCAATGTAAATCTTAAACCACCCTAAACCACCCTAAACCACCCTAAACCATCCTAAACCAACCACAGTCTTAGCCTTGTCTCACGATAGTGGACGCGTCTTCCGCAATTGCTCCGTAATGTTTTCTTTACTTTTTTTCTTGATAAAAAAAGTAACAAAAAAATCAAGGCAATGCCAAGGCGTTTGCCGCATTACGATAATGAAATTTACTGGGATTGGATTTGCAAAGAAGTTGTGTCGGCGGCAACGTAACCGTGCGGCGTTGCAGGCTTGTTTTCAGGCCGCTGTTTTGTTGCAAAGCTGTTTTTATTTTTTAAACCTGTTTATTTTCATTTGGCCCGAAAACGCCATTCCACTTGCACGGTTGCTAACGCTGTGGCATTGCCGATGGCTCCGATGAAAATTGCGGGGTTGCTACGCAATGTAAATCCTAAACCATCCTACTCATCCCAAACCCCAAACTTCCCCCTTTAGGGCCTGCCTGTCGGCAGACAGGGGTTAGGGGGCAACCCACCCTAAACCATCCTAACCCCTTATGCTTTTCTTGTATTTTCCTTGTATCCTTATTCGGAAAATACCGAACAAGTTAGCAACAAAACAGCAAGAAAGTAGCAAGAAGGTAGCAAGGAAAAACCTGGAAAACCATTCAACATCTATTTTTTAACCTGTTCGAAACCACAAACACCATGGACAAGGACAAAACACCCAATGAAGATAACCCATTATCCGGCGGCAGAAAAAAATATCCTAAGCCCACCACCGGTTTACGGCTGGATTTTAAAGGCGAGGTATATTTCGACCATTTTGCCGTTATGGTACCATTCTGTGTGCGCCGCAAATCGCTTGAACGCTATTGCAAGCTATATGGGTTTAAGAGCAGCCGCATCGGGCAGCGGCGGTATTTTTCCGAATCGGCGCTGCTGCAGTTGTTTGATGATCATGAAAAACCGTAAAGGAGGGGAGTAATAATGAAAATATCAATGACCACGGTCAACCGGGAGTAGGAAGTGCAAGGCCTATATATTGCGTAAAGATATACTGCCTGCCTGTAAAAAACCTGCCACATGAAGAAAAGGTTTGTATATCCCTGCCGGTAATTCATGCAACGGGTTGCCATTTTTACAACAGAAACCGAAACAGATATATGCTTACAACTTGCGGTTTACCCCCTAATTTTGTATGTAAAGCAAAACAAAACAGGCAGTTTGTTTCGCCTAAAAATTCGTTGTGCTTCATGCTTTGTGACAACTCACGGCTTGACACAGAAACTTATAATATTCGGTTATTTTCATTAAATTTGACCCATGAGAACAGCAGAAATAAATACCACAATCGTCGACGGTTATGTTGGACTTTTAGACAATTTAAGTACCAACAATAAACTTGACCTTATATCTAAGTTGACTGCTTCCGTTAAGGCGGACTTGACCCATAAAAAATCTTCATTCAAAAAAGCTTTTGGTGCGTTTGACTCAAAAAAATCTGCCGAAGAAATTATTGAAGAAATCCGTAACAGCAGAGTTTCTACCAGACAAATCGAATCGTTTTGAAAAAATATCTAATTGACACCAATATTGCTATCTTTTACATGAAAGGCAAGTTTGACCTTGAAGCCAAATTTGACAAAGTAACTGCGGACAATTGCTACATTTCCGAGATGACTTTGGCAGAACTTAAATTTGGTGTTGAAAAAAGTGAGAAGCCCGATAAGAATAAAAAAGCATTGAACAACTTTTTGACAGGTGTACAAATTCTTCCAATTTTTCATTCATTAGACTTGTATGCAAAAGAAAAAGCACGACTACAAAAAGCAGGCACCCCAGTTGACGATTTTGACCTTTTAATTGGCGTAACTTCTGTAACTCATAATTTGACAATGGTTACTAACAACACAAATCACTTTAAACGAATCAGCGGAATTAAGTTGGAAGATTGGACAACAGCGCAATAGCACGAACGCACAACAATGGCTATAAGTAATTGCTTGTTCTCTCCTACTTCTGAAAACCCTTGCGGATTTTCAGTTTGGTGTGTACTTGCAAAGTTAAGCGCTTACCCACGCAACTACTTATAGCCGAGACGTTGTGCGTCAGTATAAAAAACTGCTCATTAAGAAACATTTATATGAAATCCCCACGAGCTGCCGCACACCCCGTACGCATGATCATTTGGGGATTCCATCCCGCTTGGGCGGGACAGGTCGTGACAAATAAAAAAAGCAGGCGATAGCCTGCGCACTAAAAATGAACATATGAAAAAGAAATACCCATTTTTAACTATTTTTATTCTCATCACTGTAATGAATATACTCTCCTCGTGTTTTAGTTACGAAAAAAAGTCCAAAATTGACCCAATCGTTAACCTTAATTTAAGTGCTAATATAATGCATGATATAACCTATCACGTTGTAAATGGACTAGAAATAAAATTAGATGTTATTGCACCACGCATATATCTCGGAGAAGACCCTTGGTACAAATATGAAGGCAAAAAAAGACCAGTTTTATTATTTATTCATGGAGGTGGTTGGATAGTTGGCGATAAAGCAGCTTCCACTATTGATTTAATGCCTTATGCAGCAAGAAAATGGGCAATAGTAAATATTAATTATCGACTAGCCGATGTTGCTAAAGCACCAGCTTCAGTAATTGATGCAAGAAAAGCTCTTGAATGGATTTATGAAAATGCTGAAAATTATTATTTTGATAAAGATAATATTGTTATTGCAGGAGAATCTGCTGGTGCACATCTTGCATTAATGACAGGACTTATAAAAAAAAATGATTCGATTTGTGGAGATAAATTCATTGTTGAAAAAGATTATAAAGTAAACGCAATTATTAATTGGAATGGATCTGCAAACGTAATGTATCCTGAATTTAAGAATCATCCTTGGCTAGACCCTAATGATGACTTTGAAAAAACAGCAAAATCCTTGTCTCCAATTAACTATTTAAGCAAAAACAGTCCACCAATAATTTCTATTCAAGGTACAAATGACCCTTTTATTCCCATAGAGGCTTCTGAAATATTTCATGAAACCTGTAACAAGATTGGAATAAAAAATAAATTAGTAAAAATTACAGGAAAGGGACATGGTAATTTTTCTGCTGAAGAACGAACTTATATTTATGAAGAAATATGGAAATTTCTTGAAGAAAGAGGAATAAAAACTACAGGAGAATGAAAAATACCGAACGCACGGCAGCAGTTTGGCAAAATGGCGGGTTCAGTCCTAAATTGAACATTCGGTTTTCAAATGAACATTAGTGCTAAATTGAAAGTAAGTGCTTCAAAGTCCGCCACTTCCAAGCTGTCAACCGGTTACGCCTTATTTAAAAACAACGACCATACCATAAATCAATGGAAATTACACTTCCAATATCGAGTCTAATTGCTATTGCCATAGGCAGTGTTGGTATATCAGTATCGATTTTTATGGGAGTCCTATTGCTGTCTCAAAAAGACAAGAAACATATATCCATAAACATATTGGGTTGGCTGCTCATTCTTTCGGGTTTGACATTACTCAATGATATCTTAGTTACTTCAGGAATCAGCAATAGAATTAAGCAATTATACTTTATCCCAATTTACTATTCATTAAGTATAGCTCCTCTTTTTTATCTTTTTGTTAAGTCTAAATTCAGCTATCGCTTGAATAAATCTGATTTGATTCATTTGGTTATTCCAGTTATACAGGCAGTGATTTATTTTTCCATTGGATTCCGTTCAGTCGAATTCAAATCGATGCTCTATGATGAAAATGCCTTTCGGATATACCTTCAAATAGAGTCCTTTCTTTTCCCGATTTTTTTGGTTGGATATACTATTCTTGCTTTATCCTACTTGAAAAGAAATGATTTCAAAGCCTACTTTTGGACAGCTGACATCAAAAGATGGCTGACTAATTTTTCAGCAGTAATGGTAGTAATTGCTGTGATGGAGTTTTGTTTTTCATTAATGGAATACAACCCGTCTCCTACCTTTTTATCGAGTTTCCCATTTTACCTAGTGCATACATTTACGCTTTCAGCTTTTGTGTTTTGGATATCGATCAACGGATTCAAACAGTATTATCCCCTACAAATCTTTACTTCAAAACCCAGCCAAAAAGATGCAGTTATTGACGAAAATGAATTGTCTGAAATACTGGAAAAACTTGAATTGCTAATGACTAAAGACAAGGTTTTTCTGAATCCAGACTTGAATCTTGAACTTCTATCCAAATACCTTGAGATTTCTGAAAAGCATTGCTCTTACATCCTGAGAAAGGGAATGGAAATGAATTTCAACCAATACGTGAATAATTTCCGAATTGCAGCTTTCAAAGAGAGAATCAAAGAAGGACAAAACAAGACCTTTACCTTAACAAGCATTGCGTATGAGTGTGGCTTTAATTCCAAATCCACCTTTAACAGAGTATTCAAGTCCACTTGTGGAGTGTCACCTTCTGAATTCGTCAAAATGACTCAAAGTGCAATAGCATCCGAATAAAAACTACTCCTAAAGCATGTCCCAAATCTGGATTTGAAGCGTTCGGGCGACTTATCACCTTCATATTTGCTATTCACAAAATAAACTGTAGTAATTATGAACCACAAGATCAAAGCGTTCTTTTTGGGCGGCAATCAACAAAATTCTATTAGCCAAAATAGTGGCCTTTTGCTTCTTCGTTTCTTTGTAGGGCTTGCACTTTGCACAGTCTTTGAAAAGTTTCTTCCCAAAAACGGTATTTGGGGACCGCAAGAGTGGTTTATACAAGATACTGCCAATATGGGGTTTCCGTTTCCAACCTTCTTTGCCTGGGTTGCGGTGTTGTCTGAATTCTTTGGTGGTATTTTATTGATGCTTGGTTTGTTTACCAGGCCTGCAGCTCTGCTGAATGTTATAGTTACTTTTACCGCGACCTTCATTTATCATAAAGGAGATATTGGTGGCGCCGGATTACTTTCGTTTTACTTTATGATTATGTGTATTTGCATTTTACTTTTTGGACCCGGAAAATTCAGTCTAGACTACTTTATCAATCGAAAACTTGTTAAAAGATTGACAAATACATCCACGATTGTTTTGCTGCTTTTATCGTTCAGCTATACATCAGCCAGGAGTCATTCAATTCCCTATCAAACGGGAAACATTACAGTGGTCTCTTCAAAAGTTGGATTCTATTTAAAAAACAATAGCATTTTACCAAAAAAAGTAACTTTCATAATCTACCAGCCGCATCAGGAAGGAAATAACACACTTGTAAAATGGTTTTTACCTTTTCAAAAAGTAAAATTCGACCTACCTGTTAAATCCAAAATCTATATGGCTACACATTCACAAGTTGATACAGTGATGGAAGGAAGGCGCATAGACAGTAATAAGCCATTTATAAGCGTGGATGAAAAAATAAATAACACTACCTTGAAATTGAATAACCGTGAATGATTTATTATGGATGGCTAATAGAAAACAAGTCATAACATTTTTAAAAGCGAAATACCTTTATTTTATAAACTGACACCAAATAACTATGAAAAACTTAATAATAGTAATAACCATACTACTTTCAACCATAAAACTTTTTGGACAAGAAGTAACACTCCAAAACAAGGCAAACGAACTCATAGAAAATGCCGTAAATGAAGAGCAATCCATTGGAATTGTTGCCGGATTTTCAATAAACGGAGAAATCAAATGGCAGCATGCAGCAGGTTTTAGTAACCAGGAAAATAAAATTTCTTTCGACACTTTAACCAAAACAAGAATTGCATCTATAACCAAACCAATGACAGCAATCGCAATAATGCAGTTATATGAAAAAGGAAAATTGAATTTGGACGAACCCATTCAAACCTACCTGCCAACTTTCCCTAAAAAGAAAGAAGGAGAAATTACGCTTAGGTATCTATTGCAACATTCATCAGGAATAGACGGATACAAAAACAACAAGGAACAAGAAAACAAAACAAACTATCCTACCTTATCGGATGCCGTTTCTATATTCAAGGACAGAAGTCTGGTATCCACCCCAGGACAAGCCTTTCATTATACTACCTATGGCTATGTCTTATTAGGACTTATTATTGAAAAGGTATCCGGAATGAGCTATGAATCCTATTTGCAATTCAATATTTGGGACAAAGCACAAATGAAAAACACTGGGATTGAATATGATGACAATGATATTCCGAATAAATCTAAAATTTATCACAGAGATTCCAAAGGCAGAATGAAAGAAGCGGAACAAACAAATTTAAGTGATAGAATCCCGGGTGGCGGAGTGTATTCAACAGTATCGGATATGTTAAGATTTGGGGATGCCATTTTAAATTTCTGCTTAATAAAGGAATCTACTTTTAAAATGATGGTCGAAAATCCCAATCTTAAAACACAAGGAAATGGTTATGGATTAGGTTTGTATTTATATGGAGAAAACCCTGATTACGGAAACGTATATGGCCACAATGGGACTCAGACAGGTGCTTCTACATTTTTGATGTTGCTACCCGAACAGAAGACTACAATCGTAGTACTCTCAAATACATCCGGTGTAATACAGACCGTTTCAGACATTACAATAAAATTATTTGACATTGCAGCGGAAGCTAAAAAATAGAAAAACAAGGCATAACAAAATGTTTGCGCAATGGTGGGGTTTGGTGTAAGCTATAAGTCTATATCTTCATTCAACGTTTGTTCACGTGGGACAAATACGATTTCCAAAGCCCGCCACATTGCAAGTTATACGGACTTAAAAGCAGCCGCATCGGGCAGCGGCGGTAATATTTCGAAACGAAATTGGCCGTTCCTGTGCTATTTCTGGCAAAAAGGATATATTTGAAAATTTTATTGACGCTATGACAACTTGCCTGCTTATAGGGCAGGGACAAAATGTATAATTGTATATTATTGAAAATCAATGGGCTCATTTTTTTGTGAATGTAAAAATGGCTCGAATTATAAAAACAATACACACGTTGCAATGGTTTATCACACTACCATAAAAGCCATTTCAATTATGGAAACTATAAAACCAGGTAATGCAATTTATAATAAATAGTAATTATGAAAAAAATTAATCAATTTATCAATTCTTTTGTTTTTCATTTATTAATGCTTGCGGTATTGACTTTTTGGTCATCAATGACTTCAATAGCACAGGATATGGAAGGCTTTGATCCCAATGCCCCGTCTGTACCTGACTTTAAGCTCACCCCATTTTATGAAAGTAACCTGGCATATATTGGAAAAAAACCAGGCGATTTGTTGAAAAAAGAATCAATTCCAGCACCTGAAGGTGCAGTAGCATGGAGAGTAATGTATGTTTCCCGTACATGGGATGATCGTTTAGTACCTGTAACAGGAATTATTGTAGCACCAAAAGCTGTAAGCAAAACACCACGTCCAATTTTAAATTGGGTACATGGCACTACAGGCGGGGCAAGAATTTGTGCGCCATCATTAGCTGAAGATCCTGCTCAAAATCTTGTTCAGCGTTCTGAAACTACTCCAATAGACTACGGGGTACCATACCTTACAGATTTTCTTGCCAAAGGTTTTGTAGTAGTTGCCACAGATTATTATGGACTGGGCGGACCCGGCGTACATCAATATTTAGTTGGCAATACGGGTGCAAGAAATGGATTGGATATTGCAAGGGCTGCACGCAAAATAAAAGAGATGAATGCAGGATTGAATCTACTAACTTTTGGCTGGTCGGTGGGCGGTCATGCAGCTTTATTTACTGGTGAGGAACAACCGGTATATGCACCCGAATTTAAGCATCTTGGTACAGCAGCCATTGCTCCCGCAAATACAGTGGATTTTCACTTTGTAAACATTCCCCATACCTATGTAATGGCCGCATCATACAATTCTGCTTATAATGCTCCACTCACCGGTTTTACCGATGATGGTGAAAAGGTTCTTGATGTGGTAAATAAAGTTTCAATCACTGGTGTATTCAAAGAATCGCTTAAATATAAGAGTCCTTTATTTGAAGGTGATTTTGATCCGGTAATGAAAAAAGCTTTGGCGTTAAATGAACAAGGTCAGCGTAAAACACCTTGCCCAATACTAATTGTTCATGGAACTAAAGACGATGTTGTAAATCCCGAACTGACAATAAATTATTTGCCAAAATCACAAAAAATCGGAAATACGATCAAGGTTTCCTGGTACAAAGATAAAAATCACAGAACTGTGATTGCTGAAGCCAGAAAAGAAATACTGCAATGGTTTGATGATAGATTGAAAGGCAAGCCAGCGCCAAAAGAAAAATAAGTTTATTAATAAATGACTCAACGTCTGTAATACCAATAAGGCAGAAGTGCTTGTTGATTTGAAAATCCCCCCACGCCTTGGTTCGTGGCTCCCGAACCATAACCCAAACCCAATGCAAACCATGGCTGCGTGTAATTCCCAGGTAGTTTGTAAGTTATGTACCGGGGCTTTAGCAGTTAACCATGGCTACGGGTTTATCACAGCCAGTTGGTTCGTGGGCCACGAACCATGGCCCCGAGAAACAATCGACGCGCGCATCCCCGGTGTCTCCCGGCCAAAATGATGGGGGGTATGATGTATCAAAAGGGTTACAAGAAGTAGTACGGGTACACCAGAGATCGGAGCCGTAATCACTCACATCGGGTGTCCCTTATCGGGAGCCACCCTTTACGCTTGGGGGTAGTACTTGGCCACCGGGAATCGGAGCCTTACACCCACATTACGCTCCCGTTTTCTTTTCAGCAATAGCCTTATTGATCTCTTTCAGGCTGTTTATATTTATAATCATCAGCGGTAAGAACGCTACAGGCATCACAGAGAATGCACTAAAACCTTTATTCTTCACCGTAATAAAAATACCGGCCATGAGCATAACAATGATGGAACCCATTAATATCCCTGTTACCACCTTGAGCGTTGCGGCCTTTTTCTTTAATGCTTCCAAAGAAAAATTGCTATAGTCAATTTTTTGCATACAATTTTTTTTGGCAAATTATACTAAAATGCCAAACCGGACAAATAATGCGAAGTACGAAATACGATCCGAACATTCGGATTACGAAATGCGAGATACGAAATGCGAAGTACGAAATTTGAATAGCCCATGCCTTGGTTCGCGAAACACAGACCATAACCCACACGTAAAGCAGTTAACCATGGCTACGGGTTTATTACAGCCGGTTGGTTTGTGAGCCACGAACCACGGCTTCGATAGCAACCATGGCTTCGCTGACTTCTCACGGCTTAGTTTATATTTTACGAACGATCCCACACCCATGCCTTGGTTCGTGGCGCACGAACCATAACCCACACTCAATGCAAACCATGGCTGTAGGTAATGCCCAGATAGTTTGTAAGCTACGTACCCGGGCTTTGGGAGTAAGGTTTATCATAGCCAATTAGTTTGTGAGCCACGAACCATGGCTGAGATTACAGAGCTAACGCCCCTAAAGAGTGGACGCGTCTTTCACAATTGCTCCGTAATGTTTTCTTTACTTTTTTTCTTGATAAAAAAAGTAACAAACCTGCTTGCCAACAGGCAGGAAAATCAAGGCAATACCAATGCGTTTGCCGCATTGGGTTTGGTAAGTTTATTGGGATTACATCGGTTTGCGAAGTGGCAAAGCGGCAACGCAAACGTGCTGCGTTGCAGGCTTGTTTCCGGGCCGCTGTTTTGTTGCAAAGCTGTTTTTATTTTTATACCTTTTTATTTTCATTTGGCCCGAAAACGCCATTCCACTTGCCCGGTTGCTAACGCTGTGGCATTGCCGGTGGCTCCGAAGGAAATTGCGGGTATGCTAATCGCAATAAAAACCTTAAGCAACCCCAACACAAACATCCCCCTTCAGGGCCTGCCTGTCGGCAGACAAGGGTTAGGGGGGCAAACCCACACAAAAAAAGACCGCTCCCCCGAGCGGCCTGAACTACCTGCGCATTGGATCGTGCCTTCACGAACCAAGAAAAACTTACAGCGTAAAGGCCCCGGTGTATTTGCTCGAAGCAATACGGCGGCCGTCGGTGCTTAAAAACCCGATCCAGGTCTGCACTTCCATACCCGCAAAACCCGGCACCGGCAGTGCGCCTGTTTGACTCAGGCGTTGCGCGGTGTTTACCGACCACTCAACCTGTTTGAGGTCGGGACAATAAACCACCAAAATGGCCTGATCGCTTGCATTGGCCATACCCGTACCGCTGTTGTTGATCCAGGTAAAGGTGATGGTGTTGGCGGCAGCGGTGGCTGCGGGGCTACCGGCATTGGGCAGGTCGCCGCGGCTTACCAGCACATTCTGGTAATTAATGCTCAAAGCAGGGTAGGTGCCATCAATGGCATTGGCAAGCAGGTAGCGCATGGCATTGTTGATGCCAGTCATTTCAATAGCAAAATCGCGGAAGCTGATCGCAAGCAGCCCGGTAAGGGGTTGCAGAAACTGAATAGCGAGTCTAAACTTTGCCTGCTGTGCCAATTGCGCCGGGGAGGCGTTGTTGCCCCTTTTGCCGCTGCGGCTGCGCATGTAGTCGATGCCTTTCCATTTGCCACCTACCACGTTACCTACTTTACCTGAGAATCCGCCAAGGATTCCGTTGTTGAATGTTGCCATAAAAAATGGTTTAGAAATGATAAAAAAAGAAATCAAACACCAAACTAAACCGGCTTTTGATTGCATCCAATAGCCCGGTTGGCATTGGCGGGTATTGTCCATCTTTAGCGCTAACTGTCCTTAAATGGCTGCATTGCTTTTTCACAAAGTGGCAGCAGAAAACATAAGTAGTTTTTTTTTTACCGCAAATGAAGGGCTGGCGCATGATTTTTTTATCACGAGGGGCCTAAAGGGCTGACGCGTTCTTTTTAACCGCAGAGAAAAAAAGGCTATCGCGTGTGTTTTCACGCAAAGAAATAAAGGGCTGACGCATGATTTTTATTACCACAAAAGAACCAAAAGAAAAACGTTCACAAAAGAGCGCAAAAGAAAACAAATTGTGTTTTTTCATAAATGAACACAAAAGAAAAACATACACAAAAGAGCAACGCCCCAAATGGCTGTTAAATTTTTTCTTTGCACGTAACACCTAAACAAATCCCATCCTTGAGGAGGGGTGGCTGTGCCGGCCCCTACTAACTCCGCAAGGGACTTAAACTCAACGGCACAGCCGGGGTGGTTTATGTGGAGGGGTGGCTGTGCCGGCTTTCACTTTCTACGCAAGGGAAAAAAACTTAACGGCACAGCCGGGGTGGTTTTATTCGCACGCAGCGCCGCAACGCCGCAAAGGGCTTGCGCATTTTTTTTGCACGTAACACGTAAACCAATCCTCTCCTTGAGGAGGGGTGGCTGTGCCGGCTTTCATGTTCAACGCAAGGGGAAAAAACTTATCGGCACAGCCGGGGTGGTTTTATAACCCCCAATCACTCTTAGCAAAACATTACAATTTTCACGCACCTAAAAGCTTGGATTTCTCCGTTCTTTCTTGCTATCTTGTTGCTGCATTCATATAACATTAGGGCTACATACTTCCGAAAACACCGAGGTCGATAAAAACAAAACACCAGGAAAATAGGAAAAAGTTACCCTTTTATCAATAACGAAACCACCTGACATCATGAATGAAAATCCGTTGCAAGGCAATCCCGGCCCTAAGCGCAAAAAACATTATCCGACTCCTTCTCCTGGTATCCGGCTGCAACTAAAGGGCGAAATATGGCTCGATAGCCAGGCAGTAACGGAAGTATTGGGTATCAGCAAGCGATCGTTGTTACGATACCGCAGGCTTAAAGGCCTTACATGCAGCCATATTGGCAACCGGTTTTTATATTCCGAAACTGCGCTGCTACAGTTTATTAATGACCATATAGAACCGAAGGGTGGGGGGGAGACCTGAGGTGCCCCCCTCAATCCCCCCACAGGGGGGGAAGAAGGCTTCGATAGAAATGCCCACGAACTGCCGCACCCGTCCGAATGGCAAGGCCGGGCGGGCACCCGAGCACAGCCTGTCCTGCGCTGCGGGAAATGATCATTGGGCATTCCATCCCGCTAAGGCGGGACAGGTGATGGCAAATAAAAACAGTCTCTACGGAAGTAGAGACGCACTAAAAATGAACAAATAAAATATTCGACCCTTCGGTTTCGCTTCTAGTGCCTGCGGCGTTTAGTATGGTTTAGTGCCTTGGGCGTTTAGTTGCCTGCGGCGTTTAGATTTTATCATAATGTAAAAATGTATGTCGGGGCCCTTCCGGACCCCGTGTAGATGAATCGGCCCTTTGGGCCTTTCAATTTCGTAAGGCCCAAAGGGCCGATTCACCCTTGCAAGGGGAGCAGCCCCTTGCCGTTTTCTTAGAACATCCGGTGGTTGGCGCTTTGCGCCTGACAGAGTCCCAAACCACCCTAAACCACATCATAATTTAAAAAAATGTATGTCGGGGCCCTTCCGGACCCCGTGTAGATGAATCGGCCCGTTGGGCCTTTCAATTTTATAAGGCCCAAAGGGCCGATTCACCCTTGCAAGGGGAGCAGCCCCTTGCCGTTTTCTTAGAACATCCGGTGGTTGGCGCTTTGCGCCAGGCGGAGTCCTAAACCACCCTAAACCACCCAAATCATTTATATCTTGTTGCTAC
>JBGSLS010000040.1:0-4674 GCA_041740575.1 Chitinophagaceae bacterium | reverse complement strand
AACGGTAACAAAATATTTTCCTGCTGCTGATACCCAAATGGTACTATCGGTGGCTCCGGTATTCCATTGGTAGGCAGAGAATCCGGTACCTGCATTTAATTGAATGCTGTCGCCGGGGCAGAGGGTGGTGTCGGAGCCGAGGGATAATGAAGGTGAGGTATTTTGAACTTCAACAACGATGGAATCGATGAGGATGTGACAGCCTGCATTTATCGTGGATCTTATTAAAGTTTTTCCCGGTTTTTTAAACTGCACTTCTATGCTATGGTCTTGGTTCTTTAAAAGCTTAACCATAGATGTATCATAGTTCCATACCGGTTTTAGCGTGCATTCGTTATTTACAATGGTTTCATAAAAAAAGGTTTCTGAAAGATTGCAAATGGTATCTTTTCCTATTAAATTAATCGAGTTACAGTTTTGCTTGCTTTTACACAGAATATCAGCAACCCGTTCACCGTAGTTATCATCAACCATCGTAATGTCAATTCCAGGATAGGTTGAAATCACCTGCGGAACCCTTACTGCGGGAATTGCCTCCACCTTTGGATCAACATCGGATACGGTATTTGGCATTTTAATATTGGCACAAGTTCCAAGATTGCCCGCAGCATCAAATTTCATAATATAGGGATCAAGGTAATTGAAGTTGACGCCACCATAATAAAAATTGCCAGGTACTATTATTTCGCCATTATCCTGTACATGCAATCCTACAGGATACCTTTCCCGTTCTCTTTCATATTCATTGGCAAAAACCAGGTTTAGATTAGAATCGGCTTTGAGAATCACTTCCTTTGATTCTGAACCATTATAATAAAAAAAGCTTGCGTAAAGGTGTCCATTGCTAACTGAACCTTCTCTTAAGGACGATGAATTCTCAATTTTCCGGATTTTTAAGGGCCGGCCTGTACTATCAAATGATGCCATTAGAAAATCTTCATTTTTATCATTACCGGCGTATATAAATCCATTACCTACCCAGTCGAAACTCCTCCTATACAAGATGCCTGCTCCGCTGTTGTTAAAAAGAAAAGCATTTACCGGATCACCTGTATTTTTATTTACCCGAAGTGAAATACTACCGCTTTGACCTCCTTCAGAAACCACTACCAAATGGTTACCAACTGCTTGAATTCTTGCTCCTAAAAGATTGGTTTTTTCCACTGCAACACTTGATGTCCATACTCCTTTGCCATCATTGGTTAATTTATGGATAGTGATCCTTGGTTTTTCCATATAGCCTATGGTTGTGCCCATTAAATAAATATTCCCTTCATCGTCCGTAGTAGCGTCAGCAAAATATCCAATGCCTGAATAAAATGGGCTTGGACTTTTCATACTAATCCAACGCGTCCAAACAGGTTGTAAATTGTTATTCATTAATGCAACCAAATACCGTATGCTATCATCGTTAATGGGTGGCATATAAAAGTAACCAAGGAACTTATTTTTGCTCAAAGGATAAACAGTTAGGTCGAGTGGTTGGTCGTTATGTAAATACCTTACACCTCTCTTAAAAAGCCCCTGCTTATCATACAATTTTAAAGATTGGCTCACACTGTTTATTCCACCGTTTAGTTGAGTATACCTGGCGGAAAGAATGGCCAGATCATCATTAAGTTCAAAACTGAAACCAAATGCTGACACATAGCTATTGCTTCTATAAGTTTTATAATAGGTGCTCAGGCAAGTATCGGCTTGAGGAGAAGGCGGGCAAAATAATCCCTTGCAATCAAATGAGGTTGTGGCGTTACCCTTTAAAAATGAAATGCTGTTAAGGATGTTTGGTAGCTGTATTGTATTACTGCTATAGGTTGCTTCCGTATTTTCAGAAAGAATATCTTCCTGAAACTCCGGATGAAAGTATGTTGTGCTGCATGCAGCCATTAAACCAATTGAATCAGTTTTCACCAGATATATACCTGACTTATCTTTTAAGTTGATTCCCATAAGATATCCGCCGTCCTGCATACCTGCAACTGCTTTTACTTCATCTGCATTACTTACACCAATGGTTCCCCCTTTTTCAGGGGCGGTTTGATAATCGGAAACGTGTCTTATAAAAGCCACAGCCTGCTGCTGTTCAGGAACCCATGCAAGCCATTCTCCTGCAACACTCATTTTAATATTTGAAACAGAATCAACCAAAGGAACATTTGTGTATTTATGTTCTGTTTCTGATGCCTTGGTTTCATAAAGTATCCGTCGGAATGGAATCCAGGTTAATGATGCAGCTTCGAATAAATTCCCGCTCAAAATTACCCGGTCGTGAAATGATATTAAATCTGTTCCAGTAGATTCATCTTCATTGTTACCGGCATAATGGGCAGCCTTGAAACTGCCAGATGTACTTTCATGTTCCAACAGGAGTACTCTTTTTTTATTCCCGTCCACCACATTAAGGGCCATTAGCAATGGAATGTTTTCAGAGTATGAACCCTCAATGCCCACAAGTCTTTTTATGGAAGGATGCGTAAAGGTTCGGCTCCATAGTAAACTTCCCTCTTTATTTAAAACGCCAAATTGAACATCGTTGTTTATCCGTGCGGCAAAGGATATCAATGAGTCGGTGAACACGCCAATAGATGTTTCATTCACCTGGTTAAGATGGTTGAATTTTCTCGTCCAGATAGCGCTGTAATCAATTGTATTCATTTGGCAAACAAATGACTGCGTACCACCATTGGCAACTTTGCCCGAAATGGTTATTCTACCAGATAAGTTTGTATTCCCTTCAAAAAGTTCAACAGGCAAATTTCCTTCCAGCAACATTTTTTGATGGTTCAGAATGGTTCCATCATTTCTCATAGTTGTGAGCCAACCATTAGTTTGTCCATTGATATCATAGGTATTGGATAAAATCAGAATATCGCTTGATGGAAGATATAAAAATGAAACGAGTGAAACTTTTTCACCTGCTGGTGCCATCAGTTTCATTTTAAAAGTATAGGTATTGCATTCTTCATTAAAATCGTTTAATTCAATATCGGTTTCATTTTTAACCCCGTCATCTGGTACCGAGTAATTTCGTGATGTTACTGCTTTGATTTTTAATGGGGCTTGGGCCAAAAGGGGCTGCAAAGGCAAACCAAAATAAATGAATAAGGCAGCCACAAGGGTTCTATGGAAAAATAGGGCTTGGGTATTTGACCTACACATACTTCTCAATTAATGCATTTTGTTGAGCATCAGCGCTAGATTTTCAAAAATAGGATAAAATATCCATTTGATGGAATACAGAACGTCAGCCTTAGAAATCCATAATACAAAGAAATCGCGTCACATTTCTAGAATACACTTCAGCCACTTTCTTATTATTTATTCCTTATTTTTTTATCTTCTTTTAAGTTCAGGACAACGCCTGCACCGTTCTTCATGGCAGTACCCATTTTCACACCCTACCTAACCAACGAAACCATCCCCTTCTCCACTTTAGCCGTTCCACCTTCCAGTTGATAGCTGCACATCCATGCATAGGTATTCGCAGGCTGCAAAGCTCCCTTCCAGGTACCATCCCAGCCTTGCATGGGCTGTTGTGTACTAAATATTTTTTCGCCAAAGCGGTTGAAGACACTGAATTCGTAGCGAATGACATTACCGAAGACCAAGGGGCGAAACACATCATTGAGTCCATCATTATCGGGTGAAAATGCATTAGGAATGTAAACCCCTTCCATGCAATTTTTTTGAATTACCCGAATGGTATCTGCACCTGCACAATCGTTATTATTCGTAACCCTTAAACTATAGATGCCGGGTTTATCTACCGAAATAGAAGGTTGGCTGCTTCCCGTAGACCACAAATAAGTTTTAAAAACCGCATTGGGTTGCAGCGTTAGTTTTTCATACTGGCACAAACTATCTGTTGCTTTAAGAAAAGATGCGGGTAGTGGTAATTGTGTGGTTATACGCATGGTATCATGGGATGTGCAATTGTTCGCATCCCATACCTGCACAAAGTAGGCACCGTTGGCAGATGCGTTTAATGTGCTTTGTGTACTCCCATCCTGCCATTGGTAGCGGGAAAAATTACCCGGGTTGAGCAAAAGGCTGCTACCAGAACAGACAGTTTTGTCAGCGCCAAGGTTAGGCAATGGTAGCGCCCATACGGCTGCAATGCGTACAGAGTCTGATATTCGGCAACCGTTGGTATCGGTTACGGTTAGCGAATATTGGCCTGCTTGCCAGGCCTTAATAGATGATGTTGCGGCCCCTGTATTCCAGCTATAAGTTTCATAATAAGTAGGAGCTGAAAATAGGACTGTGTCGCCTGTACAAATAGATTGATTATTACCAAGATCAAAAGATCTTGCACTGATTACTTGCAGACCTAAAGTATCATACCGCGTGCAGCCAATACCTGTAGAAGCCATTAAGGCAAATTGTGTACTTGCCAATGCGGTAACTGAAAGCAGATTGTTGTTTGAAACAATTTGCTGATTGGAAATATTTTTCCATTGGTAAGTGGCAAAACCATCTGATGCGAGCCTTTCAAATTTTTCGCCAATGCAAACAAATGAATCCTTACCCGCCGAAAGCAAAGGAACCGCAGGCATAAAAATTTCAATGGTATCCGATAGTGATGCGCCACATGCATTATCAACGGTAACAAAATATTTTCCTGCTGCTGATACCCAAATGGTACTATCGGTGGCTCCGGTATTCCATTGGTAG
>JBGSLS010000039.1:0-13846 GCA_041740575.1 Chitinophagaceae bacterium | reverse complement strand
CTACCAATGGAATACCGGAGCCACCGATAGTACCATTTGGGTATCAGCAGCAGGAAAATATTTTGTTACCGTTGATAATGCATGTGGCGCATCACTATCGGATACCATTGAAATTTTTATGCCTGCGGTTCCTTTGCTTTCTGCGGGTAAGGATTCATCAGTTTGCACAGGCAATATATTTGAGCGGCTTGCTTCTCCGGAGTTTGCTATGTATCAATGGAAAAATATTTCCAATCAGCAAATTGTATCAAGTACTAATCTGCTTTCTATTACTGCATTGGCAAGTACGCAGTTTGCTGTAATGGCATCCACAAGTATTGGCTGCACGCGGCATGATACATTAGGTTTGCAGGTAATTGCTGAAAGGCCATTCGATCTTGGCAGCAATCAATCTATCTGTGCTGGCGATACAGCTATTTTTTCAGCACCCAATTATTATGCAGCCTACAGCTGGAATACTGGTGCCACATCTTCATCTTTACAAGCATGGCAAGCAGGTATCTATTCGCTAACCGTAACCGATACCAACGGTTGCCGAATATCAGACTCTGTACGCATTACAGCCGTATGGGCACTACCATTGCCTAACCTTGGCACGGACAAAACTGTTTGTTCAGGAAGCAGCCTTTTGCTCAACCCCGGCAATTTTGCCCGTTATCAATGGCAGGATGGCAGTACACAAAGCACTTTCAATGCGTCTGCCAATGGCACTTACCTGGTACAGGTTTGGGATGCCAACAATTGCTCATCCAACGATACTATGCGCATAACGGCACAATTGCCGCTGCCGGCATCCTTTTTAAAAGCAACAGATAGTTTGTGTCAGTATGAAAAACTTACCCTTGTGCCCAATGCCATTTTTAAAACCTATTTGTGGTCTACGGGTAGTAGTCAACCTTCCATTTCGGTAGATAAACCGGGTAGCTATACCTTAAGGGTTACGAATAATAACGATTGTGCCGGTGCAGATACCATCCGGGTAATTCAAAAAAGTTGCATGGAAGGGGTTTACATTCCCAATGCATTTACACCAGGCAATAATGGATTGAATGATGTGTTTCGTCCGCTTGTTTTTGGCGTAGTAATCCGGTACGAGTTTCGTGTATACAACAGGTTTGGTGAAAGAATATTTACCACACAACAACCCATGCAAGGCTGGGATGGTAGCTGGAAAGGTGCTTTACAACCTGCAAATACCTATGCTTGGATATGCAGTTATCAATTAGAAGGGGGAACGGCAAAAGTAGAGAAGGGGATGGTTTTGCTTATAAGATAGATTATTACGTACATTAATACGAAGTTATAAATTTACCAATTAGCACCTTTTTTCGCTTAAAATTTTCAACTCCGGTTAGCAATTCAAAACCTGATGAAGCCCGACATTATAAAATGATTTTTTTAGCTGGGATAATCTTTTTAAACCTATTTTCTGTTTTTGCTCAGATGCATCATATCATTGATGCAAATGAAAAGAAGCTGACTGCGGAGAATAGAGAAAACTGGGCTGTACTGAAAAATCTGAATGCTCCCTTTAAGAAATTCCAAAAAATAGGCCCAAAACCCAGGAAAAGCACAGACCTACAAGTAAACACAAGGTTGTATTTGCTGAAAAAAGTAAATACCCCCAAAAAACAATTAACACTTTTTGCTTAATACTTGTATTTTTTTAACATTTTTTTTTGAACATATCAAGCGCAAACCCTTGATTTTATTGATAAAAAGCACAAAAACAGGCAAACAGGCAGAAACCTGCTATTAAAAAAGAATATAAAGTAATATTATAATTGTACTCAAATTAAAAACAAACATCAACTATTGCTTATGCCAAAACTATCCAGGTGGTTTTTAAGGGCTTTTTGTTTCCTGTCCTTTATAATGCTTACAGGAACAGCCGCTTATTCCCAAAAAACAATTACCGGAAAAATTACTAACTCAGGTACAAAAGAACCTTTAGTGGGTGTCACCGTATTGGTGAAAGGAACCACTACCGGCGTTCAAACCGATGCAGAAGGAAAGTTTTCCCTATCCGTTCCTGCATCCGGTGCAACACTCACCATTTCAGCAGTAGGTTTTAAAACGCGTGAAATTGTAGTAGGTGAAAGTGCAAATTATGATGTGGAGCTTACCGAAGGGATAGATCCTTTGGAAGAAGTAGTGGTAACCGGTTATACCTCACAGCGTAAAAAAGACATTACCGGTGCTGTATCCGTAGTTAACGTAGGCGACCTTAAATCGGTCCCGGCATCAAACGCTACCTCGCAGCTTCAGGGCCGGGCAGCGGGGGTTACGGTAATTGAAAACGGTGTACCTGGCAGCGAATCGCAGGTTAGGATACGTGGTATGGGTTCTTTCAGCAACAACAATGTGCTTTATGTGGTAGATGGAGTGCAAACCAGCAGTATCGTAGCACTCAATCCCAATGATATTGAAAGTATGCAGGTTTTGAAAGATGCCGCATCATCCTCTATTTATGGTGTGCGTGCATCCAATGGGGTAATTGTAATTACTACCAAAAAAGGTAAAGGCAGAGGGATAAACGTAACCTATGATATGTATTATGGCTCTCAAAATCCTGGAAATGGATTCGACCTGCTGAATGCACAGGAAGAAGGAGCCCTTTTATTTATGGCACGCCGCAATAGTGGTCTCCCCACCACCGGATCTGTTTATGGTAATGGACCTAGTCCAATAGTTCCTGAGTATATTTATTACACAGGTGCTCCCAATAATGGTGTGCCTATTACTGGTAGTAACCCGGGCGTAAATCCATCGAGGTATAATCTTGATTATGGCCGTCTTGGCGACCCTGGCTATTCACCCTACATTATCGTGCCATCCAGCGCAGGTACCAATTGGTACAATGAAGTAACACGTAATGCCCCGATTCAAAATCATAATCTTACTGTTAGTGGGCAGGCTGATGCCAGCCGTTACATGCTTAGCCTTAACTACTTTAATCAGGATGCGATTACCAAACATCAGAATTTCAAACGTTACAGCGCCCGCTTGAATAGCGAATTCAAAGTTGGTAAGGGTGTTCGCATAGGTGAAAATTTACAATTGGAATACAATGAAGGTAATACAGGTAATAATGCCAATATCGAATCGAGCATTATCGCCAATACCTTCAGGCCCATGTCCATAATTCCTGTTTATACCATTACAGGTACTGATTTTGCTGGTACAGCAGGTGGTACAGGATTTGGAACATTAGGAAATGCAAAAAATCCACTTGCACAACTAAAACGTGCTGAAAATAACCGTGGTAAAGGAACCAGTATTTTTGGTAATGTATATGGTGAAGTAGATTTTTTAAAGGGCTTTACTTTCCGTACAAGCTTTGGTGGTGGTTATAATAGCTCTTACTATTACAACTATCCCTTTATTGAATATGAGCACACGGAAAATAACGCGAATACAACTTATGGCGAAGGGTCCTTTAATACGTACAACTGGATCTGGACCAATACCCTTGCCTATAAGAAAACATTTGGTGATCATAACATCTCGGCCATTGCAGGTTACGAATCACAAAAAGCAAGTGGCCGTCAGATTATTGGTGCTTCCACAGGTTATTATGCCTATAATTATCAGCCATTTATTAACCTGAATAATGGTACCGTTCAAAATTTAGGTGGAAGTCTTGCTTACACCCCCGTTACCAATATTTCCTATTTTGGTAAAGCTGATTACAGCTTTAGGGGCAAATATTTGTTATCTGCATCAGTACGTCGTGATGGATCTTCCAAATTTCTTGATCCCAACAAGTACGGTACTTTCCCTGCATTTAGCGTGGGCTGGAGAATTCTGGATGAGCCTTTTATGGCAGGTGTTACCTTTCTTAATGACCTGAAAATTCGTGGGGGCTGGGGGCAATCGGGTAACGAAGCGGCGCTAAGTCCATCCAATGCATTTACCACTTTCGGAAGCAACCGCCAAAGTTCATGGTATGATTTGAATGGTACACAGGCAAGTCCTGTTGAAGGATTCTTCCTTTCTTTTGTAGGAAACCCCTCCGGTGGCTGGGAAAGAAGTGTAAGCACCAATATAGGATTTGATGCAACCATTTTGAAAAACAGTACAAATATTGTTTTTGACTGGTACCAAAGGAAAACCGAAGGTCTTCTTTACAATCCTGCAGGTCAGGGAATTGCAGGCGCAGTTGCTGCCAACAATCCTCCCTTCCGTAACGTAGGTAGCATGCAAAACACGGGTATTGATCTTATGATTACCAATACCGCTAAAATTGCAAAAGACCTGAGGCTTATATCCACCCTTACATTTACTACCTATAAAAACGAGATTACTGCCATTACTAATGATGGACTCGAATTTTTCGACTTTAACTCACCTGCCAATGAACAAAACAGAATTGGTGCGCCTATTACCCGTAATATGGTTGGCAGCCCCATGAATACTTTCTTTGGCTACCAGGTTGTAGGTCTTTTTCAATCAGCTGCTGAAGTTTCTTCTGCTCCTACCCAATCTGGCGCAGCACCTGGCAGGTTCCGCTATGCTGATTTAAATGGAGATAAGATAATTGATGCAAGTGACCGCACCATAATAGGTGATCCTAATCCTGATTTTACTTATGGATTAAACCTTGCTTTGGAATATAAAGGATTCGATTTATCGGCATTCTTATATGGTGTACAGGGCCGAGACATTTTTAACAACACAAAATGGTGGACCGATTTTTCAGGCGGCTTCCCCGGTGGTCGCAGCAAGAGTGCTTTATATGATAGCTGGCTACCCGATGGCAGCAGGCCAGGTGCTAAAACACCCATACAGGAAACATCGAATGGCTTTAGCAGCGGAAGCACCGTTAACTCTTATTATGTAGAAGATGGATCTTATTTAAGACTGCGCAACCTGCAAATTGGGTATACCTTCAAAATAAAAGGTATCTCAAGTGTAAGGGCCTATCTTCAGGGTACCAACCTCTTTACTGCCACCAAGTACAGTGGTCTTGATCCGGAAATTTTGGTAAATTCCAATAGTGCACAGGGTATAGATTTAGGTGCTTACCCCATCGTAAGTCAATATACTTTTGGGTTGAATGTAAGATTCTAAATATCTTTATTTTTTTTATAACTAATAACTTATGAAACAAAAATCAATAATTTTTCTAACCGCATTTACAGGTTTGGTTGGTATTTATGCGTGCAAGAAAAGCTTTCTCGATGTAAACCCTGTAGGGGTACTGGATGAGGCAACCTTATCTACGCCCAAGGGGGTTGATAAGCTGTTAATTTCGGCCTATGCAATGCTCGACGGACACGATGGAAGCCTGAACCTTGGTGGTGAGTGGGGAAGCAGCGGCTCTAACTTTCTTTACGGGGGAATAGGTGGCGGCGAAGCCAACAAAGGTAGTGACCCCGGTGATCAGGGGCCAAACATGACACCCATCCAACGTCATGAAGCCACTTCAACCAATGCTGCATTGAACGACCGCTGGAAAACCATTTATGAAGGCGTAAAGCGTACCAACGTAGTTTTACAAGTGCTGGCCAAAGTGAAGGAAATTGATGATCCTACACGCAAAAATCTTACAGGTCAGGCAAGGTTCCTAAGAGCATTTTATCATTTTCAGGCAAGAATTACCTGGGGTAAAGTACCCTTTCTGGATGAAAAAATTGATGCCGACCTTGCATCTGGAGTTATTCAAGGTGTGGCAAATGATACGGATATTTTTCCAGAAATTGTTGAAGACCTGAAATTTGCCTACGATAATTTACCTGAGAGACAGGATGCCATTGGCAGAATAAACAAATGGGTTGCCGGTGCAATGTATGGCAAAGTTTTATTGTTTACCAAAGACTTTGCTACTGCCAGAACCGTACTTCAGGCAGTAGTATCTTCCGGTACCAATCCCGTAGGCACCAAGTTTGGCTTGCTGGATAATTATGATGATAACTTTAACCTGGCTTTTGATAACAGTAAGGAAAGTGTATTGGCCTTTCAGGCATCATCAAAGGATAACGCCGGTGGACGCAACTCCAACTGGGGCGACATTCTGAACCTTCCAGCTACAGGCCCAAGTAGTGGAGGTTTTTATTGCCCTACTTATTACTTCACAAATGGCTTTAAAACAGATGCCAATGGATTACCGGTAGCCAACCCGCATAATACAGTTGTCCTCGATCCTGCCGGACAGGCGGGCTTCACGCAATATGCCGGCAACGTGGATACCCGGTTGGATTGGACCATAGGTCGTAACCAGGTTCCTTACCTTGATTGGGGTACTTATCTTACCAGTTGGCAGCGTGATATTAGCGCTGGTCCATTTGGTGCAAAGAAAACTTGTATTCGCCAATCCCAGGTTGCCGAATCGCATGATGCAAGCCTTTGGCATTCAGCCGGTGGTGTTGCACTTAACCTCAACCTTATGCGTTTTTCAGAAGTAATTCTGATGCTTGCAGAAGCTGAAATTGAAGCCGGTACCCTTCAGAATGCATTTACCAATATCAACCTGGTACGTAACCGGGCTGCTAATAGCCGGACAGTACCTTTCTCACCGGCCTATGGTACACCAAAAGTAGGGCCATACCCTACGGTATTTGCCAGCAAAGACGAAGCTACCCGTGCATTACGCTTAGAGCGTTCACTGGAATTAGGTATGGAAGGTCAGCGCTTTTTCGATCTGGTTCGTTGGGGTATTGCAGCTACTGAAATAAATGCATATTACAACTATGAAAGTCCAATGCCTTACCAGGTATTACTTAAGCCAAAGCCAACCTTTGATGCTACAAAAAATAATTATTATCCCATTCCTCAGCAACAAATTGATTTGAGTAATGGATTTATAAAGCCTTAAGCAAGCAGTCAGAAAAAGGATTTTTATCCTATTTTTTTCAGAAGGTGGGACATTAAATGTTCCGCCTTCTTTTTTTATGATGAAAACCCATCAATTTTTATCCATCAGGTTTCAGATTACATTGAAACAAGTACTTTTAGCTGGATAAAGAACGAAAAATATTTTACCTGATGATGCCAATGAAAATTTCATTCCCTGTAATGATGTATGCCTGCTGTTTGTTACAAATACTGGCATGCAGTAAACCTAACGGAACTTTTGTATTACTTGACCCCGATGACACACATATCAACTTCATGAACTCAGTTCAGGAAAGCGATTCGATCAATATTTTCGACTTTGAAAACATATATAACGGAGGTGGGGTTGGCGTAGGTGATTTTAATAATGATGGCTTGCAGGATTTGTACTTTACAGGAAACATGAGCCCCAATAAACTATTTCTGAACGAAGGAAAATTAAAGTTCAAAGATATTACCCAAATTTCGGGCACCGATGGGCAAGGTGTGTGGAGCCGGGGAGTTGCTGTAATAGATATTAATAATGATGGCTTGCAGGATATCTATGTATGTGCAACTGCATGGCGTAATCCCGAAGCGAGGAGAAATATTCTTTATATAAATAAAGGAATCAATAAAGAAGGTATTCCTGTTTTTGAAAATCAGGCAAAAGGCTATGGTTTAGATGATACTACGCATACCACCATGGCATATTTCTTTGATTACGACCGAGATAACGATCTTGATATGTACCTCGGTGTAAATCATATTCTTGAACACGACTACCCAAACGTTTTTTCACCGAGAAGTATTGACGGTACTCACCCAAGTTGTGGCAGATTATACCGCAACGATTACAGCGATTCGCTCAAGCACCCTTTTTTCACGGATGTTTCAAAGCAGGCAGGTATAAATAGTGAAGGCTATACACACGCTGTAAATATTTGCGACATAAATAACGACGGTTGGCCCGATATTATGGAAGCCAATGATTATATAAGTAATAATGTTCTCTACATTAACAATGGTAATGGCACATTTACGGATAAAATAACCGAGTATTTTAAGCACACCGCACTTAATGCCATGGGTAGCGATGTAATTGACTTAAATAATGATGGTTATGATGATGTAGTGGAAGTAGATATGGCACCGCAGGATAATTACCGTAAAAAAATGTTTGGACCACCCGTTACCTACACAGGGTATATTAACTCCCAAATGTTCCAATATCAGTATCAGTATATACGTAATATGGTGCAGGCGAATATGGGGCCAACAGTAGGGGAAAATGACAGCATTGGCCACTCAATTTTTGGTGATATCGGCTTTTTTAGCGGCATTGCTGAAACAGACTGGAGCTGGACCCCATTGGTGGCCGATTTTGATAATGATGGTTTGCGCGATATCATTTTTACCAATGGTTTTAGAAAAGATATTACCGACCATGATTTTTCCACCTACCGTAAAGAAGCCTTTCAGCTAACGCCTAAAATGGATATGTTGAAAGAGATTCCAGAAGTAAAAATTCATAACTATGCTTATCGTAATAAAGGCGACTTTACGTTCGAAGATAAAACTTTTTCATGGGGTTTTGAATTGCCTACCTTTTCCAACGGGGCTGCCTATGCCGACCTCGATAGCGATGGAGACCTTGACGTTATAATCAATAATATAGAACAGGAAGCACTTGTATATGAAAACCGGCTAGAAGAAGATAAAACGAAAAAGAATTTCATGCAGCTTAGCCTTAACGGACCCGATTGGAACAAAGCGGGGCTTGGCACTAAAATTTCCATTTACCAATCGGGCAATGTTCAATCACTTATTCAAAACCCTTACCGAGGCTATATATCAAGCGTAAGTCCTGTATTGCATTTTGGTTTGTTGCCAAAAGCGGTAGATTCGGTCGTTGTAATATGGACAGATGGAAAAAGGCAAAAACTTGCTAACCCTGAAAAAAACAAGTTGATTAAGTTTTCTTATAAAGATGCGCAACAGCTACCTGCTGCGCCCATTCAAAGGCAACTTGCATCCAACGCCTGGTTCACCAATATCACTTCATCCGCCGGAATTCATTTCGACCATTATCAGCGCGATTTTATTGATTTTAATATTCAAAAACTTTTACCACATAAGCTTTCAGAATATAGTCCGGCTTTGGCAGCAGGCGATATAAACGGAGATGGACTTGACGACATGGTAATGGGTGCTGCACCGGGCAGAAGTCCTTCACTTTTCTATCAAAATACCAATGGCACATTTACCCGAAAACTTTTATACGACTCCATAAAAGCAACCTATAAAACACAGGACGAAAGGGGGATCCTGCTGTTTGATGCGGATAATGATAAAGACCTTGACCTGATAATTGTTGCAGGCGGATATAGTTACCAGGAATATGACAGCTCCTTTACTGACATGTTTTTTATAAACGATGGTAAAGGCAATTTTACTGAAAATAAAAATGTACTGCCTGATAATTCCACGAGTAAGCTTTGTGTAAGGGCAAGTGATATAGACAACGATGGGGATCTCGACCTGTTTGTATCGGGCAGGGTAAAACCCTATTTCTATCCACAAGCAGTAAGTAGTTTTATTTATAGAAATGAAAGTACACCGGGTCAAATAAAATTTACCGATGTAACTAAGGAAATAGCACCGGAATTGATAAACATGGGCCTTGTATGCGATGCGCTTTTTACTGATTATGATAATGATGGACAACAAGACCTTTTACTTGCAGGTGAGTGGATGCCCTTACAGGTTTTTAAAAATAAAAATGGTCGTTTTGAGCGGGTGAAAAATACCGGACTCGAAGCCTATAAAGGGTGGTGGAATTCGCTTACAGCAGCAGACTTTGACGGAGATGGTGATATGGATTATATAGCCGGCAATCTTGGATTAAACAGTTACTTCCGTGGCAATAGTGAATACCCGCTGCGCATACGTGCAAAAGATTTTGATAACAATGGAAGTTTCGATGCTGTTCCATCATTATACCTTAAGAGCACACTTGAAAAAGATGCCGTAATAGATGAGTATTCTGCGCATGGACGCGATGATATGATAAAACAAATAATTAGTATAAAGGCAAGGTTTCAAAATTATAAATTGTTTGCAGCTGCCAATATGGATAGTGTGCTTAATAAGTATATGATGAAGGATGCAATTATGCTTGAAGCCAACTTTATGCAGTCTGCTATTTTACGTAACAATGGAACAAAGGGCTTTGAAATCATACCCCTTCCTCCCATGGCTCAAATGAGTGTAGCAAATGGTATGATTGCGGATGATTTTGATGGCGATGGACTTACTGATTTGTTTATAAATACCAACGACTATGGTGCCGACCCCAATGTAGGTCGGTATGATGCGCTGAATGGCCTGGTTCTTAAAGGAAATGGTGATTGTAGTTTTACCCCACTTAGCATGTTGCAAAGCGGTATAACGATTTCGGGCAACGGAAAAGCACTTACAAAACTAATGGGCGCTAAAGGTAATTACCTGGTTGCCGCTTCGCAAAACCGTGGTCCACTGCTCATGTTTTCCGAACGCCAAACAACCAATAAAAATATCCGTTGGAATAATGACGATGCATATGCAATTGTTGAATTAACAAACGGAAAAAAAATTAAGCATGAAGCCTATTTCGGACATTCGTTTTTATCACAAAGCAGTCGTTTTTTTAGCGTGGGTACCAAGGTAAAAAGCTGCACTATTTTCAATAGAAAAGGAGAGAAGCGTAGTATAACGCTTTAGTACATTTTAATCATCAATCATGAAATTATATAAATTCAAGAACGGTTTATTTTTATTATTTTTTTTAACGATAGTATGTATTGGATGTAAAAATGAAAACACATCCATTCCAACTGATACCGAAATTGTTCATCAATTGCAAGATGAACTTACACAGGTAATTATTTATGATGTATTTACGCCGCCGGTGGCAAGTCGTATTTATGCATACACAAGTTTGGCTGGATATGAAGCTATTCGCTGGAGGGATAGCTCATCTTTTAGTTTGACTGAAAAAATGAATGGTTTTGCGCCTATGCCAAAACCGGAACCAGGCAAAACATACAATTATACATTAGCCTTTGTAAAAGCCTTTTCCGATATGGCCAACAAGGTCATTTTTAGTAAAGACTCCTTAAGCATTTATGTAAATAAGGTATTGGATGATTATAAGCAATCGCTTGAACCCGAAGTGTATGAAAATTCATTAGCCTTTGGCGCTGCGGTAGCCAATCAGGTTGATTTACGTGCCAAAGATGATAATTACTTAAAAAGCCGCAGCAAACCGAAATACCTGGGAAGCGAAGACCCCGGTAAATGGAGGCCGACTGCACCCGACTACCTAGATGGAGTAGAATTTTGCTGGAATGAGATTCATCCATTGATGCTTGATTCAGCATCTCAATTTCTTCCCCCGCCGCCACCGGTGTATAACATGGATAGCAACAGCACTTTTTACAATATGGTAAAAGAAGTATATGATGTCCAAAAAAATCTGACAGAAGAACAAAGAACGATTGCAAAATTTTGGGACGATAACCCTTTTGTAATTGAACATGCAGGACACATGATGTTTGGCACCAAAAAAATTACCCCCGGCGGGCATTGGATGGGTATAGCTTCCATTGCGGCAAGGCAAACCAATGCCGATGCAGTAAAAACATCGCTTACCTATTCACTTACGGCTGTTGCCCTTTTCGATGCATTTATTGCCTGCTGGGATGCTAAATACAAATGGAGTTATATAAGGCCCATTACAGTAATTCACCAATATTTAGAAAAGGGTTGGAACCCAGTTTTGCAAACACCACCCTTTCCCGAATATACCAGTGGTCATAGTACGATTACCGCATCGGCAGCTACTGTACTTACCAAATTATACGGTGATGACTTTGCCTTTAACGACACAAGCGACTTGCGCTACATAGGCATGCAGCGTGAGTTCCCATCTTTTAACAAGGCAGCAGATGAATGCTCTATAAGCAGGTTATACGGGGGTATTCATTACAGGCTAAGCGTGGATGAAGGCGCTTTGGTAGGAAAAGATGTAGGCAACCTGATTATAAAAAAAACAGGACTATAACTGTTGACATTTCACCTGTCTATAAAGAATCCATTTCACTTTTTCTACCAACCTATTGAAAAGACTAAAACATCCAAATCATCCTGCTATGCATGCCATAAAAGAAAAACTAAAATTCTCGGAAAAAATTGGGTATGCGCTGGGCGATGGTGCCGCTAATATTGCCTGGCGGGGTGTATCAACCTTCCTTTTTATATTTTATACCGATGTATTTGGTTTGGCACCGGCAGTAGTAGGATTACTCTTATTGATTACAAGGTTTAGTGATGGCATTACCGATGTCATCATGGGCATTATTGGTGATAGAACCGAAACAAAATATGGTAAATTTCGTCCATGGATATTATGGACAGCCATACCACTTGGGGTAATTCTTTCTTTGTTATTTACCAGCCCCGATTTGAGCCCTACGGGAAAAGTAATTTATGCTTATACAACTTATATTTTTTTTACACTTGTTTACACAGCTAATAATATTCCTTACGGTGCACTCATGGCCGTAATGACGGGTGATGATAAGGAAAGAACAAGTCTTGGATCATACAGAATGGTTGGTGCCTTTGCCGGTGGTATGTTAGTACAAGGTGCATTATTATTCCTCGTATCGCATTTTGGTAATATTGATCCTACTGTTCAGGTAAATCAACTGGATGCGAAAAAATATGAAGTAGTTGTTTCGTCACCCAATGCGGTTGAAAATGTAAATATTAAAACTAAGGATGGCATTGCTTTATTTTCCTGGAAAGATGCAGGAATCAATGGCTTTGACACCATTCCCACCCAGGGGAAAAGCTTTTCAATGGAAGCCAATAGAAACTATACCTTTTATGTAAATGGCGAAGAAAACCTGGAAGCAAAAAAAATCTCCATCATCAATCAAAAAAAGGGCTACAGTTCATCCATTTATTTATTATCCGCTGTTCTTTCACTTGCATTGCTGATTACTTTTTATACCACCAAAGAGCGGGTAAAACCACTGCAAACGCAAAAGAGTAATCTAAAGGAAGATTTCAAAGACTTAATAGGCAACAGGCCATGGATTATTCTATTAATCATTGGATTATTATTCCAGGTATATAATTCCATTAAGCAGGGCATTGTGGTGATTTATTTTACACACTACCTCAACAATCAATTATTATCGGCATCTTATATGATTGCGCTGATGATTGCATCTATTGGCGGTGCCATGATTACTTCGCCACTCGGAAAAAAATTCGGCAAGCGGAACCTTTTTATCTACGCACTTATTTTTTCAGGTATTGTAAATGCGCTGCTGGTTTTTTGCGGACCTGCCAATACACAAAGCATCTTTGTACTCGGCATATTATCTGAGTTTGCTGCTGCTATTTTCCCAACCCTGTTTTTTGCTATGTTGGGCGATGCCGCTGATTACTCTGAATTTAAAAACGGGCGGCGTGCAACAGGGCTTGTATATTCAGCAGGATCCTTTTCCACCAAGTTTGGCGGTGGCGTAGCCGGTGCCATCATAGGTTTTGTATTGGCCGCCTATCATTACGAAGGGCAGGATGCATCTTCCATTCAGGGTGCTATACCGGGTATAGTAATGCTGATGAGTTGGATACCTGCATTGGTAGCATTTGTAGCTGCAGGAGTAATGGCGTTGTACCCGCTCAATCAAAAAAAGATGGATGCCATAACCATTGAACTCAATAGCAGAAGAGCAGCGGAAGTAATACAATAATTAAATAAAAATCTACCTGAATTTTCAATAATACAACTGTATGAAATTTGGACATTTTGATGATAGGAACAGGGAATATGTAATTAGAGTCTGCTCATAAACTCCAGTCAATTTTGGTTCTGCCAAATTTGCCACTCATTACAATGAGAATCCATTGGTATAGGGATGCAAGGCCCAGCCTCGTTAAGTTAACGAGGTTGAGCACCAAAGTAATGGTAGCT
>JBGSLS010000038.1:0-81243 GCA_041740575.1 Chitinophagaceae bacterium | reverse complement strand
CAAGCAATAAATCCAAAATTCCCCACTAAAAAAGCAGACAGGAACGGCTGGAGATTTGGTTCCTCTATAGACAAACATTCAACATTTGATGAACATATGGATAAAATGCTTGAAATCATAGAGCAAAAAATTGACTTATTTAAACCTGTATGCGATAAATATTATTGTGAGTTTTCCTGTGCATTGTTTATTCGTTATGATAATGGAGAAAGTACCCCGTGGCTTCATTTAAATTCGAGGTACAATAAGGTGTTGAAATTATTGAATATAGAGTTTGATTTGGATATTTACTGCCTTCCAAACACAATATAGATAATATGATGCCGATGACTAATTGGTGCCAATGTAACCGAAGCCTGCGAAAACAGTAAAGTGATGCTTACCGATGCAAAAGGTAATAAATCAACCGTAGTAGCTACCGATTTGAAAGCTTCCAATGGTGTAATTCACGTAATTGACACGGTAGTTTTACCGCAATAATCTTTTACAAAACTTTATTTAGATGCTCCTGCCCGAAAAGCAGGGGCATTTTTTATGCTCAACCCCTTGTTTTATTGGGTTCTATAGCCTTTTTTCCCTACTTTTGCACCCCCATTTAAAAAAACATGGGGATTTTATCATGTTATTATTTAACAAACAACTAAACGCAGATGCCCAGGAGCCTGTGGCCGGTGCAACCGAAGAAGTTGCAACTGCCGCTACTGCGACACCAAAAGAACCTGAGGCAACAGTAACCGAAACGGTTGCAGTTGAAGAACCTGTAGCTGCTCCCAAAGTGGAAGAAGTTGCCGAAACCGTTGCACCCGTTGAAACAGAAGCTGCTCCTATTGTAGCTGAAGTGGCTGAAATCGTTGCTACTATTGAACCAGAAGCAGCGCCCGTTGTAGCCGCAGCACCTGTAGAAGAAACCGTTGCCACCGCGCACGACGACTTCGACTGGACCATTGACAAACGCAATGTAAGCGTGTACAACAAAGCCGATCGCGAAAAGTACGACAAGGTGTACGAAGAAACCTTCCGTAGCATCAGCGACAATGAAATGATTATTGGTACTGTGGTTGGTCTTACCAAAACCGATGCCGTAATCAACATTGGCTTTAAAAGCGATGGACTTATCAGCCTCAACGAATTCCGCGATGCACCAATTAAAGTAGGTGATGAAGTGGAAATTATGGTGGTTGAAAAAGAAGACAGGGATGGTAACCTTCATCTTAGCCGCCGTCAGGCACGTATATCGCGTGCATGGGAGCGTATTGTAGATGCGCACAAAAGCGGTGAAGTAGTAACCGGTACCGTTACCAGCAAAACCAAAGGTGGATTGATCGTTGATGTATTTGGCATGGAAACCTTCCTGCCAGGTTCACAAATTGACGTGAAGCCTGTAACTGACTACGATCAGTTTGTAAATAAAACAATGGAATTCAAAGTGGTGAAGGTTAACGAAACCATTAAGAATGCCGTAGTAAGCCACAAGGCGCTTATTGAAAGCGATATTGAAGCACAACGTGCTGAAATTATGGCTAAACTTGAAAAAGGCCAGGTACTCGAAGGAACCATCAAAAACATTACCGATTTCGGCGCCTTTATGGACCTCGGTGGATTGGATGGTTTACTTTATATTACCGATATCAGTTGGGGACGTATCAACCACCCGAGCGAAGTACTCAAACTCGATCAGAAACTCAATGTGGTTGTTCTCGATTTCGACGACGACAAAAAGCGTATCAGCCTTGGCCTGAAGCAACTTACCCCGCATCCTTGGGATGTGCTGCCTGAAACAGTAGCAGAAGGACAAGTTGTAAAAGGTAAAGTTGTAAATATTGAAGATTACGGTGCATTCCTCGAAATTATGCCGGGTGTAGAAGGTCTTGTTCACGTAAGTGAAATTACATGGGCTAATACACCGGTAAATGCGAAGGAATTCTTTAAGCTGAACGACGAGCATGAAGCTAAAATCGTAACGCTTGATAAAGAAAATCGCAAAATGAGCTTGAGCATCAAGCAAATGAGCGACGATCCTTGGAGCAATATCGACGAAACGTATCCTTCGGAAAGCCGCCACATGGGTACAGTTAAAAACATCACCCCTTATGGTGTGTTTGTTGAACTGAAGCCTGGCATCGGTGGCATGATTCACATCAGCGACCTTAGCTGGCTGAAGCGTTTGAACCATCCAAGTGAGTACACGAAAGTGGGCGAACAAGTAGAAGTGATCATCCTGAACATTGATAAGGACGGACGTAAATTGCAACTTGGACATAAGCAACTGGAAGAAGATCCATGGATTTCTTTGGCTGAAAGCTTCCCTGTTGGTAGCATTCATGAAGGTACCGTTCTCCGCAAGGACGACAAAGGTGCTGTAGTGAGCCTGCCTTATGGCCTCGAAGGATTTGCACCTGCCCGCCACCTTACCAAGGAAGAAGGCACCACTATTGCTGCTGACGAAACCAATCAGTTCATGGTAATCGAGTTCGACCGCAACGAAAAGCGTATCGTTCTTAGCCATGCACGTATCTGGGAAAAAGTGAAGCAGGAAGAAGTAGAAGCTGAGCGTAAAGAGCGCGTAGTTGAACAGGAGAAAACGAAGAAGGCAGTTAAAACCATTCAAGGCAAGGTAGAAAAATCTACACTTGGTGATTTGAGTGTGCTGGCTGAGCTTAAGAAGAAACTCCAGGACGACGAAACAGCTAAAGGCTAAATTCTAATTTCGAAGTTAATTATAAGTCTGTCTCCTAACGGAGGCAGACTTTTTTATTTGTAATATGTCAGGTACTAATATAACATAGAACATCCGTGGCGACAGAAATGATGGCTAAATAATTTAACATCAGCCTAATGGCCGACCCCAGAGGGGTCACATATTTGTAAAAAATAAAATATCTTCTAAGCCGCCTGACCCCAGCGGGGTCACATTATAACGTGTAAAATATCTGTTCGACCCCGCTGGGGTCGCGTTTGATTATTTCACCTTTTATCTATAAATATTTGACCCCGCTGGGGTCTTTAGTTTAACGATATCAGTTATCGTCCCCAACAACCGCTAAGTATGCATTCATAATCACTAATACGCATTCAAACATTTTGTATCCAAGGTTTGTAAGAAATCAGGTTACTTTGACACCTATCCTCCAATCAATTCATTTTTGAGTATGCAACTTGTAATAAAAGACCTGGTAAAGGAATATGCCAATGGTGTAAAAGCCCTGAACAATATTAATCTTACCATAAACAAAGGGATGTTTGGTTTATTGGGACCCAATGGTGCAGGTAAATCAACGCTGATGCGCACCGTAGCTGCATTACAAGACCCTGACAGTGGCTCTATACATTTGGGTGATATTGATGCCATTCATCAAAAAAATGAATTAAGAAAAGTGTTGGGATACCTGCCACAGGATTTTGGTTTTTACCCCAAGGTAAATGCAGTAACGCTACTCGAACATTTCGCCGTTCTAAAAGGGATTACCAATAAAAAAGAAAGAAGAGAAATTGTGGATGCCCTGCTGCAACAAACCAATCTTTTCGAAGTAAGAAAAAGAAATGTAAGCGAATACTCGGGTGGAATGCGGCAAAGGTTTGGCATTGCTCAGGCATTGCTTGGCAACCCTAAATTGGTAATTGTGGATGAACCCACTGCGGGTTTGGATCCGGCAGAAAGAAACCGTTTTCACAATGTTCTGAGCGAAATTGGCGAGCAGGTAATTGTTATTCTTTCTACCCATATTGTGGATGATGTAAAAACGCTTTGCAACCAAATGGTCATCATGAACAGGGGAACCATTTTGCTGGAAAGCACGCCACGCGAAGCCGTTACACTGGTACAGGGAAAAATATGGCGCATGGCCATTGAGAAAGATCAGTTAGCTGATTATAAAACACAGTTCCAGGTTATTTCTCAGTATATTTCTGAAGGCAAACTGAATATACATGTATTTGCCGACGAAAGACCCGATGCAGCATTTGAGCAGGTAGATGCCACGCTTGAAGACGTATATTTTTCTTCTATCAACAAAAAGTAAACCCCTGCTATGTTTAAAGAAATTTTTCTGTTCGAGTTAAAAGGTTCATTCAAAAAACCTGCGACGTATATATATTTTTCTATATTTTTCTTGGTCACTTTTTTTATCGGGCTCGCCGTTTCGGGCGTATTTGAAACAGCAAGTACCGATAGTAACCGTGTGGTAAATTCGGCTTATGCAGTAACTTCCATTTTGCTCGCTACGAATATTTTATTCAGCCTGTTGGTAAGCATCATGCTTATTAGTGTAGTGGCCACCGCTATTCAAAAAGATTATCAGTATAATATTCATCCCTTCTTTTTTACCAAGCCTATTTCTAAAGCATCCTATTTTTTCGGAAGATTTAGTTCGGTATTCCTTGTGGCCATTTTCATTATTACGGGTTTGGTGTTGGGTTACTTTGCGGGTAATCTATTTGGTATTGGCGAACCACAAATGGGCCCATTTTCTTTTGTAAACTATGCGCAGCCCTTTCTGCTTTTCCCGGTTATCAATCTCTTTATTTTTGCAGTTATTTTCTTTTCGCTCACCACCTATACCCGTGGTACCATGGCAGCGTATATCGTTGCACTCCTTTTCATGGTGTTCCAGTTTATGGCCGAATCCATTTCATCGAATATTGATAACAAGGAACTAGCTGCCATAATTGAACCCACAGGGCTATATGCTTTTAATTTTATTACTGAATATTGGACACCGGAAGAAAAGAATTCCAAACTCATTCCACTAACGGATGTGATTTTGTACAATCGATTGCTTTGGCTTGGAATAGCCATAGGCATTTGTATAATTAGTTTTGTAAAATTTCATTTTTCTCAATTTCTTGAGCCGTTTAATTTATTCAAACGTAAAGTACAAAAAGAAGCATCGCTCCCGCCGGCTATTTTTAGTCTCGCAGATATACCTTCCGTAATACAGGATTTTTCATCGAAAGCTAACCGGTATCAACTTTGGTGGATTGCCAAACTGGAATTAAAGAAAATTATCAGCAGTAAATTCTTTCTCATTCTTTGTTTGCTGATGATTGGAATGGTCGTTCTTATTTTGAATTTGCGCGATCAGGTTTTTGCTTCGTCAACTTATTTGGTTACCTATCAAATGATTGATATTCTGAGTGGTGGCATAGGATTGTTCCTTATCATCTTCATTATATTTTATGCAGGCAATACCGTTTGGCGCGAAAGAGAAGTGAAGGCGGATGAAATGATTGGTTCTACTGCCGTACCAAATTCAGTTTTATTTTTCTCAAAGTTCCTGGGGCTAACCATAGCTATCGGACTGGTATATTTAATTGCTGCCATTGCCGGTATACTTACGCAATTGTATGTTGGTTTTTACCAGATCGATCTTTTCCAATACCTTGTTTTTATACTTACCGGGCTTGCCATACAAATCGTATTTATTGCCTTCTGTCTATCCATACAGGTTTATACCGGCAATAAATATTTCGGCTTTTTTCTTTGCCTTTTACCTATCGTAATCCTACCCATCATTTTTGGCGTACTTGAATGGGATGTGCCCCTTGCAGATTTCAACAGTACCGGTACTTCTACTTCCTATTCAGATCTTAAAGGTTACGGTGGTGCATTTGCTATTTGGTTTTTTTACCGGGGATATTGGTTTAGCATTGTAGCATTTTTATGCCTGCTTGCGCTGCTATTATTTCCGCGTGGTAAAGAAAAACCTTTGGGTAATCGCTGGAAATTATCCGGCGCTATGTTTACCCCTTCTTATAAGGCAATGATGGCAACATCCATTGTTGCAGCCATTGGCCTGGGCATATTTATTTTTTACCAAACACGTATCTTAGTTCCTTATTACAGCCCCGAAGAAAGCCAGGAAATCTCTGCCAATATGGAGAAAAAATATAGCAGGTATAAGCAACTGGAACAACCACGCATTGTAGCAGTAAATCTTAATGCGGATATGTTTACCAAAAGCCGCTCCTTTAAAGCAAAAGGTACTTATACGTTAAAAAACAATTCCATTGAAGCTATTGATACTTTATACCTGGAATACAACGGTGGTAAAAAAAGCGCCTTCTCCTATCCGCAGTTTGAACCTTCCAAACCATTTACCCTACTATCGGATGACCCAGCCTATGGAGTAAAATTGGTGAAACTCAATCAACCTTTATTACCGGGTGATAGCCTTTCGCTGCTGTTTACCATGGTATATACACCGCGGGGCATTTTCGACAAAGTGAATTCATCCATAGAACACAATGGCACTTTTATAAATTATAGTTTTTTACCCACCATTGGCTATAATGCTAATGGAGAGTTAATGGAAAATAAAGCCAGGAAAAAATACAATCTGCCTGCAAGGGCACGCATGGCTAAAGTAGACGATTCACTCGCCCGCAAAAATAATATTCTTTCCAGCAATGCCGATTGGATTCGGTTTGCCATTACTTTAAGTACCGATGAAGGGCAAATTGCTGTTGCACCGGGTTATTTGCAAAAAGATTGGGTAGAAAATGGAAGACACTATTACCAATATTCCATGGATAGCCCGATGCTTAATTTTTACTCGATGCTAAGCGGAGACTATCAAATCAATCGCGAACAATGGAAGGGTGTAAACATTGAAATTTACTATCAAAAAGGCCATGATTACAACCTTGACAGAATGATTAAAGCGACCAAGCAATCGCTGGATTATTACACGGAGAACTTTGGACCCTATCAGCACAGGCAATTTCGCATATTGGAGTTTCCGAGTGCCGCAAGCTATGCGCAATCTTTTCCCAATACCATTTCCTTTGCAGAGAGCATAGGGTTTATCAGCAAAGTGGATAGCGGGCCCGAAGCGATTGATTTACCCTTTTATGTTACCGCACACGAGATGGCACATCAGTGGTGGGGGCATCAGGTAGCGGAAGCTGCTGTACAAGGTTCCGGCTTTTTATCTGAAAGTTTATCGCAATACAGTGCATTGATGGTAATGGAAAAAGAATATGGCCCTCACGCTATGAAAAAGTTTTTGAAACAGGAAATGGATAGTTACCTGTTGGGAAGAACTACCGAAGGCAAAGGTGAGCTCCCATTGATGCTTTGTGAAAACCAACAATACATTCATTATAGAAAAGGTAGTGTCGTAATGTATGCCATCAAGGACCTGATTGGTGAAGATTCTTTAAATGCAGCCATACGAAAATACCTGAATAACAATAAATTCAAAGGACCGCTGTATCCGAATTCCATTGAATTGGTGAATAATATAAAAGCAGTAACACCAGATAGTTTACAATACGCCGTAACCGATATGTTTGAAAAAATTACGTTGTATGAAAACTACGTGAAGGCGCTTGACTTCAAAGAATTAAAGGATAAAACCTATGAAGTTACTTTGACGGTTGGTTCTGCGAAATACTATTCAGATAGTATTGGCAAGCAAACAACTGTAGCGGTTAATGACTACATGGATATTGGGATTTTTACCGAAAACAAGGATAAGACAAAACTGAAGGAAAGGCCATTGATTCTGCAAAGAATAAAAATGGATAAGCCGGAAAAAACATTCACCTACATTGTAAAGGAAAAACCATACAGTGCTGGCATAGATCCTTACCTGAAATTGATTGATCGCACGCCGGATAATAACTCCTATCAGTTTGGCAAAGAGCCAAAGATTCCTAACCTGGAAACGGGAAGAAAAAAGAAAGTAGTGATTTCAACAAAGTAGAATTAAGCCGAAAGTTTTAGCGGTCATGATTTATACCACAATTTGGGAAGCGGAACTGTATTTTTTTCTGCATTGTCAAAATCTAGTGGATGTGGGAACTGATTTGCAAAGCCCTGAACCTGTGCTCTGTCTTTTCGGTAAAAAGTAAATTCCATTGCTTTTGGGATATCTATGTTTTTGTATGAATAAACTCCACCATTGTTATTGGGGTGAATATGTACACAAACATGGTTTTGCAATAGCTTATTAAAACAGGCTGATGCAACTGAAAAGAAAAACTTATCCCACAGGCGCTGTAAACCATGAAATTCTACGACAATAATTCTGAATCTTTTTAATAAATCATCAGGAATAGAAGGTATAGCAGTATACTCGCTACTCTCAATATCCATCTGGAGCAATAAATCATCATTACTATCAGGCGCACATTCTGAAACCCATTTATCAAGCGTTAAAAAAGTATCGTCATTATAACATCCCAGAAATTTTTTCCTTGAATGAAATAAGGGATGCGAAACAGATGGGCCCTCTACAGATGCATCAGCCATATAAACATTGATGCCCATATTTGCGATGGCCTCATCAAAAGTACTTACCGGGCCTATACCCGGGGAAAAGCTGGCGGTAATACCTTCCAAATCGTCAGGCACCAAATATCCCCCGTCACCCTGGGGCCCTACCCTGATAAGTGGCTTCTGAACTTTTACTGGTTGCAAACTTGAAATCAGTTCCTTTATTCTCTTTTCGCCTACAGTGTTATTAGCAACAACGCCTAATTTCAAAGCGAGTCCGTTTAGTTTTTTCAATTGGGATGGTGAAATATTCATATACTAACACATTAAAATAAAATTTATATGGCAAAATTACAACAATTAAACAGATGTTCTGAATACTATCTCGGCACTTCTACCCTATCCACCATTTTCTGTATCATTTCTTCGGGTGTTACGCCTTCCATTTCTTTTTCGGGGGTAAGAATAATCCGATGTCTGAGTACAGGTGGAACTACGGTGAGAATATCATCGGGTACTACAAAATCGCGGCCACGGATACCTGCAAGCGCTTTGGAAGCCTGTAAAATATTGAGTGAAGCACGAGGGGATGCACCTAAAAACAAGGATGCATTATTGCGGGTTTCCGCCACTACCGAAGCAATAAATGTAAGCAATTTGGGCTCCACCACAATTTGCCTTACTAATTTCCTGAAATCCAAAATATCATCTGCATTCAGTACAGGTTTTACTTCTTTTAGTAACTCGCTGCTGCTTTGATGCTGCTGCTGATTCAGAATGCTAATTTCTTCTTCCAAGGTAGGATAACCTACATTTATTTTAAAAAGAAAACGATCAAGCTGTGCTTCGGGCAAACGGTAAGTACCTTCCTGTTCAATAGGATTTTGCGTAGCAATTACCATAAAGGGAGATTGCATGGGATAGGTAGTTCCATCAATCGTAACCTGCCTTTCTTCCATCACTTCAAACAGTGCTGATTGGGTTTTTGCAGGTGCGCGATTAATTTCATCAATTAAAATGATACCTGAAAAAATGGGGCCTTGTTTAAATTGGAACTGGCTTTCACGCGGATTAAATACCGTAGTACCTAATACATCACTCGGCATAAGATCGGGGGTAAACTGCAAACGCGAAAACGGAACATCAAGACTTCGTGCCATAAGTTTGGCGCTCAATGTTTTGGCTACGCCCGGTACACCTTCTATCAGCAAGTGACCATCGCTTAGCAATCCGGCAACCATTAAATCTACCATGGCATGTTGCCCAACAACGATTGATCCAATTGTTTCTCTTATCTGTCGAATGGCTTCGCGTAAGCGGGTAAGGTCGGTACGTTCTTCAAAAATGGAATCCATCAAATAACTAGCTTATAAATATTAAAATGAAGATGCTCCCAAAAATAAGGATTTGAAGCCTATGTAAAAGAATGTAGTAGGAGAATAAAGATGTTTGGCGATTATTTTACACCAAGGCGTCGTGCCAGTAAAAGGCAGATTGCAATGATACCAACACTCATCCATCCCAAAATGTGGTAATTATAAATGCGATGATCGGCTGCACTATAAACTACCAACCCGGCAATGGTACTGGCAGCGCCGGTAAAAAGCTGTTGCATACTGCTGGTAAAACTCATAAAACTACCCCGGTTTGCCGGCTGAACTACCTGGCTAACCATGGCTTGCGTAGCAATAGTGCGTCCATTGGCCATTGCAAACCAAAAACCAAATAAAGCAAGTATGGCTGCATAGGGCCAGGGGGGCATATGGGTAATTACATAAACGGGGATAAGAGAAAGTACGCCTGCAATCGTAAAAATGTGCAGCTTTCCAAACCGATCTGCAAGCCTGCCCCAAATCAATCCTGTTACAATCGTAGTAGCACCACCTACCAAATAAATCATAGGTGTTTGGTCGCGGGTGAAGCCCATATTATACTCAAGGAAAGGATTAATGAATGGAATAATGAGAAAGTGCCCAAGCATCAGTGTTCCACTAAGGAGTAAGGCTGCCCTTTGGGTTGGCACCGTAAACACTGCAGAAAAGGTTTCCTTTATATTCTTTTTACTGCCATCTTTAGCAATATGTGCCGTCATGGAAGGAATATATTTTAATACTGCAAAAAATACAAAAACACCAACCCCTACAATAAGGTAAAATGGTGAATGCCAACCTGCATACTTTGCCAGGTAAAGACTTAACGGAACACCTAACACAGATGCAAGCGAAAAGGCAGCCATTAAATAACTCATAGCGCGTCCCCTTCTTTCATAAGGAATAAGATCGGCAACTATGCTTAACACTTGTGCGCCAATAAGTCCACCAAATAATCCTGCAACAATTCTTGCGGCAATTAACAACCAATAAGTAGGTGCTATAGCACAGCAAAGCGTACCCATTAAAAAACCGGTATAGCCAAAAATCAAAACTTTTTTACGATCAAAACGATCCACCCTAAAGGCAGCAATAATGCCTGTAAAAAAAGCGGCGAAATTGTAGGAAGCCACAATTGCTGCAAAGGCGCCGGCACTGATGTTAAAATAGGGCATCAGAAAATTACCCAACGGCATCATAATCATGAAGTCCAGAATATGCGTAAAGTTGATGGCAGCTAATAACAGTAATATGATCTTTTCGGTTTTTGTCATGCCATTCTTTACTTGATGCTACATAGCATCTTTAATATCTTCAATCAATCTTGCTGCAATTTGGCTTGCTTTGCTTTCCGAATCGCTTTCGCTGTAAATGCGAATAATAGGTTCTGTATTACTTGTACGCAGGTGTACCCAATCCATATCAAATTCAATTTTCAATCCATCTTCGGTATTAATGGGTTGTTGCTTATATTTTTCAGCAATGGCAGTGAAAATTTTATGAACATCAATATCAGTATTAAGTTCAATTTTATTTTTACTGATATAATATTCGGGGTAGGTTTTACGCAATGCACGAATGCTTTTCCCAGTTTTTGCCAGGTGGGTTAAAAACAAGGCAATCCCAATTAATGCATCTCTTCCATAATGAAAATCGGGAACAATAATACCACCATTCCCTTCGCCGCCAATTACCGCCTGTTCCGATTTCATTTTAGTAACCACATTCACTTCGCCCACTGCACTGGGAAAATATTTTCCACCTTTTGCAATGGTAATTTCTTTAAGCGCTTTGGTGCTGCTCATATTACTAACGGCGTTGCCTTCACGGTGCTGTAATATATAATCTGCCACTGCAACCAGGGTATATTCTTCACCAAACATTTCACCATCTTCGCACACAAAGGCAAGCCTGTCTACATCGGGGTCCACTACTATGCCCATATCAGCTTTAAGGCTTACTACTTTTTCACTTATTTCGGTAAGGTGTTCAGGCAACGGTTCCGGATTGTGTGCAAATTTTCCGTTTACTTCACTATTAATAACCGTAACCTGTTCTACACCCAATGCTTGTAAAAGTGCCGGAACATAAATGGCACCACTGCTATTAATAGCATCTACAACAACATTGAATTTTTTGGCAGCAATAGCTTCTATATCTACCAAAGGATAAGTAAGTATGGCATCGATATGCTTTTGCATATATGTATTGTCAGCGCTGATGGTGCCAATATTTTCAACGGCAGCAAAAGAGAAATCTTCGTTTTCGGCTATTTCAAGCACTTGCTTTCCATCATCGCCGCTAATAAATTCGCCTGTATGGTTCAGCAATTTCAATGCATTCCATTCGCGGGGGTTGTGGCTTGCTGTGAGTATAATTCCGCCCGCAGCCTGCTCCATTGGTACGGCAATTTCAACTGTAGGTGTGGTGCTAAGACCAAGATCTATTACATCAATTCCCAAACCCGATAGTGTATGAGAAACAAGACTGCTAACCATGTTGCCGCTTATTCTGCCATCACGACCGATAACCACTTTGTTGCCATGCCCTTTACGCAACAGCCAGGTACCAAAAGCTGCAGAAAATTTTACTACATCCAAAGGTGTAAGTCCTTCGCCTGGTTTTCCGCCAATCGTTCCGCGAATGCCAGAAATAGATTTAATAAGTGCCATATAATAAATTGCTGAATTTTATTTTTTTGCTAAGGTAAGATTTGTGTTTGCATCCAACGTAATGCAGTATTAATCAGATTCGTCGCCGGAGAAAAGACCACCAATGCCGATAACGAAACCGTTGACCCATTTACCCAGGTTACCATCCCATCCCCATACGTAATCCACCCTAAAGGTTTTTAAGATGTTCTCAAGCCCTACAAACATTTCAAAGTAATTTCTTTTACTATCTACATAAAATGCATTGGAACCGGTTACCAACTGAATATTGGTTTTACGGAAAAGTGGAATTTTATTCGTGAGTAAACCATTCAGTTTCCATTCTACGTGCCCGGCAGCAAACCAGTCATCGCCGGTACTGTTGGCATAATAAGGTGCTAATTGGTAGCTTTTTACAAATGGCGATGCAATTACGGTTTGGTTACCCCTAAAGTGCTGCCAGTCGGGCAATTGTACGTTTTGATTTTTTATAAATCCACCGGTAGATAAATTATATTTCAGTTCTCCACCCAATTTCATATTAAAATCATCTGTAACTTGTAAATGCCATTTGCCAAATTCTGCATCGCTGCCAAAAACATCGCGCCAGGCTTTGGTAAGCTGAAGTGTAAACACCGGTTTATCGCTTCCCATAGAAACCAATCCGTTGGGATACTGAATATACTTAACACCCGGCTGATACCTGAGTGTCACACCGGTAATCATAGCCTGATGTTTTTCAAAATTACCGGCCGGTAGTTCTTCAGGATAATTGGATGTATAGCTACGATCTTTATAACTCCGCCACTTATAAGTGGTATCCGTATTTTCAAGCGGTTTACGATCTTCGAAAGAAGCGCGTAAAACCAATTCTAAACCTGTTGTACCCAATGTCCTGCGTGCAGCAATTCTTCCATAAGTTTTTTCATACAACTTCATATAATTGCGGGTAAATAGTAAAGTGGCTAAGGTATTATTAAGCGGGAGAATAGGATTATCCGGATTAATCTGAGACATATAAACGCCACCAGCCACCGTTATATTCCAACGCTTGCGATAGTCCTTGCCAATTCTTTTCCCAAAAGTAGCATCGCCATAAAAGCGATCTAACCCGGTATTGTAACGTATCCTTGGTGCGAAGGTAAAAGCACCCGTATCACTCCATTTCCTGTAGGATGGTTCAAAATTAAATACCCATTGCTCAACCGTATTGTAGGATACCATGTAGAGTAGTCCCGGCACTGTCCACTGACTTTTCTTTTTTCGGTTGGTAAATGTTTGCGAGCTCATTATGCCCGGCAACATTTTCCATTTGTTGGCAATTCTATCGAGCGAATCAAGATAGGCAGGATCTTTAAATTTGATTTCTAACGAATCTTTCTTCGTATAATCTTTTAGTTCTTCAACCGATAATGGAATGGGCCTGAGACTATCCCAATAAACCATCGCCTTTTTATTTGCGGATGTATCGATACTTTTTACAATATTTCCTTTCCAGTAACTTTCTGGCAAGGTTTCTAAATTATACTTACTAAATACTGCGCCAAAATCGGCTGCCGCCCGTATCCCAAGTGCACCAAATGAAGCCTGCATGCGGGTATAACGCGGAATCCATACTTCATTGGCCGGTAATTTTGACATTTCCTGCGTAATAAGCATGGAATCCACCAACTCAATTTGTGAAGTTTTGGAAAGCAGCAATTGTAAACTATGTATGCGCCAGCTTCCTTCAATAATATTTACATATCCACCAGCGAAAAGTGGTTCATACAAGCGACGCGGAAAAACTGCAATTTTATTTACTTCCAATCCATCTTCATAAAAAGAACCGAGGTAGATATAACGATAATAATGCATAGCATTATCATGTAGCGGCGATACAAACCCACGGCTGTTTAACCCTTCAATCTGAAGGTTGTTCTCATAAAAATTTATATCCAGGTCCTTTGGGCTGTTAAAGCCAAATCCACTGCTGTTACCGCTCACTTTTGCAGAAATAACTTCTTCCCGGTAATCCCCGTTTTTTCTTTTATTGTAGTTGGTTACCGATTCGCTGAAGTAAAGAATCCCTCTACCTAATGAATCAAAAATATCTTTATTCAACTGTACCTTTTGCCCGAATACAGACTTGGGTACTTTTACGGTACGAATCAAGCCTTTCATATACACTTCGGATTGTATATCAGACACTTCGCCTAAATGTTTTTTTCTCTCTTTAATAGCATTACGCATGATTTCATAGGCCGGGTCTTCTGCCCCTGCTTTCACTACCACTTCATTAAGTTCCACTTGTTTTTCTTCCAATGTAAAATCCAGCATCGCACCTTTGCCCGCTTCAATGGTAACGGCACGCTCCTGCCGGTTAAAACTTATATGTGCACAAACAATTGTATAGCTACCTGCAGGTAATTCAAATTCGTATTTTCCATCAGGATTCGTAGTAGTACCCCTTTCGCCTCCTTTCACGTAAATGGATGCATAGGCCACCGGTTTACCTTTTCGGTCGGTTACGGTACCCATCATTACTTGCGCCATTACATCATTAAATGCCACAAGTTGAAGTAAAAAGATTAGGAAAAAAATGAATCTGAAGCGTGAGAATTTGGCGTGCATGCTTTATAGCTATTGTGTAAATTTTGACACAAAATAACCCGCAAATTACTTAAACCAATTGCTAATACAACCCTAAACTTTCTTTCGAAGCAAAGTACCTGTTGCAGCGGCTAGTCCCGCGGTAATGCCGCCTATAGCAGCGCTCACCATAATAAGTGCCCACGATGATCCGCCAAGCGGAAGGATGGTAGCCATTTTACCGGATAATAGTCCATTATTCGCTTCATCTATTTGCCAGGTTAAAAATGTCCAAAGCAAGAACACAGCCAGGAAAGCGGCAAAGAATGCGGCGAATGCTTTTTGGGGTATAGCTAAACCAGCAATGAATGCTCCTACGGCAAACGCCCACCACGGTGTCAGGTCTGCAAATAAATAAGCAAGCCATCCAAGCAATCCAACCAATAGCAAAGTAGCAAAAAACTTTATCATCGAAATAATTTAAAATTATTATTAATATCAATTATTATGCTGTGGGTTTAAAATGTATTTTCCATTTTGCTTTTCCACCTGCTTCCGCCTCATTTTTAATAATCCATAATTTGTTGTACTCTCCATTCGTCCACTTATCTACAAATTGATCATAGTATTTGCTTCCGGGGTTACCATTTTGACCACCAGGGTAAATCCCATATGCTTCGGTTTCATCTGTCATATGTACAATTACGCGCCAGCTTGGCCCCCAATTGCCTGTTGCAGCATTTATGATATTTGAACCACCGCCAATGGGTAATTGCAACCTGCTGAATGCAGCTAACGAACCACCTAACAAATGCCTTACCCCGGTTGCTTTAAAGGCTGCCCAACCCAATTGCTTTCCATCCAGATTTCTTACGGTCTGTTCAAATGATAGGGTAATCATATCTTCAATGGTTTCCTTATCTGATGTATGCTTATCATCTAAAAAAACAAAAGCAGTATCTTTTAGTAAGGCTTCCAGTAAAGTGGCTGCCTGCGGAAAACCAACCGGTAGTGAATCGGCACGGGTTATATCATCGAGCCAAACCATTTTACCAAGTTCTTTATACCATTCTGTAAAAATCGTTTGACCTGCAGAATGAATATCGGCACGAAGATCCCAACTTTCAAATTTGACAAGAAGCTCTTTCCCCTTTACATCAAGCCGGCCACGTTGTATATATTTCAGCAATAACGGTCTTGCTGTTTCCGCCATTACATTGTAATTATCCGTTTGCATTTTCTGCATATCAGCAGGCGTTATGCCGCTCATTTGCCGTAAATACCTGTTTATGATAATCCCCCTGTACAAATCGTGCTCACCACCCAGGTAAAAAGGATAGGTAGTATCTGCAGGCAATTGATTTGCGCTTGACACAAACCCTCTTTCAGGATTTACCATATGAATATTGTCATCATTAGGAATTTGGGTTTGCCACGCATAGCTGCTATCCCAACCCGGCATTACGAAATCGCCCTGCCGGCGCCACTTTGCGGGGAAAGATGCCTGTTGCCACCATGCAATTTCATTGCTCTTGCTTGCAAATACAAAATTCTGTCCGGGGCATTGAAAATTACGGATAGCCTGCAGGTAATCATTATAATTATCAGCACGGTTTAGTTGCATAAAGGCATTCATTTCTAATCCTGCATCGTGTGCTGTCCATCTTACTGCATAAGCTTTATTATCCTTCAAATCACTCGCATAGGTTGCATCGTACATCACAGGGCCCCAAATAGTCATAGGAATTTTGTCAACATAATCGGCTTTATTTTTAATGCGAATAATTTCGGTACGCCATTCGGTTTTTACCCATGCCCCATTGTACAAATATTCATTCATCGTACTGTCCTTAAAACGTACTTCGTAAAAGTCCATTACATCGCGCATGGCATTGGTAACGCCCCATGCAATACTGTCGTTAAATCCAATAATGATAGCAGGAGCCCCGGGAAAACCTACACCATATGTGTTATATTCAGGCGTATGAATCTGTGTTTCAAACCAAAGGGATGGAAGGTTTAGACTAAGATGCGGATCGTTGCAAAGTATGGGACGACCCGATGCTGTTTTGGCCCCGCCTACAACCCAGTTATTACTGCCAATATCGGTACTGCGTTTTTCTACTTTAAAGGCAAATCCATCTATAGTAGTATCTCCGCCGCGGTTAAGGTAAAGCGAATCAACACTAGCAGGTGCAATAGCTGCAGAAAGTGAAGTTTGATAAACAGTTCCTCTTGGAGAAATAGGATCGAGTGAATCGGCCATTATCGGGAACACTTTTTCAAAAAGATCCATCCCCAAATGATTCTTTAGGTTGGTATATTCAAAATCATCGAAATCGTGCGAAAGGTCGTAGCTCATATATTTTAAAAAGAGCGCAGTTTTTAGTGGTGTCCAGGGTTCAGGTGCATAATCCAGCATTTTGTACTCAATAGGAAAATCCGCAGGATTCATTTGACTAATGTAAAGATTTACCCCGGCAGTATAAGCATCAATGGCCTCCAATTGTTGGGGATATTTTTTCATATTTTCTACAGAACGCTCTGCTGCATACACCATGCCCAATCTGCGGAAATACCTGTCGCGCTTTTCCAGCACGCTTACATCGCCCGATTTTTCTCCAATAATTTCACAGAGCCTGCCCGAAGCGGCATGCGTTTGAAATTCCATTTGCCAAAGCCTGAACCGTGCATGCAGGTAGCCTTGTGCGAAATAGGCATCATGATCATTTTGCGCAAATATGTGTGGCACCAATCGTTCATCAAGGTACACACTTACTTCATCTTTTAATTTGGCACTTTTCAAATCCAAACTAAAATCCTTGTCGGCGGGTTCCGCATTCTTCCAAAGCCCGTGTGATGGGCTCAATAATGCGCCTGCAGGCGGCAACGGCCCCAGTTTTGTGTCTAATGCATAAATCAAGGCTATGGTTATAATTCCTAATATTCCCGCTGCTAAAAATCTCATTGGCAAAAAGTTAATGGTGTGAAAATAACAACAATATGGTTTCACCACTTGGATTGTGCAAAAATGACCAACAGCAGTCTATTTTTGCACCATGGAAGCGACACAGGACAGCCTGCAAATGCAAAAAAATATATTGGGTTTACAATTGCCAACCGACCCAAGATGGGTGGATCTCGCCGGCATTTCGCTGGAAGAAATACTTACCGACCATGCATGGTGCGAGCAAAAGGCAGCTACGAGTTGCATAAGCCTGATTCAAGGTTTTAGCGATAAAGAAAGCATTGTGAATGAATTAATTCCGATTGTGGCTGAAGAATGGAGCCATTTTCGGCTTGTGGTACAGGAACTGCGTAAACGCGGACTTAAAATGGGCCGTCAACGAAAAGATGAATATGTAAATGCTTTATTGAAATTTGAAACCAAAGGCGGCAGCGAGACCACCCGACTGCTTGATAAACTCCTTTTCTGTGCTTTGATTGAAGCAAGAAGCTGCGAGCGTTTTAAAAGATTGAGCGAAGGGCTTACGGATGAATATCTCCAAAAATTCTATCGCCGATTTATGGAAAGCGAAGCAGGGCATTACCGAACCTTTATTGACCTTGCAAGGGAATATGTAAACGAAGAAATCGTTTGGAAACGTTGGCAGGAATGGCTCGACTACGAAGCACAGGTTATGCAAAGCCTAAGCGTAAGGGGCGACAGAATGCATTAATCATTTTATACATCTGTAAAATAGTTTAGAGCATCGCTCAAATTTAAAAAAGGCGCACTTGCTGCTAGTTGTTCGGTTTCCATTTTCATTTTTGCCAAAAAAACATGGTGTTGTTCGCTTTCCGGTTGCCTGGGTTTATGTTGCATCGCTGCATTGATGCGGTTTATATTTTCCATTAGCCCGCGACTTTCGTCATCAATACATGTTGTTGAAAATTTCTCCCAAACATATTGTGTTGCCATGTAATTGGGGTGTACAAGGTCTTCTGCAAAAAAACGGTAATCCCTTAAATCATCTATAATTAATTCGAAAGCAGGAAAGTAATGCACGCCTTCTGCGTGCTGCAATACATCACCTACCGCATTATGCAATAAACCTTTGCTGCGATTATTTTCCACTAATCCTTCGCGATAATGACGCACCGGGCTGATGGTGAAAACAATTTGAAGTTCCGGGTTAAAAAATCGTGCCATTTTAATGATGGAATGTACTGCGTCAAGCACTTCACCGTAACCTGGCAAACGATGGGTGAAATGTTGCGCAGGCACTTTGTGACAGTTGGCAGCAACCATCACTTCATTACCAGGATTTATTTCGGTGCCCTGTTTCAGTTCATATACAAAAGCAGAACCAAGGGTAATAAATAACCATCCTGATTTTTTTAAAAATGCAGTTGCATTTTCCCTTTCTTTATTCATCATAGATAATACATGGCCATTATCTATACCTGAAAATCTTCCATGATGATGCCAGCTTTGCCATAAACCATTCCATTCAAACACATCAGCTTCGCTAAATTGCTTTTCGCTGACGTAATCTTTTAATGCATTTGCAATACTCATGGGATTGAATAAAATACCATGCGGATTTTCCAATACTTTGAAACGATGTTGTACAAGCTTTGCAGCCATATGCGCGGTAAAGCAACTGCCCATCAGCATGATGCCTTCGCGGATATTTATACCACGCTTCCATGGTTTAATCTGCAATTCGAGCCTGAAATCCATTGATGCTGAAGGTTAATGGACAAATACATTTCCAGCCAGTAAAACAGCTTCCTTCAAAGCGTGTTTATTGAGCCCAGTATCGTATCCCTTTGTTGATAAATATGCTTCTATTCGTTCGGTATCCATATTACCAACGAGGTCATTTTGGGCCATTGGGCAACCGCCAATTCCTTTTAATGCACCGTCGATGCGGGTGCAGCCTGCCTGTAATGCCGCTTCTAGTTTTTCCAAAAATCCTGCTGATGTACTGTGCAGATGTACGCCAATTTCAAGCTGCTTAAAGGTGTCCACTGTTGCCTTGGTTACTTTGTGTACTAATGAAGCGGAAGCTAGCCCTACTGTATCAGCAAGCGAAATAATTTTTATACCCAATTGCTGCATTTTTTCTATCCAATTACCTATCACAGTTGCATCGTATGCATCGCCATAAGGGTTACCAAAACCCATAGAAATATAAACAACCAGTTTTTTATTATGCAATACACAAAGTTCCTGTATGTGCAATAATCTTTCCCAGCTCTCCGCAATGGTGCTATTGGCATTAAGTTGCTGAAAAGTTTCGCTGATAGAAAAAGGATAACCCAAATAAGAAATGCTGTCAAAAGTTACTGCTGTAGCAGCGCCTTTTACATTGGCCACAATGGCAAGCAATTTCGATGTAGCATCCGTCAAGTCCAATTGATGCAGCACTGCTGCGCTATCTGCCATTTGCGGAATGGCTTTTGGGCTTACAAAGCTTACACAATCCAATGTATGAAAACCAACTTTTAGTAATGACTGCAAGTAATCAACTTTCTCTTGGGTGGGTATCATTCTACCCCACCCCTGCATCGCATCCCGCGGACATTCTACTATCGTTATTCTTTTATTCATTTAATCATTATCATCACTATCAACTATCCATTATCAATTATCAACTATCAATTATCAACTATCCATTATCAACTATTCACTTCCCCGCCCCGCGCTGCCTCACCACTTCATACAAAATCATTCCTGCAGCTACCGATACATTCAGCGATTCAAACTCACCTGCCATAGGAATATGAAAAAATCCGGTACAGGCTTTCTGCATAGCAGGCTGAATGCCTTTGTCCTCGCTACCCATTACCATAGCACAAGGTTCCTGTAAGGGTAAATTATAGACCGGGCTTCCTTCGCGCATAATACTGCCATACACAGCAATTCCATTTAACCGTAAGGTATCTGCCGCTTGCAATAAACTATTTACCCTTATGATATGCAGATGCGATAACGCGCCGGCACTCGCTTTCATAGCATCTTCGCCCATGGCGGCCACACCTTTATCCGGAATAATAATGCCATGCACTCCGGTACATAAAGCTGTACGTGCAATAGCGCCAATATTGCGCACATCGGTAATGCCATCGAGTATTAAAAAGAGTGGCACTTGTCCATCCTGCACGGCAAGGTCAATCACTGATTGTAAATCATGGTATTGAATCATAGCCCTGTAGGCGATAATACCCTGATGCTGAATGTTGGTAATAGCATCCAACTTTTGCGCCGGCACCATTTGAATGGGAACATTTAATTCCCTTGCAAGTGTTTTAATCTCCGTTAATACATCGCCGGTGGCATTACGATATAACAAAATTCTGTCAACACCGCTACCTAATTTAAGTGCTTCCAATACGGGGTGGCGACCTACGATGATATTTTTTCCTTTTATAAACATGATTTTTAAAAATAATAAAAAAAGCCCCTGCAACCAAATTTGAATGCAGGGGCTTTTATAGTTTATGAATTTATCAGGCTAAACCAAAAGCTGCTTTCACCTGATCAACGTAGTCAAGTTTTTCCCATGTAAATAAATCCACGGTAACACTTTTCTCATTTTTCTTACCTGCGTTAAATACTTTGGTAACAGTTTGTGGTTCGCGGCCCATATGCCCGTAAGCAGCCGTTTCGCCATAAATAGGATTACGGAGCTTCAATCTCTTTTCAATAAAGTATGGGCGCATATCGAAAATTTCTTCAATTTTCTTAGCAATTTCGCCATTACTCATACCTACTTTGGAAGATCCATAAGTATCTACGAAAATACCACAGGGTTTTGCAACACCAATAGCATAAGAAACCTGAACCAATATTTCATCGCAAACACCGGCTGCAACAAGATTTTTTGCTATATGGCGGGTGGCATAAGCTGCAGAGCGGTCAACCTTGCTTGGATCTTTTCCACTGAAAGCACCGCCACCATGCGCACCTTTTCCACCGTAGGTATCCACAATGATTTTACGACCTGTAAGACCTGTATCACCATGCGGACCACCAATTACAAATTTACCGGTGGGGTTAATATGATAGGTAATCTGATCGTCAAATAAAGGCCGCAAACTTTCTTTCAATGCTGCTTTTACACGTGGAATAACGATATTTATAATATCCTCACGAATGCGATCCTGCATATGTTTTTCTGAACCAAAATCATCATGCTGCGTGCTTACCACAATACTGTCTATACGCTGTGGAATATGATTATCTGCATATTCAATTGTTACCTGGCTTTTTGCATCGGGGCGCAAATAAGGCATCAGGTTCAATTCATTTTTACGGATGATGCTAAGTTCAAGTAAAATTTTATGCGCAAGATCCAATGCAAGCGGCATGTAGTTGTCGGTTTCTTTGGTTGCATAACCAAACATCATACCCTGGTCGCCCGCACCCTGATCTTCGGGGCTTGTGCGGTCAACACCCTGGTTAATATCCGGACTTTGCTCGTGAATAGCTGATAGAATTCCGCAGCTATTCGCTTCGAACATATACTCACTTTTTGTATAACCAATTTTTCTAATTACTTCGCGTGCAATATCCTGTACATCAAGGTATGCTTCACTCTTCACTTCGCCTGCAAGTACCACCAAACCGGTAGTAACCAATGTTTCACATGCTACTTTTGAATTAGGGTCATAAGCCAGAAAATTGTCAATCAGCGCATCGGATATTTGGTCTGATACTTTATCCGGATGTCCTTCGCTTACGCTTTCTGATGTAAATAAATATGCCATATTGGAGTACTTCTTTTAATTTGGGTGCAAATATATAAAACTGACCTATGCTTTTGAATAAATTATCCGAACCTGCATCTTTAGCCTTGGATTGGGGTGGCTGCTGCCTGCTAATCGTATCCTGGATTCGGCAATCTGATTGATAAATGAACCATTAACCTGGAAAGGGAAAATATTTACCGGGTATGCAGGACTAGGACTTGCACACTCATCGTAAATCATATAATAAGGAGCAGACAATCTAAGGTTAAATGCAGGTTCTTCGCGGGTAATAACACCTTGAACATAACGGGTAATATTAAAAATATATTCGTTATAAATCTTCCCATCAATCAGCGTCTTCTTTCCCGGGCCTCCAAAATATGTAAAATCAGGACCATTTATTGGATAACAATAGTATTTGGAAAATGGATCCATATCGTAAGGTATCCCCCTAAAGTTTCCCGACTTCAATTCATCTTCTGCATCAAGATATAGAGCACGCGGAGGGAGCAGTTGGGTTAAGTAGGGCGACCCACTATTTTCTGCAAGTTCAGTAACCCTAAGCTCTACCCGATGTAATACCCTGTTGGTAAGTGCTTTCAAATCAGGTATTTTTATGGAAACCATCGGCCCCGGTGTAGCTTCAATATATAATTGACTTACACCAACGGATGTATTTTGCGTAAGAAAATTATTCATTTCTGCACCTGAACGGTCATAAGTAACTTTTACTGCATGCGCGGATCTTGAAGTTATGCCATAAGCAGTAAGGGTAGTATCTTCTTTTCCGTTATTTAATTTCCTGTAAAAAAATTGAATCTCGCTTCCTGTACCTAAACCAAAATAATGGATAGCTTTTGGATTGCCCTGCGCTTCCAATGCAAAACCCGGTAAGTAATTCTTATATATACTATCACTACCAAACACATTTGCCGAATCGCCTTCGAAAAGGGCTTTTGCCAAATTATAATTCAGCGGTATTCGGAGTTCATTGGTTACCGTTTTAAAAATGGAATCTTTTTGAATCGTATACTTTAAAGAATCCTTATATCGGTTAGCCGACATTGTTTTTTGCCCCCAAAATTTGGAACGGTTAACATCCAATGCAGGTGTATTAATAGCATAGATGGGTCTTACAGCGGTATCAAATTGCATTTGTCTGTCCACTTCATACAGGTTAAATGTAACGGGTTCAGCAGAGTCTCCATAATACCCCCGGTACTTTATAACCAATACTGCCGAATCAAATTTCTTTAAAGAGTCTGTGAACTTAAAAGGGAAGGTAAAAGGCTTCATCTCAAAAAACATAACCGCTTTGGATGAACCAAAATAAGGGTCGTTTGCAATACCACCTACCAAATGATCAGCGGAAGCATTTATGTAAATAGAGTCAGTTGGAATATAGTTATTGGAAACAACCTTTAGCAATGAGTCGAATGTAAAAACATTATCAACTGCAGGAATAAGGTCGCCACCAAGGGTGGTTTTTTCTATTTTGGTACAGGCAACCCATAACCACGTAAGTAGTAAAAGGGGAGTTGCCCAACGCATTATTTTCAGTAAATTCACGAAAGAAAAAGTTTAAAAAATATAATCTGAAAAAATCAGACGGCAAGGTCGTTATACAGGTTTAAATACTGTGTTAAATCGCTGCCGGACTCTATAAGCGGCATTGTTTTCTTGCCTTTTACTTTGCTAAACTCTTTCAACAGAACCTCAGGAACTTCCGAATCGCCTATGCTAATGGCATCAGCATACGTTGCACCGCCTCGTTGCATAGCTATACAGGTACCATCGGCATAAATAGCAAGATCCTTTTCTTTAATAGTATTACTAATCAGTGCAGCTTTTACAAAATGCTCACCAAGGCTTTCGGTAAATGTTTCGGGGCCTAGTGAATATACAATTTTGCTGTGCGTAAAAACAGGTTCGCGCTTATAAACCGTACGGATATAGAAAGGTACTAACCCTGCCATCCAACCACTGCAATGAATAATATCAGGAGGCCATCCAAACTTTTTTACAGTTTCAAGGGCACCTTTACAAAAGAAAATGGTGCGTAAATGGTTGTCATCGAACCACTTGTCGGCATCGTCATGAAAAATGTGCTTTCTTTTATACAGGTCTTCATTATCCAAAAAATAAACCTGAAGACGTGCATTGGGAAGACTTGCTACCTTAATTTGCAGTGGAAAATCATCATTATCTACTGAAACATTGATACCGCTTAGCCTTACCACTTCATGGAGACGATGCCTGCGTTCGTTTATTACACCAAAACGCGGCATTATACACCGTACTTCAAAATTATTGTTATTGGAGAGTATTGCCAACTTGTTTACTGTTTCCGAAAACTCAGTAAGTTCAAGGTATGGCGACATTTCATTTGCAATAAACAGAATTCTTTTCTTTGTACTCATTGTCACAATTGAATAAGGAAAATTCCCAAAATGTGTGCAAAGGTAAAGAAATTAACCTTGTAAACACTTATATATACGCACAGTTTACCAACCAGGCATAACCAATGATAATATTACACAAGGCAGCAGATTTAAAGATACATGCACAAAAAGCAGGAAATAACTGGAAAAAATCCGGTTTTGTTCCCACCATGGGCGCTTTACACGATGGACATTTGTCTTTACTCAAAGCGGCCCAGGAAAAAAGCGACTTAACCATTGCCAGCATTTTTGTGAACCCAAGTCAGTTCAACGATCCGGAAGATTTTAAGAAATACCCAAAAACAATAGCAACCGACATCCGTATGCTGGAAGAAGCAGGTTGCGATATTTTGTTTTTACCAGATGTAACTGAAATGTACCCCCATGGCTGGCAACAAAGCGAACCGTATGACCTTGGCGGCCTTATAGATTTATTGGAAGGGTTTTACCGGCCGGGACATTTTCAGGGTGTGTGCCAGGTGGTTCACCGCCTGTTGGAAATTGTAGCACCCGGAGGCATATTTATGGGGCAAAAAGATTTTCAGCAATGTATGGTGGTGCAGCGGTTGATTGCCATAAAAAACTTACCGGTACAATTACACACCTGCCCCACCCTGCGCGAAGCGGACGGGTTAGCCATGAGTAGCCGAAATATACGTTTGTCGCCTAAAGAACGTGCTAAAGCCCCAGCCATTTACAGGGAAATATTATTGATTATAAATAACTTAGGCAACACACCAATAAGAACACTTGAAGGTAGTGCTGCAAAAAATCTATTGGAAGCGGGGTTTACATCAGTCGATTATGTGTCCATTACCACACCCGAAACCCTGAAGCCGCTTGAAAAATGGGAAGCTGGCATTCCTGCAGTTATATTGGTTGCAGCTTTTTTGGGAGATGTAAGGTTAATTGATAATATGCTAGTTTAATTTCACAACAATCTCTTCGTTGTAAGCGGTATGAACCCATCTTGGCATTTCCTTATTGGCAAACCAGTTCTTAAAATATTTACTAGCCAAAATTAGTTGAATGCCTTTGGTAAATGCCCAAACAGGTACCGCATTGGCAAAACGGAATAACTTTTCTTCACTTCTCAATCGTTTATGGACTTCACGATTATAGTTTTTGAACATGCTTTCACTAAAATCATTTTCCTTACAAGCCCTTTCTATAAATTTTGCTGCTATATAACCGGAAAGCATCCCCGACCCAATTCCTTCTCCCGAAGTAGGACATACCAATGAAGCAGCATCTCCCACCAATATCCATCTGTCACCATTGGGTTTGCGCCCACTCCCCGACATAGGAACACCCCAGCCCTTCACCGTTTCATCCGGTTGCGCATTTTTAAAACGCTCTCTTAAAACCGGATCCGTTTTTATAAGTGTATCAAATGCTGTTCTAAGGTTAATACCTTTTTTGGCAACATAATCACTCGCCATTCCAAATCCAATATTCGCCTTTCCTTCCGGCAGTGGAAAAATCCAGAAATAAGAAAGCGGAAGACTTTCGGGGAAATATATCTCCAATAAATTATCCTTATGCATGCCCGTTACACCTGTCCAATATTGTCTTAAGGCACCTGCGTAATTTTTACGGTCAATCTTTTTTTCACCCACATGCTTTACTACTACCGAATGGTCGCCATCGGCACCAACCAAAAAAGCCGCATCTATTTCAATTTTACCGTCAGCATTTTTGCCCGTTAATTTCCATCTGTCACCTACCCTTTCGATATGGGTTATTTTTGTACCTAACCGAAGAGTTGTAACTTTTTTATCAATTTTACTTACCAACAGCGCATCAAAATGGCTCCTTTTGGCTACAAAAAATATCGGCCTTTTTACAGCCGATGCTTGGATACTTTCCGCCATGCTTCCGTTAATGTCCACATGTTTACCATTACCCAGAATGAACCGCAAGCCACCCGAAGCTGTAAAATGTTCCTGACCATTCAGTAACTCATTCTTTACAATATTTGGATCTATATGGTTTAAAACTCTCACCACATTCAAATCGAGCCCATCCCCGCAAACCTTGTCCCTTGGGAATACATGCGCATCTAACAATACATGGTCAATACCTTGTTTGGCTAAAAAAATACTGGTGGTAGCCCCTGCAGGACCACCACCAATAATGCAAATATTTGTAATCAGCTTTTCGCCCTGGCTCATAGATATTTCTTAATCTCGTCCTTGAGCTCGAACCTTGTAATAGGCGTTCCTTTTATTTTATTATAGGCTTTTGCATCCACCATGTACACATCGCGGATAATTTTCACCAACTGTCCGTTGTTGATTTCCGGTACCAGCACCACATCAAAATTTTTGATGATATTGCCAAGATTGCGCGGGAAAGGGCGCACATAACGCAAATGCGCATGGCTTACCGTATCAATACCTTTTTTCTGCAAATCAGAAATGGCACTTTTTATGGCTCCATAAGTACTGCCCCATCCAATTACCAGCACTTTACCTTTTTCAGGCCCTGAATCGAGCTTTTGCTCAGGAATAAATTCAGCAATTTTATCTACTTTTTCCTGCCTGATTTTTACCATCAATTGGTGGTTATCGGGCTCATAGTTTACATTACCGGTAATGTTTTGTTTTTCAAGGCCCCCAATACGATGCTCGAGACCCGGTGTTCCTGGCGTTGCCCAAGGACGTACCAGTTTTTCATCTCGCAAATAAGGTTGGTATTTATCTTCCCCATGCCCTAATTGTGATTTAAATTTCACATCAATCTTCGGCAAACTTTTTACCGTTGGGAATTTCCAGGGCTCCGCGCCATTGGCAATATATCCATCGCTCAACAGAATAACGGGTGTCATGTGCTGCACCGCAATACGCACCGCTTCCATGGCAGCTTCAAAGCAATCGGATGGTGTGCTTGCACTTACAATAGGCATCGGGCACTCGCCATTACGCCCATAATATGCCTGCATCAGGTCGCTTTGTTCCGTTTTAGTAGGTAAACCCGTGCTTGGTCCGCCACGTTGAATATTTACAATCAGTAATGGAATTTCCATCATAACCGCCAAACCCATGGCTTCGGCTTTTAAAGCCATACCTGGTCCGCTGGTTGTGGTAACTGCAAGGCTTCCGCCATAGCTAGCACCAATGGCGCTGGTAATGGCAGCAATTTCATCTTCAGCCTGGAAAGTGCGGATTCCGAAATTTTTATATTTGGCAAGATCATGTAAAATATCGCTGGCAGGCGTAATAGGATAACTACCGAGGAAAATAGGCAGGCCGCTTTGCTCGCTTGCGGCAATAATGCCATAAGCCAATGCCTGATTACCCATAATACTGCGGTAAACACCCGGTTCCATTTTGGCGCGCTCTACACGGTAGCGGCTGGTAAATGTTTCGGTAGTATCACCAAAATTGTATCCTGCCTGCAGTACCTTAATATTACTATTCAGAATTTCATCTTTATGGCCAAACTTTTCACGTAAAAAGCTTACCGTGCTATCCAAACTGCGGTCAAACATCCAATATAAAAATCCAAGCACGAACATGTTCTTGGCACGGTCTTTTTCCTTCATACCCATGGGTGCATCTGCAAGGGCTTCCCGTGTCATCTTGGTAACATCCATCTTGATTACATCGTAGCTATCAAGGCTGCCATCATCCAATGGATTTATACCATCGGGATAATTGGCAAGACGAAGATTTTTCGCATCAAAACCATCGGTATTAATAATAATCTTGGCTGTGGCTTTAATGTTATTCATGTTTACCTTAAGTGCCGCTGCATTCATTACTACGAGCACATCGCACAAATCGCCGGGGGTAAAAACAGGCTCGCTGCTGAACCGAAGCTGAAATCCCGAAACGCCCGGCAAGGTGCCGATAGGGGCCCGTATTTCGGCGGGAAAATCGGGGAAAGTGGCAAGATCAATGCCCAATAATGCAGTGTTATTGGTAAACTGTGTTCCGGTAAGCTGCATTCCGTCGCCGCTGTCGCCGGCAAATTTTATTACTACTTCCTGTAATACGGTTGTTTCTTTTGGTTGCGTGGCCATAGCAATTGATTCAAATAGATTTTTTCTTAAATGGCAGCAAAGGTAAGGGCATGCTGCTTGCGTTCATCACCCTACTTTTGCACCTTTCCAAATAAAAATAACATGCGCATTGCCATAAATGGGCTTGGCCGTATTGGCCGGCTATTGCTTCGAAGGCTTATCCACCAAAATGATATTGAAATTGTAGCCATAAACGACCTGATGGGTGCCGAAAACATCGCTTACCTGTTTCGTTATGATTCTATTTACGGGACCTACCCTGGTGAAGTAAGCTTTGAAAATGGGTATTTGAATATAGATGGCAAACAGGTAAAAGTATTTCAACAACCTGACCCGCTCGCACTACCCTGGCAAACCCTTGGTGTTGATGTAGTGATTGAATGCACCGGCAGTTTCAGTACACGTGCCGGGGCAAGTCTTCATTTGCAGGCAGGTGCTAAAAAGGTGATACTAAGTACCACCGGTTCACCTGATATTCCTTTGCTTATCTATGGTTATAACCAGAATTTGTTGACCAATGGTATAGATATTCTTTCGCCAGGCGGCTGCATGACCAACTGTTCTGTTCCCATGTTGGATATTCTTGATGGCTTTGGGCTTGAAAGTGCACAGGTACATTTTTTACACAGCTATACCAGCCGGCAGGAATTGGTGGATGCGCCCCATAAGCAGTTCCGCCGGGGAAGAGCAGCAGCCGAAAGCATTATCCCGGTGGAAATTGATCTTGCAGAATCTTTGGAAAGATTGATGCCACACCTGAATGAAAAAGTGGCTGCCATCAGTACGCGCATCCCCGTAGCCAATGGAGCACTGGGAGATTTTACGGTTCAATTGCAACATGCATCGCCCGCGTCACTCATAAGGGAAGCATTTAAGAAAGCAGCAGAAGGGCGTTACAAAGGTGTATTATCTTACACCGAAGAACCGCTGGTTTCGCTGGATGTAAAAGGTAATACCCACAGTTGTGTGATAGAGGGTCCGCTGATTTCGGTGGTGGGCAACCAGGTAAAAATATTTGCGTGGTTTGATAATGAGTTTGGGTACACAAGCAGGATTATGGATTGGTTGGGGTACTGGGGCAAAAAGAAGTGGTTGGGGTAACATTGGATTATTTTCGTAAAACGCCGAAATCGTTCTTTTAAAAGTACAATTTTTCTTATTTTCTGTCCTTTACATGGAACACTAAATTATTAAATACAAATATTTCTGTTTTCATCCATAAATGCTTTCACCCTTATCTTGCCCATTCATTTTTTGCCAAACCTGATATGTACATATTCAATGCGATTATTACCAACGATGCCGTAGTGCTGGGTTTGCTCATGACACTGCTTGGCTTTATTTTTTTTACCACATCCAGCGGAAGCCGCTTTTGGGTAAATTTTTATAAATGGGTACCATCCCTGCTGCTATGCTATTTTATACCATCCATCTTTAATAGTACCGGCATTATTGATGGCGAAAAAAGCCAGTTGTATAATGTAGTTAGCCGTTACATTCTACCTGTAAGTCTTGTTCTACTTACCATAAGTATCGATTTTCCGGGTTTAAAAAAATTAGGACCCAAAGCAATCATTATGTTTTTGGCAGGTACGGTAGGCATCATGATTGGTGGCCCGCTTGCGGTACTTACTTTTTCCTTTATTGCACCCGATATTGTAGGTGGCGTGGGTCCGGATGCCGTATGGCGCGGGCTAACCACCATTGCCGGAAGCTGGATTGGCGGATCTGCCAACCAAACAGCTATGAAAGAAGTATTTAATGTTGGGGACAAGGTGTTTAGTGCCATGATTACGGTAGATGTTATTGTTGCCAATATTTGGATGGCCTTTTTATTGTATGGTGCAGGCATTGCCCCTAAATTAGATAAGAAACTTAAAGCGAATTCTACAGACATAGATGAATTGAAAATAAAAATGGAAGAGTTTCAAAAAAGGAACGCAACCATCCCAACAACATCTGACCTGATGAAAATTTGCGCAGTTGGCTTTGGGGTTATGGGATTAAGCCATTTTCTGGCAGACATAATTGCACCTGCCATTGGAAAACATGCTCCTTTCCTTGAGCAATTCAGTCTTACTTCTGTGTTCTTTTGGATAGTGGTATTAGCAACCACATTTGGCTTGCTTCTTTCACTTACCCGTGTTCGGTATCTGGAAGGTGTAGGCGCTTCAAAAGTAGGCTCAGTGCTACTTTATGTCTTAGTGGCAACCGTTGGTATGAAAATGGATATAATGGGTATTTTCAGCAATCCGGGACTTTTCCTGGTTGGCCTGCTTTGGATGTTTTTCCATGTAATCATCATGCTGGGTGTTGCCAAAATCATAAAAGCGCCCTTCTTTTTTGTGGCCGTTGGCAGCCAGGCAAATGTAGGCGGAGCCGCAAGTGCACCCATTGTAGCGAGTGCTTTTTCACCCTCACTTGCGCCGGTTGGTGTATTGCTCGCCGTGCTTGGATATGCATTGGGAACCTACGGCGCCTATATTTGCGGGCTTATGATGCAGGCGGTAGCGCCTTAATTTTGTTTTTTGGAAAAAATTCCTGTTACATTTGAATTTCGCTTAACGAACGACTTGAGGAAGATTGTATGCCTTCATTTGCAGAAAGAATAACAAATTCAAGATTAGTAAAAGGTCCGGTGTATGCCGTGGTGGGGTTGGCTACCTGGCCCGGACTCAATATGGTGAACAAGACCGAAATAACCGGCATGGAACACCTGGAAGGCCTTCCATCGAGCAATGTGCTGTTTGTAAGTAACCACCAAACCTATTTTGCCGACGTAATTACATTTGTCCACGTGTTTTGCGCCAACTTATGGGGCCGTAAGAATAAACTAGGGTTCCCTTTTTACCTTCTTTGGCCTTTTACCCGTGTAAAATTTGTTGCTGCAGAAGAAACCATGAAGAGCGATTTGCTAAGCCGCCTTTTTGCGCTGGGTGGTGCTATTACGGTAAAACGTACCTGGCGCGCACAAGGTCAGGAAGTAAGCCGCGAACGCGACAGCAAGGATTCGTCAAAAATAAATCAGGCACTGGCAAAGAACTGGGTTATTACTTTTCCGCAAGGAACCACCAAACCCTTTGCCCCCGGCCGCAAGGGAACTGCCCATATCATTAAAGAAAACCGCCCCATTGTAGTACCAGTAGTTATTAATGGCTTTTGGCGTGCTTTTACCAAAAAAGGACTAACCTTTAAAAAGAAAGGCAGCGTATTGAGTGTACATTTTAAAGAGCCACTTAAGATTGATTACGATGCCCCAGCCGACACCATTCTCGAACAGGTGATGGACGCTATTGAGCAAAGCAAAAAATTTATGCTTAAAGGGAAACATCATTTGATCAATGCGCTGGATAAGTAAATCTAGGGATGTAATATTTTTGTAAGTAATAAGTAATATTGGCGATGATGGTGTTATCAATTTGAAATTTGAAATTCAATGATTTGAAATTGCTGATTTCTACTTTCCTTACAGCTTTACCCTTACATCCCTATTCTCTAATCACGATTAACCGATTTACTCCTTCACTCATTCACTCATTGCCTCAAAAAACCCCAATATCATCTTCCCCACTTCATCTGTTTTTGTCAATGGCAAGGTTTCGGGTAAATCATAAATATCATGGTAGGCTTTAATTCCACCCATGGTATAAATAAAAAAGGCCGGCACGCCTGCTTCTGTAAACCAATAATGGTCGCTGTTGGCCGCTTTTCCCCGCTGCCCCACTTGTGAAAGCCAGCCGTTAGCCTTATTCATATCATCCAGCATTTTCCATTCTTTAGGAAACTCGGTAGCATTCACCACCATAATTCCTTCTTCGCCGGTACCCAACAGATCAAGATTAACTAAAAACCGGATTTTCTTCAAAGGAACCATTGGATGCTGAACGAAATATTCCGATCCCAGTAAACCAGCTTCTTCACCTGCAAATGCAATGAACACTACTGAATACCGGAGCGGTTTGGCAGCAATTTGCCTGGCCAAATGGAGCATCAGCGCTACACCGCTTGCGTTATCGTTCGCTCCGCGAAAAACGGCATCTTTTCCCAATTTGCCAAGATGATCGTAATGCGCCGAAATTACCAGGAAGCTATCCGGCATGTCGGTACCTTTAACCATACCAACGATATTTTCGGCAGTAAAGTTCTTTACCCTTTTTGCATCCAATTTGGCTTCGTAATGTGCAGGCGGGGTTGAAAGGCTACCCTTTGGTAACTGGAAAACCGTATAATCATCCTGTACCTTGCTTACCGACCAGGTTAGTTTATCCACCAATTCCACCACTACCCTGTTGGCGGGGTCCATCCAGCGAACGCTATCCATGGGCTGCAAGGCATTACTTCCCTTTACGGAACGACTGCCGGGCGTTACAATAAAATCTTTGCCGGGAGAAAGCGCAACACCATTTATAGTAAGAGATACATCCCCGTTAAATACATTTACATCATGTCGAAAAGGCTGACGATAGCTTTTTCCCACCGGTATAATTCCAGCCGAAATCCATTCCTGCTCTATAAATGCGGCAGCACGTTGTAACCCACTGTCAGTATAACCTCTACCGCCCATATACGCTGATGCGATGGTATCCGTCAGCTCTCTGAGCGATGGCACCTGAGCTGAAAGGTTAAGTGCCGAAACGAATACGAATACAAGGCTGTAAATCAATCGCTTAAAGGGGTTTTTGTCCATAATTTTTCTTTATCACTACAAAACTAACCGTTGTATTTTGCTTTTTTTGGAAAATATGATGCACATCATTAATTAACAATATTGGTTCCCTGAAATTTACACTTGTAAGAAAAAAGAAAGTTGTATTTTCAAACGCCCGATTAACGACGGGACTTTAACGATTCAAAGCATTGCTCATCTTTTAAAAATTTCAATTATGGTAACCGCAGCAGACCACCAGGCTTTGTTGGCCGATTGTAAACAATGGCTCGACAATCTTCGCCAACACAGAGAGACTATTAACCATCTACGAAATGAATTGTACACAGCCGCAGCCGGGAAAACCGGTAAAGAATTTCTGCTGGAAGTAGAACATTTCCACAACCAGTTTCACATTCAACAAATTAATATTCACGACCTTAAGCACACGATTAAGCATCATATTCACGAAGCGGAACGCCATCCCAATTTCGGACACCGGATTCCTCACCATAATATTGAAGAACAGTACACTATTTTAATCGCTGATATTGATAAACTCGCGGACGATTTCCACCTGTTTATTGGAGGACAATAAAAGCCCCTGCATCTAAAGGGGGCGGCAACACCACTACATGAAAATGAGCCGGCCCCGTGCCGGCTTTATTATTACCCGAAACGCTTTATTTATTTCATCAACGGTCATCCTTTGACGTTGCAATATTGGCAGCCTTAAAATGGCAGCCTTGTACGCATTGGATTCCACAAAACGTATTTGTCATGGCAACTTTTGACACCAGTCACGTAAAAAACATTGCGCTGCTCGGCCACTCCGGCAGCGGAAAAACAACGCTCGCAGAATGCATGGTTTTTGAAGCGGGTATAACCACCCGCAAAGGCACAATTGAAGACAAAAACACCATTAGTGATTACCACGAATTAGAACAGGAACGAGGTAATTCCATTTTTTCTGCATTGCTGCACACCACCTGGAAAGGATATAAAATAAACATTATTGATACCCCGGGGTACGACGACTTTGTGGGAGAAGTAATCAGCGCATTACGGGTAGCGGATACCGGTGTAATGGTTTTGAATGCGGTAGAAGGTGTGGAAGTTGGCACCGATATGATTTGGGACTATACAGAGAAATTTAAAACTCCCATGATTTTTGCCATCAATAAAATGGATCATGAGCTTGCTGACTTTAATAAAACACTACAGGAAGCGAAAGCACATTTTGGCGGCAATGTAGTTGCTGTGCAATACCCGGTAAATCCCGGTAAAGGCTTTAACGAAATTGTGGATGTACTTCACATGGTGCTATACCATTTTCCCGACCATGGTGGTAAGCCCGAAAAACGCCCTATTCCTGAAAGTGAAAAAACTACCGCCGATGAGTTGCACCGCGAATTGGTGGAAGCCATAGCAAGCAACGATGAAAGCCTGATGGAAAAATATTTTGAGCAAGGCGAACTTACCGAAGATGAAATGAAGCAAGGGCTTCACAACGCCATGATAAAGCATGATATTTTTCCAGCGTTTTGCATGAGTGCTGAACAAAATATGGGTAGCGGCCGCCTGATGAGTTTTATAGATGTGGTATGCCCTAGTGCTAATGAGATGCCGCCACAAATTACAACAAGTGCAAAGGAACTTACATGCGATGCAAATGGCCCTGCATGCATATTTGTTTTTAAAACCATCAGCGAACCACATGTGGGTGAACTTAGTCTTTTTAAAGTTTTTAGCGGTACGATTAGAACGGGTATGGAACTGGTAAATGAAAACACCGGCAGCTCCGAAAAAATAAACCAATTGCTGATGCTCGAAGGCCGAAACCGCATTAATGTATCGGAACTGGTGGCAGGTGATATTGGTGCCACTCTCAAGCTTCGCAATACGCACGTAAATAATACGCTACATGAAAAGGGAAAAAATATTGAGCTTTACCCTATTGAGTTTCCTTCTCCCAACATGACCGTGGCCGTAGAAAGCCTGAAGAAGGGTGATGAAGAAAAATTGAGTCAGGCACTACATACTTTACAAGAAGAAGACGCAACCATCCTTGTGGAAGTTTCACAGGAATTAAAACAAACGCTTATCCATTGCCAGGGCGAATTGCATTTGCAGGTAATTAAATGGAAACTGGAAAATATTCATAAGCTTGAAGTAGCATTCAGCAAGCCCCGCATTCCTTACCGCGAAACCATTCGTCGCAAGGCAGAAGCCGTGCATCGTCATAAAAAACAAAGCGGTGGTTCCGGACAATTTGGTGAAGTGCATATGCGCATTGAGCCCTGGTATGAAGGTATGCCTGATCCCGAAGGACTAAACGTTCGTTCGCGTGATGAACATCCTTTACCATGGGGCGGAAAATTGGTGTATTACAACTGTATTGTAGGTGGCGCTATCGATACCCGTTTTCTTCCATCCATTTTAAAAGGTGTAATGGAAAAAATGAACGAAGGCCCGCTCACCGGTTCGTATGTGCGCGATGTACGCGTAAGTGTTTTCGATGGCAAAATGCACGCCGTTGACTCCAATGATATATCGTTCAGACTTGCAGGCTTGAAAGCATTTAAAGAAGCATTTGGACATGCCGATCCACAGATACTCGAACCTATCAACAAAGTGGAAGTACTTACCCCGCCTGAATTAAGCGGCAGTGTAATGGGTGATTTGCAAACCCGCCGCGCCATTGTAGAAGGCATTGATACGGAAGGCCATTTCCAGAAGATTATTGCAGCCGTTCCTGCATCCGAAATGCATGAATATTCGAGTACGCTGCGCAGCCTTACACAAGGCCGTGCCAAGTTCAGGATGCATTTCCAGGAATATGCACCGGTACCATTTGAATTACAGAAAAAATTGAGTGAAGATTATCTGAGATCAGCGAAAGATGAAGAATAAACCCCGCATGCCCCCCGTCCCTCTGAAGGGGGAGATGGGGGCGGCTGGGTAGAACCGCAATGCATTGCGGTTCCATTGATTGCGATGCAATCCACAGAAATTACCAATTTCCATAATGTTGTTGAAGCACATAGCGCTTCAACAACATTTTTTTTGTGATTTCATTTTATGGGATAGACGGCGTATTGTGGTAATTTCGAATAATGGAAAGGTTACAATGGTTGCCCGTGGTGCTATTGATGTTGATGGGAATGCATGTAAATGCACAGCAAAGAAACTGGGGAAGTTTCCAGATAAATGTGCCAGATACCTGGAGCATGACGCAAATAGCAGGCAGTATAAACCTGAGCAATTACAATATAAAGGATGCTGAGCCATTTTCCATTACCTTATTTGATGCATCCGCCATTGAAGGCAAGACTGATTCCGCATTTTCACTGGCATGGAAAAATTATGTTTTGCCCCTAACAGGTACACCTGAAATTCCCCGACCACGCAGGCTTTTCACCGATGAAGGCATTCCCCTTTTCCAGGGATTTAAAGAAATAAAAGACGTTACCAATCCGCATTACTATCAATTGAATGTGTATGTGATAAATAATGTATTACAGGCTTGCTTATTGGAAACAACCACTGCAAAAAACTTTCGGTTAGTGCAGGCTGAATGGCAAGACAGGTTGCTTGGGATTAAGATGGTGAATGCAAAAAAGAAAAAATAATTGTAAAGCCTAAAATAATTAAAAAAATTGATTTAATGACTTTGGGCAATCCCTGCAATTTGGGAAGCAGTCGAAAAGCTACCAATTGAAACAAGGTCTATTATTACCTTACTTAATGGAAAAATATAGGTCTATCGATCCATCCACTTTTTTAATAGGGGTGCTTTTTCGCAGCTAACATCAATTTCCATTTTGAGGGGTGGCTTAAGATAAACCATAAGTTTTTGATTGCCATAGGGTCTTATCGATTCTACGGTTAGTGCTTCATTTGACATTTTATCTTTAATTGAAACATTTGTAATTCTAATGAAGTTTTGTGTTCGGCAACTTCGCTAAGCCGAGTCCCGTCAGGCTGTGAAAAAAGCCCAGATTACCCCGATTTGATCCATTTTCGGTTGACGTCAAGCCATTACCATTGCAAGAGAAGCTTTGTAACAGACCTACTTTTTTAGGCAGCTATGCAATTGCTTTTTTTTTTACAAAGGCGTAAACGGGCTTGAATGAAGCCGTTTTCAAACAAAAACAAGCAACCCCTGCATAATCAGATTGCCAGGCAGCTATTTTTTAAACGCATTTATTTCTAATATGATTATGCAGCGCTTCATATTGGACAGGGTCATAATCAATGCAAATTCGCCGTTAACTTTTGCCAGTCCTTTCAGGTTGGTATGGTTATAACCCCATTTAAGTTTAATGGTACCAAAGATGTGTTTATTAATTTCTTGTCGGCTTCGGTAATGCTTTGGATTATCATGATAGCGCTTTGCATTGACTTCGGTTATAGCTGCAAATTCGCTGCGTTCTATTTTGCGGCCGCCATCTTTTCTTCCTGTTCATAAATGCTTTACCGGGCAGGTGCCACAGGCGGGTGTGCGGTATATTTTAAACTGATAACTCCACAAAATATAAAAGCTAATCTAGGACGACCTTACAAAAATCGAAGATTTAAAAACACATTGCCTTTTCCACATACATTATTTACCCATGCAATATGCGCATGAAGGCTGTCGATGAAGTTTAATCATGGGAAGCAAAACAGGGCTTACCTCACATCTTTCTTCTTTTCCTCATCCGTTAGCGATAGCGTATTTTTATGAGTTCGTTCAAACGGTATTCTTTGCTCCAATCCAATTCAATGCTTATCCGAAAACCCTTCATTTCCTTTTTTATTTCAGAAAAACCCACGTCATAGCCTTTATGCTATCCAATGAGCCGCTATTGGTTCCGGACACTCATTAAACTGTTTAATGAAAGAAAAATGTTATTTATCATTTTACGTGAATGCATTATATCCTTATTTTAGACTTTTATTAAAATAAGTGCAATATGAAATGGATTTTGGTTTGGCTCCTGTATTTTCTTGCAGCATTTACACCCATCAATGCCCAGGAATTGATTCTTAAGAGCAAGGAATTTTTTGCTAAGGAAACCCCGGTGGATGTAACTATTAATACCAATTTAAAACGGCTGAATTCTAATCGTAAAAATATGCCATTTCAATCCGGCACCATTACATGGCATAACCCGGATGGCACAGGAGATGTTACGGAAAACATCAACATAAGGCTAAGGGGCAATTTTAGAAAAGATAATTGTGGCATGGCGTCGCTCATGCTGGATTTTAAGGATTCTACCAAAAAATCAAAGTTTCGTAAACTGGGAAAAGTAAAAATGGTAGCTCCCTGTGAAAGTGGCAATGAATATCAGCAATACATCTTTAAGGAGTACCTGATTTATAAGATGTATAACCTGGTTTCCGATGCGAGTTTTAAAGTTCGTATGTTACATGTAACGCTTCAGGACAGCTTAAAAGCAAAGAAGAATTTTAAACAATATGCCTTTTTAATTGAGCCGGTAAATGAACTTGAGAAACGGAATGGATGGGTAGAAGAAGAAAATAAAAAATTTAATACCGAGCAAACCAACCGCGCGAATTCCACCCTGTTTTTTCTGTTTCAATATATGGTGGGCAATACCGATTGGTCCATACCCTATTACCATAACACAAAATTGTTTTTCCCAAAGGACTCTGCTCAAACACGCCCTTATGTGGTAGGCTATGATTTCGATTTTAGCGGATTGGTAAATGCACCCTATGCAGTTCCGCCAGAAACAACCGGATTGAAATATGTAACCGAACGTTTTTATATGGGCTATGTAAGAACGATGAATGAGCTTAGACAAGCAGCAAGCGTGTTTTTAGCCAAAGAAAATGATATTTATAATTTGGTAAAGCAAAGTGAATACCTCGGAGACAAGGAAAAGTGGGAAATGAAAACTTATCTCGATGATTTTTTTGAAACCATTAAGAATGATGAGAGAATGAAAGTGGCTTTCATTGATTATGCCTTAAATGCAAAATAAAAAGCAATAATTTAATAAGGGATTCATATTCACTTTGCAAAATGAAAGCAAGGGAAATATTATGACCAAATGTAAAAGGGCCGGTATTGCTACCGACCCTTTACCCTTCTAACACACCCATCTCATCAATTTCCTTTACACCAATTCTGCTGCTTCGTTCCTAAACACCACTACCCCATCAAACACATCTACCAAAACAGTTTTTGACCTATCTACTTCACCGGCAATAATCTGCCGCGAAAGTTTGTTTACAATTTCTTTTTGAATTAACCGCTTCAGGGGCCTTGCACCAAATTGCGGATCAAAACCATGCTCCGAAAGATAATCAACTGCATACTCGGTAAATCCAAGCTGTATGCCACTTTCTTCAAGCAGGCTGCGCAAATTTTCCAACTGAATACGAATGATTGCTTTTATGTCTTTACGCATCAGCGGATGGAACATAATAATTTCATCTACCCTATTTAAAAACTCCGGACGAATGGTTGTGCGCAGCAATCCCATCACTTCAACCTTTGCTTTTTCTTCGGCTTCATAAATCGCATCATCCGTATGCACGCCTTCAAATGCTTCCTGTATAAGATGACTACCAATATTGCTCGTCATAATAACGATGGTATTCTTAAAGTTTACCACGCGGCCTTTATTGTCTGTTAAACGACCATCGTCAAGCACCTGTAGCAATACATTCCAAACATCGGGGTGCGCTTTTTCAATTTCATCAAGCAGTACAACGGAGTATGGCTTGCGGCGTACGGCTTCGGTAAGTTGCCCGCCTTCATCGTAACCCACATATCCCGGAGGCGCGCCAACAAGACGGCTAACGGTATGTTTCTCCTGGTACTCGCTCATGTCAATACGCGTCATCAGGTGCTCATCGTCGAAAAGGTATTCGGCAAGTGCCTTGGCGAGTTCCGTTTTACCCACACCTGTAGTACCTAAAAATATGAAGGAACCAATGGGCTTGCGTGGATCCTGCAGTCCGGCACGGCTGCGACGTATAGCATCGGAAACGGCAACAATGGCTTCTTCCTGACCCACTACCCTTTTATGCAATTCATCTTCGAGATGCAACAGTTTTTCGCGTTCGCTTTGCAGCATTTTACTTACCGGTATACCTGTGGCTTTGGCTACACTTTCGGCAATATCTTCTGCATCCACTTCTTCCTTCAAGAGCCGCTTTTCACTCAGTGTATCGAGTTCAACGGTTTGCGCTGCAATCAATGCTTCTTGTTCTTTTATTTTACCATAGCGTATTTCGGCCACCAAACCATAATCACCTTCGCGCTCGGCCCGTTCAGCATCCATTTTCAATTGTTCAATTGATGCTTTAGCTGTTTGCACTTTTTCTACAATTTCCTTCTCTGCATTCCACTTCGACTTCAAGGTATCACGCGCAACAGCGAGGTTTGCAATTTCAGTATTCAGTTCTTTCAGCTTTACATCGTCATTTTCGCGCTTAATGGCTTCACGTTCTATTTCAAGCTGCCGTATTTGTCTTTCGAGTTTATCAAGTTCTTCAGGCATCGAGTTCATTTCGAGCCTGAGTTTAGCTGCGCTTTCATCAATCAGGTCAATGGCTTTATCGGGTAAAAAACGATCGCTGATATAGCGGTTCGAAAGTTCCACTGCGGCAATAATAGCTTCGTCTTTAATACGCACATGGTGGTGTGTTTCGTAGCGGTCTTTTATACCACGTAAAATGCTGATGGCATCTTCCACACTTGGTTCATCAATGATTACTTTTTGAAAACGCCGCTCGAGTGCTTTATCTTTTTCAAAATACTTCTGGTATTCGTTTAAGGTAGTGGCGCCAATAGCACGCAATTCACCACGCGCTAAGGCAGGTTTTAAAATATTGGCGGCATCCATAGCGCCTTCGCCACCACCGGCCCCTACAAGCGTATGTATTTCGTCGATAAACAAAAGGATTTCTCCATCGCTTTCACCCACTTCTTTTACCACACCTTTTAGTCTTTCTTCAAACTCACCTTTGTATTTGGCACCCGCAATCAATTGCCCCATATCGAGTGCATAAATGATTTTGCTTTTCAGGTTTTCAGGCACATCACCATTTACAATCCGCATAGCAAGACCTTCAGCAATAGCGGTTTTACCTACACCGGGTTCTCCCACTAAAATGGGGTTGTTTTTTGTACGGCGGCTAAGGATGTGCAGCGTGCGACGAATTTCTTCATCCCTGCCAATTACAGGATCCAATTTGCCATTCCGCGCCATTTCATTCAGGTTCTTGGCATACTTATTCAGTACGTTATATTGGGTATCCTGTGTCTGACTTTTTACGGTATCACCTTTACGTAATTCCTTAATGGCGGCCGTAAGTCCTTTTTCATTTAAGCCTGCATCTTTCAGCAGTTTTGCTGTATTATCATTGCCTTGCAAAATAGCAAGCAGCAAATGTTCGGCGGTTACAAATTCATCGCCAAACGATTTCAAAATAGAACCTGCACGCAGTACCACATTGTTCATATCGCGGCTCACCGATTGCCCTGCTTCCCCGGATGTTTTGGGTAGCTTTTGCATTTGTGTACGCAAGTTTGCCTGCAGGTTGGGTACGTTAACTGAATTCTTTTTCAGCAGGTATTCCACCGGCGATTCTTCCTGTGAAAGCAATGCTTCAAGCAGGTGGTCGGTTTCGATGTTGGGTGATTGTGCATTAAAGGCAAGTTGCTGCGCCTGCTGCACCGCTTCGGCTGCTTTAATGGTAAAATTTCCTAAGTTCATAGATTATGATTTGCGGCCATAGGCCAGTTTTTTACATAGTGATACTTCCTTAAATCATCAAAACCTTCACCACCCCATTTTTACGGAAATTATGACACAAAAAAGCCGCTCCATCTGCCTTTGTGGCGTATGGAGCGGCTTTGCACTGCAACATTTTCAGACTTATCCCATATTCATCATCCCAAATTTATCAATCCTAATTGACTCATTCACATATTGACTCATTCACTTATTGCCTTATTCACTTTGCCTTATTCACTCACTCCTTCTTCCTCAACACCATCTTTACCCTATCCGATTTATGTATCGTTTGATAAAAATTAGCAAGTTCAGCATAATCAGAAGGCGGAAACCGTCCATGTTTTTGCTGCACAGTGCGTATATAGGTTACCATATCATTTTCATATGCATATTCATTTGAATAGGCACCAAATTTCGTTTCAAGCTTTATTGGCTTAGGCATACTTTCAATTTCATATCCTGTTGGCACGCGAATGGTAACCGTATCGGAATCGAGGTAATCGAAATCAAGCTCCACATCAAACATACGTATGCTGTCAACAACGAGTTTAACCCCGCTGCGTGTAAGTACATTCGGCATCAGGAACAATCGCTTGCCCGAAACCTGCGCATAGCCGGTAACGGTAAGGTCAATGGTTTCAAGGAGTTCAGGAATACGTCCGCCATTTTCAGTATGCTGATAATCTACCACATCGTAGGTTGGCAAATCAAACCGGCCCCGCATTGCTTTCATTATATCTTCACGCGATGCAGTTTCTAAAAGATTCTGAAGGTTATCTTGCTGCAACCCGGTATATTTTGTAAAAGCCCTCGCTTTAAGATTTCCACCATCTTCTATAATGGCTTCCACCTGCCGCACCTGCAGGTTTTCATTTTTTCGGTAAGTAGGTGTTCTTACCAAAGTACCACCTGTTTCATCTACCAACAATGCAGGACGGTTGTAAGTAAAATCGCCAAGATATCCAGCTGGCAAAATACTACTTGTACATTCCAGCCAAACGGTATCTTTTGCCATAGGCACACAAAGTATGACGTGGTCAAACTGATTACTGACAAATGAAGCATCGGTGTACAATCCATCATCACCACTATTAATAACTGCATACTTGCTGCCAATACCTACCGCCCGGAGCAAGGCGTACATATAATTGGTAAGCGCCTTACAATCTCCATAACCATTTTTAGCCACTTTTTCAGCTGGTATTGGCTGCCAGCCACCAATGCCCAATTGAATACTTATGTAGCGGGTATTATGCTGCAGAAATTTATAAAGGGTGTCAATTTTTTTATAGGGGTCATTAAATCCATCTGTCATTTGTTTTGCCTTCATAGCCATTTCCGCAGGCAATTCATCCCTGTTGCCGGTTAGCTGATACAGAAAAGATCCAAACTCTTTCCAGGTAGTCATATTGCCCTTAAATCCTGCTATTTCAACCTGATTGGGTGCCAGTGCTACATGTGCCCGCACACGACTCCAATGCGGCATCATGGGCTCAAGCTTTTGGGGTTTCATATTTTCAGCTGTCCACTCATATATTTTACCTCCATTATTGTCGGTAATAACAGGCTTGCCGCTATAATTATATTCTTTGTACCGTAAGGTATAACCAGCAGGGGTCCTAACGGTAAATTTGCTTTGCTGCACTCCCATAGCATTTGATAACTGCGGTACCCAACCGGGTAACCAAAACATTCCGTTTAAACTTTCAATGCTGGTGTATTCCACGGTATACGGATAATCTTTATGATAAAATGAATGGTTTTTAGTCCTGTTATCCGAAATACCCATACCCGCTTCGCCACCCAAATCGCTGATATCTTTTTTCTTTACCCGTTTCAATTCTTTTCCAGAAGCATCAAATAATTTACCTTCTATATCTTCAATAGATACAAATTTATCATAATAAGATGTAAACTCGGCATAAGGATCAGCCTTATCGTTTAAAATCGTATATGCATAGGTGTGCTTAATGGTTGCGTGACCTGCATCTTTAATATTTATTTCCAGCGATTCGGCCCGCTTGATAAAGTTGGCATCTTTCAGTAAATCAACAGGAATTTTTACAATGGAATATTCCTGGGAGAAACCTTGATTAGCAATTATGAAACAAGTAAAAAAAAGAATAGCGTGCCGCATGGTGATCAGGATTTTTTCTTGAAAACAATTTGTTGATTCTGTTTATTTATAACTACGCTAAAAAAATCACGCAGCTTAACATATTGAGCAGGAGAAAAATTAGTTCTATTGATTTCCAATATACTACTGATTTTAATAACACCTTCTGTAAATTGAATCTTATATTCAAATATCCCCTGGCTATTATCAAGTTTTAAGTTAAACATTTTGGGGAGTTCATCCACCGTATATCCATCGGGAACCTGGATTTTTGAAACGATAGATTGCTTTGTCATATAAGGCATCTCTAAAGGATATTTTCTTTCTGCAGCCATAAAAGGATTTTCTTTTATTTGTTCCCCCGAAAAAGGATTAAAATAAATGATTTGCTCTTCTTTTGTATAATTAGGTACCACTTTGTAAGATAATCCCATGTGTGCGTCCAAAACTGAATCATTATCTGTAGTTACCATTTTCAATTCAGTCTCTGGTGGTAATGCACGGGTAATTTCCCTACCTATTTCATCCTTACCGTTTTCCTTTATTTTTTTTCGTATGGCCATACTCTCATAATACCCGAATTTACTCCTTATTTCTCCTTCCCACAAAGTTGTATTTCCCTTTACAAAATTTATTTGGGTTTCCTTATATTCCTTTAATTTATCAGCATTAAAAAAAACTGATCGGGGTTCCTTTTTTATGAGTTGGGCGTGGCCATTAAAACATTCGAGAGGCAGGTAACCAAACCCAAGCAAGGGATTTGATGCATCGAGAAAATACTCCTTTCCATCAATAACGGCTCTGCAAACAACATAATTATATTGGTCAATTACAGGATAATTTTCAGTAGTACGACCATTTTCCCGCGTACTCAATATGACCGGATCAGCTTCAAGTCCAATCGATTGCAAAAGCAGTGTAAGCATAATATTTGCATCCACAACACTGCCTTTCATTTCCTTCCAAATTGTGCGCGGTTGGTTACTTACATATATTCCATTGTTTCTGGTAATACTAAACTTGTCACGCATATAACTGTATAAAGCCTTCGCCTTATCCATATTTGTTGGTTGACCCGTTGTTAAACGTTTAATATCATCATTTAGCCAATTATTATTTTGGGAAAAACATAAACCAAAACTCTCATCTGCTAAAAGCTTTTCTGCAACCATTGGCCATGTGGACATTACATTGACGGGTTCACCATCAGAAAAACGAGTATCCGATAACTGAAAACGGAATTTTGATTTATAGTTTTCCTTTGTAGTGATAAAAGGCTCATCCTTTAGCGCTGGAACATTCGTCATTTTCCACCGGATTTCCGTTTCATTGGTTCTTATATTGAACTTATCATCAGAACCGGTAACATTCAATTCATTTTTTGAGCGAATAGAATAGAAATTTACAAATTCTCTCACTTGCCGCTCAGGAATGGGCAGGTACCCCTGTTTAATCACAGCATAACTGAAAAAATTCGGAATACTGGTAGTGTATTCGGACTCCAAAACCGGGTAATCACCCTGGAACTCCCACGGACGCAGGTTAAATAAAAAATCAGACTGTACTGTATAGTGAATTTCAATTATCGCCCCTTCTTTTACATTTGGCATTCCAAATTTGGTTACTGAAATATTTCTGGCTAGCTTCTCTTTATATATATCCTTTTCATTAAGTTTTGTTTCAATAATTTTTCCATTTTCAAGATGAAAAGTAGATCCTTTCAGTTTACTTATTTTCTCTTCTCCATCAGCATTAAAGTATTGCAGAATAGAAAAATTACCGGCATTTTTACCATTACCTGATAAAATTTTAATTTTCTGGTGGCGCTCGAAAATCAATTCAAACCAACCTTTAGATGTGCCGCGAAAATAAGAATAACCCCTGTCAAATAAAATGACCGCCTGAGCCCCACTATCAATTACCTGATTTACAGTAGAAAAATCGGCAACACTTATCTCACCAAATTTGATAACATATGGATTCTTCTTTTGAGCAAAAAGTAATAGAGGCTGGAGTCCAATCAGGAAAACAACAATTAAGATATAATTACAAATTTTAAAGTTACCCATACTACTTTTTATTAAGCCAGAAAAAAACTTGCATACAATAAATATTCACATGCTATCCAAATCATAATTATATCTGGAAGAAAAAACATTCAAAAAGATTAAGATTTTTTCTTGAAAACAATTTGTTCATTTTGCTTATTTACCACATAGGTAAAAAAGTCGCGAAGCGTAGGATATTGTTCAGGATCAAAATTAGCCTTCTTCAATTCCAATATACACCGAAGCTGAATATGGCCGTCCTGGTTTTGAATAAGATATTCAAACATGCCTTCATCGTTCTCAAGCTTTACCCTTGCCTGTTTGGGCATTTCATCTACGGTATAGCCTTCGGGCACCGTAATATTGGTAATAATTGTTTCTTTAAACGAGTAAGGCATTTCAATCGGATATTTTCTTTCGGCTGCAGTAAAAGGATTCTCCTTCGTTCTTTCACCCAGTAAAGGATTCAGGTAAATGACATCTTCATCCTTCAGACTTCCAAGATCCACAACGTAAGTAACGGCTAATGGCTTGTCGTAATCCGTTTTTGCATCGAGTTTTAGTTCTTTCATTTCCGATTCGGCAGGTAACGCATTTTTAATATCACCTTCCAAGCCTTCCATTCCTTTATCTTTTACCTTTTCACGCAGATCAAGGCTTTCGTATGTACCCGGCCTGCCGATTACTAAGCCTTCCCAGGGTTTTTCTTCACTTCCAAAAAGAGTTATAATGGTCGATTTTACTTCTCTCACTGAGTCTGCATACAAATAAACCGGGGCAGGAAAATTGGATATCACGCGGGCATGACCATTATAGCATTTTAAAGGAAGACTTCCAAATGGCATTAAAGGCTCCGTTGCATCAAGGTAATAAACTTTTCCTTCAATATCGGTTCGGCAAATCACATAATTGTATTGGTCCATCAGCGGGTACATATCGTTCGTAACACCATTGCTGCGCGTACTTAGCAATACAGGTTCCCCCTTTAATCCGGCTGCACGAAAAAGCATGGCCAACATGATATTTGCATCTGTTACATTTCCTTTCATATTCTTCCAGATGGTACGCGGATTATCGCTTAAATAAATGCTACCCCTTGCACTGATACTAAATTTATCACGCATATAATTATATAAAGCTTTTGCTTTATCGAGGTCATTAGATGCTCCGGTCGTTATCTTTTTTACATCATCATCCAACCAGTTATTATTCCTGGTTAATGCCGCACCAAATTCTTCATCTTTCATTAAAGTTTCGCCTACTTTAAACCATGTGGACATAACAGGCTGTGGTGCCTGATTAGGAAATCGGTACTCTGATAACTGAAAACTAATTTTTGATACATGATTATCCAGCGTGGTGGTAAAAGGCTCCGATTTTAAGGCAGGTACATTTTTCATTACCCAGCGAATTTCGGTTTCGTTGGTTCTTAAATCGGTGCGTTCTGAACTTGCACCTGCAGTTTCACCCGAAGAAATAACCGTATAGTTATTTACAAATGTTTTTACTTGTTTGTCGGTAAATGGAAGATAGCCCTGTGAAAGTGTAACGTATCCAAAAAACTCCGGAACACTTGTTGCATATTCCGAATGAACAACCGGGTAATCTCCTTGAAATGTCCATGGTTGCAGATTGAATAAAAAATCGGAAATAATTGTATAGGTAACTTCAATAATAGAACCTTCCTTTACATTGGGCATGCCAAATTTTGTAAGCGAATATCTCTTGTTGAGTTTATCGGTAAAAATATCCTTCGGGTTCAATTTTGTTTCAACCACTACCCCATTTTCAAGGTTGAAAGTAGATGCTTTCAACTTATCAATTTTTTCTTCATCTCTGTTATTTTTATATTGCGAAATAATAAAATCACCGGCTTCCTTCCCATTCTTGGAAATAACTTTTATGCGCTGATGTCTTTCGAATACCAATTCAAACCATCCCCTGGTGGTACCGCGGAAAAATGAATTACCCTTGTCGTACAATACCACAGCATCGGCAGTTGAATCAAAACTATGTACTGACGGATCGAAATCGGTTACGCTAACTTCGCCAAACTTTAATCCGTTTGCTTTTTTCTTTTGGGCGAAGCCTGTAATAACAATAAATAAAGAAAGTGTAAGCAGGCACAAGGAACGCCTGTTAAGGTTACAGGTAGTCATTGAATTTGGTTTTTGATGTAGATGAAAATGATAAGGGGAACTGTGTAATCCTGGCTTTTGTGTTTAATAAGTTGTTTTGAATAAACAATTCCGTCTAACGGGTGCAATAATAGGTATTAAACCTAAATTTGAACCTGATTTAAAATGGAAATTAAAAAAATAATTAAAGCGGAAGCGGCAAAGGCAGGATTTGATTATTGTGGTATTGCCAAAGCTGAAATGCTTGATGATGATGCAAAGCGACTTGAACAATGGCTTGGCAAACAACACCATGGTGATATGCATTACATGGCCAACCATTTCGATTTGCGGGTTGACCCTGCCAAACTTGTTCCCGGCGCGCGTTCCGTTATTACATTTTTAAAAAATTACTACCCGCAGCAGCAACAAGATGATGGTTTACCCAAAATTAGTAAGTATGCATACGGTAACGATTACCACCTGGTAATACGCGAAAAATTGAACGGTTTGTTACAAACCATCCGGGAAAAAGTGGGCGACATTCAAGGCCGCGGATTTGTGGATAGCGCTCCGGTGCTGGAACGTACCTGGGCCGTGCGCAGTGGGTTGGGTTGGGTTGGCAAAAACGGCAACCTGATTACACGCAATTCAGGTTCTTTCTTTTTTATCGCTACCCTTATTACCGATCTTTTACTGGAACCCGATGATCCGTTTGCAAAAGACTTTTGCGGCAGTTGCACTAGATGCATAGATAGCTGCCCTACGGAAGCTATTTTACCTAATAAAGAAATTGACGGAAGCCGGTGCATTTCTTATTTTACCATTGAACTCAAAGATGCCTTATTGCCAGGTGAAATGAAAGGTAAGTTTGACAATTGGATGTTTGGTTGCGATACCTGCCAGGATGTATGCCCATGGAACCGTTTTTCCAAACCACATCACGAACCTGCCTTTACAGCCTTACCTTCCATTTTGCATTTTTCAGAAAAAGATTGGCAAGCCTTAACAGAAACGGAATTCAAAAATTTATTCAAATCATCCGCGCTAAGCCGCACCAAATGGAAGGGTGTTATGCGGAATGTAAAGTTCCTCCAACCCTGGGATAAAGAAATTGGAACTGGATTATCAAACCAGGATTAATTACTTTATAATTGCCATAGCTTATATAACCTTTATAAAAAAAATATAATAACCGAATCATTACTGTAGAAAAAACCCCCTATTTTTATCCTTTATCAAAAAAATTATTCAATTTAAACCAGCTATATGAAGAAAATTGGCGTATTGTTTGGAAAAGAGCGCACTTTTCCAACAGGGGTTATTGAGCGTATCAACAGCAAAAACATTGAAGGTATAATTGCTGAACCGGTAAGAATAGACAAAGTGCAGCAAGGCGAAGACTGTGGCTACGCCGTTATCATTGACCGTATATCGCAGGATGTACCCTTTTACAGGGCCTTTCTGAAAAATGCCGCCATTAGCGGAACAGCCGTAATTAATAACCCATTTTGGTGGAGTGCCGATGAAAAGTTTTTCAACAATGCATTAGCTACTAAAATAAATGTACCTGTGCCAAAAACGGTCATTCTTCCTTCGTACGAATTACCCGACGATACCACCGGCGAAAGCTTTTCCAACCTTGCCTTCCCTATGGATTGGCAGGGCATTTTCGACTATGTTGGATTTCCCGCTTACATGAAACCCTACGCAGGTGGTGGATGGAAAAATGTGTATAGGCTGGATAACCTCGAAGCTTTCTACGAAAAACACCCCGAAACGGAACAACTCGTAATGCTGCTGCAGGAGGAAATTAAGTTTGATGAATACTATCGCTGTTACTGTATAGGCGGCAAATATGTGAAGATTATGCCATACGAACCACGTAACCCGCATCACCTGCGCTATGTGGCCGATTTTGCACCAAGCCCCGAACGCTACGCGCAAATGGAAGATATCGTGCTGCGGATAAATAAATACCTGGGTTACGATTTCAATACAGTTGAATTAGCCCTTCGTGATGGCATTCCTTACGCTATTGATTTCTGCAACCCGGCGCCTGATGCTGACCGTGGAAGTGTAGGTGAAGAAAATTTCAACTGGGTAATAGAAACAGCCGCAAATTATGCCATTGAACGGGCACAAGCCCAGGTTCCCGGACAAGATAACCTCACATGGGGCGAATATATACGCCGTGGTGCCGATAAAATGAACTTGTATCCTTAATTAATTAAAATCATTGCAGAGCCCCGTCCGGCTTCGGTTTCCGAAGCCGGATTTTTTAAGCAGCTCCCGTTTTTTGGCGATATTGCCAGCTCCGAAACCAAATATTGCAACCTATGGCTATTCAATACAACCAATTTACTTTAGGTATAGAAGAAGAATACATGGTAATTGACCCTGTAACCAAAGAACTTAAAAGCCACGAGCAAAAAATAGTTACAGAAGGCCAAAAAATTATTAAGGACAAAGTGAAGGCTGAGATGCATCAGGCAGTAGTGGAAGTAGGAACTGACATATGCCGGGATGCAGAAGAAGCCTTTAAAGATGTAAGCCAATTAAGGCATACCATTAAAAGCGTTGCCGGTTCTTTGGGACTTTCCATGGGCGCATCGGGTACCCACCCTTTCAGCCATTGGCAAAGCCAAATGATTACCGACCATGCCCGATACAACGAACTAATAGCCGAATTGCAGGACGCAGCAAGAAGTAACCTTATTTTTGGTTTACATGTGCATGTGGGTATGGAGAACCGCGACCTTGCCATGCATATTGCCAATAGTGCGCGTTATTTTTTGCCGCACGTATATGCACTTAGTACCAATTCGCCTTTTTGGGAGGGTCGTAAAACCGGCTATAAATCGTTCCGGAGCAAAGTGTTCGATAAGTTTCCTCGCACGGGTTTGCCTGAAAATTTTGATAATATTGAAAGCTACGACCGTTTTGTAAATCTGCTGATAAAAACCGGGTGTATTGATAACGCCAAAAAAATATGGTGGGACTTACGGGTGCACCCGTTTTTTAATACCGTAGAATTCAGGATTTGCGATGTACCTATGACTGTCAAAGAAACCGTTGCCATTGCTGCACTTTTCCAGGCTATATGTGCCAAACTATATAAGTTGCGGAGTGAAAATCTCAACTTCATAGTTTACCCCAAATCTTTGGTTATGGAAAATAAGTTCCGTGCAAGCCGCTACGGAATTGATGGGCAAATGATTGATTTTGGAAAAGAAAGTGAAGTAAATACCAGAGCGCTGCTTTACGAATTACTCGACTTTGTGGACGATGTAGTTGACCATGTAGGAAGCCGCTTTGCCATTAATTGGGTAAAGGAAATATTAGAAACTGGTACTGGTGCCGACAGGCAACTAGCTGTGCATGAAGCCACGGATGGCGATTTGGTGAAAGTCACCGAATATATTGAGTCGTGCTTTTTGGCCTGATAGCGTTATAAAAGATTTGCCTCAGAAATATTATTTTTAAAATTGGTCATAAAAGAAATGGCTTCCTGCAACAGGAAGCCATTTCTTTTATTGGAAGTAGTTGGATTTTATTTCAACCACCACATTTTACCATAGTTATCATCTTTACCGCCCATTGCTGTTACGGCAGCTTCATAATTTTCTTTATTTAAAGAAACTTCATTGGCAGGATATCCCAATCGTAATGGTATTCCTCTTGCATCAATAGCATCCACAGCGGCTGTAAGAACCGGGAATCCAGTTCTGCGCCAATCATTCCATGATTCCCAGCTATTCAGGTACATATGCACCCATTTTTCAGTCATTATTTTTTTATGACCATCAACTGAAGAATAAGCTACAGCTGGGTTAGCAATATAAGCATCATACTTTGCCTGATCGAATACACCATATTGCTGCCATGATGCCTTTATAGCATCTTTATATTTGGCTTCAGCATCTGCATCCCCACCAGCAACATAGCCGAGTTTTGCAGCTTCAGCTTGCATAAACAAAACCTGTGAATAATTAAACAGCGGTATAGCTGAACCTTGTGACCTGAAATATGAACCAATTCTGCTAAAGGCACTTGGAATATTAACTGCAGCATTACGACCATAAGGAAGACCTTTAACAGAGCCACTGGCCAATACTTCACCGTAAATCGGGACTCTTGGATCTGCTTTAGGTGCCATATAATCAGTCAATACCGAACTGATGGCATAATCATTTCGGTTACTAACCGTATAATTATTGTACCATGGATTTGAGTTACCAAAGTCGCCATTTACAAACTTATATTCAATGTTCTGGCTATTACTAGTTATTACCCCAGCAGCCAAAGCTGCCGCATATTCAGATTTACCTTTTGTAGGATCCGCTTTAGAAAGTCTTAAAGCCATAGTCATGCGCAAGGTATTTGCAAAACGCTTCCAAGCAGCCAAGTTACCATTAAACATTACATCACCCACTACTGTAGCTTCAGATTCCTTGATTTGGGCCACAGCTTCGGTAAGTTCCTTAAAGAGACCTGTGTAAATATCCTGCTGTTTGTCATACTTAGGACGGTAGTTTTCATTTGCCTTAAGCGCTTCGGAATAAGGAATATCACCCCAACGATCAGTAAGTAGCAAATAATAATGAGCCTTCAATATTCGGGCAACAGCGATTTGGTTGTCTTTATGACCATTACCAATAGATGCCGGATTGTCAGTATTATTATAGTTTATAATCGTTTGCAGATCATAAAGCGGACCCGTATAAAAGGCCAAAAATGATAAATTACGATCATTATACAATGATGGACCCGGATAAGGCCCTTCTGAAAGATGCTGAACATACAGGGCACCTAAACGTGATGAAGCATTATTGCCAAGGCTTATGCTACTCATTGCTTGCTGTGAGTTGGTAAGCAAAGCTTTCGTGGAAGCTACTGTCAGCAGAGTTGGAGATACATTCGTATCGCCAAACTTGTCGCAACTGTATAACAAGGAAACAGATGCAAATAATATTAATATTTTCTTCATATAAATATATTAATTAAGGTTAAATCCATTAAAAAGTAATCCTTAGGTTGGCACCAATCTGGCGGGTAGCTGATAATTGTCCACCTTCATATCCAAGTGATTCAAGTTCAGATGGATCAATACCGTAATCCTTGGTAGTTGCCCAAATCAACCAGGCATTTTGAACCATTACGCCGATATTAGCTGCCTTGGCAATTTTGGTTTTTTGGAGAAAACTTGATGGTATTGAATAACCAAACCTGATTTCACGGAGTTTCACATAGGAAGCATCTAATAATTGATAAGTTGCGTCACGTTGACGGGCAGTGTACCAAAAAGCACGGGCAGAGATGTAACGATTGTTTTCCTTTCCATCAGCAAATTGGCCTGGGATGCGAATACCACCCATACCGGTGTTACCGGTAGCAGCAGAATAAGATCCTGGATAGTCTCTCCAATCATGTCCTTTGTCATTTAAACCTACAGTTTCTGCTGCTAACCCTGTTCCTGTGGAAAAATTCCGGGTTTCAGAATAAAACATGCCACCTTTTTGCCAGTCAATAGAAAAGGATAAATCGAAAGCTTTGTATTTGAATGTATTGAAAACGCCACCTGTCCATTCAGGTAATACTGTTCCAATTTTCTGATTAATATCATACTCAGGCTGACCTGAAGCATTGATTATGGTTTTTCCGGTTGTAGGATCAGTTCTCCATTTACGGCCATAAAAAGTACCCCATTCTTCCCCTACACGGTGCTCGAGACGAATATCATAACGCCTTGTAGCATACAAAACACTTGTAAGACCCTCAGCAAGTTCATTAATCTCATTGGTATTTTTGGCAAAATTCAGCATTACATCCCACTGAAAATTCTTCTTCTGAATTACCGCACCTGTCAATGAAATTTCAATGCCCTTATTTACAATATCTCCGGCGTTAATTTGGGCAGAAGAGAATCCACTTGCGGGCGTTACATCCACATTTAAAATCTGGTTGATGTTGTTGTTTTTATACACAGCAACGTCTAAACCTATTCTCCTCCAGAACTTTAATTCCAAACCTAATTCAATAGCATTGGTCAAAGAAGGCTTAATATTTCCGCCCCTGAATGAATTACCAATGGTAGCTGAGGGATTTGTTCCATAAAAGGAGCCATTATTAATAAGCAAATCAAGGCTATGCGGAGGAATATCAGACCCAACCGATGCATATGATGCTCTTAACTTACCAAATGTTAACACGCTTGAAGTTAACAATTCAGTGAAAATAAAGGAAGTACTTACCGATGGATAGAGGTAATTATTATTTGATTCTGGTAAATTAGAAGACCAGTCATTACGAACCGTTCCTTCTACAAAAAGCATATTCTTCCAGCCAAAAGATGCTTTGGCGTAAAGGCTGTTTACTTCCGATTTTTGGTATCCCCTGCTTACTAGCGGCCGGGCTACAGATGCTGCAATATCGAAATAATTGGCAGAGCTCAATCCACCATCGGTTGCCATATTCAATTGGCTGAAATTAGTTGTTCTGTGGTTTCCACCTACCATTCCATCTACACTGAAATCTCCAAACTTGTTTTTATACATCAGGTTGGATTCATAGTTCATTTCCTTGTATTGGTTTTGGTTAATAGAATAGCCATCCTGATTTAAACCACCGGTAGCAACACGTTGATCATTCTCATTAGAATAAGAATTCATACGTGCGTAACTCTGTAAGTTCCAATGACTATTTAATTTGATATTTAAGCCAACATTACCTACAAGCCTATTATGTTTTTGCGTACCAAAATTTTCAGCTACTACAAAATAGGGATTATCCCAGTATTGTGGTCTTCCATAAACAGCGGGGTCGCTTGAAAAGTTAGGGTCACCAATATTCCAGCTATTAAGACTACCATCTGGCTGACGATATTCCTGCATTTTTTTCATATCTAACTGACGTTGAAACCACTGACTGAAGTTTTGTGTTACATTTAATCCATCGAGCCTGTAACCTTCAAGTGGCTTACCCTTGGTATCGTGGGTTGTGTAGGCAACATCTGTAGAGATAGTTACAAAATTGCCAATATCATAAACACCATTAATGTTTAATTGATGTTGTTGCCTTTTTGCGTTCGGAATAGTTAGTTCCCGATTTTGATTACCGTAAACCATCCTGAAAGAAAAGTCTTGTCCTCCGGCATTAAATGCTACAGAATTATTCAGGTTGGTTCCGGTTCGGAAAAAATCTTTAACATTATCTGGTTGGGCAGTCATTGGTGACAAAACGCCAAATTCAGCACCGGGGTACCAGCTATAATAAGGGCGATACATTTCGCCGCCAATTTTAGGTCCCCAGCTTTCATCTGCACCATATTCCAACATACGCTGACCCTGGAAAGTTGCCCATGAAGCAGGATGAACAGATGGATCGTAATTAAAGATATAGTAACCCTGATCATCAAGGTAACCAGCACCTAGTGAATTTTTACTGGTATAGGCAGAAGAATACCCACCGGCATATTGATCCTGATACGCGGGGATTATGGCAACATTTTCCATTGAAAAGCCAAGGTTTAGTTCAACGCTTGTCATTTTTTTACGTTGTCCTTTTCGTGTGGTTATCATAACCACGCCATTTTGGCCACGGCTTCCATAGAGTGCTGCGGCGGCCTGACCTTTCAAAACGGAGATATTTTCAACGTTATCCATGAGTACTGCAGATTGGTCAGTCGGGGTTCCATCTACTACAAATAGTGGATTATTCACATTTAAACCCTGTACGCCCCTAATGATAATGTTAGCATTATCAAAAGTAGAACTTGGCGAACCGACTAATTGTACACCTGCCACTTTACCTGCAAGACTTGAACTTACATCCACTGATTTTGCGATAGTAAGGTTTTCACCTTTCACTTCCTGAAGCGAAAATCCAAGGGCTCTTTTTTCTCGTTTAACGCCGAGTGCGGTTACCACTACTTCTTCCAGGTTGCTTGACATTGCAACCATGGTTACTTTCATGCCATCTAACGCAGGCGTTACTACCTCCTGGTATCCAGCTGAAGAAATAATCAAGGTTGCTCCCTGTTTTACAGTTAGGTTAAAAATACCGTCAGTACCTACGCTTGTACCTGCATTCGTTCCTTTTTCTCTTACCGATGCCCCAACAAGAGGCACACCTAAAGAATCCAAAACTTTACCGCTTACAGTTACCTTTTGGGCATAAGCAGATGCCCAGCAGGCCAACATGATCGTTGTGATCAATACCAGTTTTCTCATTACTTGGTTGGTTTAATTGTTAAAAAAATGATCAGGAACACCCATAATAGTCTGTTCAGAAATTTGTCAATAAATAGGGGGAAAAACGTAAATCCAAAGAGAGTTAGTAGGAATACCTGATTCGCAAATTAAATGAATAAAAAATTAAACTTTAACTTTTGTTTAAAAAAAATTTAAGATTTCTTTAATAACCAAAAAACACAACATCGAAATTGTTGAAAATCAGGGCATTTAGATCAAATAGGGTATAACTTAACCGAGGTAACCTAATTTTTGAAGCGATTTCAATTAATTTACAATTAATATAAAATAAACTAATGCGTTAGTTGTTGTAAATAAAGCAATTAAGATTATATACAGCATACAGGTTACAAGTTTTTAAGATATCATGCACAATTCATAATAACGGGATATTTATCGCATTGCATAGTTTTCAGATTACCTATTTTTGCAGCTAACTTTAAATTAACATGACTGAATGTTAAGGGTAGCTATTCTCGACCTCTATGAAGGCTTTGCTAACCAGGGCATGCGCTGTATCAGGGAAATTATCAGTGGTTTTGGGACTTTACAAGGCATACAGATACAGTATGACGAGTTTGATGTAAGGCTTAAAAATGAAGTTCCGGATCTTTCCTACGACCTATATATAAGTAGCGGAGGCCCCGGCAGCCCTATTGACAGCGAAGGAAGCGAATGGGAAGCAAGGTATTTTGAATGGTTTACCAGCCTTGAAAAATATAATGCCAATAATGATAATTTGCGCAAAAAACCCGCCTTTTTTATATGCCATAGCTTTCAGCTTGTATGCCGGCATTATGGGCTTGCATTGGTTGACAAACGAAAATCCACATCCTTTGGCGTTTTTCCAATTCACCCTATTGTAGATATAGAAGATGAGCCGGTTTTTAATGGGTTAAAAAATCCATTTTATGCAGTAGATAGCCGCGACTACCAGGTAATTTTACCTAACCATAAGCGCTTGCGTGAATTAGGTGCCCGCATATTGTGTATTGAAAAAGATCGTCCCCATATTCCACTTGAAAGGGCTATTATGGCCATTCGCTTCAACCCATGGATGGTGGGAACCCAGTTTCACCCCGAAGCAGATGCCGTAGGCATGAGCATGTACCTGCAAACAGAAGATAAAAAACAAACGGTAATTGCTGCGCATGGCCTGGAAAAATGGCGCAGCATGATTACCCACCTTGAAGATCCCGACAAAATCATGTTTACCCAAAGCCATGTTTTGCCTAATTTTTTATTAGAAGGCTTTAAGGTAATGAAGCCCGCGCTTGCATCCTGATTGGGGAATATTTAGGCAATTGATGCACCATAATTTGCTACCTTTGCGCCCGCAGGCGAAAGCCTTTATTATGTATGATACAAAAAACCTGGTGGAAAATTCTTGCCGTTGTTTTGTTGCTCTACGCTTTTATTGGCGGTTTGTTATTACCGGTGCCAAGATTGCCCATTGTAAATGAAAGTATACGTAATCTATATTACCATGTACCTATGTGGTTTGGTATGATGGTAATTATGACGGTAAGTGTGGTAAACGCTATCCTTTACCTTCGCAGTAAGAATCTTTTATACGATATAAGGTCGGGGGCTTATGCTAATACCGGCATCATTTTGGGAATACTCGGACTTGTTACCGGTGCTATATGGGCAAATTATGCATGGGGCGCACCATGGAGCAACGATATTAAACAAATACTTGCCGCAATTGCACTCCTTATTTACCTGGCCTATTTTGTTTTACGCTCATCCATTGATGATATGGATAAAAAAGCACGGGTTAGTGCGGTGTACAACATTTTTGCTTATGCGATGCTCTTCCCTACCCTGTTTATTTTACCACGCCTCTATGATAGCCTGCACCCGGGTGGTGAAGGCAACCCTGCACTTTCGCAGCAAGATATCGATCCTACTATGAGAATGGTATTTTGGCCCGCTGTTCTCGGCTGGACGCTATTCTCTGTTTGGATTACCACTTTATTTGTTCGCTACAGGAAAATTCTTGACAAAAACATCCTACATGTATAAATTATATGCTTTCCTTTTTTCGGCTATTGTAATGCTAATACCTGCCATGCTGATGGCGCAACCCAATGGCCCTGTAGAAATGGCCGACGGCCTCCGTAGTTCGGGGAAAATTTATGTAGTAGTAGCGGTTATCGTAACCCTATTTACTGGCCTGGTATTATATATTATTTCACTTGACCGTAAAATATCTAAACTAGAAAAAGAAAGCGACCAAAGTCATAGGTAACTACTGCTTTATTTTGTACAATTGCTTATAATTCAACGATTGCAAATACCATTAAATTTTATTTTATGTCTGCTGATGCTAATTACAGCTTTTTCGAAAGCGTAGGAAAAAGCTTTGACAAAGCCGCCCATTTTACCAAATGGGACAAAGGGATTTTAACCCAAATTAAAGCCTGCAACTCTGTTTACCGGATGCGCTTCCCGGTGAAAATGGACGATGGCCACATTGAAGTAATTGAAGCGTACCGTGTTCAACACAGCCACCACAAAACCCCTTGCAAAGGCGGCATTCGCTTTGCAGCGGAAGTAAACCAGGACGAAGTGATGGCGCTTGCCGCACTGATGACCTATAAGTGCGCCATTGTGAATGTTCCTTTTGGTGGTGGTAAGGGTGGCATCAAAATTAACCCACGCACCCACAGCGCCTATGAACTGGAAAAAATTACCCGCAGGTACACTGCGGAGCTGGTTAAGAAAAACTTCATTGGTCCCGGCATTGATGTTCCCGCGCCTGACTATGGAACCGGTGAGCGCGAAATGGCATGGATAGTTGACACCTATACATCACTCAGACCCGGTGATATAGATGGACTTGGTTGTGTAACCGGGAAACCTATTACACAGGGCGGTGTTCGCGGTCGTAAGGAAGCAACAGGGCTTGGTGTTTATTTTGGCATACGCGAAGTATGCAATATGCCCGAAATTATGGATAAACTTGGCCTTCCTTTAGGAACCGAAGGTAAAACAGTGGTTGTACAAGGACTCGGAAATGTAGGTTACCATAGCGCAAAATTCTTTCGCGAAATGGGTAAATCGAAAATTATAGCCATTGCTGAGTATGAAGGGGCTATTTACAGTGCCGAAGGCTTAAATGAAGATGAAGTATTTCAACACCGTAAAGCAACAGGCAGCATATTAAATTTTCCCGGAGCTACCAACCTGGCAAGCAGTAATGATGCATTGGAATTAGCCTGCGACATTCTTATTCCTGCAGCACTTGAAAACGTAATTAATGCAGGCAATGCCGAAAACATTAAAGCTAAGGTAATTGGAGAAGCGGCAAATGGCCCCTGTTCCCCCGAAGCTGACGAAGTTTTTGCCCGCAAAGGCATTGTAGTGGTTCCGGATATGTACCTGAATGCCGGGGGTGTAACGGTTTCCTATTTTGAATGGTTGAAAAACCTGAGCCATGTACGCTATGGTCGTTTGGAAAAACGCTTTACCGAAAACCTGAATGGAAAAATTCTGGCGCAAATGGAAGAATTAACCGGTAAAACGGTTAGTGGAAAAGACCGCCAACTCATTATGCATGGTGCTGATGAAGTAGATCTGATACACAGTGGTCTTGAAGAAACGATGATTAGTGCCACCCGCGAGATTGTAGAATGCTGGCATGCCAATCCTGACATTCCGGATATGCGCACTGCTGCTTATGTAGTAGCGATTGATAAGGTTGCCAACAGCTATTCAGAGCTTGGTATTTTTCCCTAATCATTCATTTATTTTTCATATCGAAGAGCTGCCTTTTACCGGGCGGCTCTTTTGTTTTTTTACCGGCTGGTTGTTATTATCTTAGCACCTGGTAATGGAGATAAGCACAAAATTTATCGCACTGTCAAAATATTTATGGAACCAACCAGGGAGCAACTCAAAGTATTGCAACAACAAGTAGAAGCACTTGCTTTCGAACAGGAAATATTAAGGCAGAAAATTGCAGGTATTGCCAATAACATAAAACAACTTTCTTCCCAGGATACTATACAGGAAACCGACAAAAGAATACAGCAAAATATTTCTGCGGAACCGGCACGCATTTTTACCCCGCCTGCTCAAAACACCGGCTTCACCAGAATTACACCCATTGACAAAAAGCCCGGTTGGTTTGAACAGCATTTCTCAAAAAGTGAATTATCATCGCCTGATTTTGAAAAATTTATTGGTGAAAATATTATCAGTAAAATCGGTATTTTAATTACGGTTATAGGTGTTGGCATTGGAACCAAATACGCTATAGACAATAACCTGATTAGTCCCCTCACAAGAATTTTACTCGGTTATTTACTCGGAATTATATTTTTCGTTTTCGCCATCCGTATCCGTCATAAATACGAAAATTTTAGTGCTATCATCATTAGTGGCGCCATGGCCATTTTTTACCTTACTACTTTTGCTGCTTATAATTTTTTTGCGCTTATTCCGCAGGTAGTTGCATTTGGATTAATGATCATACTAACGGTAATAACCGTAGGCGCTGCCCTAAAGTATAACCGGCAATGGATTGCCTTGCTGGGACTGGTTGGCGCCTATGCAGTTCCCTTTTTACTAAGCGATGGAAGCGGCAAGGTTCATATTATGTTTACCTACATGGCGTTGCTGAATATTGGCATTCTTGCAGTAGCCATAAAAAAGTATTGGCGTATTTTATATTATTCGGCATTTGGAATTACCTGGCTTATTTTCATGTGGTGGTATGTAATGGACTACACCAATGATAAGTTCAGTATTGCTATCCTGTTTGCTTCTATTTTCTTTCTAATATTTTATTCAGTATTCCTCGTACATAAGCTGATTGAAAAAAGAATGTTTGAAGTTGAAGATGTTTTTACACTGCTATTGAATGCATTTTTTTATTTCGGTGTAAGCTATGTGGCATTTGAAGATGATAGCGGATATGAAAAATATACAGGCCTTTTCGCCCTTGCCAATGCAGGTTTACATGCCATGGTTGCATACGTTGTTTATCGTTCCCCTTCCTACGATCGCAACTTGTTTTTTCTTATTTCAGGGCTTACCCTGGTTTTTATTACCGTAGCCATTCCTGTTCAACTGGATGGCAACTGGGTTACCATGTTCTGGGCATCAGAAGCCGCGTTGCTATTTTACATAGGCCGTACGCGAAAAGCTCCTTTTTATGAAAACCTCAGCTACCCGCTGATGGTGCTTGCCATAATCAGTCAAATTCAGGATTGGAATGGGTTAGGTATGCCATCGAATATCTTAGGTGACCAAAATATTCAGCCGCTTTTAAATAAAGCATTTGCACTTACCGTACCGGTAGTAATAGCCTTTGGTTTCATTAGCCTGCTTTGCCAAAAACACCCGCCTGTTATCATGAATCCAAGGATTAAGCAGCCTCAGCCGTATGCGCATTTCTTCGGAAATATATTTCCACCGGCGGCATTTATTTTTCTGCTCTACTTTACCTTTCGTGAGGAGTTAGTGCATTACTGGCAATTACAATATGGGCAACATATGGTGCCAACCGATAGTAACGCTGGCATTTATTTGGCTATAGAAAATAACCAGGGTTTAAACCTGCTAAAAACATGGGCGCTCAATTATACCTTATGTTTTATGGCAATAATTGGTTATGTAAATCTGCGTTATGTAAAGAATAAAATATTGAGTAATAGCCTGATGGTTGTAAGTCTGCTGGCATGGGTAGTATTCATAAGTACCGGAATAGATATACTGGGGCAGATGCGTGATGCTATTTTGAATGCAGAAAACAAACAGGTCATAGTCACTCCATTTACAGCCTTTAGAATTCGCTATATCACCTTTGCATGCGCAGCTTTGTTGCTGTATGTAATATTCCTTTACCGTAAACAGGTTTATGCTGATACATATAAAGCGCCCTTGTTGTTTGATTTCATGTTGCACCTGACTTTACTTGTTGCAGGCAGCAGCGAATTAATTACCTGGTTTAAATACAATGAAATAGCACAGTTTGACAAATTGGGGCTTACTATTTTCTGGGGACTTTATGCTTTAATGCTTATTGGCCTTGGTATCTTTTTACATAGGCAACACCTGCGTATTGGTGCTATTGTTTTATTTGGCATTACACTCATAAAATTATTTATATACGACATTGCAGATATGAATACAATGACCAAAACGATTGTGTTTATTTCGCTCGGTTTATTGTTGCTTACTATTTCGTTCCTGTATGTAAAATATAAAGCGAGTATTGGGGAGAAGGATGAAGAAAAGTTTAGAAGGGTTTAGAATGGTTTAGGGTGGTTTAGAATAGTTTAGGATGGGTTAGATTGATTACAATATTTATTTGATGGGTGGAAGTGTATCCAATTCTATTACTTGTGCTGCTGCTATTTCCCAGCAGCGGGTAGAGGTGCCATTTGCCAGCAACAAATATTTTGCACCGAGAATACTTTGATAGGCCAGTAATTGAGAAACGGCTGCATTGTCAATGGGTTCACCGGGTGCCTTGCATTCAATCAGCATCCAGGGTTTACCATCACGACCATGCACCATAGCATCAAACCGGCGACTGAGCTCACCCACTTTAACCCCCCTTTCCACTGCAATTAATGAAGCAGGGTATCGCAATTCGTTTACCAAATAGCCCAGCAGTGATTGACGCACCCATTCTTCAGGGGTAAGAACTACCCATTTTTTTCGTAAAGAATCGAATATTTCATCCCCCTTTGAGCCTTCACGTATGCGAAAGGAAAGATGGTTTGTTTGAATGCTTATCATGAAAGCGTAAAAATAGGTACTTTAGCAGGATGGTGAAAGGTGAATGGGGTGAATGAGTCAATTAGTGAATAAGTCAATTAGTGAATAAGTGAATGAGTGAATAAGTGAATGAGTGAATGGTGAATTAAGCATGTTTTAATGCGTAAGCAAATTTCAAATCCTGAATATATAATCTCAAATAATAAATAATTCATGAAGACAAAAGAAGAAATCGTTGAGAACTGGCTTCCACGGTACACCGGGCAGGCATTAGATGGATTTGGTGAATATATTTTGCTTACCAATTTCAGCAATTACGTTAAGCTTTTTTCCGAATGGAATAAGGTACCCATAATTGGCATGGATATGCCTATGCAATGCGCTACTGCGGAAAATATTACAATTATCAACTTTGGAATGGGAAGCCCGGGTGCAGCAACCATCATGGATTTATTAAGTGCCATTAATCCAAAAGCGGTTTTGTTCTTAGGAAAATGTGGCGGGTTAAAAAAGCGCAATAAATTGGGCGACCTCTTGTTACCCATTGCTGCTATTCGCGGAGAAGGAACAAGCAATGACTACTTTCCTGCTGAAGTACCAGCTATGCCAGCATTTGCATTACAAAAAGCCATCAGTACTACCATTCGCGATGCGGGTTGCGACTATTGGACGGGGACCGTTTACACCACCAACCGCCGGGTATGGGAACATGACGAAGCTTTTAAAGAATATCTTACCCGCATACGTGCCTATGGCATTGATATGGAAACAGCTACCATATTCACCGTTGGCTTTTACAATAAAATTCCTACCGGTGCTTTGCTGCTTGTAAGTGATCAACCCATGGTACCCGATGGTGTAAAAACGGCGGCTTCGGATAAAAAAGTGACCAGCAAGTTTGTGGATCGTCACCTGAAATTCGGCATTGACTCGCTAAAACAACTCATCAACCAGGGTTTAACGGTGCGGCATTTGAAGTTTTAAAATGCCAGCATCATAGTTCTTTTTAAAAATCAATAAAAAGTGCATCAAAAGATAATGGGCAAACATCTCAGAAAAAAAATCTGACATGTTTGCCCAAAATTATTATGTAACCTGAGTAATTTCTTTGTATCTTAATCCAGTTTTAATGCCGAAAGCAATTTAACAGATTGCCCTATTCACCGATTGACATATTCACTCATTGACTTCCCTCTCCTACCCCTGACTATTCTTCACCCTAACTGCGTTCATACCCTTTGGTCCGCGTTCGGTTTCAAAAACAACACGGCTATTTTCCTTAACCGCTTCCAACAGGCCATTTACGTGTACAAATACACTTTCCTGCGTTTTCAGGTCACGAATAAATCCATAACCTTTCGACTCATTGAAGAACGTAACGACGCCTGTACGAAGCAAATCGGCGGGGTCCATATCTTCCTGCTTCTTAACACCAATTACAATGTCTTCGATATTTACTTCCTTACGACGTGAAGGATCCGGTGGAGCATCCACGAGATTTCCGTTTTCATCCACATAGGCCATCATATCTTCCATACGTTTGCCATTGGGACCTGCGCCGGATTTGCGCTCCTGCATTTTTTCAGCTTTATCTTGTCTCTCTTTTATTTTCTTTTTTTCGCGCTCTTTTTTATTCCAGCTTTGTTGCGATTTTGCCATTTAGTTACCTACTGTTTTCTGATTGTATATTGTTAATTGTTTGCAGCAAAACGACATATTACTACCTTTCCAAAACCACTGAATTGGCATGTATACCCTTTTACAAACAGGATGAAGGTACAAGAAAATTCTCGAATTTCAGAAATTCGGATGAAAAACTGTCATATCAGGGTTTAAAATCGCTTAACGTCTTACTGTTTTCGGGCACCCTTAATAAATATTCTTTCCAAATCTGCATCTTTAGCGATGTCTCCATAAAATGAATCAAGAAAATTAGTCATCTCCTTTTTTTGATTAGCTGCTAAAAGTGCATTTTCACTCACAAGGGCGTAAATCTTTTCCTTCTTTGCTACAAAAAGTTGTGCCATCGCTTTAATTTCAGATAATTCTCTAGGGAAGCCTCTATACAACCTTTCGGTAACGGCCGTAATACCCAATTCTTCATTTGGCACTGCATAAGTGGCATTCACCATCCCAGAGTAGTCAAAATCATACGGAACAATATAGGGCCTTACGTTAGGTGAATCTTTTGGTAACAGCAACTTTATGTTGTGGTACACAGGCACTCCATAATCAGTGTTGCCAATCATATATTGAAACATGGATACAAGCGTACCGTAGTACCTGTCGGTTTGTTCTGTTTGGTATTTGCGGTCATCTTCTTCCACCATACCATTTCTTTTTGCCATATCGTCCACATCTTCAATAGCAAATCCATATTGGGTATAGTCTTTAGCTTTTCCATTTTCATCCTGGAAAGTAATCCGTAACATCCTGACCCTAAAACTCATATCTGTAAATAACTGATACATTTTGTAGGTAAGAAACTCCTTAACAACAAATTGTTCCTGGTAATAGCCCCTTTCGCAGGGTGCCACCCATTTCATCGTTTTTAAGTTTTTTAGCTTAGATGTTGAATCTTCTTTATAAAAATCAACCATTAAGGATGCGATCCGGCAATTCTCGCGGCGGAAATTACCCCTGAGTCTAACCCTGACATCTCCCGAAATTTCAGGCTTGCCCTCTCCTTGTGGCATTATAAGTACGGCTTTTTGATAAGAAGGCTCCTTTTTTTGGGCCGCCAACCTTTTCATATCCGTTTTAAGGATAACATCTAATATGGTATCGTTCGTAAAAAACAGCTTACGGCTAATAACTTTATCCTGGGCACTTGCAATAAAGCAAAAAATTAGCCCCATTGAAAAAAATAACATTCTTATTTTCATGGGGCTAATATAGGAAGAATATAATCTATTTAATTGCTATTCATCAAATGCATTACCACCGCCGGGGGGAATAGGATTAAGAATTTTGCCAAATGAAATAATTTTTTCACGCGGTATTACGTTTGCCGAAAGTGGGACCTCTGAAAAATGAATTTGGTAAGCCACCTGAGTCTTGCCTATGTCATAATAGTAAGGTTGAAAAACAACAAACTTATAGTTACTATTACCTTTAAGTTGTTTCCTAATCTCTTTAATATCCTTCCATGCTAAAATATAATCCCCCATATAAGAACCTGTTTGAAAAGTTAATGTATCACTGCCCACACTAAATTTTATGTTTGGAGTTTCACTAAATACCGTATCCGCGATTTTATATGTCCAGCCGTGAAGTGTAATACCAGAATCTGTAAGGTTATTCTTTAGCAACAATAACCCTTTACCATTTTTTAAATTTATACCGGTTCGTTCTTTAAGTGCAAGAAAATCTGCCTTGGTGCAATATAAATAATGGTATTTCCCACTTATTTGCAGTCGCTCAACTTTTGTTTCCGGGTCTCCCTTATCATTAACTTTTTCTGGCTCAGGCTTTGAATTACAGCCAACAAGCAATAGAATTAAGGTGGAAATCAGTAATGACCCTTTCGGGTTTGAAATGAAATTTTGCATAAGAATGAAGAAATTAAAGTGATTAAAAAAAGTCCTGAACCCAATCTAAATCCATATTCTAACATTTTTTTTCCCGAGCCTTTACAGCTAAAACCTATCATCAAAGAACAAAATACGACAATATCTCAAAAAACAAAATATCTTAGTTGCAAAAATTAGTAAGCGGTAATAATTATGGACTTCCTGCAATACCTGATTGATTGGTCTGAAGTATGGATTTTGGTTTTTCCTTTAACCGGCTATTTAACCAAAAGGATTCAACCGGAATTTATGCGGCCGGTATTCATTTATTTATGGATTGCATTTTTTTGCAACTTAATTTCCGACGGTATGTGGCTTTTTTTGGATATTATTCCAAAGGAATATCTCAGTAATACTGTTTTTTATAATATTCAATCCCTTTCAAGATTTATTTGTTTTGCGGTATTTTTTTTCATGCTTAAGCAACAGGATTACCGATGGTTGCAAAAGTTACTGGTTATAGTATTTTCTATAATAACCCTATTCTACTTCAGTTTTATTGATAGTTTTTTCAATATAAATTATATCAGCAGCGATATGATGTCGGGTGAATCCTTCTTCCTGCTCTTCTTTTGTATGCTTTACTATTTATCCATTCTTAAAAGTGATACCCCACGTTTCAGCCAACAAAAAGATTTTTGGGTAGTAACCGGCATTAGCTTGTTTGCAGTGGTAAACTTTTTCATTTTTCTGCTTTACAAACCGCTTTTGGAAGAAAACCGGGAACTTGCTAATAAAATATGGGATGTACATAACTATGCTTACATAATTTTTATACTTTTTATAACCAAGGCCATTTATGTTCCTTTTACAAATAAGCATTGAAACCCGCATTTTTATTGGCATTGGGGCCATGTTATTGCTTTTTACAAGCTTTATTATTGCCTTTGTTACGAGCCAACGCAAAAAATTGGTATATCAGAAAAATTTGCAATCCATGATGGAGCAAAAGCAGCAACTACTTGCTGAACAAAACCAATTATTGGAACAAAAAGTAACTGAACGCACCCATGAACTGAACAATCAAAAAGACGCCCTACAGGTTTCGCTTTCCGATTTAAGAAGCACCCAACAACAACTCATACAAAGCGAAAAAATGGCATCATTGGGTGAAATGACTTCGGGTATAGCCCACGAAATCCAAAACCCGCTCAACTTTATCAATAACTTTTCCGAAGTAAGTGTTGAGTTGTTTGATGAAATGGAACAGGTATTTAACGAAGGCAATACGAAGGAGGCCGAAGCTATAGCATCCGAAATAAAGGAAAACCTAAAGAAGATTCATCAGCATGGTAAACGGGCAGATAATATTGTAAAATCCATGCTTGAACATACAAAAATGGGAACTGGTAGAAAAGAACCGGCAAACCTGAATGAAATTGCTGAAGAAAGTGTACGACTTAGTTTTCATGGACAAAAGGCAAAAAACAAACTTACCTATGCTAATTTCCATTTTATAGCATGTAAAGACCTGCCACTTGTACCTGTTTTTGCACAGGAAATTAACCGGGTACTCATAAATATTTGCAACAATGCTTTTTATGCCGTTTGGCAAAAGCAACAAAATAGCAACGACCCTTCTTATGAACCCTTGGTAACATTATCCTTACACCGGGAAGGGAATATGGCCGTAATAGCTGTGGAAGATAATGGTGCTGGTATCCCATCCAAAATTTTTTCCAAAATATTTCAACCCTTTTTTACCACCAAGCCTACCGGAGAAGGTACCGGGCTTGGGCTATCTATTAGCTATGATATAATTACAAAAGCGCATAATGGCAAAATGGAGGTAACATCCAAAGAAGGAGAAGGCACCATTTTTTCCATTAAGTTGCCAATAGAATAATTGAAAATGTACCAAAAGGAGTTTTAGGAAAAAGTTTAGGATTTCACCAAAAAACAAAAACCCTCCGGAAAATTCCGGAAGGTTCATGTCGTGCTTTCATTCCCTGTAACAGGAACAAAATCCGTACATTCTATCCCTGTGTCTTCCCCGACGTCTCCCTGACCTTAGGAAGGGGACGTTGGGATTAGTTTCCCCAACGTCTACATTCAGCAAGAATGGGACGTTGATGTTTATGCATTAACCAAGATATGCCTTCAGCGAGTTGCTGTAGCGCGCTTTTTGTAAGCGCTTAATGGCACGTTCTTTAATTTGGCGGATACGTTCTTTGGTAAGATCGTACTTCTGACCGATTTGCTCAATGGTAACACCATTTTCGCCATCAAGGCCAAAATAAGCCGCCACAATTTCGGCTTCGCGTGGGCTGAGGGATTTCAGCACCCTGCGGATTTCTTCACGCAGCGAGTCTTTCATAACGTCGTCGTCAGTGTCTTCGCTACCTTCGAGCAGGTCACCCATGGCTACATCTTCTGCTTCGTGCACGGGGGCATCGAGGCTGCTGTGGCGGGTGTTGCTCTGGAAAATGTTGTTGATTTCGGTTTCGCTCATTTCGAGAATTTCGGCGAGTTCTTCAGTAGAAGGTTCGCGTTCATGCTCCTGCTCGAAAGCCATGTAGGCTTTGTTAGCCTTGTTGTAGGTGCCAATTTTGTTTTGAGGCAGGCGGACAAGTCGTCCTTGCTCTGCCAACGCTTGCAGGATGGATTGGCGAATCCACCATACGGCGTAAGAGATGAATTTGAAACCCTTGGTTTCATCAAAGCGCTGGGCTGCTTTTATCAGCCCGAGGTTACCTTCATTAATGAGGTCACTTAGGGACAAGCCCTGGTGTTGATACTGCTTCGCTACCGATACCACAAAACGCAGGTTAGCAGTTGTGAGGCGCTCTAAAGCACGCTGATCTCCCATTTTGATCCGTTGGGCCAAAATGGTTTCCTCTTCCGGTGTAATCATACCGATTTTGGAAATTTCCTGAAGATACTTTTCTACTGCCTGCGAATCCCGGTTGGTAATCTGGGTAGCGATTTTTAATTGCCTCATATCTAAAAAACTGATTTACAACGAAATATAATGCCAAAAGTTGGATTTTATCCTATCTCGCTCCCGATTATTTTTTAACAATGTGTATAACTTACAATTACGGGGCTGCAAAGGTACACCAAGTAATCAGGAAAACATAATCGTTAGACGAGAAAGATTCCATAAAATTACTTTTTAAGATAAATAAAAGCAAATTATAACGTATCAAATTAAACAGTTACATAGCAATTGGCTAAAAATGAACAATTTTTTACTGCCACATTTCAATTTTGAACTTGGAAGCCATCCACATTCTACCTTCGCCGCCGCATGCGCAATGAATTATGGGCCACCCTCCGGCTTTCCATCCCTATTATAATTACCAACATGGCGCAGATTGCGCTGGGTTTAATTGACAGTGCCATGGTAGGTGCCATTACCTATAAACAGTTGGCCGCTTCATCACTCGCTTTAAATGCCATTGGTATTCCACAAATTATTTGCATTGGACTTACTATGGCGATTAGCCCGTTGGTAGCCATTGCCCGTGGCCGGCAGGATGCCGTTACCGCATCGCAGGTATTGTACAATGGGGTATGGCAGTGCACCATTGCTACCCTGCTGGTAGCTTTACTATGTATTGCCGGCACGCCTTTGCTCAACAACCTTGGGCAAGACCCGGAAGTAGCCACCCTTGCACAACCTTATTTCAAGGTGATGGCCTGGTCGCTCATACCCATGATTATTTTTTTAAGCGTAAAACAATTCAGCGATGCGCTGGAAATGACCAAAACAGGCATGATCCTTGCACTTGCTACCCTACCGGTAAATGCCTTTCTTAACTGGATATTCATCTATGGAAAACTGGGCGTTCCAAGAATGGAATTATACGGCGCCGGAGTGGCTACGCTGCTTACCCGGGTACTTTCAGCAGTGGTTATAATTATTATCGTTTTATACCACCCGGCTTACAAACGGTATATTGCTGCAAGCAGGCAGGCATGGCAATTAAAATGGACCCAACAAAAGGAACTCCTTAAAATTGGCATTCCCAGCGGAATGCAATATGCTATGGAAATGGGGGCTTTTGCCGTTTCGGGTATTATGATTGGGTGGTTAGGGGCTACTTCGCAGGCAGCCCACCAAATCGCACTCAATATTGCATCATTTAGTTTTATGGCATCGCTTGGGTTGGCCATGGGTGGCAGCATCAGGGTTAGCCATGCCTTTGGCCGGGGTGATAACCATGCTATGCGGCGTATTGGGATAAGTACAATTTATGGTGGTATTGGTTACGGACTGTTTTGTGTGCTTTACTTTATCTTATTACGCGACCAACTGCCGCTCATTTTCACCAACGAACCTGCCGTTATTAGTATGGCAGCGGGATTATTACTCTTTGCCGCTATTTTCCAGGTATCGGATGCAACGCAAACCATTGGTGTAGGATTACTACGCGGCATCCGCGATGTGAAGCTGCCTACCTTGCTCGTGGCTTTAGCCTATTGGGGTATTGGCATACCTGTTGGTTATTGGTTTGCTTTTAACCGTGGCATGGGTGCATCGGGTATTTGGCTTGGTTTGGTGCTTGGTTTAACCGCTTCTTCTATTTTTTGCAATTGGCGGTTTTTAAAGAAAACGGAAATAATTTCAGCGTAAAACGTGAAAGGTAAAAAGATAAACGTGAAAGACCCATTCACTACTTACTACCCTCTTATTGACTCATTTACTTATTCCTGTTTCCCCACTTCCTTATTCCTTATTTATTATTGCTTATTTCTTACTTCCCAACATCCTCGCAAGCCAAAAATGCTTACGCACCCAAATCCTTGATGCAGGCACCTGTATTTATCATTATTCCTTCAACCGAATAATCTGCCTGAAAACCGATTGGATATCTTTATTTTTCTTTAACGGGATCGCACTTAGCATGTCGATTAAAACTGCCTGTCCATCTACTACACCCGAAGTAATTATCCTATTACCCAAGGTTCCTTCCATCGTTTCATAGCTTATCTGATACCCTGTTACTTCCTTTCCCATTACATAAAAAGTTCTTTGGGTAGCGATAAATTTTTTCATTTGCTTTTCGCTTTGCGCCACCAAACTTTCTACATTCATTTTTGCAATTTCCTCATTGGGAATGTACGACCATGACATAGTGGTTCCATCATAACAACCCACCTGATCGGGATTGGATCGGTAGGAACAGCAATTTGATTGATTCTTCCTATTACACTTGCGCGGTAAAGCATATGACTTGCCAACAAAAACAAAACTATCGGTTCTTACTTCCTGCTCAAGCGTAACGGTGTAGGGAAGGAGCGAATCGGGTTGGCCTACTTGTGCAAATACCGCGGAAGTAAAAAATATGCATAAAAGTGGAAGAAAGCGAATCATAAAAATTGAGTAAAGATGAATTGATTGTTTTCAATTATAGAACACGAGAATAAAGTATTATTTGGGATTTCCAATTAAAACAGTTTTTTTACCACTATCTGTCACAGGACTTTGCCTGAAAATCTTTTCCATTAGTTCATATAACCTCGGGTGCTTTTGTTGAAAAAGTATAGGCCTTTCAAAAAAATATTCAGATGCGACAGCAAAAAACTCAGCTTCATTAGTAGCGCCGTATGGATTCATATCACTTTCTTTTTGTTTAATGGCCTGAATTTTTTCAAGCATGAGTTTCAGCCATGGACTTACCAGTTCTTTGCGGAGTAAAAACTCAGGAATACCATCAATTTCACCATCGGTTTTATCGATCAGGTGAATAAATTCGTGTATGGCTGTATTCTCTTTATCTGTTTTATTGGCAAAGCCATTTCGTAATGATGTTTGAGAAATAATCATCATTCTATGCAAAGCACCGGTGCCTACCATTCCTTGTATATTGCGATCGGTATTAGCTTCATCCAAATTGAAAGTATCATCAAAAATATCGGGGTAAATAAGCACTTCATTCAGGTTAGGATACTTCCAACCGGGAAATGAAAAAATGGGAATTACCGCGCTTGCAGCTAACAGCACCCGGTCTTCATCAGAAACTTCGGTTTTTACACCTGTTATTTTTACATCCCGTATAAATTCGTCCACTTCTTTTTGAAAACGCAATTTTTCATCAGGACTCAATCGGGCATAGTAAGCAACCTTTTGTTGTAATGTGTCTTCAATCGTTTCAGAAACCACCGCAACCGGTTTCTTTTTAGGTCGCGATAAGGCAAGAAAGATGCCTATGAAAACAACAATAATGGTAATGATAAGTCCCGCCAAAGCATTGGAGATTTTTATAAAGAAACGATTTGAATATTCGAAGATGCGATAAATATAAGTTAGGGTTTTAGAAAAAAGGTCAAACAGGCTACCCGTAACGTTAAATAACTACTTTTGATGAATGGCCAAAAAAGTTTTAATCACCCGCATTGTCCCTGCATTGGCAAAAGAAATGCTCATAAATGCAGGGTTTGATGTAACCGAATGGGAAGGCGCGGGCCCTATGACCCAACCTGAATTGATTAGCCGATGCAAGGATGTGAATGCCCTGCTTTCACTCGGTGCCGACAAACTGGACAAAACCTTTTTCAATGCATGCAGTCACCTTGATATCATTGCACAATTTGCAGTAGGGTACGATAATATTGATGTAGCCGAAGCTACCAAACTCGGGATCCCGGTGGGCAATACCCCAGATGTGCTGAGTGAAGCCACAGCCGATGTTGCCTTTGGCCTGATGATTGCGGTTTCAAGAAAAATGTTTTTCATGCACAAATCCATTTTGCAGGGCGAATGGAAACAGTTTGAGCCGCTGAAAAACCTGGGACAGCAACTTACCGGCAAAACGTTAGGCATATTCGGAATGGGCCGCATTGGCATGGTGATGGCGCAACGTTGCACGGGTGCCTATGGCATGCAGGTCATTTATCACAACCGGAACAGGAACCCCGAAGCGGAACAAAAATTCAATGCACGGTATGTTTCCTTTTCGGAATTGCTTGAACAGAGTGATGTGCTTTCCGTACACAGTGTATTAAGCAGCGAAACAAGAGCCATTTTTGATAGGGATGTTTTTCAACAAATGAAATCCACTGCGATTTTTATTAATACGGCAAGAGGCGATATTCATAATGAACCTGACCTTATTAAGGCTTTGCAGGAAGGCATCATTTGGGGTGCCGGGCTGGATGTAACCAACCCTGAACCTATGATGTCCGATAATCCCTTGCTTGCGATGCCTAATGTGGCTGTGCTTCCCCATATTGGTTCTGCAACCATAGAAGCACGTAATGGAATGGCAAGGCTTGCAGCAGAAAACATCATTGCATTTTACCGCAATGGGAAAATGCCGCATTGTGTGAATCCTGAAGTGTTAGGTTCCCACACTCTGAATAAAACAGCTTAAATTGAATTTGATATGATAACAAGGGTATTGCTCATGGCCGTAGTGGTATTAGGTACACAGGGATGCAATGAATATCAAAATAAAAAAAGCAACCCGAAGCCTATAAATATTATTCCTTCAGAAGCATTCTTCGTGCCTGGAAGCAGCGGAGGTATTTATGTTTTAGTTGAATATCTTAATCCGCACATGAACATTGCAAATTTAGTATTATATGATCCTATTACTAATTTAAAGGTCGATTCGGGTAGATTTATGGCAATTTGCCCACTGAGTGATGCAAGTTTTATTCCAAATCCAAAGGAACAATTTGTAAAGTTTGAAAACGACACAATCTGGGTTAGATCCGAGACAGGTAAGTTGGCTTGTTGGATGCAAAAGTCTGGAAGAAATTAAACAATGCAGCCTTTGTCTTAGAAAAATAAAATAGGATAATCGAGCTTCCAATGACACCTATTTTTTCTTGTAAAGATTTGTGGATATAAGAACCATTTCTCTTAAACTATATACAAACTTTATCAACTGCCAAACACCAACATCGGAGTTCGACCCCGCTGGGGTCGGGTTGTATTGCATATTCTTCCTTCTATAAAGATATGACCCCGCTGGGGTCTGGATCGGCTGCATGGGTATACGACCTATCAAATATGAGCCACATACTGTTGGCAATATGTCTGTTTTAAGATTGAAATTTCTAAGCGGGCGAATTAGAATATTGTTTAACCCATTATAGGCTTTGGCTTTATTGGAATTGATAATAGACCCCAGCGGGGTCACATATTTGTAAAAAAATAAACCGAAGCAAAAGTTCGACCCCAGAGGGGTCGTATCAATCATCTTGTGGTAAGTACAAGGATTCAATATGAATTGCATTCAATCTGTACCTAAAATTAGATCTGCAAAATATTCAAATGTTATTACCTGATGTCCTTACATAAAAAAATGAAAATTTCCTTTTATTTACTTCCTCACAAACTTCTTCGGTGCTGCTTTTTTCGCAGCCGCTTTCTTTGGCGCGGCCTTTTTAGTGGCTGCTTTTTTCACTGCTACCTTTTTATCAAAAGCACCCGGCACCTGCGCTTCTACGATAGCCTTTACTTCATCTACCGTTAGCACGGCTGCTTCTTCGGGGGTAAACTTGCTTTTACCAGGGCGGCTTAGCTTCAACATTTTTTTACCATGGCGCACATAAGGACCCCAACGGCCGTTTTCAATACTCAGTTTCAAATCAGCCCATTGCTGAATGTAACGGTTGGCTTCCTTGTCTATCTTTTGTTCAATCAGTTCGTTTACATCGGATTGGCTGAGTGCATCAAAATTAAAACGGCGTGGTACATTAATGTACAGGTCGTTCCATTTTATGAAAGGGCCAAACCTTCCCTTTCCCTTTGTAACAGGTTGATCCTGAAAAGTAGCAATGGGAGCATCTGCAAGTTGCTTTTCAGCAATGATAACAAGTGCCCTATCCATATCCACACTCAGCGGATCTTCACCTTTGGGTAAGGAAATAAAATCTTCACCAAACTTTACATAAGGACCAAAACGGCCAATACCTATTACCAACTCTTTGCCTTCGTGCATGCCAAGGCTTAGCGGAAGTTTAAACAATTCCAGCCCTTCTTCAAGCGTAATGGTTTCAATGCTTTGGTTGGTTTTTAAACTCGCAAAGCGTGGCTTTTCTTCTTCATCAGTACTGCCAATCTGTATCATGGCGCCATAGCGGCCCATGCGTGCAATTACGGGCTTGCGGGTTACCGGGTCTTCACCCAAAAAGCGCTCACCGGTCGCACGTTCTGCAGTCTCAAGCGTTTCTTCTACCTCTTTATGAAACGGATGATAAAAACCATCCACCATTTTCTGCCATTGCTGATTGCCTGCGGCTATTTTATCAAACTGCTCTTCAATGTTTGCTGTGAAGTTGTAGTCCATCACATTTTCGAAATGCTTATTCAGAAAATCGGTTACTACAAATCCGAGATCAGTTGGAAACAACTTAGATTTTTCTGTGCCAAAGGTTTCTTGCTCCATACGGCTTTCCACATGGCTGTTGGCCAATTCCAATATGCGGATGGTACGCTGTTCGCCTTCCTTATCCTTTTTTTCTACATAATTACGCTTAAGTATGGTACTTATGGTTGGTGCATAGGTAGAAGGACGACCAATACCGAGTTCTTCCAACTTTTTAACCAAAGAAGCTTCCGTGTAGCGTGCAGATGGGCGGCTGAATTTTTCAGTAGCCGTCATTTTCATAAAGTCAAGCTGCTGTCCTTCTTTCAGGTTAGGCAACCGGCCTTCTTCGTTCTCATCTTCATCATCGGTTCCTTCGGAGTATACCGCTAAGAAACCATCAAATTTTATCACTTCACCGCTCGACGTCAAGGCTTCACTGTTGGTACTGATACCAATCTTTACCGTTGTTTTCTCGGTAACCGCATCTGCCATTTGCGAAGCAATGGTACGTTTCCAGATTAATTCATATAAACGCTTGCCTTCACCATCATTAATGGTATGGTTTTCCATATAAGTGGGCCGAATGGCTTCGTGTGCTTCCTGCGCATTTTCATTCTTGTTTTTGTAATGGCGCGACTGCAGGTAATTTTTGCCATAAGCCTTGGTAATTTCTGCCGCAATTTCCTCGCGTGCGGTATCACTCAGGTTTACGCTATCGGTACGCATATAAGTTATATGCCCGCTTTCGTAAAGCTTTTGAGCAATCAGCATGGTTTTGGCCACACCATAACCTAATTTACGACTTGCTTCCTGTTGTAAGGTACTTGTGGTAAAAGGCGCAGCAGGTGTACGTTTACCCGGCCTTACGGTAATATCATTAACCTTATATGTGGCGCCAATACAACTTTTCAAAAACACTTCAGCCCCTTGCTGATCCTTGTATTTATGGCCTTCGGCAAAAAAGTGAACTTCTTTTTTAAAAACAGCGTCCATGGCGCCAAACTGCGCCTTAATGTGGAACTGACTTTCGGAGATAAAATGATTGATTTCCCTTTCTTTTTCTGTAATAAGCCTTACCGCCACGCTTTGTACACGGCCTGCGCTCAAGCTGCGCTGCATACCAATTTTGCGCCACAGCACAGGGCTTATTTCAAAACCCACAATCCTGTCTACTACACGTCGGGCTTGTTGCGCATTTACCAGATTCATATCCAAAATACGCGGGTTTGCAACGGCTTTTTGAATAGCAGGCTTGGTAATCTCATGAAAAACGATACGTTTTGTAGTAGCGGGGTCCAGGTCCAGCACTTCACATAAATGCCAGCTAATGCTCTCCCCTTCGCGGTCTTCGTCACTTGCTAACCATACTTCTTCGCTCGATTTTGCCAATTTTCGTAGTTCGCTAACCACTTTCTGCTTCTCATCCGGAACAATGTATCGGGGCTTAAAACCATTCAATACATCCACACCCATATCGTCCTTTACAAGGTCGCGTATATGACCATAACAGCTTTTCACCTGAAAATCTTTACCAAGGAATTTTTCAATGGTTTTGGCTTTTGCGGGGCTTTCTACAATCAGTAAGTTTTTTGCCATATCGTATAAATGTATCCGGTTTAGTTTCCTAAAAACGGGATAGGTTCACAAGTAAAATCAGGCGCAATATTAGTGCACTTTACAAAAACGGAGCATTTTTCCATGAAATAAGACCTTTCAAGCCGCCTTACCTTATGCCTGGGATAGAAATTCAATGATGCGTTTTTTCACCTTATTATCCTTATAAATGCCACTATGGCCCAATCCTTCGGTAAAATGAAAATGAACGTTGGGAAGCCCCTTTTGGAGTAAAGGGTAAACATCCTTTATGGGTGTAGTAGTATCATTTTCATCGTGCAGCCAAAGGATATCGGCCTTTACTTCGCCCAAAACCCGGCTGATGCTGTACCATGCAAGGGGTTGCCCGCCGCGTTTTTCCACATAGGTTTCAAAGGCGGTACGAAGGCTTCCGGGCAATTGTAAAAAAGAAAAGAACTGATTGGCTGCCGTGGTGCTTTCGGTTGCAGGGGCAATTAGCACCACTTTGGGCCTGTTGGGAAAGGTTACACGGTGTAAAGCAAGCATAAGCGACAATCCGCCAAGGCTATGCGCCATAAAAGCATCAAACGGGCCATGGGCTTCCATGGCATCTTCAATTACCCCGACATAAATAGCGGTGTTTAAACGGCTGCCATCGCTGCCACCATGTCCGGGTGCATCGTAGGCATACACATCGTAGCCGGCAGGTAGTAAAGCGCTTAAATAGCGGTCAAATGAACCCACACTCCCCGCAAATCCATGGATGATGAGTAGTTTTTTATCATTGCCGGGCTTTGCACGCCATTTATAGCCGGTAAGTTTCAATCCATCACTCACCAATTTGAGCGGTTCTGCCTTTGTAAACCAGGTTGTTTTCCTCGTTTTACGCGGCCTTCCATAAGGTTTGGTAAACAAATCGAAGGTTTCATGCGCGGCTAATCCAGGCGAAACCACATTCAACAGGTTGAGTTTTGCCCTGTAATAATTAATAGCAAGTTTTTGTGCCGGTGTAAGTTTGGGAGTAGCCAAGTGCGAATTGTTTAGGATGCAAAATTGCAAACTTTCACCTGAATGGTCTAATCACTTTATGAAAATGACATTTACTTATTGCTTAAAAACCTTTCCTTCTTTCATAACAAAAGTTACTTTTTCCATCACTTTTATATCGGTAAACGGATCACCCTGAACGGCAATAATATCCGCGTACTTACCCGGTGCCAGGCTGCCCAAATTGGCAGATTGCCCCAGCAAATCCGCAGCGTTTACAGTAGCTGCCCGCAGCGCTTCCATGGCAGGCATACCCGCTTCGGTCATGTAAATAAATTCCATCCAGTTTTTTCCATGAGCAAATACACCCGCGTCGGTTCCAAACGCAATTTTCACCCCGGCTTTATAAGCTTTGGCAAAAGTAGCTTGTATTTGGGGGCCGGTGGCCAGGGCCTTTGGTGTAACGATATCTGTGTAATAACCGGCAATTTTTGCGCTGTCAGCCACGGATTTGCCTGCTGTAATAGTAGGCACAAGATAGGTGCCATATTGTTTGGCAAGCTCCATCCCTTCATCGTCCATAAACGTACCGTGTTCAATACTATTTACCCCTCCGCGAATGGCCCTTTTTATACCTTCCGGTCCATGGGCATGCGCAGCTACTTTGTATCCATAATCTTTTGCCGCAATAACCACTGCTTTTACTTCTTCTTCTGTAAACTGTGCATTGGCGCCATCTTTTGCCTGGCTCAGCACACCACCGGTTGCTGTAATTTTTATGCAATCGCTGCCATCTTTATAGCGCTGCCGAACCGCTGCAAACGCTTCATCCGGCCCGTTAATTACGCCTTCGTTTGGCCCAGGATCGCCCATAAGGTCTTTTCTATACCCATTGGTAGGATCTGCATGGCCACCGGTAGTTGCAATAGATTTTCCAGCCGTAAAAATCCGTGGACCTATAATAGTACCCCGGTTGATGGCATTACGTAATGCAGTATTTACACCACTGCCACCCAAATCGCGTACGGTGGTAAAGCCCGCCATCAGCGTAGTTTTAGCATAAGTAGTACTGCCAAAGGCTATATCAGCCGGGTTTAATATGAACTTATCTGCCACATTACCCCTTCGGGTTTCACTTTCAAGATGTACATGCATATCAATCAACCCGGGCATTACTGTTTGTTTTTTCAAATCGATTACCGCTTCCCCTACCCCCGGGTTGGTATAACCTTTGGCCACACTTACTACTTTACCATTTTCTACCACAATTGTCATTTGGGTTTCGGTACGGCTGTTAGCAGGATCAATGAGTTTTCCGCAATGGATAAAGGTTTTTTGGGCGTAGCAATGCGCACCTATAAAAAGCGTAAAGAAAAGGCTGAAAAATTTTACCATAAGTTAGTTTGAAGATGTGGCAATAAATGTAGGTGAAAAAGTGATGCGGGGCTTTATTGGCAAAAAATCCTCATTGCTTATTCTCATATCTATGACACATAACACTTTCGATTTTGAATGCTATCAGGATAAATGTTTAGAGGCAAATGGATGGATACTCATTTAGTATTTCACGATCTATTCGGGATTTCATTAAGAAACAGTTTCAAAATGCACATCCTGCTAATAATATTTTTATTGGGTATGATATTGAAAGCGAATTTGAAGCCTACGCAAGTAAACTAGAAACCCATATTTATCCTTAATTGCTGGGAGTTGACAATAACTATGAATTAGATCTACTTGGCGAAATCCAATTTATAGAGATTCAGAAAGGAAAAGTTTTATTCAATGTAAAACCCAGTGTCGAAGAATGAACTTAATTTTACATGACTTAAACACAAAATAACATTGAAATGGCAAGATTTCTCACCATCATTATTATCCTTGCATCAATAGGCCTATTCCAATTTTCAAAATCCACCTCAAATAATTCTTTTGTACAAAAAACTAATGATTCAATTCAAACCATTTTAACCGACACACCATGCATCCCCAAGATTGATACCCTTGATGGACAAAAAGTTCACCGAAAGGCAGAAAAAGTGTGTGAGTTTCGTAAACACACGACATAGCTACGTATTTGTGATGTCACTTTTTTCGCCTATAACATCTTATGCCAGTATTTCGTCAGCGGTAACGGATTCGGGCTGGTATTCTTTCCAGTTGTTTGGCAATAGTTCGTGCACACGGGT